>NZ_JBOZWR010000001.1:0-674323 GCF_050864155.1 Planococcus sp. YIM B11945 | reverse complement strand
GGCGCAAAAGTGGAGGTGATCGGCAATGGGGTTTGATTTTCAGCACATGATGGAATTATGGCCGGATATTTCAAAAGCATTCGGCGAAACGCTTTACATGATCGGCGTCTCGCTCGCAATTGCCATTGTGGCCGGGCTGCCGCTCGGCATCGTTCTTTTTGTAACTGACAAAGGCTTGTTTTTGGAAAACCGTTTCGTCAAATCCGTCCTCGGCTTTATCGTCAATATGGTGCGATCGATTCCGTTCATCATATTACTCGTTGCGCTCATTCCGTTGACGAAGCTGCTGGTCGATTCAACGATTGGTCCGGCAGCAGCAAGCGTCTCGCTGTCCGTCGCAGCCATTCCGTTTTTTGCCCGCATGGTTGAAACGTCGCTGCGCGAAATCGATAAAGGCGTGATCGAAGCGGCTGTAGCGGTGGGTGCCACGCCTTGGATGATCATCAAAGACGTCTTGTTGCCGGAAGCAAAACCGGGCATCATTCAAGGCGTCACCATTACGATCATTTCGCTTGTCGCCTACTCGGCAATGGCAGGGGTAGTCGGAGGCGGGGGGATTGGTGACTTGGCCATCCGTTTCGGCTACTACCGCTACGACAACACCATCATGATCGTCACCGTCATCATTTTGATTGTTCTCGTCCAAATCCTGCAGCAATTTGGGGATTGGGCGTCTAAAGCAATAGATAAACGATAGCAAAAGGAGAGAAGACACATGAAAAAAGTTTTATTGCCCACTATTTTACTTGTATTGACTATGATTTTAGCTGCGTGTGGAGGAGAAGAATCGAACGCTGACAGCAAAACGGCGAAACTCGGCGGAACGGCAGGGCCTTACAGCGATATGTTGAACAAAGCGTTCAAACCGGCGCTTGAAGCAAAAGGCTACACGGTTGAAATTACCGAATTCAGCGATTATATCCAACCGAATAACGCGTTGAACAACGGCGACATCGACGCCAATTTATTCCAGCATACGGTCTACTTGGAAAACTTTTCAAAAGAAAACGACATGGAGCTGACGGGATTACAGACGGTTCCGACAGCGCCAATGGGAATTTATTCGAATGAGTACGATTCCATTGAAAGCATAAAAGACGGCGCGACGATTGCGATTCCGAACGATCCGGTGAATGCGGCGCGGACGTTCCTCATCCTACAGGACAACGGCTTGATCAAACTGAATCCAGCTGCAGAAGAATTGACGGTATCGGAAAAAGACATTCAAGAAAACACGAAAAACTTGGTGTTCCAGCCAATCGAAGCAGGCGGCTTGCCGCGCGCGGTTGAAAGTTCGGACTTGGCCGCTGTACCAGGAAACTTTGCTTTAGCGGCAGACATGAATCTGTTGGATGCCCTTGTTCTTGAAGATATGCCGGATGAGTACCGCAACGTGGTGGCTGTAACGACGAAAAACAAAGATACGCAGCTGTCAAAAGATTTGCTGGAAATCGTCGAGTCGCCCGAATTTGAAGAACTGATCGACAAAGATTTTGAAGGCTTCGGAAAACCGGAGTGGATGGAAAATCGGTAAGGAAGTAGGGGTTTGATGGAAGAAATTATCGTCAAAGGCGCACCGGCTGAGTATAGTTGCGGTGCAGGTATACTACAAAACCTAGAAGAAAAACTGGCTGCCAGAGGAATCCGAAAAGCGCTGCTGCTGACAGGGAAGAAGTCCTGGGAAGCGCTGCAGCCGTATTTTCCGCAGCTAGAAACGATTGAACTGGCGTTTGACCGATACAACGGTGAAAGTTCCCTGGCCGAAATCAAACGCGTCTCTAACATTGCGAACGCTTTAGGGGTCGACGCCATTATCGGCGCAGGCGGAGGCAAAGTGCTCGATATTGCCAAAGGCGTGGCCTTTGAGGCCAGCATCAAGTCGGTGCTGATTCCGACGCTCGCCTCTAATTGTGCGCCGTGGACGCCGCTCAGCGTCATCTACTCAGAAGAAGGCGTGATGACCCATTTCACTGTTTATCCTGGGGCCCTCGATTTGCTGCTGGTCGAACCGCGTGTATTGCTGAATGCACCTACAGCATTATTTATTGCGGGCATCGGCGATACGCTTGCTAAATGGTACGAAGCGGACGTCCAAATCAGCCGCTTTGAAAATCCGCCGATAGCCTTGAAGGTTGCCCATTATACAGCAAAACTTTGTGCCGACGAAATGTTTTTGAATGCGGAAACGGCAATTGCCGACGCTGAACAGGGCATCTTGTCCGAAGCGTTTATCAACGTGGCTGAAACGATCATTATGCTGGGAGGGATGGTCGGGGGTTTCGGCGACAAATACGGCCGGGTCGCTGGCGCGCATGCCATCCACAACGGCATGACGATTTCACCCGAGTCGCACCAAGCGTTGCATGGAGACAAGGTGGCGTATGGCGTTCTGGTGCAGCTATTGCTGGAGAATAAACCAAGCGAAGCGGAGCGGGTCATAGCCTTTTACAAAAAAATAGGATTGCCGGTATCACTCAAAGAATTGGGAATACCGGACGAATGGATCGAGGGAATTGCTGTCCAGTCGACGCGTGAAAATGAAACGATTCATGTTTTGGCGGCTGGAAAAGTCCATGCGGATCAAGTGGCGCTCGCTATGCGAAAGCTTGAGGAACTGGTTGGCGTCTAGTAGCCGGTATTATAAACATCGATGCCTTTCAATTGGTCAACACTCAAACAAAAAAACGTTTAAAAAATGTGCAATCATAATTTTAATAAAGCCGGAACGTCCGCAAAGAATGGAAAATTCTTTGCGGACGTTCTTTTCGTTGGATGTCGCCTTGAATCAACTGACCCAACCATCTTTTTTGTGTTGTGCATATACGTGTTTGAATCGCTATTGCTGCTTTATGAATAAATAGACCATAAGCACAAAATCGAGGACGAATTAGAAGCTGCTGGTTGATAGAATAAGGTGAAGCGGCAAATTGAACCAGATTATGCAAAAGATTCAGCACCCATCCTATACAATAGACTTAAGACAGTGGAAAGAGGAAGCAGGAATAAGCTTGAAAGCTTCGGCTGAAAAGCAAGCGAAGTTCGCATAATCCATCGATATAGCCAGGTGCCGCGCCGAGTGTCAGCGAGCAAGTGCATAAAACAATGAGCAACCAGGTTCAGTGGAGTTGGATCAGCAACTCGCTCGAGAGGAGTGAAGGTAATGGTAAAAGAAAAATCGTTTTCCTTTAAAGAAATGTGGGAAAAAATCATCGCTTGCGACCGGAAATACGACGGTTTGTTTTTTACGGCCGTCAAAACGACCGGCATTTATTGCCGCCCTTCTTGCAGATCTCGAAAACCGAAAAAGCAAAACGTTGAATTTTATGCAACGCTTCAAGAAGCTGAAAGCCGGGGCTATCGTGCTTGCAAAAGATGCCAGCCGGAAGTGGAGCTTTCGCCCAACAGCGAATTCACGCGAAAGGTGATTTCGTTTTTGCTGGAGAATTACAGAGCGAAACTAAGTTTAGAAAAGTTGAGCGGACAAATAGGGATGAGCCCTTCTTATTTGAATCGGCTATTCAAACAAGAAACGGGGGAGACGCCTCGGACGTATCTTGAAAAAGTGCGGATCGACAAGGCGGCAAATTTATTGAAGAAGACAAATAAAACCAATCTTGAAATCTGTTTTGAAGCAGGCTTTCAAAGTCCTTCTCATTTCTACAAAGCGTTTCGGCAACTGAAAAACTTTTCGCCAAGCGAATACAGAAAAAAGAATGAGGAATTCCAGTGTGAACATGAAAACTGAAGAGCCTATCTTAACGTTGCGAGTGCCCGCTGAATTTAATTTCGAAGAATGCCTAGTGGTCTTGGAGCGATCCCCTTTAGAAAATTTGTATGGAATTCGAAATAAGCACATAAGAAAACTGCTCGTTCATGAAGGCGAAATGATTTTTATTGAAATTGCCCATGCCGAATGTGCTCTTCGTATCGAGTTTCTGACGGGTACTCCTTCGAGTGGGGGAATTAGCGCAGTGCAAGCCTTTGTCGAGGAGTGGTTTGATCTGCAAACGGATTTATTGCCATTCTATGAAATGGCCGCACAAGATCCCATTCTGCATGAACTCGTTAAGAAGCATTATGGGCTAAGGCTGCTGTGCATTCCGGATTTGTTTGAAGTATTGAGCTGGGCGGTGATGGGCCAGCAAATCAACTTGGCGTTCGCTTATACAATGAAAAAACGGTTTGTCGAAAATTTTGGGGAATCGTTTGTGGTAGACGGGGAAACACATTGGGCATTTCCAACATGTGAAAAAATTGCCGAAATTGAAGTGGATGAGTTGCGCCAGCTGCAATTTACTGCAAAAAAAGCCGAATATATCATCGGAATTGCACGAGCAATGGCGAATGGGGACCTTTCGAAACAAGCGCTTATGCGCGAAAAGGATGAACAGAAAGTGGAACAGGCATTAACGGCCATTCGCGGAATTGGGCCGTGGACGGCCAACTATGCAATGATGCGCTGTCTGCACGTGCCATCGGCTTTCCCGTTAGTAGATGTCGGGCTGCACAACGCGTTGAAAAAACTGTTGGAGCGGGAACATAAACCTGCCTTGTCGGAAGTTGAAGCCTTATCAAAAAAATGGAATGGGTGGCAGGCTTATGCCGCCTTTTACCTGTGGAGGACGTTATATGAGTGAATTGTATTATTTAGATTTTCAATCGCCGATTGGCGCCGTCGAAATCATTGGGACGCCTGACGGGATTTCTTCGGTTTTATTCAAAGAAGAAGACGTACTCGTTCACCTGCCAGGACCCGAGACGCCGCAAGTGTTGATGGATTGCCTGAAAGAACTGACCGAATATTTCAAAGGAGAACGCATGCACTTTACTGTTCCGCTCATCTCCGAAGGGACGGAATTTCAGTGGAAAGTTTGGCAAGCCTTGAAGAATATCCGCTATGCCGAAACCGCTTCGTACCGAGAGGTTGCCGATGCTGTCGGGTCTCCTAAAGCGGTCAGGGCTGTCGGAAACGCGAACAGCAAGAACAAAATCAGCATCATTGTTCCGTGCCACCGCGTCATCGGCTCCAACGGCAAATTGACGGGCTACGCGGGAAGTTTGAGCCGGAAAGAATGGCTGCTTCAGCATGAACAGGCAGTTAAGCATCAGCAGACAATCGTGTGAAAAGTGGAACGCCTGAATACGTAAAGCCGAAAAGACGGGTTGAGTGTCTTTTCGGCTTTTTGATTTTGCTTATACTAAGTTGAACTTAAGAATCGTCATTTCATCTACCGCTTCGGTCGCTTTGGCCATGGCTCTACGCGATTTATGTAGCGAGTAGTACTCCTGTCTCTGCATCGCTGCGCTAGCTTCGTGACAAAGTAACTGCCCCACACTCCCTTTGTGGCAATTCCCTGCCTAGCCCGTGGACGCGCCGAAGCTAAGAGATTTCTTACTACTATGAGAGACTAGTTGTAGAATTGCTGTTTTACTGCTAGCAGGCTAGAAGATATGGAGCACACCAGCGGAGACGCCTGCGGGATAGCGAAGTGCCGAAATCCACTCGGGCAAAAAGCCCGAGTTAGTTCGGCGCGAGCCCGCGGCAAGCGCAGCTGGTTTGCGGAATATCGACAAGTGAGAATCATTAGTTCAACTTATATAGAAGAGATGACCAGCAGGATCACTCTATTACTGCTAGCAGATATGGAGCAGTTTTGCGGAATATCGACAAGTGGGCATCATTAGTTCAACTTATATAGATTGGAATTATTGTTTTAGCCGCTTATACATAACAATGTGCGGTCCGATAGGCGGGTAGTCGAACACTTCTCCGTGGGGCAAGAACCCCAGTTTGGAGTAGTAGTCCTGAACGGTCGTTCGGCCTTTACACCACAGCAAATCAGCGCCGCGGTTTCGAATGATGCTTTCAGCAAAAGCTACTGCGGCACTTCCTGCCCCGAGGTTTGTAAAATCGCTCAACGTTGCCATTGCTCTAAGGCGGTATTGGAGAGTTGACGGGAAATCGGGGTTCTTTTCCCTGCAAAAAGAAGCGACGCTAATTAATTTATTATGATAGAATGCCCCGACATGGAAACTGTGTTCTTTGTAATCGGTATCGTATTTGCAATCGTCAAGAATCTGGTGGGGACGCAAGACGGTGTGCCGGATGATATAGGTCAGTTCCGCGTGAATTTCTCTCGTTTCGATCATTTGGGGTGGGCTCCTATCCACAGTTATTTTCCTGTTTTAACCATTCTTCTTTATTTCCATTATTCCTGCTTTTTTCAAAAAAATAAGGGAAAAGTACGATGTGGACAGTGCAATAGAGAAGGTTTAATATATATTTATTTGTAAATCAAAAATATGATAGATTTGGCATTTTACCAGTTTTTAAGATTAAATCAGAAGTAAAGAGTCTTGAAAGGCATTTTATAGTTGCAGGTTCCTACTAATATTAGGAGGAGTTCAAATGAGAAAGATTAAAATGCTAAACCGGGTATCGCTCGACGGTTATTTTGCCAGCTTAAATGAAGCGGCAAATGGAATGGATTGGTTTGTGCAAGATCCCGAAGTCGATCTTGCAGTCCGCGCCCATGACAGCCGTGCCGATACGCTCTTGTTAGGTGCAGAAACTTTCCGTCTATTTGAAAAAAGCTGGGTGCCGATTAAAAACGATCCGAATGCGCCCGAGCAATTAATTGCTATTGCGGAAGAGTTGACTGAGATGACCAAAATTACCTTTTCAACGAAATTGAGAAAATCCGATTGGGAGAATTCCTTATTCTATGATGGAGATTTACTCAATGTGGTGAAGAACCTGAAAAAAGAAGAAGGATCTGATATTCTCATCCTTGGCAGTGGTTCCATCGTTCAACAGCTCGCCGACCATAGATTGATCGACGAATATTTCTTTATTGTCACTCCGGTTGTTGCCGGAACAGGCAAGCAGTTGTTCAAAGATACACAGCAATTCGGACTGACACTTTTAAACATTCAGGCGTTTAGCTCCGGAAATGTATTGCTGCATTATGGTCTGAAAGAGTAAAACTATTTTTCAAAAAGGGCGTCCAATAGCCGGATTGGCCCTTTTTTTGTTTTAGCTACAGCTTTTGCGCAATTACGGCAATGCTATTCATGCAGTGCTGACGCATTTTGCTTTATTTCTCCTAGCAAAACTACTCCGATCCTTTAATTTCTTTTTTGAAAGACCGTGGAGACTAATAATCCCGAATAAGAAAAACGGTTCAGACGTATTTTCGAATAAGCTAATGAAAACCATCGGCCGAAGGGAAAAAGTATTCCTAGCCATTAACTGGTGCAAATAGAAGATTTTTGAATCTATTTCTATCTATAGTATTGAAAAAACTCCATTTATGGAAGTGAATTATAAAAAACATTCCTATCTTTCTGAAAAGAAGGAATAGCGTATATATTTAATTATATCAAAATAATTTAAGTTGATAAATTTATCTGCAGAAAGGTTTAAATTATTTACTTTTTGGGTTAAATCTATTAAACTCATCTAGTGCATTGTTATTTTGTGATAATGAAAGCGATTTTACGTAATAGGTATAAGGCGCAAGGAAGTTCAAACAAATTTAGCCTGGGTTTACCGGTTGAAAAAATTCTAATAGTTTGGAGTTAAAATGAAATGGCAGTTCTAATTGGAATTATCGGAATCTTGTTGCTGATAGGGATCTCTTGGGCGATGTCAAACGATAAGAAAAACATCAATTACCGCGCAGTCGTCATAATGATGGCGGTTCAATTTTTCTTAGCTTGGTTTATGCTCAATACGTCTATCGGTAAAAAGGTATTGCAAAAAGTTGTGGATCTCTTTAACAAAGTTTTGTCTTTTGGGAATGAAGGGATTGCCTTTGTTTTTGGGGACTTAGCAGGAAAAGATTACTTTTTCATCAATGTGCTCATGATGATCGTCTTCGTTTCTGCGTTGCTTTCCATCTTGACGTATACGCGCATTTTGCCGCTGGCCATTAAATACATCGGCGGAGCAGTAGCAAAAATTACAGGATTGCCGAAAGTTGAGTCATTTGTTGCGGTCAACTCCATGGTATTTGGAGACACGACAGCGATTCTTTCCGTAAAATCATATTTGCACAAATTATCTCCAAACCGCTTGTTTATTGTCGTTACATCTTCTTTGGTAGCGGTATCATGTTCAATTCTCGGCGCTTACATGCAGCTGATTCCAGCTGAATTTGTTCTAGTGGCATTGCCTATTAACGTATTTTCTGGATTAATTCTTGCGTCCATTGTAGCACCAGTAACGAATGAGGACGATGATGATATCGACATCAAAGAAATGATTCCTGAAAAGTCTTTGTTTGAAGCAATCGGCAACGGAGCTTTGATCGGCGGAAAAACGGCTTTGATTGTTGGCGCTATGCTGATTACATACATTGGTTTGCTGGCCATGGTCAACTATATCTTAAGCAATACCGTTGGGTTGACGTTCCAGGAAATCGTCGGGTATATCTTTGCACCGGTCGCATTTATCATGGGGATTCCAACATCTGAAATCGTTAGAGCCGGTTCCATCATGGGAACAAAAGTGGCTGCCAACGAATTTGTAGCTATGCTTGATTTCGTAAAAATAATGCCGGATCTATCTGCGAAAACAGTCGGTATTGTTTCGGCTTTCTTGATCTCTTTTGCAAACTTTTCGTCAATCGGAATTATTTTGGGGACGGTTCAAGCCTTAAACCAAGAAAAAGCCAGCGAATTGGCGAAAGTCGGTTTGAAAGTATTGTTCGTTGCTACAATGGGATCGGTTATGACCGGAACCATCGTCGGGATCTTCCTTTAAGAATTGAAAATGCAAAACCGCTCACTGCTTCTATAAAAGAAGCAGTGAGCGGTTTTTTATTATGCCTTTATAGTTGATTCTAAAGGAGATTTCCAAGCAAACGTCAACGCGATTCCAATTGCCAGCACGACTGTCGCAAAATAGAACGGGTAATTCAAATCAATGTCGAACAAAATGCCGCCGATGATTGGGCCGATGATGTTGCCGATGCTCGTAAACATCGAGTTCATGCCGCCGACAAATCCTTGCTCGTCTCCTGCGATTTTCGATAAATATGTCGTAACAGCCGGGCGCATCAAGTCAAAACCGACAAACACCGTCATCGTCACCACTAAAATCGACCAATAGCCCGTTACATACGTCAACACCAAGACAAGAGCGGTAGAGACGATCAAGCTGTAGCGGATCAAAGCAATTTCGCCGATCCATTGAGTCAGCCGGTCAAACAAGCCGACTTGGACAATGACCCCGACAATCGCCCCAAGCGAAATGACAATGGCGATGTCTTTTGCCGTAAAGCCGAATTTGTGGTCCACAAAAAGTGCAAACAGCGATTCAAACGAAGCCAGTCCGAAAGACGAGATGAGAATGACCATAAAAGCGATAAAATACATTGGCGAAAGAATGCGGCGGAACCCGGTAGCTTGTATGATCTGTTCTTCCACTTTGTAGCTGCGTTCCGGTTCTTTTAAAATAATCAGCGACAAAATCGCCGCAAGCAAGCCGAACCCGGCCGCAAAGAAGAAGGGAAGCCGTGTGCCGATTTCCGCCAAGAAGCCGCCGATCCCCGGTCCAATGATAAAACCAGTTGAAATCGCAGCGGACATATAGCCCAGTGCCTTCGGACGCGTGCTTGTGGTCGTGATATCCGCGATAAACGCAGTAACTGCCGGCATGATGAATGCCGCACTCACACCGCCTAATACCCGTGATACGAACAGCACTTCAACCGTTTTGCCGATCCCGAACAAAAACTCCGAGAAACTGAAAATAAACAGGCCGATAATGATCATCGGCTTTCGGCCGAACCGGTCGACCCAGCGCCCGGATATCGGCGACACGATCAATTGCGCAAGCGCAAAAGCGGACACCATATAACCGACAACCGTACCGGAAATGTTCAGCTCGTTCATGATCGTTGGAGTGACCGGAATGACGAGCCCGATGCCTAAAAAGGCGATAAACAAATTGATTAATAATGTAGAAAGAACTAACTTGTAACTTTTCACGTGAATGGCCTCCTAATGCGGTGAAACTTTTTCTTGTTGAATAAACCAAATCTTTGAAAGTGAGCTATCGGACTAAACCGCGCCAAAAAATGGGCCACACTGCATTCAGGCGTTTTTCATAGCCTTCGACTCCGCTATAGACAAATTCCGTCATGGTGCCTTCGCTTACGGTGAGGAATGCTAGTGCGGCGCTTGAATAGTCATCGGAATACAAAATGCTCTCTATGCGCTCCCGTTCCCTAAGCACCCTCGTTAAATGGCGCTGCATATTGTCGATAAACGGACTGATCAATTCGCCGACTTCTTTTTCCAACTTGACTGGCGGAAAATAAGCCACCCGCAAAATGAATTTCATCTGTTCATTTTCCTGGCTTTCTTGAATAAACCATTTAAAATACCCGATCAAACTCGCTTCAAGCGATTGGTTCCGGCTTTCGCTGAAATATGCGGCTAAGTGCTTCCGCTGCGTATCAAGTGCATACTTCATGGCAGAAAGGAATAAGTCGTCTTTCCCTGAAAAATGAGCGTAAATTGAAGGCTTCTTAATGCCGGCCTCCGCTGCAATTTGGCTTAAGGAAGCACCCTCGTAGCCGTCTTTTGCAAAATAGTCTAAAGCGATGAGAAGAAGTTTGGTAGATTTCATTTATTCACCTTCCTAACGGTCGTTAGTTTATTTTGGCATAAAGGGATAGGGGAGTCAATAAAGGTTTTGCGCATGACTATAATCATTTGTAGTTTTCAAGTACTGAATAAAAGAATAGACGTCTAATAAATTCTCCTGTTGACCGCGTTTGATCAGCGATTGTTTTAGATGGCAAACAGCAAATAAACTTTTAGCTGATAATCCAAACGCTACAAAGCTTTCAGGACAATTCATCCGTATATCTTCAGCGATAACTATATTTAAGAAGGGGTGGGAAAAAGATGCACTGAAAGAAGTCATCGATTCAAAGCACCCAACAACTACGAATGACAACAAAAAACGGGCTGCCGACCTGATGAAAAAATAAATAGCTATTTAAATATTAACTCGTATGATGCAGCTATTGGCACAATTCTGACTTTCTGTTATAGTTTTAAAGTCTCGTACTTAAAACAATATTTGGGTTTGATTATTCCTAATGTCAGTTTAAACGACGATATAAACTAGAGCCGAAAAGGGGAAAACAGATGAAAAAAATTATGGTAGCTTTTTTGTCAGTAGCGATTGCGTTCAGCTTTACTTATAGTGTTGCACCGGTTGATACGGCAGACGCTAAAGCTAAATCTTTTGCCAATTGCAAAGAAGTAAACAAAGTATATAAAGGCGGCATTGCCAAAACATCTAAAGTGAAAAACAAAGGCGGTAAAACAAAATACAAGCCGCACGTTTCAAAATCGCTTTACGAAGCGAATAAAGGAAAAGACCGCGATAAAGATTCCATCGCCTGCGAGCGATAAGAGCCGCCTCCGCCTAATGCAAAATTAAAAAACAGCCCCCGTTGAACGTAATTTTTCAACGGGGGCTGTTTTATTTTCTGAAAATAAGGGAACACCTTATATTAATATAAAACTTTATGGTGTCTCGAATTAAAGGCATATAAATTGTAATCCAAAAAGGACACGCGTAAAATTCTAATTAGCAACATTGGTGATACAACAAGTTGCAACAATATTAAAATGGAACAACACTCGCTGTCAGAAAGAGCGAGAAAACCTAAAAAGAAGGTGCAAACCCATGTTAAATGATAAAAAAACCATCTTAAAAATAAGCGACTGGGTGAAAGGCATTTCCCGCCACGGGGAGCTGATCATCGGTTTCATCGATTCTATAAATTTGGACCAAGAAGCGGTTTACCTAATCGTAGCCGAAAGTGACAACGAGGAATTGATCGGCAAAACCATTCCGATGTCCATCAAGCAAGTCGAAAGCATTCCGCAAAACGATACAAAAGACGTTGCGCAGCTGGAGTTCTTAATTGATCTTGCTTTATCAACAGGCGATGAGGCGTGGTTCCACGAGCTGACTGCTGAATTGAATTTGAAGAAGCAAGCGGTGAATTAAGGTTGGTTAAACAAAGATGACAAATAGAAAAAACGAAAGGATTCTACTCATCCTTTCGTTTTTTCTTTGGAAACAATTCGGTTCTCTTTCCATGGCACATGAGCCAGCAAAAACCGCCATGTTAATTGGATATATAAGGCTGGCTTCGACATATCTTACGATAAAAGGAGAGGTTATACAGTGCAAAACAAGAGGGATAAATTAAGCGTATTTATTAGCCTGATACTCAGGCATAACCCTCAGGCTGCTGGCATTTCTTTGGATGAATTTGGTTATGCCAGCGTAGAGGAATTGATAAAAGGCGTAAACAAAACGGGCAGAAGCTTAGATTTCGAAACCCTTAAAACGATTGTGAAGGAAGATAAAAAGAACAGATACAGCTTCAATGAATCAATGACGTTGATCAGAGCCAATCAGGGACATTCGTTAAACGTCAAAGTTTCTCTTAGGGAATTAGCACCTCCTGAGTTTCTTTACCACGGAACGGCAAAGGGCTCTCTAAACAGCATTCTTAGCAGTGGAATCAATAAAAGGAACAGGTTATATGTGCATCTTTCAGATAACAAAGAAACTGCGTTGCAAGTTGGCAAAAGGCATGGAGTGCCTGTTGTTTTAACAGTAGAGTCGGGGAAGATGTATAGAGATGGCCACCGATTCTACTTATCTGAAAACAATGTATGGCAAGTTGATTTTGTGCCAACAGAATATTTAGCATGACGATGCAACGGAAGTTTTATTGAAGTGCCGTTCTCTTTGTCGAAACAATTCTATCAAGGTATGGATACAAAAACAGCCACCTTCGAAACCAATGGGCTTCGAAGGTGGCTGTTTTGATTTGCCTAGCAAACTACGGTTTCTGTCCGTTAAAGCCCGATTGAGGCGACAGGATGTCGGTTACATAGGCGTTGCCGCAGGACGCGGCGCTTTTAGCCTATGTTCCTTAACTAACACTCAGTGGGGGGATGAAGCCCCCCCACTGAGTGAAGTTTCTCTTTATAAACACCTCAAAAACTTTTGCGATGCTACCGGCTCCGTATTTTACTCAGCAACCGAAGAATTTCTAAATACAGCCAAATCAGCGTCACAAGCAAACCGAAAGCGCCGTACCATTCGAAATACTTCGGGACGCGTTTTGCTGAGGCATTTTCGATATAGTCAAAATCCAGCACAAGGTTCAGCGCAGCAACTATGACGATGATTACGCTGATGGCAATGCCGATAGGAGAAGCTTCGTGCAGAAACGGGATTTCAAATCCGGCAAACCGGCCGATAAATGAAATCAAGTACACCAGGAAAATCGCTCCCGTCGCTGCGAAGACGCCGAGCCTGAAGTTCTGGGTTACCTTAATGAAGCCGGATTTGTACGCGAGCAATAAACTCAGCAAGACGCCTATCGTCAGCAGCACGGCCTGGAAGACGATCCCTTCGAATTGGACTTCGTAGCGGGCGGATATTGCGCCGATGAACAAACCTTCCAGCAAAGCGTAGAGAGGAGCTGTGAAGGGCGATGCTTTCGGAACAAAGATCGTTATCAAACCCACGATCAGGCTGCCGATGGCTCCAACAAGAATCAACGGAGTGGCGCTATTCGGGTCGGTCATAAACTGGTCCCAGGAATAAAGGAATGTAGCCATTAACAACAGCAGCAAAACGAAGGTTTTATTCACTGTGCCTTGGATGGTCATTGTTCTATCGGTGCCCGAGTTCCTGTATTTATCAAACGCAGCGTCTTTCAAACTTGGATTTCCGCTTCTCAAAAATGATCACCTCTTCTATATATTGTTAAGTTTTATCCCGCTTTAACGGGCAGTAAGACTCCTACTTCTACAGGTGGGAGATCAAGAAACCCCCACTGAGTGAAGTTTCTCTTTATTATAGCCTTTTATTGCATTCCTACACCAAATTCAGTTCAATCCGTTTTTAATCGGCATAGTTTTGAGTTAAACGGGTAAAAACGAAGAAAGCACGACTTAGGAATGCAGAAGCGAATGATTTTTTGATGAGAAATGATCATCCAAAATTATCAAAAGGAGGAAACCCGAGTGGAATACAAAGACTATATTAAGCAAGGCTTGGAATTGCAAGGGCTGCCTGTTACAAAAATCGACATTCCGTTTATATTCGATATGCTTGCAACCGTCCGGCACGCTCAAACGGCGCTGCTGAATTTTCCGGAAGTGAAAAGCACAGTGCCGATGGCGATTGTCGATAAGGAGGAGATCCTTCGTGACTGATTTAGCATTCTTAAACGCGTCGCAGCTCGCGCCGATGATCGAGAAAAAAGAGCTTTCCCCGGTTGAATTGACGGATCACCTTTTTGCCCGAATTGATAAAATGAATCCCAATTTAAATGCCTATATCACGATCCTGCATGAAGAAGCGCGTGGACAGGCAAAACAAGCGGAAGAAAACATCATGAAAGGCGGCTATAAAGGGCCGCTTCACGGCATACCGGTGGCGATTAAAGACAATTACCAAACAAGTGGAATCCGGACGACGGCTGGCGCAAAACTATTCGCCGATTTTATTCCCGTTGAACAGTCGACTGCCGTCAACAAGTTGCAAAAAGCAGGCGGCATTATGCTCGGCAAGCTGCACATGCATCAACTTGGCGGCGGATTGACGGGAAACAACCCGGATTTTGGCGTTTCGCGAAATCCGTGGAATCCGACCTATATTACAGGCGGTTCAAGCAGCGGAAGCGCCGCGGCGCTCGCAGCCGGAATGGCAACGACAGCAACCGGGACCGATACGTTCGGATCCATTCGAATTCCTGCCGCGATGAGCGGGGTTTACGGGTTAAAGCCGACTTTTGGGCTGATCAGCACATACGGAATTCTTCCTACCGCATTTTCCCTAGACCATGCCGGTCCGATGGCGCGGTCCGTTTCCGATTTGGCGCTCATGCTCAATGCGATGGCAGGCTATGATCCTCTCGACCCGAATAGTTTAAACGTTAAAGTGCCCGATTACGCCAAAGGATTAAATGAAGAAATTGCAGACGTTAAAATCGGGATACCGACCTTTTATCTAGAAGGTTTAGCGCCGGATATCGAAAAGCTGTTTAACAAAGCGATAGCCAAGCTCGAAAAATTAGGAGCCCACATCAAGCAAATGGACATTCCGGAATTGGCATTGGGCGCATTTTCTGGCCACGTGATTACGTCCGCGGAAGCAGCTGCGTACAATTACGAGTCTTTAAAAAGCAAGCCGGAACTCTACCCGCAAGATGTCCGGGTGCTTCTTTCTGCAGGTGCGCTCTCCAGCGCCGCCCAATACGTCCGTGCGCAGCAAGCAAGGCGAGTACTGGCTCAAGCAATTAAAAAAGCATTGAAGGAAGTGGATGTCTTGCTCGGTCCGGCTTCGCCCATCACCACTCCGAAAATCAGTGAAGTCTGGTCCATGCAAAACATGGAAGTGGTAAAAGCGTGTTTGCCGTTTATGGCGCCGGCAAACTTAGCGGGCATACCTAGCCTAGCCGTACCGATGGGGCACGATTCGAACGGGCTTCCTGCCGGGATGCAATTTATGGGAAATCATATGTGCGAGAGTCTTCTGCTGCGGGTTGGAAAAGCATGGGAGAGTATGAAACCGGTTCAGTACAACTTGATTAAACTGGAAGAGATATTATGAGCAAAGCCTTTTAGCAAACTGACGGTAAAACTTTTATAGCTTATAAAACAGCCTGAGATGCCTTCAGGCTGTTTTTTTGGGGGCAACCTATTCAAATGCTGCTTAACTGATGGAACAAAAATCCCTAGTCTGATTTTTCATTGTATTTGTAGAAAATTTCAGAAAATAATATTTGTTTAGTGAATAAATTATGCTATTATATGTAAGATATTACTAAAATTTAAGGAGAATATTAATGGACAGGTCACGGATTCAATCTAATAGGGAAACCACGTATTTTGTAATTAGCCTCACCGTCAGCATCCTCGTTTACATATTGGCATTGGTGTCGATCATCGGAATTGCTGTTGCTCTTATTGTTTTTGCATTTATGCTTTTTGCCAATGCGATGATGCTTGGATTTATCCGCGGAAATGGCGTGCGGATTCACGAAAGGCAGTTTCCGGATGTCTACGAAAGCGTACAAGCGTTGTCAAAAGAAATGGGCTTGAAAAAAGTGCCGGATGTCTTTGTCGTTCAATCCGAAGGGGCTTTGAATGCCTTTGCCACTCGGTTCTGGGGGCGGGATATGGTCGTTTTGTATTCTGAGGTGTTTGAATTGGCGCGCGAACAAGGGACGGATGAACTGAATTTCATTATTGCCCATGAATTGGCGCATGTGAAGCGGCGCCATGTATGGAAAAACCTGTTGATTATGCCAGCCGGGTTTATACCGTTTTTAAGCCAAGCTTACAGCCGTTCTTGCGAATATACGTGCGACCGCCATGCGGCTTTTGTGATTCAAAACGCTGCAGCATCCAAACGGGCACTGACGCTTCTTGGCATCGGCAAGAAATTGTACGCAGAAGTTAATGAAGAGGCGTACCGGGAACAAATTGAAACCGAATCGAACGGCTTGGTTTGGCTGAGCGAAGTGCTTTCTTCGCATCCGCGTTTGCCGAAGCGCATTCAAGCGATTCAACAATTTGAACAAAATGGCGGGCGCATCTATTCGCCCAATCAAGGCAAAATCGTCCTCAGCGCTTTATTAATGGCAGGCGCTTTAACCGCCGTTTATTTTGTCAGCATCCTCCTTTTCGCCGGGGGGAGTATGGCGTATTCTGGATTGTTGTCTTCAGGAATGGAAGATCCGTTTGCACTGAACGATGATTTTTACAGTATAGAAGGGCAAACCGATTTGATGGTCGCTGCTAACGACGGCGACTTGGCAGGAGCAGAACAAGCGCTGGCTAATGGCGATGATATCCATGCGAAGGATTCAGAAGGCGCGGATGCATTGATGTATGCCATCTATATAGGGGATTTGGAGTTGATTTCCTATCTTCTTGAAGCGGGTGCCGATGCCAATACGGCTGATGATTATTCGACAGGGCTAGGAGTTGCGCTGATCAATGAAGATTACCAAACGGCTTTAAAATTGATGGAATACGGGGCTGACCCGAACGCCAGAGATGGAAACGGGATGACGGCACTTGATATTTTTGGGGTATCATCGGAACAGGAATTAAAATCGGCATTGGAATCGGGCATTTAACATACAGTTTGCCGGAAAATAGAAAAATAGGTTTTGAACAAAACGCTGCAGCCCAATTAAACATGGGCTGCAGCGTTTTTTCATTAATGATGGTGAGTGTAATCGCGTTCAAAAGCACGGAATCCGATTTTAGCCAGTTTTACATGTCCAGCTTTTGTTGGATGAATGTCTCCCCGAATGACAAATTTTTCTTGGTTGTTGCCGAATGCTTTATAGGCATCCGTCAGTTCCACGTCTCTGAAGTCATCGGCCAACTCTTCGTACTCCTCATTAATCTCTGGCAAATATTGATCGGCTACCCGGTGCAGCGGGTCTTTCACTTGGAACGGGTTGTAGACGTTGTACAAAACGATTTCTCCATCAGATAAGGAGCGTAATTCGTGAATGATTTCACGGAGATCGTCAAAAACATCGCTGCTGGCCAATTTTTTTGCAAGCAATTGATGGAAGAGCTTGCTGTTGCCGCGGCTTTCAGCTTTTGCTTTGTTTAAAATCTCCAGAAAATCGTTTCCGCCGATGGTTACAGTTACGAATTCCGCTTGTCTAACGGTTTGCCGGAACTTTTTGTTGGTTTCCAGAGCGCCAAGCAAGTCATCGGTTTGCAAGCCTGGAATTCCTAAATTGTGGACCCGCACATCGGCTTTGTCCCCGATTAAATACGGAAACGCGTAATTGGCTGGGCGATCGTTATCCCGGTGAGGGCTCAAGCCAAAGGGAATCGAGTCACCCAAAGCGACAAGAGAGTCTTTTCCGTGATTGTGATAACCATTCGCAAAAGCACTGCTTACCGGCAAGGAAAAGACCATTAGAAACACAATGAATATTCTAGCTAATTTGCTCATAAGGCACCTCCTTTCCGTAGTTTTTACATACATTATAAATTAAGTATTCAGAAATGTCTGTATAATTTATAAATATTTTATTAAAAAGGATGGAATTTTAATATTTAGGAACTGGAAATTCATGTGACTATCCAGAAAAAATAAAAGGCAAAGGATCAATTTAGGGAACTATTTTTGCGGGAAATGAACTTTTTTTGAATTTATTTGCACTTAGAATGCAAAATGCTGTAAATTTATAGGCTTAAAACGGCAATAAAAGAATAAAAATTAAAAATATTTTTAAAAAAATCATTATTCCCGAAAAACGTGCTTGCTAAACTTCCAAAAATGAGTAGAAATTCAATATGGTAATCTTTCTATTTAGTTAGGTCCTAAGATTCACAAATGATAAGTAGAGAGTACATAAATCCTTTAGGTGAATCAACTGAATGAAAAAAGAAAAGAGAAAATAAAAGAAGAAAATATAACAGAATAATGACCAAAATTTATTTTTTTATTAACTATTTACATTCTGTATAATTCTTTGTAGTATTTTCATATCACCAATTAATCAAATTGCTAACCGGTTTCCTTTTTTATGATAAATAAGTATCAGTCAAAAAGAAAGTCTCTTATTGGAGGAGATTGTTAGAAAAAGCGTTCTTTAATACTGAGTTAACAAATAAAGAAATAGATAAAATGATGGAGGTTGTTTTTTTGGAACAAACAGCAGAAAAAATAAGCCGATTGCTCGATGTTGAAATTGAAGTATCGGGTGGATCCGCTTTTATTAAAAAGAAAAGATCGTTTCGCTTGAAAAGCGGAAAGCATCTTATTTCGGTCACCTTGGATTTGGATATTTCTTTTTCATCCATTCAGCAAGACGGAACTGCATCAAATAAAGCAGAAATCATCATGCTTCCTGAAGAATTCCCGGTTTTCTCGGCTGCCTTATTGCATTATCCGATTCCTTTGCCTATTACGTATTCACAGCGCTTTGCGGTCAAAGGTGATCTTTACAAAGTGCAACTGGAGTCCCAGGAAATTCCTGAGAATTTCGTAGAACGCCTTGAAGCAGCACTATTGGCCATCGACTGATCTACTTTTGTATTTTTGAAATTAGGAACAAGGCACAATCACATAAATAATTGTCCACAGTTTTCTTTTTGTAGCATATTTCTCGTTGGAATTCATGAAACACAGTTTGGCGTTACTGACTTATTAAAACTACTCACTTAAATGGAGGTTGTTCAGGATGACTACTATCGAAAAAGAACTGATGACAATGGGGAATACGACCAAAAAAGCAACTCAATCATACAAAGAGTTTGTGGAAGGCTACAAAGAATTTAAACTCAAAAAAACTCAGTTATTAAATATTTACCATGCACAGCAAGCCGATAAAGTAGAAGCTTAAAGCCATTATCCATCTACCTTTCATAAAAAAGCGTTCGACTTGCATTTTGCCGAGTCGAACGCTTTTTTATTGATTTAATATAAATAACCAAATACGATTTAAAAGTAAGTATATGATTGTTTACAGATGAATGGCGGTTGTGGAATTTGCCCATCTGGGATACGTGAAAAAAAGGTCAAACAGAAGCTGAAAAAAGATGTCAGACGAAGAATGGAACTAACAGTGAGGGAGCAGGTTAAATGAGACAAATTAACGATTACATTGATTCAGTGTTTACCAAGCAAGACACGATTTTAGAAGAAGTACTCGTTTCGATTGAAGATAATGGCATGCGTCCGATTTCGGTCTCGCCGCCTTCAGGAAAATTATTGACGATGCTCGTATCGGTGTCAGGAGCGAAAAGGGTGCTGGAAATCGGAGCTCTCGGGGGGTACAGCGGAATTTGCCTAGCCAGCGGATTTGGCGGACTGGAATGCATGCTGACATCGCTTGAATTGCAGGAAAGCTACGCCAAACTTGCCCAACACAATTTGGAAAAAGCAGGGTTTGGCAGCCAAAATGCGTATATGACGGGACCAGCGTTGGAAAGCCTGGAGAAGTTAAAACAGAAAGGCGAAACGTTCGATTTTTTCTTCATTGACGCCGACAAAGACAACTACGAAAATTACTTGACTGCCTGCATCGAACTCGCAGAAAATGGCGCCCTGATTGTGGCGGATAATGTTTTAGCGGGCGGAAGCGTTGCAGATCCCAACATGGAAGCGAAGCGGAATACCGAAGTCATGAAGAAATTCAATGAGGCGGTTGCGAACCATCCGCTGTTGGAATCCATCTTGATTCCGATCGGCGATGGTTTGACGGTTTCAAAAGTAAAGAAGTTAGGGACTGGAAAGCAATTTCGTTGAGGTTGTTTTTTTGCACGTTTGGTTAAATGCTTCTGCACTCAATTAGGTTTTTTTCTTGATTCTGCTGCATATTGAACGTTTCTAACAGGGATTTTAAGAAAAATGGCGAATGTATAGTCTTAATGGACATGTCAGGAATAGGAGTTGATAGGTATGCCAAAAACCGCTTTGCTCGTTATCGACGCACAAAATGAAATGTTCGCTGAATCGAATCCGGTCTTTCAACATGACAAACTGCTAGAGAACCTTCAGTCGTTAATTGAAAAAGCCCGTTCGGCCGATGTTGCCGTTTATTTTGTTCAGCACAATGACGGCGGGCTTGTAAAGGGCACGCACGATTGGGAAATCCCTTCGGTGATTCAGCCGAAAGAAGGGGAGCCGATTATTCAAAAATGGACACCAGACGCTTTTCATGAAACCGCGTTGCATGATCAATTAAAAGCAGCGGGCATAAATCAGTTGGTGCTTGTCGGCAATCAAACGGAGTATTGCGTCGATATGACATGCCGCCGGGCGTTCAGCCTTGGCTATAACGTGACTTTGGCTAAAGATGCGCATGGAACGTGGGATTCAGAACCGCTAAGCGCAAAACAAATCATCGACCATCATAACGGCGTGTTAAGAACATTTGCTGCGATAAAAGAAACGAAGGAAATTCAGTTTACCGAATAAAAGAGGATAAAGTCCATTCTTATGCTAAAGATAAATCTATTAAGAAGAATTTGGATTGGGGAGACCATGGAACGCTTTGACATGAGTTTTAAAAATAAAAAAGTACGTGTGTATTTCGGTTTGATCGTGCCGGTCATTATTGTGGCGATTATTATGCATTTTGTTTTGCCGCCTGCATATCAAATGATTCCCACATTTTTAGTATTGTCCGGAATTGCTGTATTTTATCTTTGGGTGCTTATTGATCGGCGCAGGCAAAAAGGAAATAAATAGCTTTCATTCTCCGTTAAAACCATCTTTCTATAGATGGTTTTTTAAGTGAATCGGGCATGAAATAGCGGGAATATGTATTGTAGGGAGCATTTTGCGTTTTCAAACCATATTTAATGTTTTATTTATTGAGGAGGCCAATGATGAGCTTGAATGGAAAAATAGCCATTGTCACTGGCGCTAGCCGGTTAAATGGAATTGGAGCCGCGATTTGCCGCGAGCTGGCGGCAAGCGGCTGCCAAATCTTTTTTACGTATTGGACAAAGTACGATAAGCAAATGCCATGGAGCATAGATTCAAATGAACCAGAGATGCTTGAAAAGGAATTAAAAGAAATGGGCGTAAACGTTTTCCGTCTAGAAACAGATCTGAGCCAGAATGAGGCAGTCAAGCATTTATTAGTCTGCGTAACGGAGCAACTGGGAGATCCGGACATCTTGATCAATAACGCTGCCTATTCTACCAGCAACGATTTTACTTCGCTTACTGCGGAAGAGTTGGATCGGCATTACTTTGTCAACATTCGGGCAACGACGCTGCTCAGCAGCCAATTTGCACGAAACTTCAAGAAAAAGGCCGGCGGGCGGATCGTCAACCTCACTTCCGGGCAATTTCAAGGGCCGATGCCCGGTGAACTGGCCTATGCAACGACAAAAGGAGCAATCGATGCGTTGACGATTACTTTGGCTGCAGAACTCGCACCTATCGGCATAACGGTCAATGCCTTAAATCCAGGGCCTACGGATACAGGATGGATGTCAGAAGCAATAAAAGACAGCTTAGAACCCCGCTTTCCATTTGGCAGAATTGGGGAACCAAGAGATGCTGCTAAGACGATAAAATTTTTAGTGAGCAGCGACGCAGAATGGATCACAGGCCAGATTATTCATTCTGAAGGCGGATTTCGCCGGTAAAAGGATTATTCCATTTGCTTTAAGGGGAACTAAGAAATAAGCTGCCGCTGCATGCGAAGATGGTTTAGGGTCGTGCAAAGCTTCTAGAATAGTCAAGTGGAGGTCAGATTTATGCCCTATCTTTTTTTAGCGCTCGCGATAATCGGAGAACTCATCGGTTCATCGCTATTGAAAGCATCAGAAGGATTTTCAAAGCTTGTTCCAACTGCAGGAATGATCGCATCGTTTGTCTTTTCTTTCTTCTTTTTGTCTTTAGCCCTCAAATACATTCCTTTGAATGTTGCTTATGCAATTTGGTCAGGGCTTGGCATGGTCGCCACTACCATAATTTCCGTTCTCATCTGGAAAGAAAAAATCAATTTTGCTAGTGTAGCAGGCATCGTGTTGATTATTATCGGTGTGGTAATTTTGAATTTTTACGGTCCAAGCCAGGGAGAGTCAGCAAAAGCCGGAAAATCAGCCATTCAGCAAAATGAAGCAGAAACACGTTGACCCATTTCCTTAACGGGAGCGGGTTTTTTACATTGGAAAGAAACGCTGTTTTCTTGAAAAGTACTTTCAAATTTGAATTCTTTTGTTTATGTGACCCTAAGGGTGATAGGCTTATTAATGTACATAGAAAATTGAAGAACTCGCTAGATTTAAATCAAGGATCCATCTGCTTTAAAAAAATGGTTTAAGGTAAATCAAAAGAGTTTGAATAAGAAAGGTGCAGGATAAAAATGATTCAAAATCCAACAGGAAAAGCGCGGCTGGGGCTGGCGCTTCTTCTCAGTTTGCTGGGGATTTTAGCCCCGCTCAACATCGATATGTATTTGCCAAGTTTTCCGGGGATTGCTGCGGATTTCGGAGCTCGAGCCTCGCTCGTGCAATTAAGTTTAACGACATGCCTCATCGGTCTCGCTGTCGGTCAGCTAATTATGGGTCCGATCAGTGATGCGCAAGGCAGAAGAAAGCCAATATTGATTGCCGTTTCGTTGTTTGCACTTTCTTCTATTCTATGCGCACTTTCAACGTCGATCACCATGCTGATTGTGGCGCGATTTTTGCAAGGCTTCACCGCATCTGCCGGCGTTGTTTTGTCGCGTGCAGTTGTCCGCGATGTGTTCAGTGGACGGGAACTGACAAAGTTCTATTCATTGCTGATGGTCATCAATTCGACGGCACCATTAGCTGCGCCGCTCGCAGGTGGGGCGATTCTCGCTTTGCCTTTTGCCAACTGGCAGACGATTTTTTATTTTTTAGGCTTTCTTGGAATTCTGATTGTGGTGACGGTCGGGGCTAAATTGCCCGAAACCTTGCCGCTTGAAAAGCGCAGTCCGAGTTCAATCGGGCAGTCGGTTCGGACAATGGGCAGTCTGCTGAGGGACCGGGCGTATATTGGCTATACGCTGATTGCAGGCTTTGTCCACGGCGGCAGTTTCGCTTATGTTTCCGGAACGCCGTTTGTTTACCAAGGAATATACGGTGTTTCGCCTCAAGCCTTTAGCGTGCTGTTCGGCATGAACGGGCTTGCTATCATATTGGGAAGTTACTTGATCGGCAAGTTTAGCGGAATAATCCCGGAAAAACGGCTGCTGCAAATCGCTGTCATGGCTGCCAGTGCTGCCAGCTTTGTATTGCTGATTGCCACCATTCTTCAAGGGCCGCTCGCGTCCATCGTCGTTCCTATTTTTATTTATATGATCACAATCGGCATGATTTTGACCAGTTCGTTTACGCTGGCACTGCGCGAACAAGGTCACCGTGCGGGCAGTGCGAGTGCGGTCATCGGCATGCTTCCGCTTTTGATCGGGGCCATTGTATCGCCTTTTGTCGGTATTGATGAAACAACGGCAGTACCAATGGGAGCAATTTTGTTTATTACTTCTTTCATCGGTTTGATCGCCTTTTACACGCTGCCTGCAAAAAAGGAAGTTTTCAGTTAGATTGAAAAAATTGCAAAAAGGAAACGAGGTGCAGGATGAAAGAACATGTAAAAGAAATCTTCAACCAACTGGCTGCAATTTATGAAAATTCTGTTGATGCTACAAGCCTGTACAATTCCGAATACGAACGCCCGGCCATGATGGCTGAACTTCCTCGTGATCTAAGCGGCATGAACGTATTCGACGCCGGTTGTGCAGCAGGCTGGTATACAGAGCAATTAGCCGATCGCTGTGCAACAGTAACCGCAGTCGATCTTAGTCCTGAAATGGTGGAAGCCGCAAAAAGGCGGGTGGGGGAGCGAGCCGACGTTTTATGCCTCGATTTGGAAAACGAGTTGCCTTTTCAAGCGGAATCGTTCGATCTGATCCTCAGCTCTTTGACGCTGCATTACCTTCCTGATTGGAACGGGGCTTTCGCTGAATTCCGCCGGGTGTTAAAGCCAGGCGGCATCTTGCTGTTTTCAGTCCATCATCCGTTTACGGACATTCGATTGCTTCAAACGCCAGCTTATTTTTCCATTGAACCAATCATTGACCGGTGGAATAAAGAAGGCAAAGAATTCGACGTGCCGTTTTACCGGCGGCCGCTGAGCGGCATACTGAATACGGTGTTGAAACAGTTCACCTTGGAAAAAGTCAT
Organism: Planococcus sp. YIM B11945; assembly: GCF_050864155.1. NCBI lineage: Bacteria > Bacillati > Bacillota > Bacilli > Caryophanales > Caryophanaceae > Planococcus > Planococcus sp. YIM B11945. The sequence continues at coordinate 649,549 of NZ_JBOZWR010000001.1, read as the reverse complement.
TGAACCTCAACCAACAGCGAGCTTTAAAGAACGATACCGCGAAGGATTTGAGCGGCTGATGGCAGGGCCGCAATTTATAATCATTAAAGCTACTAAAAATTAGCCGTTATAGAAGATGCAGAACTGCCATCAAACCATCAAAAAAAGCAGCCTCAGTTCGGTGGGAATTCCGGACACAGGCTGCTTTTTTGATGGTTTTATTTCGTTGCAGGCATCAACGAGCACCTTTACAACTTCGCTAGATTCTTTTGGGCAATCAAGCTCTTTTGTTCCATTTTGTTTTTTGCTACCAGGTTGTAGTACAAGTAGCAAGCGATCATAAACGGAATGCCGCAATACAAAGCGATTCGTTGCTCCTCAATAAACGCCAGGCTGACAAGAATCAATAGATTCAACCCAAAAGCCAATAGAGGAACAATCGGATAAAGTGGCATTTTGAATTTCAAGTCTTTCACATCTCCGCCTTGGCCAAGATAAGCTCTGCGCCCAAGATAAGCGGAAAGAGCGATGGAAGCCCATACCACGACACAGCCAAACCCTGCGATTGACAACAGCCACAAGTAAACCGTATCTTCTGCGAACACGCCGCACAAGAGGGAGAGGCAGCCGACAAGCATGCTGGCAATTAAGGCATTGAGTGGAACCCCTTTTTTCGTCAGCTTGCCGAACCGGCTGCTGATCATTCCTTTGCTGGACATGGACCAAAGCATGCGAGAAGTCGCGTAAAGCCCAGAATTTGCGACAGACAAAACCGCGGTAATGATGACAAAATTCATAATATCAGCTGCGTACGGAATGCCAATTTTGTCAAACACGACGACGAACGGGCTCTCGACCAATCCAGCTTCTTGCCAAGGGAACAATCCCGCAAGGACAAACATGGCCAGTACAAAGAAGATCAAGATGCGCCAAATGGTGCTATTGATGGCTTTTGGAATGTTCTTTTCTGGGTCTTCACTTTCACCGGCTGCAATCCCGACCAATTCCGTTCCTTGGAAAGAGAAATTGACGCCAATCATGGTGATAAGTATGGCAATCAGGCCATTTGGAAACAATCCGCCGTGGTCCGTAAAATTCGAGAGCATAGGAGCAGCTGCGCCGCCGTCCATTTCCAAGAAACCGAACATCGCAGCACCGCCTAAAAGAATAAATGCAATGATCGTTAGCACCTTTATGCCAGCAAACCAGAATTCCACTTCGGCGAAACTTTTTGAAGAAAAGGCGTTGACAGCAAAAAGCAATACCGCAAACAGCACACACCATACCCAAGTCGAGATATCCGGGAACCAGCGCTTCATTAAAATACTGACGGTTATTAACTCCAACCCGATCGTTACGGCCCAGTTAAGCCATGAAATCCAGCCCACCATGTAACCGGTCGAAGGGGAAATGTATTTTGTGGCATAAGTTTGGTAAGATCCGGCATCAGGCAATGAAACCGACAACTCGCCCAAGCAAAGCATGGTCAAGTACATGACAAATCCTCCGAAAATATAAGCGAGCAATGCTCCGCCGGGTCCTGCTTCTCCAATGGTAAAACCTGATCCTAAAAATAATCCTGTTCCAATAACCCCGCCAAGCGCAATCATCGATAAATGGCGGCCTTTTAATTCTCTTTTTAATCCTTGCTGTTCGATCATTCTACTTCCCCCTGTTGTGTCAACTTCTTAAGATGCAAGCGCTTTTTTTTGAAAAATTCCACTGGCTGATGACTAGTGATAAAAAAATGTCTTGTTAAATAAAAAATTCCTCCAACCAACTATGTTCCATCTTACCGGTTTGAAAACTTGGAGTAAAAAAGGCCAGTAAATGAAAAAAGCCAATCGTTTAGACCTATAAAAAAATCCTTAAATATTATACCAATAAATGAATTTTTCTAAACCATCTTGATTTATTATTTTAAATTTATGATTTCCTTGTAGAGAATCGAATAAAAATGACATGATAAAAACCAAGCAAGAAAGCGAATTCCGCTTTTTGCTTGGTTTTTTATTAAAGCAATGAATTCCTTTTCAAACTGCGTGATAGGTTTCTTTGCATTTTGCTAAGAAAGTATTAGTTTCTTTGTTAGCATGCATTTCAAGAGTGTCGTGTAATTGTTGAACCTTTTCAACCATGGTCTGGCCAATTCCTTCATTTCGGAATGACGGGTTGACTGAAACGTGGTGAATTGTAAACGACTCATTGTTTACTTCAATTCCGATCAAGCCCACGATGTCATCATCAAGTTTCCATAAATACAAATTCCAATTCGGATTTTCTTCATAGTGCTGCATCATGGATTGCAACGTTTTCAAGTCCCGTCCGCCTGGCATAAACGACATTAAACCCATGGCGACTTTTTCGGCCGATTTTTTGTATTTGGTTAACACATCTCATCCTCCTTCAATACTGTACTGCTTATCATTAAATTGATAAATGAAAAATATAATTCTGCACTGCTCCGAATGAGCATGCAGCTTGATTGAAATGACGGCTATTTCTTACTCTGCCGGATCCTAACTTTCCCTGAAAATAGAAAGTGGCACTTTCACTCTAGCTTAAACAAGTTATCACCGAGAAGATAGAGGGTAAAAAGCTTATCTTTGTCCATGGCATTAAACAGTTTGGCCTACCGTTTTTTGGTGATTTTTTACTTTTTTCTGTTGTCTCCTATAGAAAAATGATTTTGTTAAAAGTAAGTTGGCTAGAAAAAGGGTTACAAAACTTTCAACCGGGAAAATGAATATAAAATTTAGTGTTAGGGAGGTATTCTCATGAGCGGTTTCGCACTTGGACAAGAAACACCGGATTTTTCACTTCCAGCCACTACAGGAGAAACGTTTACGTTTAACGATCATAAAAGCAAGCAAGCCGGATGGCACCTCATCGTGTTTTTCAGAGGGTCTTGGTGTTCGGCCTGCATTAAAACGCTCAAAGATTTAGAAGAGAACAAGGCTTATTTTAAAGGCGAAAACATTCACGTGATCACTATTTCTACCGATTTCCTTGACGATTTAACGGCCATGGCCGAAGAACATCAATTTTCGTTTCCTGTACTGGCGGATGAAAATTTAGAGGCATTGAAGGCTTATGAAGTTTACTTTCATGGGGATGGCGCACCTTTTGAGGATACCGGCACGCACGGGGAACCGGCTTATTTTTTGGTCAATGATAAAGGAGAACTTCTTTATCAGCAAAGGCAAACCAACCCGTATGGACGACCGACAGCGGCAGAAATCCAACAAATTGTTGCTTTTATCCGCAAAAAATTGGATAGAAGCAAAATAGGTGCTTAATGCCAGACGCCTGGACAATGTTCCAGGCGATTTTCTATGTGAGAAGGGTTCAGCAGCTTTTGTTTTCCTTCTTTTTTGAAGAAGTTCCCATCGAAACGCCTAAAGCAATTGCAATACATAAGTATACGATATTATCTAACGTTATCCACAAAACGAAAAATGGCAGTGCCATGGTCCAAGCATACTGTGGTTTATTCATTGTCCCATCTCCTTTTTTTCTTTTATATATTATTATACGGATGAATTGTCAGAAAGTTTCATGGTTCGGAAAGAAAAAGGAGTTTGACGCCGCGTGCAAAAGCAAAGGACGCATTTTCTCAGCTGTGCGTCCTTTGCTTTATGACTTCTTGATGAAAGACAGACGAATAAACTCTTCGACGTCTTTTGCGCAGTGGTCCATTCCTTTTTTCCAAAACGTTTTTTCGGTTATGTCTTCTCCAAGATGCTTCATCGCTAAATCTTCAATGGCCATGCTTCCTGAATCCCGAAGCAGCGCCAAGTATTTCGGTTCAAAATTTTTTCCTTCATCCAGCGCTTTCACATACAAACTGACCGAAAACAAATACCCGAAAGTATAAGGGAAGTTGTAGAACGGAGAGGACGTGATATAAAAATGCGGCGTCGACATCCAAGAACGTGAGGAAATAGAATCCATCGCCCCTTGATGCGCTTCGTTCATTGCATCGAACATCAATGTATTCAATTCGCCGGCAGAAAGAACGCCTTCTTTCCGTTTTTGGTAGAACCGTTCTTCAAACAAAAATCTGCCATGCAAGTTCATAAAATTCATGGCACTGCGTTTGATCTTTTCATCTAATAAAAACAACTTTTCTTCGGTTGTCGCAGCGTTTTCTATTGCGGCATTCAAAACGATCATTTCTGCGAAAGTTGATGCGGACTCGGCCATGCTGAGCGGATAATTGCGGTTCAGCCCGTTTACCGAGTTCATTGCGTAATTGTGAAAAGCATGGCCCAATTCATGAGTCAGCGTCAAGAGGCTGGTCATGGAACCATCGAATGTCATGAAAATCCGGGATTCTCCTGTCAGCGGAAAGCCTGCGCAGAAAGCGATGCTGGATTTATTTTTCCGCTTGGCCGATTCAACCCAGTTGTTGGCAAATGCGCTGCGTGCAAAAACTTCGAGCTTGGGACCGAAAGCCGCAAATTGGCGCAGCATGAAATCGATTCCTTCTTGGTAACCCACGCTCGGGTTTTTGTCATTGATGGGTGCCCAAAAATCATGCGAAAGCAACTTTTCTTTTCCCAATAACGCCGCTTTGTAATTCAAGTAGTCAACAAACGGCTGTTTATGCTCAAGAACTGCTTGCCACATGGCCTCGAGCGTTTCTGCTTTCATTCGATTGTCCTTTAACGGCATGGAAAGGGGGTGTTGGATTCCATGTTTTTGATCGGTTTGAATTCGGAAACCGACGATGCGATTTAAGATATGTGCCAGCAAATCTTCTTTTTTGGCCAATTCACTTTCTAAGGCAAGAAACGCCTTTTTACGGATTTCTTCATTGGGGTGAGAACGGTATCCAAGCGCTTGGCCAAACGAGCACTTTCTTTGTTTTCCGTTAATGGGAACAATTACGCGGATGTCCTCTAAAATCGAGCGGTAAAGCTGGCCCCAGGAATGAAAGCCGTCTACCGCCAACATAGCGATCAGCTCTTCTTCTTCGTCGGATAACTGCAAGGCAGCTTCGAGCTGCCATTGGGTCAAAACAAACGAATAGTCCTTTAAAGCGCTGCTTTGCAAAAACTCCTTATCAAGCTCAGAAACAATTTTTTGGAATTTCTGAAGAACAGTAGAAAAGCGGGCTTTAAGCTTTGTGCTGGTTCCTTGGAGAACTTTTGCGTGTTGGTTTGAGGGGTTTTCAGCAAGCAGACAGGTGGCGAAAGATGAGATTTGGGAAACTGCTTTTTGGAGCTCGCCGACTTTTTCCAATAGATTTGATAATTTATGGGTTTCTTCTATAGTGGTGAACTTAGAAACTGCAGCAAGCTGATTTTCCAATAAAGACAGTTCGGTTTCGATCCATTCACTTAGAGTTGCTAATTCTGTGGAATTGCCGCTTCCAGGGAAAATTGAATTCAAATCCCATTTTTTAAAATCGATTGTCTGTTTCATGCTATTCTCCTTTTCTTTATTGAAAGTTTCATGGAAACAGGCAGCCAGAAAAATCCGGCTGCCATTTTTTATTCGTGAACGGAATGCAGTGATTGAGCTTTTCCTTTAAAAGAAATTAAGCCGACCATTGCCAGCAAAAGTCCTGAAAAGAGAAAAGCGCTGCGAACACCAAACAGGTCAGCTAATATCCCCATTAGCAGAGAAGCGACACCAAACGTGCCGGTTCCGATCGCCCCAAGGGTCGTAAACACCATTGGCAAATGGTCTTTTGGAACGCTCGTTTGAACGAGTGTTTGCTGAGGTATGTTTTTCAGCTGGGCAAAAACACCGAGCAGCAATGACAAAATTAATGCGGCCCAAGGCAAACTCGTTAAACCGAATAAAACCGTTGCAAAGCAGGAGGCAACGGCCCCGAAAAAAACAAAGAAGCTAAAATTTTTGTCTACAATCGAAGAGAACTTCAAGCAAAACAGGCTGCCGCCGATCAAGCCCAAACTGAATGCCCCGTTAATATATCCCCACCACGCTTCGCCTGCATGCAAGACGTCGCTGACAAACACATAGAGAATGGCCGCAATCCAAACGGTTCCAGCGATTGTCTCGAAAAAGTCCATCCATGCAATGCGCTTTAATGTGGGCGTTTTCGAAACCGTATGCCAGCCCAGTTTCAACTGATCCCATTTCCCTATTGTGTTTGATGATGTAAATTCGGCTTTCACCAAAAATACAAGCAAGGCTCTTGAACAGAAAAACAAGCCCGCAGTCGCCCAAATCAATCCATTCGCTGAAGCAAGGACAAGCAATAAACTGCCGATAAACCACATAACCGTCTGAATCAACTGCGTGACGGTTTCCGTAATGCTGTTGGCTTTCAGCAATAGTTCATCATTGACGTAAACGGGCAATAACGATTTTGTCACAGGGGTGGCGCAACCATCTAAAAAAGCAATACAGGCAATGATGAAAAACACCGCGTAATATGTTGTAGATGTCATCGCTGGAAGCAATATTGCCAAGGTGATCATCAGGATGGTTTTTACAGTTTGTGAACCAGCCAACAACCCTTTTAAATTGAAACGTCCCATCAAAAGCGGCGTTAAAGCGTTTGAAACAAACATAGCAGTGGTGATCAGAAACGGCACAAAAGCAGCAGCTGTTGCTGAACCCGTTAAACGGAAAATGACGCTGATGACGCTGACAATATACAAAACATCGCCGATATTGGCGAGTGACTGCCCGGCCAACAGCAAGTGGAAATTCTTATTAAACTTCATGTGAAATCCCCCAAGTATTTATCTTTTTAAATAGCGATAAACAAGAGGAGATATCAGATTGGACGATTTGACACGCGCGTTGCTCCTTTCATAGAGGCGATAAATCTTGGAGGAAGTGATTCATCGAAAATTTCGATTATTATCATTATACTATAATGTTCTGGAAACAAAATGGCGTTTGTTGAAAAAAATGGATATAATTAATGCGTAACCCGACATATGGGAAGGAAAATTTGTGGCCTGATGAAATTCAACATATTATTTTTTTGGAGGCTGATTAAAGTCTCAGCAAGGCGAGTGGATAAAATGGAGTTTTTTGAAAACATTCTTGCTTTTAAACTTGAATAAATTCATTAGAGTACCGGTTTCTGCCGATATGCTGTATTAAAAATAAGGAGGCGAAATCATTGGAAGAAAACGAGAAATGCTTAGGCTGTGCATTAACATCGAAAAGCCTGCCCGTCCTTGTGGTATATGAAGATGACAATGTCTGTTGCTTTTTAGACCACGATCCATTTAACGAAGGACATACGTTGATTTTGCCGAAGCAGCATTATCATTATATCGATGAAATGGACGGAGAGACAATAAATTCCATCATGCACGCAACTCAACTAGTATCAAAAGCGATTAAGAACCTCTTTAACCCTGACGGCATAACGATTTGCCAAAATGGCGGCAAATTTGACGATCTGACTCATTTTCATATGCACGTGGTGCCTCGCTTTGAAAACCAGCCATTTGCTGAATTCTATACCGATGAGCCTTGGGAAAATGAGAAACTGAGAAACAAACTGCCTTTCACGCGTATTGAAATAGCGGAAGCCATTCAACACATGATGGAGCAAAAACTATAAATCCGTTTCACGTCGTTTGATCAGGTAAAGAGAATGAGATTTTTCATTCTCTTTTTTCATTTTGCTGCTAAAAAACTTCTATATAAGAACCCTGCTGCAGCAGGCGAGCTATGAACCTTTTGCAGATTTAAGCTTCAACAGAGTTACATTGATCTTGCTTGGCAACGTTTCTCACTCAAGTCTCCAAGTTTATAACTTTCTAAGCCTTAAGTCTTACAGCAAAAAAGCCCAGCGCCTGATGTGCCGGGAATTTGCTGCATGTACACTATTAGTATAGTTACAGCTTTGGACGGGAGGAGTTGGAGAAATGGAAGTATATATAGTCTTTACGGATACGAAGACGGCTTTCTCCAAATTGATTAAATTTTATACGCAGCATGCCTATAGCCATGTGTCGCTGTCGTTTGATCCGGGACTGGATCAAATGTACAGTTTTGGCCGAAAAGACGGCATGTCAGGGAGCAGCATCGGATTTGTCAAAGAGGACAAAAACATGAAATTGTTTCAGCGGGCGCATTGCGCAATAGCAAAATTCCCTGTCCCTGAGAAGAGCTATTATAAAATGCGCAAATGTATAAAGGACATGGAGAAAAATCAGGAACATTACAAGTACAATATGACGGGTTTGTTCGGCGTCGTGATGAAAAAAGAGCTTCAGCGCTCGAATGCCTATTTCTGCTCTCAGTTTGTTGCGGAAGTGCTCATGCAGGCAGGTTTGAACATTTCCGACAAACCGAGTGGACTTGTCATGCCGAGCGATCTTTATTCACTGGAGCAACTTGAATTCATTTATACTGGCGCATTGAACGCTTATCCTTTATTGGATTCTATCCCTTATGGCTACGAAGAAGAGCCACTTTTAATGGAGGCGCTGTAAATGAAAAAAATAGTGTTTTTTCCGCTGCTCAATAGCATGCCGTCGGGCCACCACCAAGTGGCAGATGCGTTGTGCGAGGTGTTGTCAAACGGCAAAGGTGACATCGAATGCAAGAAAATCGATTTGTTGAGCGAATGGAACCGGCATGTGGAAGCGGCGGCGGTCAATACGTATTTAAAATGGATCCGAAAGGCGCCGAACTCCTATGCATGGGTGTACCGCCAGCTCGCTTATAAACCCCAAAAAAACCACTCGTTCGGTTTTTACGAAGCGATGTTTTTAAAAAAGGTAGAGCGTATTGTAGAAACTGAGAATCCTGACTTGATCGTGTGCACGCACGGGTTTCCGTCGCTTTTTATCAATAAATTAAAAAGGGAAGGTAAATGCAGTGTGCCTTGCTTGAACGTCTATACGGATTTTTTCATGAACGATGTCTGGGGCAAGAGCCATATCGACTATCATTTTGTGCCGAACAACTCCATGCGGCTCGAACTGCAAAACGAGTTTCGTGTTCCAGCTGGCCGCATCATCATCACGGGCATTCCAGTCAGCCCGGTATTTGATGAGAATGCAAGTAAAAAAGGTGAAGACGATGACTTTACGATTATGGTTTCGGGCGGCAGCACAGGGTTAGGGAATATCGGAAAAATCATGGAAGCGGGAATCGGCCAACCAAGTTGCCGCTACGCCATTCTTTGCGGCACAAATCACCAATTGTACGAACACATTAAAAACAGGAACATTTCGTCCGTTGCACCTTATCCTTACATTGCCTCCAAAGACGAAATGAACCGCCTTTACAGCGAGGCGGACGCCATTGTCACAAAACCAGGCGGAGTGACGGTCAGCGAAGCGTTAAAAAAAGAAGTTCCCATTTTTATCTATTCCGCGCTTCCGGGGCAAGAAGAAATCAATTTGCGCTTTTTGGCTGAACAAGGCCTTGTGTTCAAAATTCCGCAAGACGCCAACTTGCCGGAATTTATTTGCGAAACTTTAAACAATAAAGACAAAATGAACGCATACCGCGAAGCCGTAAAACGCTTTAAAGATTCATTGGCTTTCTCCGACGCTTCGGCGATCGGCATATGGATTGAACAAGTTTTAGCAGCAGAGTAAGGGGGAAGGAGGTGCCGAAATGCTTGAAGCCATTCTCGGTTTTTTGGAATCCATTGGATTGATTGGGCTTTTTGCGGTCATTTTTATTGAAGGATCTTCTTTGCCTTTTCCCGGGGTTCTTGTCGTATTGGCATACGGCGGGCTCTTGAAAATGGACTTTTTGGATACGGCTTTGGTTTCGGCCGGGATGGCAGCCTTTTACAGTTTGGCTAGCCTTCTTCCTTATTATTTAGGAGACAAGATGGGGCAGCGGCTCCACAAAAAATTTCAAAACGGCATTAATCGGGCAGCCAAACTTTTTCGGCGCTACGGAATATGGAGCATTGCGCTATCGCGGCCGTTTGGCATCGGCAATTACATTTCCTATATGGCCGGGATGAGCCGCGTCGGCATTCGCACATACTTGGCGCTGACGTTTTCAGGAATTTTTCCGTGGTGTTTTGCCATTTTGTGGCTCGGCAATTACTTCAATGGCAACTACGAAGCGTTCCAGGCGTTTTACCACGAATTTCATTTTATCGTTTACAGCGCTGTTGCCTTTTTAGTGGCTGTTTTTATCGTTTTTTCCTCTCGAAAACAACTGGTACGTTCAAAATAAAAGGTACTGCTTTGTCCAAAGCGGCGGCAATCCCTATTCCTGCCGCATAGCGGAGCAAATCGATTAACAGAAAGCCGTGCCCTAAAATCAATGCCCCGACCGTCGTTTCGCGGAATTGATTGATCCACTCCGCTTGGTACAGCTGGCTGAACTCGACGCTGAAACAAAACAGCAGGCTAAGTGATGCTGCAAGGCGAATTTTCTTGTAAACCAGAAAAAATCGGCAGCCGAAATAAACCTTCATCGCCCAAAGTGCATCGCCGGCATGATCGGCTAAGAAAGTTGAAAGCGCCGAAGCATAAGCTCGAATGGCTAAGCCCGTCATCACGGCGAGCAGAGCAGCGGCCAAATAAATGGCACGTTTTTTATTGCCAGTTTGAATACGTATAGAAGATGGAGAAGCCAAGTGCATCCCTCTTTTTCGAAGATTTGTCTAAAAGTGTACGGGTCTTTCTTGCGGGAAGCAAGCAACAATAAAATCGGAAGCGGCAGTAGATCGCTTTACCAATGCTAGAATCCAATCCAGCCGGATCATGGCTGGTTTTAATTTTGAAAGCGTGTAATTCAGAATCTGTTACAATGGACACAACATCTTCTCGGATAAAGGAGTGGCCGTTTGTGAATAAGCTAATCGACAAAGCGCTGCAGTTTGCGGCAGTCAAGCACCATGGGCAGATGCGCAAAGGAACAAACATCCCGTATATCACCCATCCGGTTGCGGTGGCTTTAATGCTGCAAAAAGAAAAACAGAGGGATGAAGTTGTGGCTGCTGGCTTGCTTCATGATACGCTCGAAGACACCGAGGCAACCGAATCGGAACTGGAAGCACTTTTTGGCCTAGACGTCTTAAATCTTGTGAAAGCGGCTACAGAACCGGACAAATCCTTGCCTTGGGAAGAGCGGAAACTGCATACCGTCTCCCGGCTTTCTTTCAGGTCCACGGAAGAACTCCATCTTATTATTGCGGACAAATGGCATAATCTCCAGTCGATCAAAAACGACGTGGATAGATTGGGCGAAAGCGTCTGGTCCCGGTTCAACCGTGGCAAACGCGAGCAATCCTGGTACTATATGGGCATCGCCCACGCATTAAAAGCCAGAAAGAAAGAAGTGCCGCTCGTCCGGGAGTTTGAACGGGATGTGTTTCAGCTGTTTGTCGGGGTGGACAAGCTGGCTGAGGCAGACATTGAGCTGTTATTCCGCTGCGCGTTTTTAATTGATCCGTTTGACCGGCAAGAGCTGAAACACCGCGGACTTGAACGGTTTGCCGAAGAAATCAAAGCGAGTTCCCGCGCGCTTGTTAAGAAGGAAGATTACGAATCGATCAAGCCGCTTTGGAATTTTTTGCACTTAAAAGGCGTGGAATTTGAATGGACTGCCGAAGGGCCATTCATCATCCTGACTTTTTTGCAGGAATTAAAGGACCGGCTTGCCTGGTCAGATGAACAATTATACAAGCAGTATGTGAAGCACCATAACAAACTGTAACGAGAAAAGGAGAGGAAATTCATGCCTTTAGCAATTGTTCGCAATGACATCACCAAAATGAATTCAGATGCCATCGTCAACGCGGCGAATTCAGCGCTTCAAATGGGAGGCGGCGTATGCGGGGCGATTTTCCAGGCCGCGGGTGCACGTAAACTGCAAGCCGCATGCGATAAAATTGGCCATTGCCCGGCCGGGGAAGCGGTATTGACCGACGGGTTTGATTTGGATGCGAAATTCATCATCCATGCCGTTGGGCCGATCTGGCATGGAGGCGGACAAGGCGAAGAGCAGCTGCTGCGTGCTTGCTACAAGAATTCGCTGCAGCTTGCGCTTGAACATGGCTGCGAATCGATTGCGTTTCCGCTCATTTCCTCCGGCATTTACGGCTATCCGAAAGACCAGGCGCTGCACGTAGCGATGAATGAGATTGGGAAGTTTTTGATGGACCACGAAATGCAAGTGTATCTCGTCGTATTCGATGCAAAAGCGTTTGGGTTGAGCAGGAAACTCTTTAAAGAAATAGAAGCCTATATCGATGAACATTATGTCGATGAACAGGAAATGTCTTATTCGCGCAACCGAAAAATCATGGAGCAGGAATTGCGGATGCAGTCTGCCATGCAAAGCCCACTCGAAAGTTTGCAGGAAAAGAGCTTGACCGACATTCTCGGCCAAATAGATGAATCGTTTTCACGGCGTTTGCTTCGGTTTATCGACCAGAAAGGCATGACGGACGTGGATGCGTATAAAAAAGCGAACATCGACCGTAAGCTTTTTTCGAAAATCAAAAATTCGCCGGACTACACGCCGCTCAAAAAAACCATTGTCGCATTTGCCATCGCGTTGGAACTGGATTTAGATGAAACGAACGAATTGTTGAACACGGCAGGCTATGCCTTGTCCAACAGCCACAAATTCGATGTCATCATCAAGTATTTTATTGAAGAAAAGAACTACGATATTTTTGAAATCAATGAAGTGCTGTTTAGCTATGGGCAGCTGCTGCTCGGGGCATGAAATGTCGCTTGAGAGGCGACCTGTTCGATTGAAGAAAATCGTATCCTTAAGTTGTAAAGAACACACTTAAGGAGGACGACTGAATGACGAAAACAGAATTGGTATTCATACTCGATAAAAGCGGTTCGATGGCAGGGCTTGAGAGCGACACGATCGGCGGATTTAACGCCCTGCTTGCCAAACAGCAAAAAGAGCAAGGTGAAGCTACGGTGACGACGGTTTTATTCAACCACCAGTACGAATTGCTGCACGACCGCATACCGGTGAACAGCGTAACGCCCATGACAGAACGGGAATACGAAGTGGGTGGAACGACTGCGCTGCTGGATGCCATCGGGTCAACGATCCAAAAAATCGGCAACGCACAAAAGCGGACACGGGAACAAGACCGCGCCGGCAAAGTGATGATAGTCATCACGACGGACGGCTTGGAAAACGCCAGTTGTGAGTACACTCACGAAAAAATTAAAACGATGATTGCCAGCCAAAAAGAAAAGTACCAGTGGGAGTTTATCTTTTTAGGCGCAAATATTGATGCCGTGGCGACTGCAGGGAAATTTGGCATCGCTGAAGAGTTTGCAGTGAATTACCATGCAGATGAAGCAGGTACAGAGTTGAATTTCAACGTACTAAGCGAAACCGTCAGTTCGTTCCGGAAAGGCAAAAAAATCGACCGGAACTGGAAACAGAACATCGAAGCCGATTTCCAAGGGCGGAAACGGCAATAAATTTGGGAGAAGCCACATTTTGTTGTGGCTTTTTTTCTTGTCTATCGGATTTTAGGCGATTGAAAGGGGTATAGGGAAGCATGTGTTTTTTTAGGAAGGCTGCTTTAACATTATAAAAAGAAAGCGAGTGGACAAAATGCAGACACGAAAATTAGGAAGCCAAGGCTTGGAAGTTTCGGCAATCGGTTTGGGATGCATGGGCATGTCCGATTTTTACGGCGGCCGCGACGACAACGAATCGATCAAAACGCTGCATCATGCGATTGAAGAAGGCATTACGCTTCTGGATACGGCGGATATGTACGGAGTCGGTGCAAACGAAGAATTGGTGGGCCGCGCAATCAAAAACCGCCGCGACCGGGTAGTGCTTGCGACAAAATTTGGCAACGTCCGGGCAGAAGACGGATCGTTCCTCGGCATCAGTGGCCATCCGGATTACGTGAAACAAGCGTGCGACGCGAGCCTTCGGAGGTTGGGGGTCGACCACATCGACTTGTACTATCAGCACCGCGTAGATCCGAAAGTTCCAATCGAAGAAACCGTCGGCGCCATGAGCGATTTGGTGCAGGCCGGGAAAGTCCGCTATTTGGGTTTGTCGGAAGCGGGCGTCCAAACGATTCAAAAAGCCGCAGCCGTCCATCCGATTACCGCGCTGCAAACCGAATATTCGCTTTGGAGCCGGGATGTGGAGGATGAAATCTTGCCGGCAGTGCGCGAACTCGGCATCGGTTTTGTGCCATACAGCCCGCTCGGCCGCGGCTTTTTGACCGGCCAAATCAAATCGTTTGAAGACTTGGAAGAAGACGACTACCGCCGATTCTCGCCGCGCTTCCAAGGCGACAACTTCCAGAAAAACTTGGATTTGGTTAAAAAAGTGGAAGAAATGGCTGCGGAGAAAGAATGCAAACCCGCACAGTTGGCGCTAGCATGGCTGCTTGCGCAAGGAGAAGACATTGTGCCAATTCCGGGAACGAAGCGCATCAAGTATTTGGATGAAAATATCGGAGCGCTTGGTGTACAGTTGGAGCCGGATGATTTAGCACGGATCAATGATATCGCACCAAAAGGCGCTGCTGCTGGAACGCGGTATCCCGAAGCGGGGATGAAAGGCGTTAATTTATAACACTTTGGCTGCTCGGCAAGCAAAGTGCCTTATTTGGACAGTCAGAAGCAGCTAATAAGCGGCATTGCGACACGTGTTAGAATAAAAAGGAACCGACAATGGATAGAGAAACGGAGATGTTTGGATTATGGCAGCAAGCAAAACAGCAATTATCACGGGCGCAAGCAGCGGAATCGGGCAAGCGACCGCTAAAGAATTAGCAGGCAGAGGTTATCAAGTAATGCTCGCCGCGAGACGCGTTGAACGCTTGGAGGACTTGAAACAAGAAATCGAAGCGCTTGGCGGAAAAGCCGCGTATTTGGCAACAGATGTAACTTCTGCCGACCAAATGAACGCATTGGCGGAAGAAACGTTGAAACAATTTGGGCGCATTGATGTATTAGTGAACAACGCGGGCCTTATGCCGTTGTCGTTCTTGAACAAATTAAAAGTCGACGAATGGGACAAAATGATCGACGTGAACATTAAAGGTGTATTGTATGGAATCGCGGCAGTTCTTCCGCATATGGAACAGCAAAAAGAAGGCCACATTCTGAACATTTCCTCCGTAGCGGGACATTCGATTACACCGGGGAGCGCGGTCTACAGTGGCACGAAATTTGCGGTGCGGGCTATTTCCGAAGGGCTTCGCCAGGAAATCGATCCAGCGCTGAACATCCGTGTCACCATTGTCTCGCCGGGTGCAGTTGCGACGGAACTTGTCAATTCAATTACCGATGAAGACGTTTTGGAAGGCTTTAAGAGCGGTCCGGAAATGAAATTCCTGGAAGCGGAAGACATTGCACGCGCAATCGGCTATGCAGTTGAACAGCCTGATTATGTCGACGTCAACGAAATCTTGATCAGACCGCGGCAGCAGCCTTGATTAGAATAATTTTAAAAAGTGGGATTCCTTTTTTAGGGTTCCTGCTTTTTTTATGTGAAGAAAAAGGAAGGGGAGAGTTTGTCGCAATTCGCAGCTCGTTTGTCGTAATTCAAGTCGTGTATGTCGCAATTCGATGCGATTTAATCGTAACTCAGTGCGTATGTCGTAATTCGGCAAGCTTTGGTCGTAATTCACACTCTGTATGTCGTAACTCGTAAGCTGATGAAACTTTTTCTCCTTTTTCGGAAAAAA
The DNA here is from genome assembly GCF_050864155.1 of Planococcus sp. YIM B11945. Taxonomy (NCBI): domain Bacteria; kingdom Bacillati; phylum Bacillota; class Bacilli; order Caryophanales; family Caryophanaceae; genus Planococcus; species Planococcus sp. YIM B11945. The sequence goes on along the minus strand of NZ_JBOZWR010000001.1, from coordinate 633,945 downwards.
AGAAACGGAAGGGGAGGGGAGTAATGGACAAGCATCCAAAAATCAATGTCCCTAAGTCCAATTTTGAACGGGCGTTCGATGCTGAGGTGCTGCTTTTATTTTCCGTAATGCTCGTTTATCTTTTCAGCCAATATGGCGCTTTGCCGGATTGTTTCTTCTTCCGGTGATTGGAACAGTACTGTGGATTTTTATAAGCGTCATCGCGAAAATGCCGCATGCGTTCAATTTCCTCAACTTAACGGAGTCGAATGCGGAAGCGCATTACCCGAATGGACGGCTGAAGGTTAATGGGCTGAAAAACGAGTGCGTCATCTTATGTATCAAATCATTCAAATAGCTGGGAACGGGCAAATGGATTAGGGTCAGTTATATTGGCAAGAGTTTTAATAGTGATTCCGGGAAGTGTGGCGTTTTTCTTCATTCGCATACTGCGCTTTTAAGTTATTCGCTAAACTGTGAGTAACCCACAGTTATGAATTGTTATCCACAACGACTGAAAGTTATTAACTTTTTGACAATACAACTGTACTAAATAAAACGGGAGAGGAAAAATATTTTGATACAGTCGTATTAAAAAGACTGAATATTACTATTATTGTGATAACATAGAAGTATGCCAAAACTAATTGATTCTAATAAAAGAAAAGACTGGATTGCAGAAGCTGCCTGGAGAGTAATTTTAAAGCATGGGATTGAAGGGGCATCAGCGAGAAATATTGCGAAAGAGGCTGGATTGTCTTTAGGATCACTGCGTTATTATTTTACAACGCAAGAAGAATTGATGGAATATGCCAATAGGCTAATCTATGAAAGGATTACAAAGCGAGCCGATGAAATCTTTAAAAAAGACATCGATCCAAGAGAAAAAATTGTGCAGGTATTGTATGAGCTTATCCCAAAAGGCGGAGAGTTGGCCCAAGAAACTGAAGTGAGGTTAGCTTTTAAAGTTCATGCACTCCATACGAAAGCTTCGTATGCAGGTGATGAAGACGGGGTCTATATGGCTGTCAAAACCGTCATGTCCAATTTGGTGCTGCTAAATTTGTTGAAGAAGGAAACGAATCTGGCATTGGAGACAGAACGGCTTTATTCTTTTATGGACGGCTTGGCATTAGACAGCTTACTGAGACCTGAACATTTGGATGAAACTAAAATCGGAGAATTGCTCATCTATCATTTAAATACCATTTGCAAAGAAGAAACTAGAGGATAAGCAATACCTTTAGTTTCTTTTTCTGCAGTATACACTAATTTCGTATAGTTATGCACCATGAAATTAGTTTACATAATTATAATACTGAATAAAATATTCTTTTTTTTTGGCTATATACCAGTGTTTGTGAACTATGCTTATTTTGTTTTCGTTATAATGTTTAAATTGCTGACTTAGAAGAGAACTAAATTTTAATAAGAGAGAGGTGCCATATTAATGAAGAGAATTGCCATTATAGGATCGGTTGGATCAGGAAAATCCACTTTGGCTAGAAAACTGGGAAACAAACTGAATATCGAGGTGTTTCATTTAGACGCACTGTTTTGGAAAGCCGGATGGCAGGCAACTTCAAAAGAAGAACAGCGAAATGTGCAGATTAGATTGGTCGAACGGCAGCAGTGGATTATTGATGGCAACTACAACGGAACTATGGATATCCGGTTGAATGCAGCCGATACCATCATTTTTTTGGATTTTAATCGAATCCTTTGCACATACCGGATATTAAAACGAATGATCCGCTATCGAAATAAGCCCCGGCCAGATATGGCGGAAGGCATCAAAGAGCGGTTCGATGTGAATTTTGTAAAATGGGTATGGCGCTATCCGAAAACCAACCGCCCCCTTGTACTTAGCCGGATTGACCAATTAAAAGAAACAAAAACGATCATCGTGTTAAAAACTCCGCACCAAGCAAAACGGTTTCTGGATGCGCATTAATGTTGAATAAGAAAATTTCAATCGATTATTTAAGGGAATTTAACCTGTTAATTATTATAAAATTCAGAAAATAATAAAACCAAATTCATTGGGGATATGTTACTATTTATTTAAAAGCACAATTTAATGGGATTTGAGAATATTTAGGCTTTCCGATGAATAGTATTCTCTATGTGCAATTTGGAAACAAGAGGAGTATGATTTTATTTGTAGTAAAGGCTTCTATAAAAAGAGCTATTTTTTAGAGGATTTTACAATATTGGATTAAGCGGCAGTCAGAAGAGGTAGAAAGACTAAGTGGAGTTTTTTAGGTTTTGACGTCTCTGCTTAATTACATATATATAGAAGGGAGGGTTATCAAACTAGAAAATCCATAATAGGCGATTCTGTTTCCTTTCTTTCGGTTTTATGCAAGGAAATGACGTTCTGGCTATAGTTGTACATTGAAAACTAAATACATTTTTAAGAAGAGAGGGATATTACATGGCAGAAGCTACAACTCGCGCTAAAATTCAGCGTTTTGGTAGTTATTTAAGCGGAATGATTATGCCAAACATCGGGGCTTTTATCGCCTGGGGACTTATTACAGCTTTATTTATTCCAGATGGCTGGATTCCGAATGAAAAATTAGGGTCATTGGTTGGTCCAATGATTACGTATTTATTGCCATTGTTGATCGGTTTTACCGGTGGGCGTTTGGTTTATGATTTCCGAGGCGGTGTGCTTGGTGCGATTGCGACCATGGGGGTAATCGTCGGAGCAGATATTCCGATGTTCCTTGGCGCCATGATCATGGGACCTTTAGCCGGTTATTTAATGAAACTAATCGATGGTTTGTTCCAGCATCGCATCAGAACCGGTTTTGAAATGCTTTACAACAACTTCTCGGCCGGTATTCTTGGAGCGATCCTAGCAGGAATTTCCGTCTATTTCATCGGTCCGATTGTCACTTCGTTGACGAACGCTTTGGCGTCCGGCGTAGAAGTGATCGTAGATGCGGGATTGCTTCCGCTTGCGAGCATCATCATTGAGCCAGCCAAAATCTTGTTCTTGAACAACGCCATTAACCACGGTATATTGAGCCCGTTAGGCGTCGAGCAAGCAGCAGATGCCGGCAAATCGGTGTTGTTCTTGCTTGAAAGCAATCCGGGGCCAGGACTTGGGATTTTGCTTGCTTTTTCTATATTTGGAAAAGGCGTTTCCAAAAGTTCGGCTCCTGGAGCTGCGATTATCCAATTCTTGGGCGGGATTCACGAAATTTATTTCCCTTATGTTTTGATGAAACCAATGTTGATTCTTGCGGTAATTGCAGGCGGAATCAGCGGCGTCTTTACCTTTACGTTATTTGATGCAGGACTTGTGGCAACACCTTCACCGGGCAGTATTTTTGCGTTAATGGCTTTGACGCCTCAAGGCAATTACCCGGGCGTGATTTTAGGTGTTGTGATTGCGGCAGCTGTTTCTTTCGCAGTCGCTTCGGTCGTATTGAAAACAAGCAAAGCTGAAGAAGAAGATTTAGGTGCAGCTGCTGAAAGAATGCAAGAAATGAAAGGCAAGAAAAGCGATGCAACAGGTTATTTAACGCCTCAACCAGCTGCCGGCGTAATTGGCGAAGATACGGGCAGCCGCCAAGACGATAACACGCAGGCGGTCCAAGCAAAATCTGGAATAGCGGCAAGCGACATTCATAAAGTGGTTTTTGCGTGTGATGCAGGAATGGGCTCAAGTGCCATGGGAGCTTCTATTTTACGCAACAAGTTTAAGAAAGCTCAAATTGATATTCCAGTATCCAATACGGCGATCAACCAATTGCCTAGCGATGCAGATATAGTCGTGACGCATAAAGACTTGACCGAAAGAGCAAAAGCGAAGCTTCCGCAAGCGGAACACATTTCAGTGGAGAACTTCATGAACAGCCCTGAATACGACAAGCTCGCAGAGCGGTTGAAACAACAATAAGAGACTATGATTCAGGAGTGGTGAAAAAATGGCAAAAGCGGTATTAAGCAAAGAAAACATCAAGTTAAACGTAAATTTAAACAGCAAAGACGAAGCCATTCGCTATACTGGCGCTATTTTGGTAGACGGCGGCTATGTTGAATCTGTTTATGTCGACAAAATGTTTGAGCGGGAAGAAATGGCCACTACGTATATGGGCAATTTCCTGGCTATTCCCCACGGCACGGACGAAGCTAAAAAGAACGTATTGGAAACCGGCATTTCGGTCGTAACCGTTCCAAATGGCGTGGACTTCGGTGACGGCAACATTGCGAAAATTCTAATTGGCATCGCGGGCAAAGGCGATGAGCATTTGCAGATCCTCTCTAACATCGCCATTGTTTGCTCGGACGAAGACAATATCGACAAAATCTTGAATGCCAATTCCGAACAAGAAATTATGGACCTGTTTAGCGAGGTGCAGTAAATGCGAGCAGTTCATTTTGGAGCCGGCAATATTGGACGCGGTTTTATCGGCGCGCTCTTGTATAAATCCGGCTATGAAACCCTTTTTCTTGATGTTAACGAAACCGTCATTCAAGCATTGAATGACGATCAGGCATACGAAGTGACATTGGTTGGCACCGAACAGGAAATCATACCTGTGAGAAATGTCAGCGGCATTAACAGCAGCACCCATGCGGATTTGGCGGCGCAAGCTATCAGCGAAGCAGACTTGGTGACAGCTGCGGTTGGGCCGAACGTTTTGCCATATATCGCCGAATTGCTGGCGACAGGATTGAAATTAAGAATGCAAAAGAGCTCTGAAGCGCTAAATGTGATTGCGTGTGAAAACATGATCAACGGCAGCACGCTTTTGAAAAAACACGTGTACGGGTATTTTTCTGAAGAAGAAAAACAAACTGCCGATCAATTGATCGGTTTCCCTGATGCGGCGGTGGACCGGATTGTGCCCGATCAACGGCCGGGCCATCCATTAGCTGTTGCAGTTGAACCGTATTACGAATGGGTAGTCGAACAAACGGCGATCAAAGGAAAGCGGCCCGAAGTAGAAGGCATCACGTATGTGGATGATTTGAATCCATATATCGAACGCAAGCTCTTCACGGTGAACACAGGTCACACGGTCCCCGCTTATTTGGGCCATTTTAAAGGCTATCAAACCATCAACGAAGCCATGGCGGATGAAGAAATTGAACGAGTTCTTCAAGGAGCCCTAGCGGAAACAGGTGAAGTCGTGGTGCGCCAGCATAAATTTGACAATGCTGAACACGAAGCTTATATCCAAAAAATCATCGGCCGATTCCAAAATCCCTATATTTCGGATTTCGTCACACGTGTGGCTCGTGGTCCGATCCGCAAACTCGGCCATAACGACCGGCTGATCCGCCCGGCCAGCTTGTATATGCAGCTGACTGGCAAAGAACCCGTCAATCTGGCAACTGTTATTGCAGGGGTATTGTTGTACGAAAATGATCAAGATGATGAAGCACGCCGCCTTCAAGAACAAATTGCAGAACAAGGGTATGAAAGAACGCTGCAAAGTGTTTCTGGCCTTGATGCAAGTGATCCATTAATTGCAGTCGTGATGAAACAATTGCACGCTATGAAAAAATAAGACTAAAAAGACGATGCACCAGGCGAAAGCTTGGCGGCATCGTCTTTTTTAATGGCTAAAAGAATCTTTTATTAGCTTTTTCAAAGAACTTAGTCCCGGTATGCGGCTCAATCAGAAATGAAATGAATGAATTAGAGCTTACTGATACCACTCGTAAATTCTATGAGCTAGGAAACAGAGGCATGTGCCATAAATAAGGGCTGTCAGCGAAAATCCGCTCACAGTCTTTTTTGTTGGATTCAAAAAGAGAAGCACAATGCTGAGAATAAATTTGCTTTGTAAGTCTAATTATTATAATATTTAGAAAACAACAATTTTAGTTACCAAAACCTAGGGTTTTTGAGAGGAGGAAGCATTAAGCGCAATAATAAAGGCATTACCAATAACCTATGAAAAAGCTTTATATCTGAAAAGGGAGGTTAAATTTGTGAACAAAAAATTGTTATTATCGCTTTTAATTATCCTTTCAATGTTTTTAGCGGCATGTGGCGGAGGCGGTTCTGGAGATACAACGGCCGATGGCAAAACGAAAATAACCTTTATCAATGGCTTTACTGGCGGTGATGGGGATTACATGAAAAAGATAACGGCTGGATTTAATGAATCACAAGACAAATACGTAGTGGAAGAGTCGCAAGAAAAAGATCACTATACAAAATTTAAAACCGGAAATTATGATTTAGTGGTCATTCATACCGATCTTCTTGAAACCTATCGAAAAGATAATATGATACAAGATATCAGTCCGCTGATGGAAACGGCGGGAATCAGTCCAGACGATTTCCATCCAGTGGCAAAAGAGCAAGTCACGTTTGATAACGGTACTTTTGCGGTTCCTCTAGATATTCACCCGATGACTATGTTTTATAACAAAGCATTGGCTCCTGAAGCCCCAGCAACTTATGAAGACATGAAAGCTTTGTCCAGTTCGCTGCAAAGTGAAGATCCCAACCTATTTGCAACAGGCATTCCTAGTGCAGGGCTTGGCGAATGGTTTATCATGACAATGGCTGCACAAAATAATGTTAACTTAACTGATGGCGATCATATGAATTTTGCCCAAGAAGAATTTGCAGATGCATTAATGGTGTACCACGATATGATTTTCAAAGACAAGATCTCCCCTAAAGGCCTTGGGCTCGATGGAGAATTCCAAGCCTTTATGAAGCAAGTCGATAAAGGTGGAAGTGCAGTTCAAACTGCCACTGCCCTTACCGGACCGTGGTACTACCAAGCTGTTTTAGAAGCTTATGGCGATGATTTAGGAATTGCATCAGCTCCGCAGCTTGGCGATCAACCTGGAGTATACGGAGGCGGCCATACGATTGCATTGCCTGCTTCTGTAACGGATGAAACAAAAATAGCGGGAATTTCTGAATTTCTTAAATATATGTACGAACCGGAAAACTTGGCTAACTGGGCTGAAAGCGGACAAGCTCCAACTCATTTAGCGACCCTTGAACTCGTAGGGCAAGATGAAGAAAAATATCCATTGTCTGTTCAAAACGGCAAACAGTTTGATTCTTTTGTAGGTGCTCCAAAACTCTATCAGTACCGCGAACAAGTGCGCTATATGGTTGAGAACGTGTATCCGCAAATTGTAGGCGAAGAAGGGTTGACGAAAGAAAAATTAATGAGTGAATTGGAAAAAGCAACAGAGCAAGCCACTCAAATTGCGGAAACTGCCCCTCAATAAGTGGAGCAAAACTAACAGCACGGCATTTCATTGCTAAAAAGAATGGAATGCCGTTTTATCTTACCAATGGGGGTGTAAATTGAACTATGCGAATTTCTCGGACATGGTCCATATTAATGTATCTGCCGTTTCTCATTTGTTTTGTGTTGTTTTTAATTGTCCCATTGGTTTATGGCCTGTATATCAGCCTCCATCAATGGTCCATTTTTGCAGGTAATGGCGGTTTTGTCGGGCTTGACAATTACATATCGATTTTAACGCCGGGCAATGTGTACAGCAACGCTTTTTTCCTTGGATTAAAAAATACGCTGATTTTTGTAGCCATCAGCGTAATTCCGTTGCTTTTAATCAGTTTAGCGCTCGCGCTGCTTATCGATAGCATTCCAAAAAAATTGAAAGTTTTTTACCGGACCGTCTTTTTTATTTCTTATGCCGTTTCTGTCACTGCTGTGTCTGCCATTTTCAAGTGGCTTTTCACTGGAAATGGGGGCTATGTGAATAACGTTTTAAATAGTTTTGGGCTCGGCTCTCTCAACTGGCTAAATGAACAGCCGCATGCCTGGATTGCTATTTTAATCGCAACTGTCTGGTGGACGATCGGCTTTAACATGATTTTATTCATTAATGCACTTGATGAAGTGGACGCAAATCTCTACGAGGCGGCCGAGCTGGATGGCGCAAATTGGTGGGATAAATTTTCCAACATCACGTTTCCTTCTATTAAAGGCGTGTTTGTCTTTTTAGCGATCATCACGGTCATTGCTTCGTTCAATTTGTATGGCCAAACCTTATTGATGACGGCCGGAGGACCCGGGCAAAGCACCCAAACTTTGATAATGGTCATTCAGCAGATGGTTTTCAACCAAAACAATTTGGGCATGGGTTCAGCCATGGCAATGGTCATGGGGTTTGTGATGATGGCAATAGTGGCAGTTCAATATTTCTACTCATTCCGCAAAAGGTAAGGAGAGAAACCTATGAAAAAATCGAAAGGCAAAAATGCGGTGATCGTTTTCTTTGCTTCCATCATTGCCATTTTGTTTTTATTGCCCTTAATCTTTATGCTTTTCACTTCTTTTAAAGCACTAGCAGAAGCGATGTCGTCGTCTGCTTTGTTTCCGACAAGTTGGACCCTTGAAAATTACAGCAGTATTTTAGGGATTGGCGCCGAAGTTCCGGTTCTTCGCTGGTTGTTCAATACTGCCATCGTGACCGTAGCAGGAACCATATTGGTCGTTTTTGTTGACGTTCTAGCCGCGTACTCATTGGCTCGATTGAACTTGCCTGGAAAAAAGTTTTTCCTTAGCATCGTCATTGCATCGCTTACCATTCCAAGCATCATTACGCTTTTTCCGGCCTTTTATCTTTTCCGGCAGTTTGAATTAATCAATACGTATGCACCGCTGATTTTAATTTATTCCGCAAACACGATGGGGGTGTTTCTTATCTACAGTTTTTTAGTGAGTTTCCCGAAAGATCTCGAGGAAGCAGCGTTGATCGATGGCGCCTCGTTATGGCAAATTTTAAGGTTTGTCATTTTTCCGGCGATTAAACCGGTTGTGGCCACCTTATCGGTTCTCACATTTTTGACCATTTACAATGATTTCTTATGGCCGCTCGTTGTGACGAATACCGACGACATGAAGACCGTCACTGTCGGTGTAGCAAACTTGGTGCAAGGCGCCAATTTCGTAAACCCCGGCCGTATGATGGCGGCCACGTTAGTAGCCACATTGCCGGCGCTGATCATTTTCGTTGCCGCCAATAAGTACTTTGTAAGAAGTGTCATCAGCTCTGGCATCAAATGAGTTGAAACAATTGAATTCAGCATAAAGTGTGGACCTTACGGGGTACGCACTTTTTTTGCTTTCAAATTTTAAACCACAAAGATGAACGAGTGGCCAAATATAAGGTAAACTATTGGTATGGTCTTATATCCCGATTGAATTTCGGTATTTTTTACATAGTAACTCTATAGGAGGCAATCGAGTGAGCAGCTTTATCGTAATGCAAGGAGAAACCTATCAAGAAGAAAAAAAGAACGGCATTTTATGGTCGCCCCAAACTGACCGTTCCGGCATGGCGCAGCATTCATATAAACGATTAGAAGAAGTAAAAAAAGGCGATAAGATCTTTCATTATGTGAAAGGAGCAATTGTGGCGCTGAGCGTCGCTGTCGAAGATTGCAAAAAAGCCAAAAGGCCCTATCACGCAGAAAGCGAAAATGCAGAAGGCTATTTGGTCAAAGCCGAGTACAGAGAACTCGAGACACCGCTGCATGTAAGTGACTGCATCGATGACCTCGTTTCGTTGCTGCCCGTGAAGTATTCCGCTTTCCAAGAAGACGGCAGCGGAAATCCCGGCTACTTGTATCCGTGCAACGAAGAATTGACGCTGCAATTGCTTGAAGGAATCAGCTTGTTGAATGTCTACATCCCGGACGTTGAGCAATTGGAATTGGCAATGGAAGTGGTACGGACGACGGAGCATCATCCATTAATCATGCTAATAGCTGAAACCGTTCTTGAGACACGGACAAAAATGGAACGAAGAGAAATCTCTTTCCATCAGCGGGTAGCTCCGCTGTGGGACCATCAATGCGCCGTATGCGGAATTGATCAGGAAGTGTTGTTAAAAGCGAGTCCTGCAAAACCATGGAAAGACTGCACTGGCCTAGAACGGATGGATCCGCGTAATGGGATTTTATTATGCCGCAACCATGATGCTTTGTATACTAATGGGTTGATAACGGTGAATGCAAACGGCAAGCTGCAAGTTGCAGCAAAATTGGCGGAACAAGAAGAATCCGTTTATCTGCTGCCAAAAAAATTAAAAATCGTGGTAGATCCTGGAACCAAGCCGTATTTTAAATGGCATAAAAAACACGTCTTCATTGATAAACGGAAAACTGTCGCACCTCTTCTGTAATTTAGCGGCAAAGGCATATGCCGAATAGGCGCAAACAAAACCAACCGGCAACTTTTTAAAAAAAGAGCCGTTAAAAGCTACCTTTCAACTTTTTCTTGTTGAAACGCAGCTTTTTTTGCGCGAAAAAATAGGGCCGCTAATCAAATAAACTGTCCCAATTATGACGTATCAGCCTAAAAAATGGGTATAGGGAAGAAAGGAAAACAAGCGTTGCTTATTCCTGCAGATGGGAGAACTTCTATGGACTTGCTTATCATTATTTTATTACTGCTGGTGTGTTTATTAATTTCAAATATCGTCAGCCATTATACACCTTTTATACCGACAGCATTGATTCAAGTGGCATTGGGTATTATTTTAGTTTTAATTTTTGAGGATTTATCGTTTGAAATAGAAACAGAATGGTTCTTGCTGCTGTTTATTGCGCCTCTTTTATATAACGATGGCCGGCATTTCCCTCGTGAAGAATTGTGGAAAATGAGAGGGCCAATTTTGGGGAATGCGGTCATACTCGTAGTGCTGACGATGCTTGGAGGCGGTTATTTTATCCATTGGCTTATCCCGGCTATTCCGTTAGCTGCCTGTTTCGCCTTGGCAGCGATTTTGTCGCCAACCGATCCTGTCGCTGTAAACGGCATTGCAAAACGCATTCATATTCCGGAAAAAGTATTGAATTTGGTTCGAGGCGAATCGTTGATCAACGATGCATCAGGGCTGGTTGCATTCAATTATGCGGTAGCAGCTGTGGTCACGGGTTATTTTTCATTAAGCGAAGCTGTATGGGACTTCTCCTATAAGTTTGTGGCAGGTGCTGTATTGGGGCTCATTTTAGCCCTGGTGATCATTTGGGTGCGGTTATTGCTGCGCAAACAAGGAATCAATGACGTCACTTTTTTTACCTTGCTTCAAGTGATGACGCCTTTTTTGATATTTATTGTGACAGAAGACATGCTTCATGCTTCTGGCGTTATTGCGGTAGTGGTAGCTGGGATTGTTCATTCCTTGATACGGGAACGGACTGAGACCCTTATTGCTGAAGAGCAAGTATTGACTGAGAATATTTGGACCATTATTTTATTTATCCTAAATGGAATAGTTTTCCTGCTGTTGGGATTGAATATTCCTTCCTCTATGAGCGGAATTTTGGAGAGTGCAGATTCTCGCATTTGGACGATTTTAGGTTATGTGATTGCTTTAGGAATTGTCATCTTGGGGATTCGATTTGTTTGGGCGTATTTGTTTTCTATTTACGAATATCGCTTCAGCAAAGGAGAAGACACAGGCAAACCCAATTTAAAAACAACGCTTTTTGTCAGTTTGACTGGTGTGCGCGGTACAGTGACGATGGTCGGGGTACTGTCGCTTCCGTTGGTATTGGAAAGCGGCGAAGATTTTCCGAACCGGTCGTTGATCCTCTTTTTGGCAGCGGGAACCATTTTATTTACATTGATTTTGGCTACCGTCCTGTTGCCGTTGTTAAGCAAAGGCATGCTGAATGAAGGAGAAGGCGAAGATTTTCTCGATATCGAAGAAGCAAGAAGAAGAGTGCTGTTGGCGTCGATTCGCACGCTTAAAGAAGAAATGAACGAAGAAAACGAGCCGGTTGCCTATGAATTGATTAATGAATATCGGCTGCGTCTTCAACAGCTTCATCCAGATGATGAAAAGGCCCATAAAATCAATCGGAAACTTAGAAAGATCCGCTTGGCGGGGTTAGAAGCTGAAAGAAATTTCATCGAAGAAGCAAAGCGTACTTACGAAATTGATCCGGATATTCACGAAGCATTCGAGAAATCCATGAATCGCCGGGAAGACGCCATCTCGAAAAACATGCGTTCGTTTACTTTCTACATGCATGGAAAATTGATTCGGGCATGGAAGCGGTTTAGAGGGCAGTATATTAAAGATGAAGAAACGCGCCTTGTCAAAGTCCAAACCGGAAAAGACCTTCAAGTAAAAGCGCTGGAAGCTGCAGTCGGCCATTTAGAAGAAATGGCTGAAAAAGAAGAGCAAAAAGAACCTGTGGAAACGGTCATTGCCGAATACAGACGAATGATCAGCGGGCTTAAAAAGCCGGAATCGTTTTACAACGAACAATACGACCTCCAAAAAGAAGAACTGCGCATTCTTGTCATGGACAAAGGCCGCGCTGAAATATTAAAATTGTACAACGAAGAGGACATTACGCGGGATCAGGCAAAAGAACTGAGAAGGTACGTCAACTACTTGGAAAGTGTCACTATTCATGACCAAATTGAATAAGGGTATATTAGAAAGGGGAAATCGGTATGAAATTGGCGAAAATTCAATCTGTTCTTTACAAGGCGTCCCGCTTGGTAGGGGATGTAAAAGCGATCAAAAATGGAACTTTCCCGCAACGAATTGCGCAGCGCACCATTCGAAGAGCGGCTAATCGCATGCTTGATAAATTGTTTAAAATATAAAGCGGTTTGTAAATTTAGGAGATAAATTTAAAGCAGGAGCAGAACTGTTGCATCATTCAGTTGCTGAACCTGCTTTTTTTCATTGATGATAAACACGACTGTAAATGAACAAAAGGAAATGAAGTGGCAGTATTTTTTTAGTGTATAGAAGAAATGGTAAAGGGTATATTTACCTATTTAATAACTTTTCTTAAAAAATACAATATTTGGTCTAGTTGAATAAAATCAATACGTCTGTAGACAACTTATAGATTACAGGACCATTGGGCAAATAAGTTCAAAGGTCATAGTTTTCAGACTCATTCTGCCTGGCAATTTTGTATAATATAGGCGAATGCCCTACTAAAAATAAGGAGTGAATAATTTGTCTAAAAATGCCATTAGCCGCATTTTCTTAAGTGTTTTATTAGTATTGGCTGCGGCCCTGCCTTACTCTTTAACTGCCAAAGCAGAAGAGGCCATCACGGTGGCGGATGCCATTGCCAACAATACCGGATCAAAAACGGTTCAAGGCTATATCGTAGGATTTGCCCTCTCAGGCACGAGCTACGATCAGGAAGCACCCTTTACGGGAGCGACCAACATCGGTTTAGCGGATTCTCCAGATGAAACCGATGCGGCGAAAATCTTGCCGGTGCAATTGCCGACTGGCTCCATCCGCACAGCGTTGAATTTGAAAGACAATCCGCAAAACTTGAAAGCCAAAGTGGCCATTTCAGGAACACTTGAGGCATATTTCCAAGTTCCTGGCTTAAAGTCACCAACGGCTTACACGATTCTTGCTGCTGGTGAAGAACCGCCAGCGCCGCCTGCTGCGAAAATTGTTGGTTCCCTAGCGGAAGCACGTGCAACGCAAGGCGAAACGATTCAAGTGGAAGGCACGGTTACGACTGGAACTGGCTTCTGGGGCGGCAACGCGTTTTACGTTCAGGATGCAACAGCTGGACTTTACGTGTACACGTCCAATGCTTCAGTTTCACCGGGAGACACGGTTCGCCTGACTGGCGCCGTTTCTGCTTACAGCGGCGAACTGCAGCTGCAGCCTTCTAAAATCGACATTCTATCATCGAAAAATGAATTGCCAGCTGTGCAATCCGTCAGCCCTTCAGGTGTAGCGGAAAACACACAAGGCGAGCTTGTGGAAGTGCGCAACGTCAAAATTCAAGGCTTGAAATCCATCAACGATTTCGGCACGTTTGAATTTACTGCTGCTGCTGAAAACGGCGAATCGGTTGTCATCCGCAACGACAACCGAAATGGCTACACATACGAGCAGTTTACAAAGCAATTTAAAGAAGGCGACTTGATCCACGTATCGGGCATCGCTTCAAAATTCAATTCTAGCTATCAGCTGAAAACGCTTGGCCAAGAAAGTTTTGACCTAGTGAACAAGCCTGCAGTTTATCCGGACACATTCCCGGGTGTTGTTTCGGAAGGAACAGAAATCACCCTTCAATCAGGCTGGGAAAATGCAGTGATTTACTACACGGTTGATGGCTCAACGCCTTCAGCTTCAAGCAAAAAATACACGGCGCCAATCCTTTTAACAAAAGATACTACCATTAAAGCCATTGCTGTAGGTTCAGAAACATCAAACGTCTTTTCATTTGACTACACGGTATTAAAAACAGCAGATTTGAAAATCCGTGACATTCAAGGAGACAACCATTATTCGGATTATACAGGAGTCGTTGTTAATGACGTCGTCGGTGTCGTAACACACCTGTACAATTCAGCTAACTTCGTCATCCAAGATGTGAATGCTGACGACGATGTCACCACTTCTGAAGCCATCATGGTCAACATGGCATCGAACAACTTAAAAGTTGGCGACTTGGTGACTGTTAAAGGAACGGTGGAAGAGCATTTCCAAGAAGGCTATTCCGATATGAAAGTAAATGATTTGCCGATCACGCGCATCCGTGCGACGGAAGCGGTGACAACCGGCACAGCTGACTTGCCTGAACCGATTGTAATCGGCAAAGATGTGTTCCCGCCGTCTGAAACGATCGACAATGACGGTTTGGCAACATTTGACCCGCAAGAAGACGGCCTTGATTTCTGGGAGTCGCTGGAATTGATGCGTTTATCCGTACCGAATGCCAAAATCCTTGGACCTCAAGAATATGGGGAAGTGGTCGTAGTTGCTGAAAACTCGCCGAACACAAAATTCCACAAACAAGGCGGCATTTTGCTTTCGGAACAAGACTACAACCCTGAAAAAATCACCATTGACTTTGACGACGAAACGTTCGTTGCAAAAGCAGGCGATTCATTTGACGGAGACATTATCGGAGTCATGGGCTACGGCTTTGGCAACTACCGTTTATGGACCGAAAAAGAAGAATTGCCAACATTAGTAGAAGGAAACACCACACCAGAAAAAACATGGATCAAAAAAGATGAAGAAAAATTAACGGTCGCCGGCTATAACATGGAAAACTTCTCGGCCGACCCGAGCCACACATCCGATGAAAAAGCAGCACGTCTTGGAAAATCGTTTGTCGACAACTTGAATTCACCGGACATCGTATCGTTGATTGAAGTGCAAGACAACGACGGACCGATCACGTCTGGCAATACGGACGCCACACAAAGCTATGAACGCTTAATTGCAGCAATCAAAGCGGCTGGCGGCCCATCGTATAAATTCACAGATATCGCACCGGATTACAATCAAGACGGCGGGGAGCCAGGCGGAAACATCCGTGTTGGATTCCTTTACAACCCAGAACGCGTCAGCTTGGCAGAAGCGCCAAAAGGCAGTGCGACGGATAACAACATATGGGTGAACGGCGAATTGGCGTTGAATCCAGGACGCATCCAGCCGTTTGCAATGCCGAATACGCGCAAGCCTTTAGCTGCGCAATTTGATTTCCAAGGCGAGAAAGTGGTCGTCGTTGCAGCACACTTGAACTCTAAAGGCGGAGACCAAGGATTATACGGCAAAAACCAGCCGCCATTCCTTGGATCCGTGGAAGAACGCATTGAACTGGCAACAGCCATCAACGATTTTATTAAAGAAGGCCAAAAGCAAGACCCGGATTTAAACGTAGTCGTAACGGGCGACATGAACGACTTCGAGTTCACGCCGGCACTCAAAGCACTAAAAGGCAGCAACTTGACGAATAAAGTCGAAGAAGTGCCTTTAGAAGACCGCTATTCGTACTACTACCAAGGCAACTCACAAGTATTGGATCATGTATTGGTGACGAACAACATCGCTGATCAAACGGAACTCGACATGGTTCATATCAACTCAATGTTCATGTACGAACACGGCCATGCATCTGACCATGACCCGGTATTGGCACAAATTTCATTTAAGGATCCAGTAGTGCCAGGCGAACAACTAGCAGATCCAGACTACACTGGAAAAAATGCAGTCGTTGTAGCAGGCGAACCGGATAAAAATGGCAAGCTGGCCATTCACTTTAATGCAGAAACCGTTGCCTACTTGATCATCAGCAAGAAACCATTGTTGATCGACATGCCGACAGCTGACTTAACGCTGACAGCGGCGAATGTAAAAGAACTGGCAGCCCAAGCAGGCAATGCCTTCACGTTGAAATTGGCTTTTGCGGAAGGAGAACTTGCAGGGAATCGCCCGGCCATTGCCGACCAAATCGATTTCTCTATTGAAAACATTGGCGGAAGAGAAGTCAATGTCCGATTTAAGTCCCCAGCTCTGCTTGCTTTTGAAGTCCGCTCTAATGTGAAAATACACTTTGGAGCACGCGAAGACAAAAAAGGAAGCTGGAAAATCATTCAAGGCAAAAAAATGAATGGCATGTTTGAATTCGGCATCGACGAATTTGGGAATTACACCGTTGTATCCAATAACGGCCAAGTTAAAAAGTCTTAAAAGAAAAACCAGCAGCTTTTTCCGTAATGGAAGTAAAGCTGCTGGTTTTTTTGATTGCGGTTGTTTGGTTAAAAGGCTCCAGAACCCCCACCACCCCCGCCAACTCCCCCTCCGAAGCTTGTTGAAGAAGAAGAGCTCGCTGCATGGGCCGATGAGTTGGAATCCGCCGTAATAAATACTGCTGCGAGAAAAACAGGATTAAAAGCGATATCGCTAGAGTCGTTTCTTGCAGAAAATTTTTCTGCTAGGGCAAACGGCCGTGTTTCCTTGCTTCCGCTTGCAGGTTCAGTGCCGAGTGCGAACGTGTAGGCTCGGATTTTATCGTCTTTCGATAAGCGGTTCCAGGTCTCCTCTGGCAAGTTGTTCATGGCGTCGCGCAAGTGTTGCCACTCAGCCCGGATCTCATGGCCTTGTAAAGTGAGCGGTTTGTAAAAACAAGCGAATCCGAAAAACAACAAAGCCAAGAAAACACTGAAAGCGAGCCATGCATATAAACCATACAAGCCGAAGTATATGGCCAATCCTGCACTCAACAGGCTGATAAAGGCGGCTCCCCAGCGAATCCCCGGGTGTCGGCTGTATAATTTATGCTCTTTGATTTCAGCTGAAATTTCTTTGTTCCAAGACGACATAGCTTCTTGATAAGCTTCCGCATTCGATTCGTTTTTAGTAAAAGCCTCTAAGTCTTGTGTATTGAAAACCTTGCCGTCTCCTACAGAATTAAATAAAAAATCCAGGAACACCGCTTCATGAGGATGGCCAGAGCTTTGAAGAATGCGTTCGAACTGGCTATCGGATAGCTGGCGGACATATCCTTTTCGAACAGCATCCATCAATGCTGCCGCTGCCACATATGGTACAAAAACGGACGGCTTGGCAAAAAAAATGGTGGCTGGCATGCTCATTTTTTCTTTAGGGACGAAAAAGTCAGTGGCAAAGGTTCGGGCGTTTCGTTTTTTCTTTCTTGAAGCAAACCATACCGACCCGAATAACATCGCGAATAAACCGCTTAATACAGGAATTGCAGCCGAACCGGTTTTATTCCACAAATCCTTATTCGCTGCAAAGGCCGCAGCTTCTTCGGCTTGGTTTTCCTGTTCCCCAACTAACTCGGCTCTTATCGCACCTGGCTGCTCCTCTAGGCTTGGAAACAATTCTGGATCGTAAACAACACGGACATCGCCGTTTTCACCTGATGGAACGTTGCCAAGGTCAAATATTACTCCACCATTCGGTTCAAGCGATCCGGTATTGGCGGCTTCTCCATAACCAACAAAAAGAGGATCTTCTGCCGGTGCAGGGGGAAGGATGGTGATTGTCATATTGCCATAATCGCTTTCGTTGCGGTCGTCAAAGAAAGGCCAATAAAACTCTGCCCCGTCTTCAAATTTTTCCACGGCATCGATAATAAAATAATTCATTTCCACTGTTACCGTTTCATCATCCCCAGAACGAAAGATTTTGTAGACGTTTTGTTCTCGTTCTACTTTCAATTGGCTGCCGTTTTCAAAGGCAGTAAAGCTTTGAATTTTGGTTCCTTGTTTTGGAGCGATTTCTCTTGTTAAGCCATTAAAATCTCCATCAAATTCGTACGTGTGCGTCTCGGATACAGAAACGGTTCCATCTGCGTTTAACTGAGCATCAATGGCCACTTGTGTAATTTCAAAATCAACTGCAAACGCGTGAGTGGGGAGCATCAACAAAAAAGCTGCGAAAAAAAGAGCCACAATCTTTTTCCATTCCATACCAATCACCTCTTATTTAAGTATACGGGCTAAGTCAAAAAAAGTTCCTCAAAATTGAAACAATACAAAAAAAATGAGGTTTTTATGAGTAGAAGGAAATCGTTGCACAACACAACAAGCAGTGATAAAATTTTTTTATTCATCGTGGAGATGTACCCAAGAGGCTGAAGGGGGCTGACTCGAAATCAGTTAGGGCGTGCAAGCGCCGCGGGGGTTCGAATCCTCTCATCTCCGTAAACCACAGTTAAAAGGGGTTGTCCCAAAAGGGGCTGACGTCCATTGCAGCGGACGCTTTCCGCGGGCTCGCGCCGAACTAACTCAGGCTAAGCGCCCGAGTGGATTTCGGCACTTCGCTATCCCGCAGGAAAGAATCGACCGAAGGGAGTTCGGTCGATTCTTTGCGACGAAGCAGCGAAGCGATGCAGGAGCACATGGTTTTCGCCGCTTCCATTCCCGTCAGCTAGCTAAAAAACCGGCAAAGAAAAGTATCCTTTTCTTTGCCGGTTTTATATTTTGTAGTTATGAGACAGCCCCTTTTAACTGTTCCTTTGGAGTAATCATCAAGGAAAAATACGTTTGAATACATTAAAAAACAGGAATATCGTAGAAAGCGCAAATGAACATCAAACCATTAAATAAACCAAAATTATGTTAAAATAAGTATATAAGCATCAAGGGAAGGATGAGGCAGTGTGAAAAAATTCAATCGATCTGGCGCCCTTTTCCGCGGAGCGTCATTTTCTTCTATTAAACAACATAATAAGCAATTCCATATAAAAAACATTGTCATACTAGGAGATTCGGTCGCCTATGGCTACGGCACAAAAGGCGGCATTTCAAAATACTTGAAAGAAACATTTCCAGGAAGCACCATTGCCAATCTTGGCATCAACGGCCTTACGAGCAACGGCTTGGTTGACCGGCTACGCACCGAAAGTTGGGACCGAACACTAAAAGAAGCCGACCTTGTTTTGTTGAACATCGGCGGAAATGATCTTCTGCGGGGATTCCGAAACCATGGAACAAAAGGAATGGTCCGGCAATTTACTCAGCTAAAAAAGGCGTACCGGAAAAATTTGCTGGAAACGTACGAACATATCCGAAATTTGAATGGCGATGTGTTGATCGTTCAGAACAATTTATACAATTCCATGAAAAAAGAATTTCAGTATTTTGGATTCACTAATTTGCTGCTGCGTACCTGGAATACGGCGATCGGCGAAAAAGGGGTCATTGTTTCCAGAACCGAAATCATGGGCAAAAACCCGACGATTTGGCTCGATGCCATTCATCCAAACGATGAAGGTTATAAATTAATGCATGAAATATTAATGAAAACTTTATCGGCTACCGGCATTGTTTTACCTTCAGTTGAAAAACCAACTGAACAAATACGCCATTGAGGAAAAGCGCAAAGAGCGCTTTTCCTTTTTTCTAGGGATGAAGTTCATTTTTTCTCTTCAATTCCGCATAAAAAAGGGAAAGTTAGGGTAATGAAAACGAACAGTATTTTTTTTGCTGGTCATACATAGAGCGGAGGTCGAGGAAAATGGAAAGAATGAACCGGGGAATTATTACGTCGTTATCGGCGATTGGAATCGCGCAAGGCCTGAAAATTTTGACACATAAAAAACTGACGGGAGCCTGGGATTGGAAGCAAGCCTTCACAACAGGCGGCATGCCAAGTTCCCACTCTGCCGGCGTATCAGCGCTTGCTTCTTACGTAGCAGCGAATAAAGGAGCGGGCCATACAGAAACGGCTTTAGCCGTTGTCTTTGGAACGATTGTCATGTACGATGCACAGGGCATTCGCCGCCACACAGGCGAAATTGCTCAATTAGTAAATGACTTGGAAGACAGTTTCGTGTCCCTTTCAGGTGATTTTCCAAGCATGAAGTTTGTGAAACGTGAAAAAGAATTAAAAGAACTGTTGGGGCATCAACCTATAGAAGTGTTTGGCGGAGCCTTATTCGGAGTGGCGCTTGGATTGTTATCTGCGAAAATAGAAAACGATGAAAGAAGAAGAAACCGGCGAGTGCAGAAGAAGCAAGCGGCTGCATACCGATTGGAATCACGCGTTTAACTAAATAGCGACAAATTCAATCAGAATCTTTAAAAGTAAGAAAGCTGGCGGAAAGCCCATGAAAATGGCCAATCCGTCAGCTTTTCTTTTTGAAAGTAAGGCATGCAGTTGAAGAAAAAGGTAAAGGTCCGATTCCGTATTGCAGCATCTATAAATTGAGCATGAAAGGTTTGGAATTGTTTGAAATATCTATTAAGTTAGAGACAGATAATAGAAATAATGGTAAAATATTTTTCGGAAGGAGGTTTTTAGCGGATGCTACAAGCATCCACTATACGAGAGGAAGACATTCAAAAATACAGAAAACATGAAAGCGTTTTCTGAAAAGGGGATGGAATAAAGCGTGATTACTTTTTTTGTGTCAATTGCCATTTTGATTGCAGCCTATTTTACATACGGCAAATTTATTGAAAAGTTGTTTGATACAAACGAAACAAGAAAAACGCCTGCTTATGCGAACGCGGATGGTGTGGATTTTGTTCCCATGCACAAACAAAAAAATGCACTTATCCAATTATTGAATATTGCCGGAACCGGACCGATTTTTGGGCCGATCATGGGTGCTCTTTACGGGCCGGTCGCTTTTTTATGGATTGTTGTAGGGTCCATTTTTGCGGGGGCTGTCCATGACTACTTGACTGGGATGATTTCCATCCGCAATAAAGGCGCTCACATTCCGGAGCTAGCTGGCAAGTTTTTAGGCGCTGCTTCAAGACATGTCGTCAACATTTTCGCATTATTATTGCTTCTTTTGGTAGGAACCGTGTTCGTTACGACGCCTGCTTCGCTTCTGGCCTTATTGCTTGATGGCAGAGTCGCAGTTGGAATTATCATTGTCATTATTTTTGTTTATTATTTCTTGTCTACGATTTTGCCGATCGATAAAATTATCGGTCGCTTATATCCTTACTTTGGTGCTGTTTTATTAGTGGGGACAGTAGGAGTCGGCGGTGCGCTTCTGTTTTCGGAATACAAGATTCCTGAATTGAGCTTTACGAATATGCACCCAGCAGACTTGCCGATTTTCCCAATGTTGTTCTTTACCATCACGTGTGGCGCATTATCCGGCTTCCATGCTACGCAATCGCCTATCATTTCCCGTACGGTTGAAAAAGAGTCGCAAGGCCGTTACATTTTTTATGGCATGATGATTGCCGAAGCCGTCATCGCTATGATTTGGGCTGCTGCTGCGATGAGCATTTTTGACGGACAAACTTTGAGCGGCATCATCAATGCGGGAACACCTTCCGCAGTTGTCAACGAAGTTTCGATGACGTTGCTAGGTGCAGTTGGCGGGACAATCGCGGTACTCGGAGCCATCGTCTTGCCAATTACATCAGGGGATACGGCATTCCGTGCGGCGCGTTCCATTATTGCCGATTACATTAAAATGGACCAGCAAAAATTGATGAAACGATTGGTTATAGCGCTGCCGCTGTTTGCAATATCGGCGCTGCTGACACAAATCGATTTTAACTTGCTTTGGAGGTACTTCTCTTGGGCGAACCAAGCAACAGCGGCGATTGCGTTGTGGATCGGTGCGATGTACTTGTATATCCAAGGCAAAAACTATTTGGTCGCAATGGCGCCGGCGCTCTTTATCACGTATATGGTTTTTGTCTACATCCTCAATCAGAAAATAGGATTTGGCATCGATTTGAATACCTCGTTTATTATCGGCTTAGGGTTAACTGCCATAATCACGGCAATGTTCTATTACAAAGCGAAAAAGAACAAAGACGAAGATGTGGAAACCGCAGTCGCAGTCGATTAATAAAGCGTTTCAAAAGCATTCTCTTCGGAGAGTGCTTTTTTCTATTGAAAGAAGATTGAAACATTTATTCTTCTCGTTCATACTAAAAGGAGCAGCAAATTTTATCCAGATTATAGAAATGAACAAAGGGGAAATGGTATGGTTGCGAAACGAATTTTGCTGAGCCTCCTTATAGGCGGAATGGTGCTTTCGGGCTGTTCACAAGCGGGAACTGCGGCAAAAAATCCAAGTGAAGAAGCTGTGATTACGGTCCTGACTCATGAATTTACAGGTCCGGATAAGGAATTTATTCAAATTAAAGAAGAACTACAAAACAAAATGATCGAACAAAAAACGTCGGTGCTTCAAAATGACGACCCTAAACTAAAAGAATACAATGCCTATATGAATAAAACCTACGAAGCGTATTTTTCGGAGAAAGGCTATAGCCGGTTCAAGCCATTTGCTTTCGGCTATCACTTTTTAGGGGGAGAGTATGAGATGGAAATCAAAACCTCTCAGCTGAAAAAACAAACTGAAAATCCAGATACCTATGCGTTCGTGCTTGAAGTGGATTATCAAACGGATAAAGGCGAAGAAAAAGAGTTTGAAGTGATCGGGACTGCAACAGTAGCTTCAGAAGGAAAGATTGAGCAACTGGATATAGACGAGGATGAAGGCTTGAAATTGCAAATTCAAAAAGACAGTTATCAATAAAAGAAAAAAGGGCTAAAGTACTTTTGACATTCCGCAGAAAATAAAGTACATTATCTAATGGACGAACATTAATGAATAGTTCGTGCGATATTATTCGTATTTAGGGGTTGAAATAATGGATGTTGTATTTGATTACGAAGATATTCAACTAGTTCCTGCAAAAGCGATAGTGGAAAGCCGATCGGAATGTGATACTTCCGTTGAATTTGGCGGGCGGACATTCAAGCTGCCGGTAGTTCCTGCCAATATGCAGACAATTGTAGACGAAAAAATCGCGAAATTTTTAGCCCAAAACAATTACTTTTATATAATGCACCGGTTTGAACCGGAAAAGCGCTTGGCTTTTGCGAAAGACATGCAACAACAAGGGCTTTTTGCTTCAATCAGTGTCGGCGTGAAACCGGAGGAATATGCGTTTGTCCAACAATTGGCTGATGAAGGGATTATTCCCGAATACATCACCATCGACGTGGCACACGGCCATTCCAACGGCGTCATCAACATGATCCAGCACATAAAAAAACTGATTCCGGAAAGTTTTGTCATTGCCGGAAATGTCGGCACGCCAGAAGCGGTGCGTGAACTTGAAAACGCGGGCGCTGATGCAACGAAAGTGGGCATTGGGCCAGGGAAAGTGTGCATCACGAAAATCAAAACCGGATTTGGCACAGGCGGCTGGCAATTAGCGGCTCTGCGCTGGTGTGCCAAAGCAGCCAGCAAACCGATCATTGCCGACGGCGGCATCCGGACGCATGGCGATATAGCCAAATCTGTCCGTTTTGGCGCTTCAATGGTCATGATCGGTTCATTGTTTGCGGGACATGAAGAATCACCTGGGCAAACCGTCGAACAAGATGGCAAGCTGTTGAAAGAGTATTTCGGCTCCGCTTCCGAGTTCCAAAAAGGAGAGCGGAAGAACGTTGAAGGCAAAAAGATGTTTGTGGAATTCAAAGGTTCCATGAAAGATACATTGGTTGAAATGGAGCAGGACTTGCAATCGGCGATTTCCTATGCTGGCGGCGACAAACTGATGGCCATTCGCAACGTGGATTACGTGGTTGTGAAAAATTCCATTTTTAACGGCGACAAAGTATATTAAAAACGACACAAAGTCAAAAGCGTTAGGCAGCTCAAAACTAGAGCTAGCCTAACGCTTTTTTTAGCTTCAGCGGATCGTTATTCTTCTCCAGGGGTACGGGTGATTTTTACCAAGCTATTATTATTTTTATCCAGCAATTTGATGTTGTAGCCGTCTCCGGCGATTTGAGTATTAATTTCGTCGGAAGCTAAATAGTCCCGTATCGCTGTTTCGATAGATGCCAATATGTCGATGGACGTATTTTGAGAAAGCTTTGTTTTGATTTCGATAAAACCGGTTTTTCCAGTGTATCCATAACTATAGCCGGTGACATCATAGGCAGATTTTCCAGCTAAGGCATTGTAGATTTCGTCGCCAATCATACTCCACTGCATGTTTTGTTCACGTTCTTTTTCGTTATAAAGCTGCACATCGACTTTTTCAATCGGCAGTTTTTCTTTTTGGATTGCAGTGAGTAGTGCGGAGCGGATTTCTTCGCTTTCTTTTACTGTATCAGGCAGTTCGATGTATGCAGTGTCGTTGCTGAAGCTTATCCCTGAGCGTTCCGCAAATTCTGGGTAGCCCAAATTGCTTAATACATCTTTGTAAATCAAATTCAACTTTTCTATATTTGCTAGAAGCTCAGGATCTCCAAAATCACTTTCCTCGCTTCTTTTTTCAACTGAAATAAGCAGTTTGTATTTATCCACTCCTTGATCAGCCAAATACTGTTCGATTTGCGGCTGCAAGTTTTCTTTAACCTCTTTTAGATCGCCTTGTCCTGCCATAACAGAAACGTCGATGGTATACGGATCGGGTAATATGCCTAACCCTCCCATTTCATAACCATTTCCGCTGACGATTTCCATTATGCCATTGACAAATTCAGGAGAGCCGGACTGATTCTCAACTGAGCTGATTTTAAGTGGCAAAATTTTAGCCGCCAACGACGCCATGGATGTTGAATAAAAAGGCGAAAAGCCAACCAGCAGAAAAATTGCAGCTGCTAGTGACAGCCAAGTTTTATTGAGCTTGCGTTTCAAGGGAACAGGAGCTTTTCGGCTTTCAAGCACAATCCGTTTTTTCAATAGGTTGTGCTGCTCACTATCCATTTGAAGCTGTGTATCAACTTTTTTCAGTGAATCGCCCAATTGGTCATCGAATGATTGCTTCATATTCAAATCCTCCATTCACGAGTTCGTTTTTCATTTCACTTAAAGCGCGCGACAAGGTGCTTTTAACTTTGCTTTCCGACCATCCGAGCACTTCGCTTGTTTCTTTCGTGGAAAATTCTTTGATCATTCTAAGGACGATCACTTGCCGGTAAGACAGTTTTAGTTTTTGCAGCGAATGAAAAACGGCGGCTTCTTGCTCGCCAAGTTCTACTAATTGCTGTGGCGAAAACTGCGTGTCTTTTTCATTCAGCGACAAATCGAAATAATGTTTCAGTGGGTTCTTTTTCCGGAAATAATCTTTTGTGGTATTCTGGGCAATTGAAAACAGCCAAGTTTTCGTGCTGGATTGATGCAAAAACTGTTCTTGTTTGCGGAAAGCCTTGACGAATGTTTCCTGGGTTAAATCTTCTGCTTGCTGGTAATGGCCAACCATCATCAAAATGTATGTAAAAACTGCATTGCCGTAATCGTCGTACCAGTTCTCCACCGTATCCTGGTTGCTCAAAGCTTTTCACTCCTTTCATACTCCTTAGACGCAGCTGAGCGTTTTTGGTCGCATATTTTTTATCATATTCGATTTCCAGAAAAAAGAATATGTGTTAATATGATGAAAATTAAAGAATAACAGCACTGATGAGAAGAGTAACTAAATACGCCTTTCCAAGAGAGCTCCAGTTGGTGAAAAGTAGCAAAGGCGTTATTAGCGAACCAAGCCTCTGAGCTTTGCATAGGAGCCTGTTACAGGGGATGGTGCAACGGGAGCTCCCGTTACCGAGCTAGGTATTGAAATTTTAGTACCGAATGAGGTGAATGCGGCGACGCATTGACAAATAGGGGTGGCACCGCGACTTTTCAATCTCGCCCCCAAGACAAATGTCTTGGGGGCGGGATTTTTTATTTTGAAAAAGAAAAGCGCGGAAGGAGAATGGAGATGGAATTACGAACTTTACTAGAGACATGGAAAGAACCTGGCATGCTTCTCCTCAGCATCGGCACTTCCAATATTGGCGCTTGGGTGTATTTGCTTGCATTGAATTTGCTCGTTTTGGAAATGACCCATTCGCCGCTAGCAGTTGCGGGATTATACTTGGCCAAACCGGCGGCTTCGCTTTTGACCAATTTGTGGTCAGGCAGTGTGATAGACCGAATGAACAAAAGGCGGTTGATGATCGGGTTGGATGTGGCAAGAGCTGGAGTGGTTGCCTGCTTGCCGTTCGTTTCGTCGCTCGGTGCAATCTACGCGGCCGTGATGCTCATTAATATGGCGAGTTCGGTATTTGATCCAGCCTCTTTTGTCTATACGACAAAACTCGTGCCAAAGGAACAACGAAAACGATTTAATGCACTTCGCAGTCTAGTCGATTCAGGAGCTTTTTTGATTGGCCCAGCCGTTGCAGGCGTGCTGTTTCTAATTGGAACACCGACAGCTGCCATTTACATCAATGCAGCGGCTTTTGCGTTTTCTGGAATGGTGCTGGTTAGGATGCCTAATGTGGAGAAAAAAATGGATGCGCAAAAAATGGAAGTGAAAGTGTCTTTTGCTGTGGTCATGAATGATTGGAAAAGCGTAGGGCGTTTCAGCCGAAAAAACATTTCTGTCATGTCGCTGTTCTTTTTGTTCAGTTGTGTGATGGTCCTCTCAGCATCTATTGATTCACAAGAAGCGTCCTTTGCAAAAGCGGTGCTGCTGTTGTCGGATGCGGAATACGGTTTTTTGGTCAGCGTGGCCGGAGCAGGCATCATTTTAGGCGCTTCGGTGAATGCATTGCTTGTGAAGAAATTGCGTGCCGAATGGTTAATGGGCGGAGGGGCGCTCTTTTTTTCAGCCGGCTATGCCGTTTACGCATTTTCAACTTCTTTTTGGATGGCGGCAACCGGATTTGCGGTATTGGCATTTGCGATGGCATTCGCCAATACCGGCTTTCAAACGTATACACAAACCCATATTCCGGTTGGAGAAATGGGGAGGATCCTCAGTTTATATGGCTTCGTGGAAGCGCTGTTGGTCATTGCGGCAACAATTGCTATCGGCATCGCTTCACACTTGTTTTCCATCCAAGCGGCAGTCATCGCGGCGGCATTTCTTATGGGCGTTCTAGCTATAGTCGTAGCGTTCAAATGCTTTAATCCTGTAAAACAAAATGCAGTAGAAATAGTTAGGAGGTAAAGATGAAAACAGCAAACGAACAACAGATGGCAAGCACACAAAAAGTGAAAAGACTCTTACAAAAGTTTCATGCTGGGGAAGAGACGTATGATGCCACTGAAGATGCATATTTGGTGCCTTGCATGATGGCACACATCGGGTCGACTGACAGTGAACTTCGAGACCGCTTGATTTACGGAGGCTTTTACAAATTGATTCTTGGTGGCCAGCTGTCTCATAAGACTCTTATTGGATTAGCCGAAAAAAGTTTAAGCGATCAGTTTTTGATGAAAGGAATCGAGCAAAGAGAAAGCGATGCCATTTTTACGCGTTCCTTTACGACGTTGCTTTTGGCGCTGATCATCCAGAAAGACAATAACAGCGATTTTCTGCCGGCACCTATGGTCCAGCAAATAAATGATCGGATGCTGGAATATTTGGATGCAGAAAAAGACGTGAGAGGCTTTGTGCCAGGTAAAGGCTGGGCCCATAGTGTGGCCCACGCAGCTGATGTATTTGAAGAATTGGCAAAAAGCCAGAAACTGGGGTCTGATTCCCACTTAAAGCAACTTCATGCATTGTGGGGTAAAGCGTTGATCTCTGACAGTGTCTATTTCCATGAAGAAGAAGAGCGGCTCCTGGTTCCCATCATTGAGTTGGCGAAAAACAGGGGAGCTATTAAAGAGATTGAAACACTTTTATCTAAGCTTCCGGAAAGGATTGCTGCTCAAAAAGAACATTTGGAAGAAGAAAACTACTGGTTTTTATTCGCCAACTGCAAATTGTTCCTTAAAAGTTTTTACATTAAAGCGGCTGATGATCCGGAGCTGAATCCGCTACAAGCATCAATCAAATCATCGTTCCCTCATTATTGAACAAAAAAGCCCGGCTCAGTAGCCGGGCCATCCATCACGTCAACAGCGATTGCACAAAAAGCTGGAAATCCGAAGTCCAGATGTTCAAATAATACATTTTGTTAAAGTAAATCATCATGCCAAGGGCAACTATGATTGTTCCGCCAAATTTCATCAATGCGGCCGAATATTTAAGGACAAGCCGGGTTTTGCCGATAAAAAAGGCCATGATGATAAAAGGAATGCAAAACCCGAGCGAATAAGCCGTGACGACCGCAATGGTTTGTGCGGGATTAACCAAACTGCCATACGTAATGATGGCGCCAAAAATTGGCCCGATGCATGGCGTCCAGCCGGCCGAAAAGACAAATCCGACCACGAATGAATTCAAGTAACTGGACGATTTCTTTTTATAATCCAAGCGTTTTTCTTTGAACATGAACTCCGGCTTGATGATGCCCATCAAGAACAAACCCATGAAAACTAGGAAAATTCCGCCGAGCGACTGGATCAGCACTTGGTTGGTCCGAAATAAGCCGCCGATTGTGCTGAGCGAAAATCCCAGCACATAGTAAATGATGGAAAAGCCAAGTGAAAAGAAAATAGAGTGGATGAAAATTTTCTTGCGGAACGACGCTTCTTTGTTTTCTTTCAATTCATTGACTGAAACTCCTGTGATATAGGAGACGAAAGAGGGATAAAGCGGCAAGCAGCAAGGGGAAACAAACGCCAAAAATCCGCCTGCAAGGGCGACAAGTATCGTGATATTTTCCATGTTTAACACCTCAGACATACTATACCACAGGCATTTCCGAGCTTTCCCAAAGTTATTCCTATTTTATGGCAAAAAATTGAACGACATGAAAATCTAACACGAATAGGGTGGGTGCGATGAAAGCCTTTATTTGTACGACTTGCGGAATACAATACGCAGAAGCACCAAAAGAGCCGGAAAGGTGCATCATTTGCAGCGAGGAACGGCAATACGTCAATCCGGCGGGGCAGTCGTGGACAACACTTGAAGAAATGGAAAACGGAGATGAGTATAAAAATAAAATTCAGCGAGAGGAAGCGGGCCTCTACAGCGTCCATACGTTGCCTCATTTTGCAATCGGCCAGGTTGCATATATTGTCCAAGGCGAAAACTTTAACGTGTTATGGGACTGTCTTACGTATTTGGATGCTTCTACGATTGAGCACATCAAGCGGTTAGGCGGGATCGACGCCATCGCCTTGTCCCACCCGCATTATTACGCAACTCAAGTAGAGTGGGCAGAAGCGTTTGATGCCCCGATTTACATTCACGAAGATGACCGGCAATGGATCGTGAGGCCGAGCGAAAGAATCGTTTTTTGGTCAGGCGAACAACTGGAACTGGCTCCAGGGATTCGGCTCCACCGCTTAGGCGGCCATTTTAAAGGAGCGGCGGTATTGGAGTGGCAGGAAGGATGCAGCCAAGAAGGCGTGCTGCTGCCGGGCGATACGTTTCTGGTTGTTCCTGATCCTGAATGGGCAACGTTTTTATACAGCTACCCGAATAAAATTCCGCTGCCGGCAAAAACGGTCGAACGGATGGCCAAGCAATTGAAACAGCTGAAGTTTAACCGGGTATACGATGCGTTCCATCAAATGATGCCAGAAAATGCCCACCTGCGCGTCCAAAAATCTGCGAAGCGCTATATCGATGCGGCGAATGGTGATCTTTTTGATACGTAATCATAAGACAAATGAAGTTATACTCGTTGTCTCACTTTAATGTATAGTTCATGAAAATTTGAGCATTATTCTTCATTTAATGTACCGCTGCTTATTTTAAAAGCTTCAGTAAAAGTAAGAAATTATAGTTTTTTATAATTTAGTGCTTTTCATATACGATAAATTTAGGGATTAAAAATTTTCTTCTCCTCCTTGATTTTGATGAAAAGTGTTCAAAAAGGTATATGTGAACTCGAGAACGTTCGTAAAGTGTTTTATCACGTTTACAAACGTTCTTTTAGCCGTTTTTTATCCCTTTTTGAAGTGTACATAAAAGTGTGTTTTTACGAACGGTTATAAATAGCATTGATTTTCTACTGAGGCATAAAGTAAATGGGGATTATGTTACAATTAATGTAAACGGAAAATTCTTTTAATATTGAATGTCTTAAATATGCATTTGATCTATCGGTAGGCAAATCTTAATGTAACCGCACGATCTTTAGTCGCCCACAAGAATGTTCATCTTGAACCCCTTCAGACAACGTAAAAAGCCACCATTATATTAAGGATGGTGGCTTTTTCATTTTGAGTATTTTAATTAAATAGTTTAGCCCTTTATATTTTATCAGCAATATCCTTCAACCTTGCAAGATTCTCTTCTAAATGGACTTTATTTGGAAAATTATATTCTAGTAATTTAGAGTAAAAGTCATTTCCTGAAATAATTAAAGAGTTTATAAATTCTTTGTGTTCTAAAATAAACAGTTGTTTACTTTCTAGCTCATACTCGTGATATATCGTACATTCTAGTTTATTATTCCCTTTTTTAACCAACTTAATAATTCTTGGTTCAATCCCTAACATTGTTTCACTTGATTCTTTTTCTATAAGACTAACAAGTAAGTCTACAAAATTATCCCATAGATTTAAGCCTTTATTTTCATATCCCACAATTATTTTATTATTTTTTATGACAATTGCCATATTAAGATATTCGGGAGTAATACTTTCTTTGTTTAGTAAATCAATTATTTCATCTTTATTCTTAATACTTATATAGCAAAATTCTGGGTACTCCAAAAAAAGTTTTTCTGAATAATAATTAAATTGGGTCTCTATTTGGGTTTTAGGACGAGCAATATATGTTTCAATTGTATACAAAGATAGTCACCTCATTAAAAACTAATATGCTAAGCCTTTTTGACTTTCTCCTACATTCCATTGGTAAGGATAAACTGTAGTAACTGAACCGTTTGTTAAAACTAGTCTATATGGTTTATTTAGATACCTTCCATCTAAAACAACTCTGTCCTTATAATTGTTCAAAATTTTCTTTTCGTTATCCTTATAGTTAGCTGCTGTTATAATTACATTTTCGACATCGCAAAAAGTAAAATAATCTTCAAAGAACGTATTATAAGAGCCAAATCCCAGACTTATCCAATATTTCGGATGGTGTTTTGAAAGAATATGTTCCATTCCCCAGTCCTCGGTACCGTGTTCGAGGACAATTTTTTTACTAGATCCCTTAATCTGAATTGATATCAGATCGCTATATCTAGAATAGCTATACCCATAATAATTTTCTATAGCTTGTTCAACCTGTGCTTCTTGGTACTTATAATATGTTTTGACAGATTTCCATCCTATTTTGGTAGCATATACTAAATTTCAAACTCTTGCATCTTCTTAATAACCAATAGGTACAATGGTAGGATCTAATGAAGATCATGTACTAATAGATTCTAAATCCACAATATTGATCCGTGAGTATAAAGAAAAAGGGTTTACTCAAGAGCAAGCAGTTGCGCGGGCTTTAAGGGAGTTCGGTGACGTCGAAACCATCCAATCAGGTCTGCAAGATACGGTGCACCCAAACAATAAAATCCTGAAAAGCATCAGCTGGATTTTATTTAATATATATACGGCAATTGGACTTTGGTTTTTGTTGTTTGAAAGAATGCTCTACCGGCTGGTAAATTGGGGTTCATCCAATTGGTACTTTTGGTATCCCGAAGGAACTTCCACCTTCTTCGGTGCAGAAGTTTGGAAATTAAATACGAACATCATTCCTTTTCTAAATACATACAACTATCTAGTCGGCAGTCAGCATTATAATCTAGACATCATTCTTTTTAATACGCTCGGAAATATTTTGATTTTCGTTCCCTTAGGCATTTTTCTTTCGTTCCTATTCAGCCGTTTCAGAACCTTTTCGAAAGTAATGATGATTGGCTTTATGGTTACCGTCTCCATTGAGCTTTTGCAGTTCTTCCTGCAACTGGGCCAATTTGACATCGATGACATACTCCTGAATACGATTGGCGCTCTTCTTGGCTATTTCGTTTATAAGAGCATCAGGAAAGTATGGAATACATTTCAAGCAGGGAAAACGAAAAAAGCAATCCATTAAAGAAGGAAAAATCATTTAAAATAGGTTAACATAAGAGGGATTACCGGAAGGGAAGGAGCATAATAGCTTCTTTCCTATTTTGTTGTCTGTATAAGTGTACTTCTACGAACGCTTTCATTCCCAAAATTAGCTAGCTACCTTTGGAGTGTTTGGGTATATTCGAATAAACGGTTTCTGAATTCTCATTTTCCAAAATAATGCCCAAATGACGATTATAAGGGTTGTGTAGGAGGGGTAAGCAAGTTGGACGAATTAGTACAAATGCAAATAAAGCGGTTGCGGGATATGAATTTTGATGCTGAACTGTTGCTGAGCAAGAGAGGCGAGTTAGAACAGCGATGGGAAGAAGCTTTTGCGAAGGATTTAAGCAAAGCACAAAAAAGAAAGATCGCTTTTCCGCAGTGCATGTGGAATGCATTCAGCTGGAACAAAATTGAATGCCTAAAAGAGCAGGTGGCAGTAGATGCGTTCAATCAGCAAAAGAAGGCAAGATGCTATCTGTTCTATGCGAATATCGACGATGCATTGTTCATCAAAAAGGCTAATCGAATAAAAGCAGAAGATATCATCCATACCGATAGCCCTGCTATCGAAAAAACTTTTACTAGTGTCCACAATAATCAATCCTACTTTAACTCCGTTGAAGAACTGCGTGCAGATCTTTATGTCGTCGATGAACACTTTACCTGGACATATGTTCTGACACATGAAGAAGGCTGTGGTCCATACTTTTATAAGCCGTAACAGTTTCTTTTTTTACAAATCCTCGGTTAAAGAATGAAACAAATAAGACGATTTCATATTATTTCGAAGAAATGCCATTTCTAGTTTACCTATCAGCACTTATCAAAAGCTGCTTAAATTCGAATAGAGAGAAGAGGCTGATTATGGCCTATTTTCTCCATTTTCGTCCTTAAAAGCGTCCTTTTATGAACGGTTCATCGAGGACTATGTTGATTCAATAGGCAGGTTCTTATTTGACAGAGGCCATCCATTAAAGAACCATTCAATAAATCAGATTAGGAAGGATATTCCAGTGGTTCTGGAGAATCTATTTCTAAACTTACTTTGAAAAAGAAATAGTTATATTAAGTTATGGATATGCGTCATGAATTAACTAACTTTTGCCTTTAGTTCATTCCGAATCTGTCCAGAGAAGAGCTTTAATGCGATAACCTGAATTTCAGAGGGGAGAAGAACATGAAAAAGAGGCTACGTAAAAAAATGAATAAGGATTGGGAATGGTATGCAGTAAAGGTCTTGTACGCATGCATCATCTCGGAAGAGCGTTCTCAAGAAACGATGGATATAGCTTCACCAAGAGATCACAAGACTTTTGAGGAAACTCTCTTTCTCATAGAAGCTCCTTCTGAAGAGCAGGCTTATGCATTTTGTAAAAAGGAAGTGATAAAGCAGGAAGTGGACTATTTAAATGTATACGGCCAAAAGGTTGAATGGAAATTTATAGAGACGATCGATTGTTTTAATTTATTTAATAGACAACTTCAAACTGGCACAGAATTGTATTCACGCTTTTTGTATGTTCCCGACACGATATCCACTGAAGAAGTCATTTAGCATTACTACCCAGAAACGGTCGCAGAAGAACTGGTCGACAAGAATTTTCTTCTTAAAAACAAAGGTTTTAATACAAGTCCAAATTCAACTTAAAGAATGGCGCATCTTCAAGAATGGCAAAGCTTCTTCAACCTGAGAAATGTATCGGTTGAAAAAGCACATTAGGAGAGGGGATTTTTCATCAGTTTGAATGTAACTTAAGTGCAGTTAAGTTACATTCAAACTCAATAGGAAAATAACTAAAAGGTTTTTAATATGTTAAAAAAAGGAAAGTCGATTGCCGATGAAGAATTATTAAATATAAATTATTTGATACTAAAGGCGGTGAATTAAATGAAAGAAATACTAGTAGGGGGAATCGGGATTTTATCAGGAGTGATTTTATTCGGACTGACACTAGTGGGCGCAGCGATTTATTCTCCTTATTTAGCAACAGTAGGTTACTCTTCTGAATTAGGGTTATATGTCACAGCCCTAAAGGAAATTGGAATTTTACCAATAGTAATCAGCATTGCACTTTTTACTTCTAGAGGTTATTTTCTAGTCAAAGATCTGAAAAGTTAATTGCCAATTATATTACCTATAAAATTATTGGCTCATTAGAATGTAGATGAGTCTTTTTTGTAGTTTTGAATGTAACTTATTGTGAATTAAGTTACATTCATTTTCGCCAGAGCAGTAGACATCGGTACACTATTAAATCAGCAATTCAATCGAATTGCTGATCATAAATTAAAGAAAAGGCTTTCTCGTTTCAAAGTTCTCTCTTTGTAAAATTTTCTGCTAGCAACTTCTTTTCTTCTTCAAAAAGAAACTCCCATTTTTTGTGCGTTATCCATTTAAAAAACTCTTGGATTTCTACTTGTTTATTCTTAAAGTACATAAGAAACTCTAGCGCATTTTTCAATTCTTCGCTTTCAGTACCTCTTTTCCTTTTTAATATCGCTTTAATTCGTTCAGATACAGGTACGATGGCGGTCTCATTTCCATGCTTTTTAATGGCTGACATAGCATAAGACTTTACGGAAGCAGAATGACTTTGTAACGCTTCTAAGAAAACAGGCAACAAAGAATCGTCCCCTATTTCGCTTATTGCCAAAATAGCAGAACATTTTACATCTTCCTTTGGATTATCGATTAAGTTAATTAAATATGGAATTGATCTATTGGAACCAATATCTGATAATACAGAAACGGCATAAACTAGATCATACTTATCACTAGAGTCTTTTATGATATTGATTAAAGTTTCTTCTGCAACTGGGTGTATGCATCCCCGTAAGGAATTAATAGCCGCATGTCTGATGGCCCAACGTTCATCTTGGACATACTTTAATATACTTGCACACTCTGCTAGGTTTTTTTGTTCTGCAAGTCCTTCAAGTAAATCTACTAAAGCATATTTATTTTATTCTTTTTCAAGCCATTTCAAAAGGACATTGACCGCGTATTTATTTCCTGTATTTTTCCCTATTTTTCCGAGAATGTAATAAATCTTCCTTCTAATCTCTCCATTTTTACTTTTTTCTAACAGATCATCAAGAAAAGGAATGACATTTGGGTCTGATAACTGCTCTGCTTTTCGGTGGGCATTCCAGGACAAAGTATCATCGTTTATGTAACCTTTCTCTCCTTCATTTTCTAGACTATCTTTTTCTGACATTTGTTTTATCATCTCTACCAAGTCTTTTTCATTCATTGTGTATGTCTCCTTAGCCAATTTTTTATTTCAATAATTCAAGGATTTACCACAAATTATGCAGAATTAAAGGTAAAATTATCAACAGTCTTACCTTATTTTAATACAAACACCTGTAGTAAAAGGATCTGCCAAAGCCAAAAAGTTTCTTTTTTGTTCTATTTGAATGTAACTTATTGGCAAGTAAGTTACATTCAACACCTTGCTGCCATTATGTTACTAGAAAAAAGAGAATCACTACACTTTTTAAGAAAATAAGGTACATTCGAACTGCAATTATTAAAAGTGTTCCAAGTAGGTTTTGTCGATTAATCGGTTTACATATCAGCAGATGATCGAAAAAAGAATATACTGGTAGAAGAAGGGAATGTATCTTTTATACATTCACGTTTGATTGTTCGCAAAATATCAATTATATGAACAATATTGGATAGAAAAGTTAAAACTCTAGTTTATTATATTCATAACTTAAACATCCTAATAAGTTTTCATAAATGTTTTATACTCTTATTAGTTAATATTATGAAAAATCGCCAAAAGTTTTGTATATGAAGTAAAGACTTCGAAATACCTGCTTTCTCTATATTAAAGTTACTGGTTTTTAAAATTCTAAGCAAAATATAGCGCGAAATTGATGCATCCCATCTTTCAAAGTTACATCCGGTTGAAAGGATGTTTTTTTGTAGTTTTAGATTTATTTTTAAAAATCTGCAACATTTACTAAAGTAATCCGTATTAGAAGCAGGAATTGAATAAGAAGCCATGAGGAGGAATTAAGATGTCATTTTTCGATAAAGTGAAAGCAAGTGCAGGAATCGGCAATGCAAAAGTGGATACCATTGTAAATGGAGCTAGCGTAAAACAAGGCGGCCAAGTCGCTGGGGAAGTCAGGATTTTGGGCGGTGCAGTCGAGCAGCAAATTAACGCAATTTATTTGGCAGTGGAAACGTCTGTATTGATTGAGCACGACGACCGCAAATACCGGCAAGACATGGAAATTCAACGCCACAAAGTGAGCGAAGGCTTCGTGATTGGAGCAAAAGAAGAAAAAGTTATTCCATTTTCATTTGCTTTATCTTATGAAACGCCGATGACTGTTGGAAAAACTGAAGTATGGCTGAATACGGTGCTGGATGTGCCTTTTGCAGTGGATCCGAAAGACCGCGACTATCTGCAAGTAGGCGGAACGGACGCTGCGGAAACGCTTCTAGCCGCTGTTCAGCAGCTGGGCTTTACGACAAAAGCCGTCACCAACCTAAAAAGCCGTCAAACGAAAAGCGGCGTAGTGCAGGAATTTGAGTTTTATCCAGGATCAGACTTTAGAAGGCACTTTAGTGAACTGGAGCTCCTACTGCTGTCGGATGCAACCGGGACATCGGTTTACATTGAAATGGATCATAAAGCTAAAGGGCTAGGCGGCTTGCTTGCACAAGCGCTCGACATGGACGAATCCAGGCTGTCAATTAGATTTAGTAGAAACGATATGATTAGCACATCAAAAGCGGCTCAAGAAATACGGGAAGTACTTCTTTCAAATGTTCGCTAATTGGGTCTGAAACTGTTCCTTCTGAGGAACAGTTTTTTAATGGAGAAAATTACAATCAACATTGCTTGTGTTAACGGAATGTTTTTTCTTTGTAAATATTCTCCTTCTATGATTTTGGAAAAGTAAAAAGCCCACCAAAGTGTTATAATAGATTGAAAATACAGAAATATCAGGAGGGATGACAATGGCAACGTTCGATAAAGTCAGATCATCTGCCGGAATCGGCAATGCAAAAGTAGATACGTACGTACACGAAGCTCGTGTAAAACAAGGAGAAACGGTATCAGGCGATATCATCATTGTTGGCGGTGAGAACGAACAGCCAATCAATGCCATATACGTTTCCTTGATGACTTCCGTGGTAGTGGAACAAAACGGCAAAAGAGCGATGGAAAACTTTGAAATCCAGCGTGTTAAAGTGAGCGATTCTTTTTCCATTAATCCGGGAGAAGAAAAAACTGTACCGTTCGCATTTGATGTATCCCTCCAAACGCCGCTAACTGTGAAACGAATCGAAGTATGGCTCAAAACGGCTTTGGATGTTCGTTTTGAGTGCGAACCCAAAGACAACGACTTGATAAACGTCACGGGGTCTGAAACAGCCAAAAACATTTTGATGGCCCTACAGCAAATGGATTTTGCAATAAAAAGAGTTTTTAACATAAAAAGCCGTATTACGGAAAGCGGTATTGTCCAAGAATTTGAGTTTTATGCAGGCGGCGACTACCAAAAGAATTTTAAAGAACTCGAACTTGTTATGATTCAGAACATGAACGGTGTTACGGTTTTTATTTCTACAGACAATGGAGAAAGTGAAAGAACATTGTTTTTGGCACAGAGGATAAGAAGAGATGATCCCTTAATTTCAGTTCATTATAACGATGTACCAAGTGTTGAAACGGTGGCTGAACAATTGCACGACTTGTTTGTCAATAAATCTCGGAAGTAAACCAATGAAATCGCTATATTTTAAATCCCGAAACAACCGTTCGGGATTTTTACTGTTTAATGGACGCCTGCAAAAGGTATGTGCAAAAGACAAGGCGAAAATATGAAGGGACAAGGAGGAAAACGAATGTTTGAACGCACTGCAGGAAGTTATGTCATCGAGCAGTTAAAGGAATGGAACATCGACCATATATACGGAATGCCGGGGGATTCGATCAATGAGTTCATGGAAGAATTGCGAAAAGATGGAACGATTCGTTTTATCCAAATACGTCACGAAGAAACCGGTGCGCTTGCCGCTGCCGCTTATTCAAAACTGACCGAACGAATTGGGGTTTGCTTGTCGATTGCCGGACCTGGAGCCGTCCATTTGCAAAATGGCTTGTATGATGCAAAAAAAGACAAAACGCCGGTATTGGCATTGGTCGGCCAAATCAGCAGCACCATAGTCGGAACAGACAATTTTCAAGAGCTGAAGCTCGAATCGATGTTTGAAGAAGTGGCTGTTTTCAATCGGCGCGTCCAGAGCGCAGAGCAATTGCCGGATATGCTGAACCAAGCCATTCGGACGGCTTATGCCGAAAAAGGACCGGCAGTTTTAATTGTTTCGGATGATTTGTTCAGCACCAAAATCAAGCGGGATGAACCGATTGCTTCTTCTGTTTATACGGTTCCGAAAATCCGGGCAGCTGAAGAAGATTTGGTGGAAGCGCTCGAATTGATCAATCAAGCGGAAAAACCGGTGATTTTGGCAGGAAAAGGAGCAAGGCATGCTGCCGGCGAAGTGCTGGCATTTGCTGAGAAAATCAATGCCCCATTGATTGCTTCGCTTCCCTCAAAAGGAATGATTCCGGATAGCCATCCCCATAATCTAGGGCAGCTCGGCCAATTGGGAACAAAACCTGCAGCGGAAGCGATGCAGGAAGCGGATTTGGTAATTTTAGCTGGAACCGCTTATCCGTACCGGCAATACCTGCCAAAAAACGTTCCGGCCATTCAAATCGATATTGACTCGAGTGTCATTGGCAAATATTATCCGGCAACCGTTGGGATAGTCAGCGATTTAGCCTCGGCGCTTTCTTGGCTGTCAAGCCGATCAGAAGAAAAAGCAGACGCCTTTATGAACCGATATAAAGAAAAGCGAAACGAATGGCATGCACAGCTGCAGCAAGATATGGAAAAAGAAACGGAAATGCTCCAACCTCAGCAAGTGTTGGCTGAAGTGCAGCGGGTACTGGACGAAAATGCGGTCGTCTCGCTCGATGTGGGGAATGTCACGATTTGGACAGCCCGCTATTTGCAACTGTCTAACCAATCGCTCGTTTTATCAGCCTGGCTTGCGACCATGGGCTGTGCGCTGCCTGGAGCGATTGCAGCAAAGCTTGCTTATCCTGAAAAACAAGTGCTTGCCTTAGCGGGCGATGGTGGCTTTTCGATGGGCATGCAAGACTTAGTCACGGCCGTCAAATACCAGCTTCCGATGACGGTAGTCGTATTCAACAACCAAAAAATTCAATTGATAGAGCACGAACAAAAAGAAAAAGGCAACACGCCGACAGAGATTGAACTTGCCAATATCGATTTTGCCGCTTTTGCAAAAGCTTGTGGCGGGGAGGGCTATACTGTAAAAACACGAGAAGAACTGGCTCATGCGTTAGCGGCAGCAAAGGCGAGCATAGTGCCGTCGGTAATTGATGCCTATGTAGAAGATAATTCTCCTTTTGAGTAGATCCAGCCTTAAAACAACTAAAAGCAGCTGCCGTTCAATTGGCAAGCTGCTTTTAGCTGTTTTTGTTCATGAAAGCAACAAAGTAAATGAAGGATCTGGAAAATAATTTCTTTTTTCATATATCAAAAGCATTATAAATATGAGAAGATATAATTAAAAATGAAACTAATTTCATAAAAAAATCGTCTAAATAATATTCGTAATTTTGGCAATAATGTGGCTAAATTTAAACCTAATCAACGTAGAGCATTCATTCAGAAAGGGGGCGGAATCTCTGTGGATTATGTAAAAGAATTAAGAGAAAAAGTTGGGCATATGCCATTGATTCTGCCAGGCGCTGTTGTGTTAATGCTTAACGAACAAAGTGAAGTTTTACTCCAGCAGCGGACAGACGGCGGTTGGGGATTGCCAGGCGGCTTAATGGAACTTGGAGAAAGCTTAGAAGAAACCGCAAGGCGAGAAGTTAAAGAAGAAACTGGTTTGGAAATTGGAGCTCTCCAGCTATTGGATGTATTTTCAGGGCCAGACTATTATTTCAAAGTTTCCAATGGCGATGAACTCTATTCGGTGACAGCTGTATTCGTGACAACCGATATTCAAGGGTCTATGAAAATGGATTCTGCAGAATCACTGGATTTGAAATTTTTTAATTGTGGCAATTTGCCTGAAGGATTGACCGCAGAATACCGAAGCTACCTTTTCAGTTATTGTACCTTTCAGCCGACCACTGCATAATGTGCAGCAGAACCGCTTTGGCTATTATTCAGGAATTATTTTTTGCTTTTTCCGAAAAGCTGATTTTATAAGCAGAAGCCATTTCCGAATGAAGAGCTGGTTTTTGTTCCCTGCAACTAAAACCGACCGCTTGTCGGCTTACTTTTTCCTAAGCCTTTGGCCTGGCAGGGAAGTGGGCTCTCGCCTGATGTGTAAGTGATGAAATAAATTTAAACTGAAAATAGAGAAACCCTTAAAAAGAAGGTGAAGAAATGGAAATTTACCTCGTATTTACAGATACGAAAACCCCATTAGCACGACTGGTGAAAACTTGTACTCAACATACATACGGCCATGTTTCCTTGTCGTTTGACCCAAACTTAGAAACCATGTACAGTTTTGGGCGGAAAGATGTCGAAAATGCATTTGTTGCTGGCTTTGTCCAAGAAGATGTGCAAAACAGATTGTTCCAGCGCGCATATTGTGCGGTTTATCGATGCACGGTCAGCAAAAAAGGCTACTGGAAAATGTGGGCTTACGTCAAAAACATGGAAAAGCAAAAAGATCTGTATAAATACAATCTTTCCGGCTTGTTTGGCGTTTTACTGCAGCGGAATTTTGATCGCAAAGACGCGTTTTTCTGTTCGCAATTTGTGGCAACGGTTTTATCAGAAGGCGGAATTCGAGTTTCGGATAAACCGGCAAATTTAGTGAGTCCACGCGATATCTACTTGGCAGCGGGATTGAAAATTGTTTATTGCGGGCCCATGAACGAGTATCCCATGCATAAAAAAGAACTGTTCTATTATGAAAACAAACGAGGGCTAATGAGCGCGTTGTAATGTTTAAAATTCGCTTTGAGGTCAAAAAAAATTATAAAGCCAGCCTGTGCGTATGAGTCAGGCTGGCTTTTTGTTTGAAAAAAATGAATTTTCTATATTCAATGCTGAATCCATGAAGTATGATAAAAATAGAACATATTGTTTAAAAACTGTAAAGAAAATAGCCAATAAGACCGATAAACAATTTGATGGCTTTTTGCAGGAATATGTAGAAAAGTTAATGATTATAAGAAATAGAATGGGAGAGTTGCTGCATGCTCGAAGAACAAACACGATACTCTCGTTTGGCGCATATTACAAAGTTGATCAACTCGAAAATGGACCTTCGGGAAATGCTTGAACAAGTGGTAACTGCAATATCCGAGGAAATTGTCCAATGTGATTCCGTAGGGATTTACTTGCCACAAGAAGACGGCCAATTCAGGGGTTATGTTGGAAAACCCGAAGTGATCAATGGCATGACGCTCGATATGCATGTTGTGGATACTGAGTATGATTTGTTGGCTAAAGAAGTGATCGAAACAAAAAAAACCATTTACATACCGGATACATCAAAAGACAACCGGCCGGATCCAAGAGCGGTTCAAGGATTTAAAATCAAATCGTTATTGGCGTTGCCCATTACATACGAAGATGAATTGTTTGGAGTAGTTTTTTTGTTTGATTACGGCATTCCGATGAACTTAAAGCAAGAAGAAATTCAAACCGTAGAAGCTTTTGTCAATATGGCTGGAGTGGCAATCCGCAATGCCGCCAACTTTTCTCGGAAAGAAGACTTGCTTTCCGAAAAGCAATTGTTGCTAGATTTAACGCGGGATTTATCACTAGCTTCTGATATGCAGGAA
Source organism: Planococcus sp. YIM B11945 (assembly GCF_050864155.1). NCBI lineage: Bacteria > Bacillati > Bacillota > Bacilli > Caryophanales > Caryophanaceae > Planococcus > Planococcus sp. YIM B11945. The sequence continues at coordinate 591,939 of NZ_JBOZWR010000001.1, read as the reverse complement.
GTATTAGATAAATGCTTTTTCTATGTAGGTGAAGTATTGAACAACCAAAACGTCGGAGTCCATTTGCTTGATCCGTTGGCTGAAAAGAAAATCAAACCCGCAAGCCTTAGCCAGGATAGCGATTGGACAGAAGAAGATTGGATGGAAATACACGGCAAGGCCCAAATGGATCCGAAAGAAGACGAAGTGTTTCAAGAAGTAATCCGTACCAAACAAGCATTGCTTATCCCAAATGTAATGGCTGATAATCGGCCCAATCATGACTTGTGCAGTATCTTTGGCATAAAAGGCATGTTTATGGTGCCCTTGGTGGCCATGGGTGAAATTTTGGGGGCTTTGGCTATTGTGGAACTGGAAAAAAGTGAGATGTATTTCTCGGAAACGGATATCCAGTTGGCGCAATCAATTGCCGATGCTACAGCGGCAACCTTATCCAATTTGCTGTACATGGAAAAACAAGAAGTCATTATCGAAGAACGAACCTCAGAAATTCGCATCAAAAACAATGAGCTGGAACGGGTCGTTTGGGAGTTGGAAAATCTGAGCCGGGAGCGGGAATTGATTTTAAATTCAGCTGGCGATGGAATTTTCGGCCTGGATTTGGACGGAACGATTACGTTTTGCAACGCGGCCAGCGAATCGCTTCTGGGCTATGAAAAAAATGAATTGATCGGAAAATCAGCCAATATTATTTTCGAAAATTCCAGCCAAAGTAATATTTCATCATCTTTATCCCAAACTCAACATTTTTGCAAAAAAGATGGCACAAGCTTTTTAGTAGAATACGTCATTTCCTCGATTAAAGAAGGCAACACCATTTTAGGGCAAGTGATTACGTTTAAAGATATTACCGAACGCCAAAAGCTGGAAGAAGAAATCAAATATTTGGCTTACTATGACAACTTGACCGACCTGCCGAACCGTATTCTATTGAACGATAAATTAGACCTGGAATTGATCGAAGCTAAAAAAAATGGGAGAAAGATAGCCGTTTTGTATTTGGACTTGGATCGCTTCAAATTCATCAATGACAGTTTAGGCCATAGTTTCGGCGATCTTTTGTTGAAAGAAGTAGCCGGGCGCTTGACTGAAAATGTACCGGAAGATGCGTTTGTTTCCCGTCAAGGCGGCGACGAATTCATGATTGTCCTGACAAATATCGAAAGCAAGCTGGATGTTTTGAAGGTCGTCGAAAACGTCTCCAATGCGTTTTCTCCTCCGTTTTCGCTCAAAGGAAACGAAATTTACATCAAAACAAGCATTGGCATCAGCATGTCACCTGCAGATGGCACGACTGCGGAAACGTTGATCATGAATGCAGACACGGCGATGTACAAGTCAAAAGAAAAATCAGGAACGTATTATCACTTTTTTGAAAATGATATGAGCGACCGCAATATGGAAAGCATCAAATTGGAAAATGCGTTGTATAAAGCGTTGGATAAAAATGAACTGGAGATTTACTACCAGCCGCAAATTGACGGCCATACGAATAAACTTCTCGGAGTAGAAGCATTGCTGCGCTGGAATCACCCAACCGAAGGCATGGTCTCTCCGATTGATTTTATTCCCATTGCCGAAGCAACCGGGTTGATCATTCCAATCGGCCGCTGGGTTCTGGTCAATGCAAGCAAGCAGTTAAAAGAGTGGCATGCCGATGGCCATTCCTCGATTACGATGTCCGTGAATTTATCCGGCCGCCAATTCGAAGAAGACAATTTGATTTCGATGATTGAAAGCATTCTGCGGGAATTGGATTTGGCTCCCGAATTCTTGCACATTGAATTAACGGAAAATCAAATCATCAAAAATACCGAAGTGACGATGAAGAAAATGAAAGAGCTCAAGCAGCTTGGCGTAAAAATCGCCATCGATGATTTTGGTACCGGTTATTCATCGCTAGGCTATCTGAAAAACTTTCCCATCGATGCCTTGAAAATCGATAAGTCGTTTGTCCAAGAAGTGGTGCAAGACGATTACAATGCCGCCATCACCAACACCATCATTACGTTGGCCCAAAACTTGAATTTGAACGTCATTGCAGAAGGCGTCGAAACAAAAGAGCAGCTGGACTTTTTGTTGGGTAAAGATTGTTTTATAATGCAAGGCTATTACTTTAGCCGGCCGATTCAAGCGAAAGAGCTGGCTAAAAAATATTTAAGATAAAACTGATGATAATTTTTAGTTTGAAATAAAAACAGCCCTCATATTATTTGGGCTGTTTTTGTGTTTAATATGTAAGCAATCGTTTATTTAAAGGCAAGAAAAACAGATGATTAAAAGCGACTTTTCCTTAATGGCAAAGTGGTTGAGTGATCAGGCGGTTTTTTCAATCAAGCCGCGGACGCAGCCATAGTTTCGAAAAATCCGCATAGCCAAAATGGCTGATGTTGACGTTGGCCAAATCGATGGAAAAAGGAATTTGGCGTTTAACGTAATAAAGTGGTACGACAACCGACGATTCCATCAAGGATTTTTCGACTTTTAAGTTTAAAGCGGTCCATTGTTCAAAAGGCGTTTGGGCATAGTCTTTCAAATAACGCGAAAGTTGTTCGTTTTCCTGCAATACGCGGGCGAGGGGCGACTGGCCGTTGGTCAAGAAATGATAAAACGAAAAGTTTTGGTTCATCTCGAAAACTTCTCCGTGGATAAACAAATCCGCTTGATTGTTTTGCCGGTCATCAAACGTATAGTCTTTAAACGGCAAATGCAAGACTTCGAACGGAACCCCTTCTTTTTCGAAGACCGACTCGAGCCAGTCGCTGATGGTTTTGACGTATCCGGTCGTCTTTAATACGAGCGGCTTTTCAAAGTTTGGCCGGCCGATTTTTGGCGGGACGTATTTTTGGTCATGTCCGGCCAAGCAGCTTTTGTGATTTGGAGATACATTGGCTTCGAGCCGGTCGATTTCGTGCCGGTGTTTTGCGATGATGTAATGAAGAAAGGCACGGACTTCCTTCCGGCTGATATCTGTTTGGCGGAAAGCATTCATGATCACGACACCAAACCCTGAATCGCTTTCAACTTGAAAAGTGGCGTTAGGTTTTTCTTCTGCAGCGGAGCGATAGGCAAAGTCGACGTCTTCCGGCACGACGACAAACTCCACGGCATCAAGCAAAGGCCGTTCGCGGAAATGCTCTTTGAAGGCAACCAGTTTGGTTTTGTTTTTGTGGCCGCCTTCTACATAAAACCCGCCGGTGCCGCTTAACTGCCCCTCAACTTCTTTGTAGATGCTCGAATTAATCATGCCAAGCATTTGAAGGCAATAGCTGCAGCCTTGCGGATGATGCAAATCGACGACGAGCGGCGCTGGGCTTTCAATGTTCGCAATCGGCTGCCACAACTCTTTATAATGCGCGTGATTTTTTAATCGGATTAAGCACTCCACAACGTCGTCAGCCGTCATTGTCGAGCCATCGTGGAATTTCACGTCTTTTTTTAAATACAATCTTAATTTTTCAGGGAAAAGGTCCCAACTGTGTGCCAGTTCTGGTGCAATGATTCCATTGGCATCCACCGCAACAAGCCGGTTAAAGACATTCGCGGCAATGCTTGCCCCGTGCACTTCTGCTGTCTCAAGCGGGTGCATCGTCAACAAAGGATAGCGCCTCGGGATGATGAGTTTATCGTGTTCGGTCGTGCTTTGAACGTAGCCGAATTTGGATTGAAATTTTTTCACGATCCGTTCTTTGCTGGTAGACGACCAATCATACAACAAATATTTGCTGCTTTTTTCAATGCCTTCTGCATCAATCATATCATTGAGCAGTTCTTCGTAATATTCTTCGACGTTTTTCAGCCATTTCAGCTGGGAAGCATTGCCTCTTCCACGTCCAGATTCATACGAGAACCATCCTTGTTCAACCCATTTTTTTATTGACCGTGTGGTTTGCCGCACACTCAACTGCAGGAGTTCGGCCAATTCTTCTTGCTTCACCTCTCCCGAAGGAATGGATTGCCATAAGGCGAGTAAATGTTTTTCCATCGCGATCTCCTTTATTAAAAGCTGACATTATAATTTAGATTGTCTATTTTTCATTTCTTCTGTCTAGTTTAATATACATAATACAAGGGAGGGAGACAACATGAGTTGGAAAGATTATCCTCAAAACATTAAAGTGCGCCTTATCACCTCGTTTTTTAACCGAGCCGTGTCTTCTGCCGTTATGCCATTCATGGCGTTGTTTTTCTCGCAGGAAATGGGCAAAATTTGGGCCGGGGCTTTTTTAGCAGGCACGGTGATCATCAGCTTCATCATCAATTTGATCGGCGGCTATGTATCGGACCGTTTCCAACGCAAAAAAGTCTTGCTCGCAACGTCTTCTTTGAATGCGTTGATGTTTTTCTTGATGCTGGTGAGTTTATTGCCGGAATCCAATTTTATCGCTTTGTTTGCTGCGGCGTATGTGGCGTTTATTGTTACGAGCAGCCTGGGGCGGCCAGCGATGCACGCCATCATCATCGATTCCACGACGCCAGAAAACCGGAAAGCGGTGTATGCCCTCGATTACTGGTTCGTTAACTTGTCGATGGCGATCGGCACCGCTTTAGGGGGACTGCTGTACATTAGCCACAAAGTAGAGCTTTTTGCTTTATTGACAGCCATCAGTGCTATGCTGCCGATCGCCTATAAAATTTGGCTGATCGATGAAGGCGCCATGCGTTTGGCGAAAAAGCATCAAAATGTCCTGGTGGATATGCTTCACAATTACAAAGTGGCGTTTCAAGATTGGCCTTTTGTCAAAGTGGTGGCTGGCTCGATGTTCATTTTTGCAGCCGAGTTTTCGCTCAACAGCTATATCGGTATCCGACTAGCCGAGACATTTGATCCGCTAAAAGTTGGCGATTTTGAAATTTCCGGCGTCCGGATGCTCAGTGTCTTGAATATTGAGAACATGCTGGTTGTGGTGTGTTTTGCATTTCTGATCAACAAATTTACCGACCGTTTTTCAAAGCAGCGCGTTTTGCTCGCCGGGCTTTTCATGTATTCAATCGGTTATATCGCCGTAACGTCGGCAAACTCGTGGCAAGTATTGATCGCATTCACTTTGATTGCGACGCTCGGAGAATTGGTTTATTCGCCAGTTCGCAATGCAGAACAGGCGAATATGATGCCGGCGGACAAACGAGGATCGTATTCGGCTTTTTCCAATTTGTCGTTTAGCGGAGCGGATCTGCTAGCGCGCTCGACAATCATCCTCGGGGCCTTTTTAATGCCTGTGATGATGTCGGTCTTTATCGGCGTGGTTTTATTGATCGGGACTGCATTGGTGTACACCGGTTTGTTCGTAAAGAAAGCGGAAATTGAACCCATACGAGAACATACGATAAAAGAGTCGTAAGAAAAGAGGACGAGATGAAGTTTATTTTATTATTCGGCCCGCAAGCGGCTGGCAAAATGACCATTGGACAGGAACTTGAAAAAATGACAGGCTTGAAATTATTCCATAACCACATGACGATCGATTTGCTTTATCCGTTCTTTGGCTTTAGCCCGGAAATGTGGCGTTTGGCTGATCTGTTCCGCAAAGAGATCTTCCAAACCGTAGCAGGAAGCGAGGTGGACGGCATGATTTTTACGTACGTATGGACTTTTGATATGCAGGAAGATTGGGATTTTGTCGAAAACACCGTTGAAATCTTCGAATCGCAGGGAGATGAAGTGTATTTCGTCGAACTAGAAGCGGATATGGAAGTGCGGCTAGAACGCAATAAAACCGGCCACCGTCTCGAGCATAAGCCGACCAAACGGAATATAGAAGAATCTGAGAAAAACTTGAAAGAATCGATGAAGATTCACCGATTGAATTCACTGGATGGGGAAATCAAACATAGCCGGTATATGAGAATCGACAACACAAACCTTCGTCCGGAAGAGACGGCTGAAATAATCCGAACTCATTTCGGTTTGTGAACGCCTTAACCGGGCCGGTTAAAAGAAAGATGGTTTCACCAAGAAGCTTGTCATGCCAATAAAAGGGTAAACTGATTTTATAAACCGACAGGAGGGAAAGCATGAAGAAACTGAAATTAGGCACAAGCGATTTAAGCGTTTCGGCGATTGCGCTCGGTTGCGTGAGCATGGGGAAACTGGACACTGCAGACGCGGAAAAAGTGGTCCGCAATGCACTTGATTTGGGGATCGATTTTTTTGACCATGCGGACATTTATTCGGACGGCAAATCCGAGGAAGTTTTTGCGAAAGCGATTGGCATGAACCCGTCCATCCGCGAAAAGATTATTGTGCAGTCTAAAGCCGGCATCCGGAAAGGCTTCTATGATTTTTCAAAAGAGCATATTGTGAAGACGGTTGAAGCCAGTTTGAAACGCTTGAACACTGATTATATGGACAGCTTGCTGCTTCACCGGCCGGATGCGCTCGTGGAGCCGGAAGAAGTGGCGGAAGCGTTCGATCACTTATACAATAGCGGGAAAGTGCGCCATTTTGGCGTCAGCAACCACAATCCGCTGCAAATCGAATTGCTGAAAAAACACGTCGATCAAGACTTGATCGTCAATCAGCTGCAATTGAGCGTCATGCACACAGGCATGATCGATGCCGGCGTTCAAGTCAACACGCGCCACGACAATAGCTTGAACCGGGACGGCAGCGTCCTCGATTATTGCCGGTTGAACGATATAACAGTCCAAGCGTGGTCGCCGTTTCGTTACGGAAGCTTTGAAGGATTTTTTGTCGACAACGAAGACATGCCGGAAATCAACGCGAAGCTGCAAGAAATCGCCGATAGCTACGGCGCTACGAAATCGGCAATTGCCATAGCATGGATTTTGCGCCATCCGGCAAAAATTCAAGCGATTGTCGGCACCATGACGCCAGAACGCCTGACAGCTATTGCAAAAGCAGCTGATATTTACATGACGAGGGAAGAATGGTATGAAATTTACCAAGCGGCAGGAAATCTTTTGCCGTAGCCAGGTGCCACTAAGAATATGTAATTCGGTGAGTTCTTGACCAATTCGAAATACTGCTCTTTTTGGCCAAGAAAGGATGTTTGATTATGGGGGCTGCATTATTGTGGGGAGCGGTTGCAGGAGCAGCCAATTTGATCGGTTCCTTTATCGTGCTGGCGGTTGATTTGCCTCAGCGCTTGATCGCTTATGTGATGGCGCTTGGAACCGGTGCTTTGATCGGGGCTGTCTGTTTTGAACTATTGGGAGAAGCGATGAAGCTCGGCGGCTTGACGGACATCGCTCTCGGTTTTTTGGGCGGCGCCGCTTTGTTTACGCTTTTTGATGGACTTGTTACAAGACAAGGCGGAATGCACCGAAAACGTTCGGGCCATGGCCAAGAGAAACTGGCCCATTCTGACGAAAGCACAGGGCTGGCCATTTTTATCGGAACCGTTATGGATGCGGTGCCGGAATCCGCGATGATCGGCCTTGGGCTTGCTCAAGGAGGCGGTGTGGGAATTGCGCTGATTGCGGCCATTTTCATCAGCAATTTGCCGGAAGGGATTTCCAGCACGACGGGGCTAAAAAAAGGCGGCTACAAGACAAAGAAAATTCTTCTCATGTGGGCATTCGTCCTTGTTGCTTCTTCCCTCAGTTCCTTTTTGGGATTTACCGTGCTGGCCCAGGCGTCCGAATCGGTGCACGCCATCATTTCCTCATTTGCAGCAGGTGCCATTGTGGCCATGATTGCGTCTACGATGATGCCAGAAGCGCATGAAAAAGGCGGGCCAATGGTTGGTTTGATTACGGCGTGCGGTGTTTTTATCACTTTGATGCTCGGTTGAAAAAAGTGTTTTGCTGGCTTGCAAAACGCTTTTTTCATTTACATAGCCATTCGCCTTTTTAGGATTCTATTCAAATCTCTTCCATACGTGCGGGAGAAGGTCGGTCAATTCATGAGCGAGCAGCGTATGGGGCGATCGTGTTTCGACCCAGGCATCTGCGCAAGCGCCGTGCAGAAAAACTGCATTCAAGACCGCATGTTTCCAGTCATCATGGATGCACAGCATGCCAAGCAGCATGCCGGTCAACGTATCGCCAGTCCCGCCTTTGGCCAGTGCACTGTTGCCTGTGGGGTTGATCCACGTTTCGCCGCCCGGAAAAGCAATGACGGTATCTTGCCCTTTTAAAACGATGGCAGTTTGCCAAGTGTGGGCCCAAAGTTTCGCTAGCGAAATCCGGTTTTGCTCAATTTCATGAATCGCAATATCGGTCATGCGGGAAAATTCCCCTAAATGGGGTGTTAAAATCGTCGGCGCTTTCCGGCCGTTATAGGTCCTTTTCGACAATGCACCGGCATCTATGACAGTGGGAACTTCGGCTGCTAAAAGCATGTCAATGGCTTTTTCTGTTTGTTCGTTCGGAACAATGCCTGGTCCGACTGCAATTGCCCGGTAAGGGGAAAGGTCAACTTTTCCTTCAGCGATTCTGCCCAAGCCATTTTGTTCATAGGTGGCTTCCGGCAATCGAGGAACAATAACAGCCATCACTTCCGGGTCTGTCCCAATGACCAGTTTGCCGACGCCGCTCCTCATTGCTCCAAGGCCGGCAAGCATCGCCGCTCCAGGCATACGGGCACTGCCAGCGATCAATAAACCGGTGCCGTATGTTCCTTTATGGCTGCTGCTTGTTCGTCTAGGAAGCGTGGACCGGACTTTTTCCATATTCCATTTAGCTGCGTTTTGATTATTGGCCATGCTGTTGTCCCCTCCATTCTAGTAGGAGTTTTCCTGCATCTTGCGAAAACTAAACCGAAAAACCCCCACTGCGTTTGCTTAAGCTTGTCCAGTATCCGCTGGAACTGGTAGAGTATTCTTATAATTCAGTTCAACAAATCGAAACTTTACTAACCCTAAGCGCAAAATCACTTTTTTCAAGGAGGAACAATATGTTTAAACGGTACCCGCTGCAGCTGAACGAACGAATTTATTTAATAGACGGCTTTGATATGGGCTTTCCCGAACGAACCGGAACCTATGTCATTATAGAAGAACAAATCACCTTAATTGAAACGGGGCCAAGCCCGTCGATTCAACACGTAAAAAATGGATTGGAAAAATTAGGAATTGCGCTTGATCAAATAAAATTTATCATCGTCACCCATATTCATTTAGACCATGCAGGAGGAGCTGGTTTATTGCTTCAAGAGTGCCCGAATGCAAAAGTGGTGGTCCATCCAAAAGGGGCACGGCACTTGTCCGATCCGAAACGCTTGATTGCCGGAGCGAAGGCCGTTTATACAGACCGCTTTTCAGATTTGTTTGAACCGATCGTGCCGATTCCAGAAGAACGGCTGCTCGTCATGGGCGAATCCGACCAATTGAAAATTGGGCCGCTGTGTACGCTGGAGTTTCTGGATACGCCGGGGCACGCAAATCATCATTTCAGCATTTACGATCCGGTATCCCATGGGGTATTTGCCGGCGATACGGTTGGAATTCGCTATGAGCAATTGGTGGATGAAGGCATTGACTTGTTTTTGCCTTCCACGTCGCCGAACCAGTTTGATCCAAAAGCGATGCATCAAGCAATAGAACGCCTTCGCGCCATGGAGCTCGGCGCCATTTATTATGGCCATTTCGGTATGACGACGCGCCCGAATGCGGCCTTAAAGCAAGTCAGCAAGTGGCTGCCGATATTTTTGGAAGAAGCGGAGGCGGTGTTCACAGAAGGCAAAGGTTCCGATATCCTTGCGCAGCGGCTGTTCGAGCTGGTGGCGAACGAGCTGCGGGCACAAGGCGTGCAAGGTGGCAGAGAAGTATATTCCATCATCGAATTGGACCTCCAAGTGAGCTCAATGGGGTTGATGGATTATTTAGCTAAACGGTAAAAGGGGGGCGGAGGAATGAGCGACAGGAAAGCAACTTTTCACTTGGGCAGAATTAGCAAAAAGCTTCAGTCGGCTGGGTGTATTTATGCGGAAGAAGAAGCATTTCTGCTTGTTTCAGCCGCGCATTCGCCTGCTGAACTGGCGTTGATGGTCGCCAAACGGTCAGCCGGTGAACCATTGGAGCACGTCATTGGGTGGGCGGAATTTTGCGGGCTAAAGATCCGTGTTGATCGGAACGTTTTTGTGCCGCGCCGGCGCACGGAATTTCTCGTTCACCAAGCCGGATCGGCCGTTCGTGAAGGGGCAATTGTGGTGGATTTGTGCTGTGGCTCCGGCGCGATTGGAGCAGCACTTGCTGCTTCAATTGGATCCATTGAACTGCATGCGACGGACATTGACAGCAATGCAGTTCATTGCGCTTGCCGCAATTTAGCTTCTATTGGCGCTCACATCTATGAAGGCGATTTGTACGAGCCGCTGCCTGCAGCTTTGAAAGGAAAGATCGACTTGATTGTCGCCAATGTTCCGTATGTTCCCACTGAGATGTTGGCGCGCCTTCCCGCAGAAGCCCGGCTCTATGAAGCGAGAGAAGCGCATGACGGGGGAAAAGACGGCTTGGCGATGCACCGGAAAGCTGCCGCTGGCGCTGTCACTTGGCTTGCACCAAGTGGATGTTTTATGGCGGAAGCAAACATACGGCAAGCCCCGCAGATCGTTGAAATTCTTAGCAGCCATGGATTAAAAACCGAAGTGGCGCGTTCTGAGGAGTTGGATGCCACTGTCATAATCGGCAAACCTTCTAGTGCATGACAGAATCAGAAACACCATTTAAAAGTTTAGGGCTTCCAATTGGCGGGAAATACAAACGGCGGCAACATAAAAGGAGATGTGCAAATGGACAGCATTATTTTTGATTTGGATGGGACGCTTTGGGATTCGCGGGAGGCGATTGCCATTTCGTGGAATCAAGTGTTTGAAAAGTTGGAAGAAGGCAATTTCTCAGTGACGAAAGACGATTTAACCGCCATGATGGGGCTGCAAATAGAGGAAATCGGAGAAAAGCTGCTGCCTAATTTGTCGGCAAGCAAAAGAAAAGAACTGCTCGATCGGTGCAGCATGGTTGAAAATGACTATTTGATTGAACATGGCGGGATCTTGTATCCCGATGTGAAAGAAGTGCTGGAACGTTTAGCGCAAAAATACAAGCTTTTCATTGTCAGCAACTGCCAGGAAGGATATATTGAGGCCTTTTTGGAATACTACGGACTTGGCAACCTTATTCAAGACTTTGAAAATCCCGGGCGAACCGGCTTGTTAAAAGGAGAAAACATCAAATTGGTGATGGACCGCAACCAGTTGGCGTCTTCAGTATACGTCGGCGATACAAAAAAAGACTACGAGGCTGCACAGCTTGCTGGAATTCCTTTCGTCTATGCGGCATACGGATTTGGCGATGTACATGATTCCGACTACACGATTCAGCAGTTCCGCGACTTGACCTCGCTATTTTAAAACGAAGCAAAAAGGTGTTCCGGACAAGTACGGAACACCTTTTTTATAAATCTCGTGCGTCGGTTTTTAATGAAAACAATTCAAGCGGTTCACCGGAAACATCAATTTTAATGCCAGTTAAATGCCCGGAGTAAGCCGCTCCGGTATCGATGTAATACGCATGGCTCGCTTGATCGTAAACAGGCTCTTTACTCGGCGTATGCCCGACAATTTGCAGTTTGCCCAAATTTTTTAATTTGCTGCGGTTCCAAAGTATGCCGTACGGGCTGTCTTCATCGAATGGGTCACGTGATTTTTCCGCAATGCCGGCATGGCTGACAAACAGCTTTTCGGTTTCATAAAATAAGGGCAGCGCGTTGATCCAAGCGATGTCGCTTGTGATATCCCGGCCAGCTGCTGCATACTGATCGACTGTTTCCTGGCCGCCTTGCAACAGCCAATTAAAATTCGGCGGTTTCGAAAAATGTTCCAGCATCATCGCTTCGTGATTGCCTTTTAAAAATATGGCTTGTCCCGGAACAGTTTGTTCTAAGTCCCTGGCCAGTTGAACAGTTTGCGGGGCGTTTTTGCCTCGGTCGACCAAATCCCCGACTTGAATCAATATTTCGTTGTTGCGGTCCCAATATTCGTGAAGCATCCGTTGAAAGGTGAAAAAACAGCCATGTATGTCTCCTACCACAAAAAAGTTCATCCCATCACTTCTCCGTTCCAACACGATTTGGCAAAAAGTTGACTTCTTATTGCTTCTATCTTCTGGAAAATCGGGAATTTTGTCAACATTTCACTTCTGCTCACCCGAAAGAATCCGATGATAACGCCAAACTGCTAGAGGCAGAAAGCTGGTTTTAAGGTATAATAAAGTATCTAGTCTCAAAGGAAGTGTAAGAAGAATGGCCTCATTAGAAATCTTTTCGGAATACATAAGCAATAATTTAGCCTCTTTAGGTGAAGAAGTGGTTTACTCGGTAGTAGCTGCCTTGCAGCAGGATATCCCGAAATGGGAAGCAGAACAAGCAGTGAAAATGTACAGCGAATTGCTGGACGTGTTCGGCAAATCGCTGTTGGACAAAAAGCAAGCTGCTGCACCTGAAGTATTGGTTGAATGGAGCAAAAAGAACGCCGAAATGCAAGTCGCTTCTGGAGGAGAATTGGCTACTATCGTCCTGCGCTATCCCCCAACACGTGAAATTTTTAGCGATTTGTTTACAAGGATCAGCATAGAACTTGGCATGTCCATAACCGAAAATGCTCTTATCATCAAACGAATCAACGCGATGTTGGATATCAGTTTAAACGAAACGTTTTTCGCCTTTGAACGCTTGTCGGAAGCCTGTAAGAAAGAATCCCAAAAAGAACTGGTGAAATTGTCAGCGCCGATTGTGCCGATAAAGGACGATGTCGTGGTCATTCCGTTGATTGGCTATATCGATGAATCCCGGACGCGCCATATTATGGACCATGTCATTCCGAAACTGACGGAAATGGGCGTCCAACACGTGATTACGGACTTTTCTGGTGTGTTGACCATTAACCAAGAAATTGCCGAAGGCATCTTTCATATTGGCGGAACATTGCGCCTGATGGGCATCCACGTCATTTCAGCGGGGCTGCGGCCAGATCTGGCCCAAACCATCGTTAACAGCGGCATCGACATGTCCGCAATCAGGGCCTATGCCACCGTAAAACACGCTTTGCAAAGCATCAATTAATTCACGCAATAAAAACACTGCTTTTAGGCAGTGTTTTTATTGTGGCTTAAAAATGGATCGGCAAAACGGTCGAAGATTTGATTTCCCGCAGTGCTAAGCTTGTTTGGATTTTCGTGATGCCCAGTTTGTTCAATTTGCGGATGAATGCCTGCAATTCTTTGCGGTCTTTGTTCGCGACTTTCAGCAAATAATCATACTCGCCGGTCAAGCATTGGCATTCGAGCACTTCAGGCATTGCTTCGAGGGCGCTTTCCAAGACGGTCAATTCTTCCGCTTGGTGGATTGTTGTGCTGATGAACACAAAACACAATAAATCAAAACCGAGTTTTTCCGGATCCAATATGGCCACTTGCCGCTGAATATAGCCTTCTGTTTCCAACCGTTTGATCCGTGCATGGACAGCCGGGGAGGAGAGGCTGACCCGTTTGGCGATTTCGATATTGCTGAGGTCGGCTTGCCGCTGCAATATGTCCAATATGGCAATGTCTGTTTTGTCCAAAACTTTGTGAATAAGTGATTCCATTTTTTTTGCTCCTTTTTTTCTTCAGAATTCTCTCCTAAAAATGCCTTCCAACTGAATAAAATTCAGTAATTCTTATAAGTACTTTAATTTAATTTGAATTTTACCAGTTTTTCTGAAAGATGAATAGAAATTACTTGGAAATGTTAAAATAAATAAAAGGAATATGGGAAATGAAAAAATGGAAAGAGGCGGGGCATGCGCTATTTTTATTATTTGATTTTATTGCTGACGAGTTTTTTATGGGCAGGGAATTTTGTGGTAGGGAAATGGCTGACAGACCATGCATCTCCGATGTCATTGACGAGTTTGCGGTGGCTGATTGCGGTGCTTTGTTTGCTGCCGCTCGTCTGGTGGAAAGAGCGGAAACTCGTGCCGCCGAAAAAAGCGCTGTTGCCGCTGGCATTGATGGGGCTGACTGGTGTGATGCTCTTTAACATTTTGCAGTTTATGGCGCTTGAAAAAACGTCTGCGACCAATGTCGGGTTGATTTCGACGTTGAATATGCTGTCGATTGCGCTGTTTTCAAGTCTTCTGTTAAAAGACAAAATTAACGCCTTTCAACTGGGCGCCATGCTGCTGTCGCTGTTTGGCGTCGTATTGGTTTTAACTAAAGGAAATGTTGCGTTATTGCTGTCGCTTGAACTGAACCGAGGCGATTTGTACATGGTCGGGGCCGTAATGATTTGGGGACTGTATTCGGTGTGCAGCAAATGGGCGATGGCTTCGGTTTCGCCGCTGATGGCCACTTTGTATTCCGGTATTTTTGGTCTGGCGTTTCTGCTGCCGTTTAATCTGCCGAATTTTGCCGTCACCAACGTCAACGCGTCGTTTGTCGGCTCGATCGTGTATACCGGCGTGATTTCTACTGTGCTTTGCTTTGTGCTGTGGAACATCGGTGTCCAAAAAATCGGTGCGACATCAGCGGGTATTTTCTTGAACTTTAATCCGGTTTTTACCGCAATCCTTGCATTTGCTTTATTGGGCGAACAAATGACGGCCATCCAAGTGATCGGCAGCGCCGTGGTCATTGCAGGCTGCTATTTGTTCACCGTCTTCAAAACAAAGCGGACGCTCACTAAAAAAGTAACAACACCAAGCTTGCAAAATTAAACACAAAAGAAAAAGCAGATCCGAAAGTCGAATAAACGACTTTCGGATCTGCTTTTTGATTATGCGTTGCCAAGGCGTGTTTTCATGTATTCTGCCACTTCCTCGGAAGTGGAGAGGGAAAGGATGTGGTCGACTTGGCTGGCCATATCCGCCTTGGATATTTTTTTCAGTTGTGCGCGTGCGCGTAAAATGGACGAAGCGCTCATGGAGAATTCGTCAAGGCCAAGGCCAAGAAGAATCGGAATTGCGGTTTCATCACCGGCCATTTCGCCACACATACCGGTCCATTTGCCTTCGCGGTGGGAAGCATCAATCACCATTTTCACCATGCGCAAAATCGCCGGGTTAAACGGCTGGTACAAATACGACACGCTTTCGTTCATACGGTCAGCGGCCATCGTATATTGAATCAAATCGTTGGTGCCGATGGAGAAAAAGTCCACTTCTTTGGCGAAGACATCCGCCATAACGGCAGTCGATGGAATTTCCACCATGATGCCAATTTCAATGGAATCGCTGACAGGAGTGCCTTCTTCTTGCAATTTCGCTTTTTCTTCCAAGAACAAAGCTTTTGCTTGGCGGAATTCGTCAAGCGTTGCAATCATCGGGAACATGATCTTCAAATTGCCATGGACGCTGGCGCGTAAAAGTGCGCGCAATTGCGTGCGGAACATGTCCGGCATTTCCAAACACAAACGGATCGCCCGCAAGCCGAGGAAAGGATTGAGTTCTTTTGGCAAGTTCAAATAAGAAAGCTCTTTGTCGCCGCCGATGTCCAATGTGCGGACAACGGTCGGTTTGCCGTTCATGCCTTTTAAAACGGCTGCATACGCGTCCACTTGTTCTTCTTCGGTCGGGAATTGATCGCGGCCCATATACAAAAATTCGGTGCGGTACAAGCCGACTGCTTCGCCGCCGTTTTCAAGGACGCCTGCAATGTCTTTTGGCGTTCCGATATTGGCTCCTAGTTCAACGGTTTGTCCGTCTGCGGTTACAGTCGCTTCGTTTTTCAAAACCGCCCATTCCGCTTTTTGCTGGTCGTAATCCGCTTGTTTTTGTTCATATTGTGCAATGGTTTCAGCATTTGGCGCAATGAGGATGTCGCCGCTTATGCCATCGACTATTACAAGAGTGCCGTTTTCAATAGAAGCCATTGCGGTTTTCGCGCCGACAACGGCTGGAATTTCAAGCGTACGGGCAAGAATTGCCGAGTGGGAAGTGCGCCCGCCGATATCGGTAACAAACCCTTTAACCAATTTGGGGTTTAATTGAACCGTATCCGATGGCGTCAAATCTTCTGCGATGATGACCACTTCATCAGTTATCATGCTAGGGCTTTGAATGGTGACGCCCAAAAGATGGGCCAATACGCGCTTCGTAACGTCGCGGATATCCGCAGCGCGTTCTTTCATGTAATCGTTATCCATTGATTCGAACATTGTGATAAACATATTGGCCGTTTCCTGCAAAGCAAATTCGGCATTGACTTTTTCGGAGCTGATTTTTTCTGTAATGGGACCAACCAATTCCGGGTCGCTCAAAACAAGAAGGTGAGCGCCGAAAATAGCGGCTTCTTTGTCGCTGATTTGTTCAGCCGTCCGCTTCTGAATCACTTCAAGTTCTGCGATTGAAAGAGACAAAGCGTCGTGCAAACGCTCGAGTTCTTGTTCAGTATCTGCAATTTCTTTTCTCGCAACATCCAATTCCGGATTTTCTAAACGGAAAGCTTTGGCGATGGCAATGCCATTGGAAGCGGCGATTCCTGATAATTGGGCCATCAGTCAGACAATCCTTCAGATGTCATGACTTCTTGGACGCGTGCCATCGCTTCGTTTTCATCTTCGCCGTTTGCTGCAATCGTGACAGTAGAACCGGAACCGATCCCTAAAGACATGACGCCTAAAATTGATTTCAAGTTGACTTTTTTGTCTTTGTGTTCAAGCGTAATGTCCGATTTGAATTTTGATAAAGCACCGACTAGCGCTGATGCTGGGCGAGCGTGGATTCCTGCTTGATCCGTGATTGTGAATTGCTTTTCTACCATGAGAAATTCCTCCTAAGAAATGTGATTGACTATGATTGAATTTTAACACATGAATGAATGCTTTTGGAAGTTTTCAGATGAAGATGAAAGTTTTTGAATGTTTTTGATTGATTTTGAAAGCGATTTCATGTACGATCATCTTATTAAGGATACGCTGAAAGAAGGTGACCAAGTGCTGACAAACGAACGGCATGAATTTATTTTACGCTTGTTAGAGGAAAAACAAACGATTAAAATTCAAGACATTGTCGACGCTACTGCTGCTTCTGAATCGACCATCCGCAGGGATTTGAACGAACTGGAAAACCAGCAGAAATTGGAGCGGGTGTTCGGCGGCGCTGTTTTGCCCGGCCGAAATTTGAATGAACCGAGCATTTCGGACAAAGCTTCGCAGCATCTCGAAGAAAAAATCCGGTTGGCCAAGTATGCCGCATCATTAATTAACGAAGGCGACAGTGTGTTTTTGGACGCGGGCACGACCACTTTCCAAATGATTCCGTTTTTAAAAGACAAAAACATTGTGGTTGTCACCAACGGACTGACATTGGTCGAATCATTAAATGACTACGGCATTGACACCTATTTGACCGGAGGCAAGATGAAGTCGAAAACTGGCGCATTGGTCGGTGCCCAAACGATTGAATCGCTGCAAAACTACCGGTTCGACAAATGCTTTTTAGGAGTCAATGGCTTGCATGCGGAATACGGCTATACGACGCCGGATCCGGAAGAAGCGTCCGTCAAGCGTTTGGCAAGTTCGTTGTCACGCCGGTCTTATGTGCTGGCGGACCATTCCAAACTCCAAAAAGTAAGCTTTGCCAAAATCATGGATCTTGACGGCGCCACACTTATCATTGACCAGCTTCCGTCCGATGTTTTGGCCAACTTAGAAAAAAAGACAACAGTAAAGGTGGAGAGCGCATGATTTATACGTGTACATTTGCCCCTTCAGTCGATTACACCACTTATTTACCCGATTTTAAACCTGGAAAACTGAACCGTTCTAAACAAGTGTATTACTATCCTGGCGGAAAGGGAATTAATGTTTCCCGCGTCTTAAAACGATTAGGTGAGGATAATGTAGCACTTGGGTTTTCCGGCGGTTTCACCGGGCAGTATGTCGCAGATTTTTTACACGATGAAGGCGTCGCAACTGATTTTATTCCTATAGAAGAAATTACTCGCATCAATGTGAAAATCAAATCGGATGCTGAAACCGAATTAAATGGGCCAGCACCGAATATATTGCCGGAGCAAAGAGATGCATTAATGGACAAAGTACAAGCGATGAAAAAAGGCGATTGGTTTGTTCTGGCGGGAACGCTGCCAGATTCGATTCCGCTTGAGTTTTTCAAGAAAATTGCTGAGCTGTGCCAAACGAATGGCATCCGCTTGGTGCTTGATACATCCGGTCCGGCGTTAAAAGAGCTGGTTGTGCTCAAACCGTTTTTGATCAAACCCAATGAGCACGAACTAGGGGAACTGTTCGGCATTGTCATCTCCGACAAAAGCGATGCTTACGCGTATGCGAAAAAATTGGTGGAAGACGGCGTCGAAAACGTCATCGTCTCCATGGGAGCGGACGGTGCGTTGCTCGTTACAAAAGACGCGGCCGTTTCTGCCAAAGCACCAAAGCGGCAAGTGGTCAATACGGTCGGTTCCGGGGATTCCTTGGTTTCCGGTTTCATTGCCTCATTTGTGCAGCAGCAAGATCCGCAAAAAGCGTTCCGCTACGGTGTTGCAAGCGGCAGTGCCACCGCTTTCCGCTCTGATTTATGCGAAAAACAAGATGTAGAAGCGCTGCTGGACCAAGTTCAGCTAGACCCATTCCATGAACAGGATGTGACGACATGAAAATCACTCAATTGTTAACCGATGAAACCATTATCTTAAACTTACAGGCAGCTTCTAAAGATGCCGTTATCACCGAATTGATCGGCCAGCTTGACCGGGCTGGAAAATTAAGCGACAAAAACCAGTTTACACAAGACATTTTAACGCGTGAAAGCCAAAGCACGACCGGCATCGGCGATGGGATTGCCATTCCGCATGCGAAATCTGCGGCCGTCAAATCGCCGGCGATCGCTTTTGGCCGGTCAAAAACCGGCATTGACTACGCAGCGCTTGACGGACAGCCATCCCATTTGTTCTTCATGATCGCGGCTTCAGAAGGCGCCAACAACGATCATTTGGAAGCGTTGTCTCGCCTCGCGACATTTTTGATGGATGACAAATTCCGCTCAGCGATACTTGCAGCCGAAACAAAAGAAGACGTACTAGAGGCGGTTACGGCAAAAGAACTAGCGGAAGACGGGGAAGACGAACTGGCAGAAGACTTGCAGACGCCAGGAGCTGTTGGCAATTCCAAGAAAATCTTGGCAGTTACGGCGTGCCCGACCGGCATTGCCCACACGTACATGGCGGCTGAAAAGCTGAACGAACGGGCAAAAGAACGCGGCATCGCGCTGAAAGTCGAAACGAACGGCTCAAGCGGCGTGAAAAACCGTCTGACTGATGCTGAAATTGTTGATGCGGATGCCATTATCGTCGCGGCGGACACAAAAGTGGAAATGGCGCGCTTTAACGGCAAACCGGTTATCCAGACCAAAGTCGGGAAAGCCATCTATGAAACAGACGAATTGCTGAACCGCGCCATCGAAGGCGACGCACCGATTTACAAGCATGATCGTTCAAAAGAAGAATCTGCGGGAAGCGACACGAAAGGCGGATTCTACAAGCATTTGATGAACGGCGTTTCAAACATGCTGCCGTTTGTTGTGGGCGGCGGGATCTTGATTGCGATTTCGTTTTTCTGGGGCATTAATGCTTCCAACCCGGACAGCCCGGAATACAATGAATTTGCGGCGATGCTTAATACGATCGGCGGAGGGAATGCATTCTTCTTAATGGTTCCAGTCCTTGCCGGCTTTATTGCGATGAGCATTGCGGAACGGCCCGGATTTGCACCCGGTATGATCGGCGGCTTGCTTGCGATCACCGTTACGGGTGTCGAAGGCGCGAGCGGCGGTTCTGGATTCCTTGGCGGATTGATCGCTGGTTTCTTAGCCGGTTACGTAACGCTGCTTGTGAAAAAAGTATTTTCCGTTCTTCCGAACAGCTTAGAAGGCTTAAAGCCAGTGCTGTTCTTCCCGGTATTCAGCATCGCGATTACCGGCATCATTATGATGCTCGTCAATCCACAGCTGACAAAAGTCTACACCGGCATTTCCTCCTTTTTGGAGAGCTTGGGCGGGACGAACTTGGTGCTGGTTGGTTTGCTTCTCGGCGGCATGATGGCGATTGATATGGGCGGCCCGGTCAACAAAGCGGCGTATACATTCGGCATTGCGATGCTTGATGCAGGCAACTTTAACTTCATGGCTACGGTTATGGCAGCGGGCATGGTGCCGCCGATCGGCATGGCGCTTGCCACCACATTCTTTAAAAATAAATTTACTCGTCCTGAGCGGGAAGCGGGGAAAACGGCGTATGTGCTCGGTGCCTGCTTTATCACGGAAGGCGTCATTCCATTCGCTGCAGCCGACCCGGCGCGCGTTATTCCGTCTTGTGTAGCGGGTGCTGCGACAACGGGTGCGCTCGTGATGCTGTTTGATATCAATCTTCGCGCTCCACACGGCGGCGTTTTCGTTATGGGCCTAGTAGACGGCGGGGCAATGAGCATTCTGCTTTATGCACTAGCTATCATTGCTGGTGCTGCTGTTACAGCGGTAGTCGCTGGTTTGTTGAAAAAGAAAATTGCAGTAGCTGCATAATATAAAAATGCCCAACCGAGCGGTAATCTCCTCGGTTGGGCATTTTTTTTATGATTTCGTATTGCCGTCTTTTCCTTGCTTCCATACGTAAAAGGCTACTGCTGAGAAAAGGATGGCCGAATTGAAGAAAAATACCAAATCATTCAAATTGCCGTCAAACACTAAAATATTCGTGATGGTGATCGCGTGCATCACAACAAGCAAAATTAATAAAACCGCTGATGTTTTCATGAAGTCATCCTTTTATATAAGTCATGTTTCTATTGTAGCGCAAAAAGAGCCCGTCAAAGCAGCCTAATTCAGTTAAGAAAAAAACAAACCTGAAGAATCTTCTATATTGAAAGTGCATATACTTGTAACATTTTACATAAGGAAATAAAAAAATAAAAGAAAAACAGTAACAAGGATAACTAAGCATAGAAATCGTTAGCTTGGCTAGAAACAATCAGAAAATAGGGTTGTTTAGTGGGCAAAGCGACAGGGTGCAATGCTGGGGCTATCATTCTTGGAGAAAAATTGCTCGTGTTTGATGCTCTCGGCACACCAGCAGCAAAGCCGTTAGCTTTTTTTGTCGACAGCCATTGGGTGACCATGTATTCGGCAATCAAGTGTTTGAAGACGCAGCGATTTTTTTCAACTGCTGAAACGGCCAATTGAACGGGGATATCCTGTTTTTAAAAAATAAAGTAAAAAAGCCCAACAGAACAAGCACGCTTTAAATGAATTTTTAGCGGTGCTGCCATCGCCTAATGCGTATGCCGACGGGAAAGGATCCAACGGTGCTGCCCGTAATGCAGCACTGGCATACCGCTTTTATGCAATCTAAAAAACAGCCAGGCGTTTATAGCCAAGCTGTTTTCATGTTACTTATTAAATTTGTCTTTTAAATCTTTGCCTTCTTCAGTAGCTTTGTCTTTACCTTTTTCTTTGTATTCATCTTTGTGGTCGTTTGCGTAATCCTTGCCTTTATCGGTCGCCTTGTCTTTGAGGTTGTCAAATTTATCGTTTGCTGTCATTTGCACTCTCCTCTCTGAGTTGGTCGTACAGTGGTTGTATACCCGCAGCAATCAAGTCGAAACATATTTTTGTTGTTTTAACTAAAATTTTGTTTTTTAATGCTGATTTTGCTGCCTCATGAGCTTGTCAATAAAAAAAGAAAAAAGGAAGGGTTTATTTTTAGAATATTCCTTCACTTGTGCTAAAATAGATAAAACCTTTTTATAGAACACGAAAGGAAGTGTTTCTTCATCGCTATATTTTAAAGGCAAGCAAAGTGCAAAATGCAAATCTTGGAGTCCGGCCGCGCAATAGAAATCAAAAGGAGTGAATTGCCATTACAATCATCTGCTTAGTTAGACATGGTGAAACCGATTGGAATGCCGAAGGAAGGCTGCAAGGAAGCATGGATATTCCGTTAAATCAAAACGGCATTATGCAAGCAAAAGCCTGCAGTGAACATTTGCAAGAAGTTCCATGGGATTTTGTCGTGACAAGCCCGCTTCAACGGGCAAAGGACACTGCAGAAATTATTAATGGAAATCTGAACCTTCCTTTGATTGTGATGGACGAATTTATGGAGCGCCATTTTGGCGATGCTGAAGGGATGACACTGGAAGACAGGCGGGCAATTTTTCCGGATAAAAAATACCCCAATCAAGAAACCAAGCTCTCACTGAACACGCGATTGATGGAAGGCATCAAAAAAATCAATGATCAGTTTGCGAACAGCCGGGTTTTGCTGGTTGCTCATGGAGCGGTCATCGATGCCATCTTGAATGCTTTTTCAGTAGGTGAAGAAGAAACGTTCACGCGCCTTCAAAATGGCTGCATTAGCCATATCCACTTTGAACAAGACAACTGGCAAGTAAAAGGCGTCAACGAAGTGTCTCACCTTCTTTCATATCCCCGCCAGTGATTCTGGCTAAATTTAGAAAGGAGAATTTTTCATGTCGGTCCTGAAAACTCAAGGCTTTTTCGAACAAGTCAACCAAGCTTTTTTAGAAGGCGATGCCGATTTTATTGCTAAAAATGTTACGGATGATGTGGTTTGGACAATGGCAGGAGAAGAAACTATCCGCGGAAAAGCCGCTTTTGTCGAGATGTTGGAAAAAATGGACTCACAAAGCGATAGCGGCGCTACATTGACGATCGACGCTATTATTTTAGACGGTCCTCGGGCAGCGGTGACTGGAAAAATGACCGGTAGAATGGAATCAGGCGAAGAGAAGGGATATGTGTATTGCGATCTTTACCTGCTCGATGAACTGCAAAATGGCAAAATCAAAGAATTGACTGCGTTTGTAGTGGAAAAGAAAGATTAGAAGTGAGCTGGCATTCGATTAGTAATAGAGTCTATGGAGCAGCGGGAAGGCGGGGTGTAACTTGGGGCAATCGTTATCCGGTAAAGTGGCATTTATAACAGGAGCGGGAAGAGGCATTGGGTGTGCAACGGCAATCGCTTTGGCTAAAGAAGGCGTCCGGGTTGGCTTGATTGCGCGGACGGACAAGCATTTGCCGGATGTCGCGAATCAAATCAAGGCGTTTGGCGGGACAGCCGCTTATGCAATTGCAGACGTTTCAAAGATGGACGAAGTGGAACAAGCCGTGATGCATTTAACAGGAGCACTTGGCCCAGCCGACATTTTAATCAACAACGCAGGAATCGGACACCATGACACTTTGCTGGATGCGGATCCTGCCGCCTGGAAAAGTGTGATTGAAGTCAATTTATTGGGTGTCTATTACATGACCCGTGCAGTATTGCCGCAGTTGATCGAAAAGAACGGTGGGGATATCATCAACATCTCTTCGACGTCAGGCCTTCGCGGTAGCGCGGGTTCAACTGCTTACAGTGCGTCCAAATTCGGTGTACTGGGCCTAACAGAATCGTTGTCGCAAGAAGTGCGCAAACACAACATCCGGGTATTCGGATTGGCTCCTAGCCGGGTCGTGACGGATATGACCATCCAAGGTTTTTTGAAAGATGACAATTTGGAGAAATTCATGCAGCCAGAAGACTTGGCAGAATACATGGTTTCCCTTTTAAAGCTGCATCCGCGTATGTTTATACCTACTTCAAGCCTTTGGTCGACCAATCCATTTTAAGAAAGCCAACACTGCAGAAATATAAATTCTGCAGTGTTGGCCTTTTTTTTTCGGGTTTTTTACTTTTATTTATAAAAAAATGTTGACCATGTCGTGCACACCGCGGTTTATGATAGTAAGGGGGGAGATCAATGTACAAAACGAAAGAATTCGCCGATCTTACGGGATTAACCAAAGAAACGCTGCGTTATTACGCAGAAATCGGCTTGCTTGAACCGGCATTTGTCAATCCCAAAAATCACTACCGGTATTACGATGATGGCAGTTATTTTTTAGCGGTTCTTTTGGTGAAATTAAAAAACTTGGGGTTTACGATCCAAGAAATGCATTTGGCGATGCAAGATGAATCGTTTGGGCGTCTTGAATCATTGATGAAGGAAAAACGAGCGGTGATTCAAACCCAAATTGAAGCGCTTCAAAACCAGCAACGGGGCATTGATGAATTTTTGAAATCCGGACAGGGGGAAGACACATGATTGAGTGGAAAGAGGAAATGGTCATTGCAGCCGATATCGAAAAAGTGTGGCGCTTGTTTGCCGATGAAAACATCAAACAAATCATGCCGAAAGTGGAAAGCCACCGATTGATTGAAAAACAGGCGACCGAAGCGGGAGCGAAACATGAGCAAACTTATCGGGAAGGAAAGCGCTTGGAAACGTACATCGTCGAAACGGTGGCGTACGAGGATACTCCTATGAACAAACACAAGCAAGTGAGTTTTTTATTAGGAAAAGCTTTTCAGGTTACTTATTCGTTTACGTTAGAAAAGATGGGGAATGGCCAAACAAAATTTGTGTACGCAGGGTCTAACCAAGGTGCGAACTTTGTGGGACGGGCCATGCTGAAGATGGCGACCGAAAAAAGTAATATGAATGTCGTGAGGGACTTTATGGAGCGGGTCGAGACAGAAGCATTAAAAAGCTGATAAGCGGGAGCCAAGCGCTCGCGCTTTTTTTATTGCTTAAGATTTTTACGCAATAATAGTAATAAACTACATAAGGAAAATATGCTTAAAAGCAAAACCAATAAAAAAAGGGAAGCAAGAAGCTGGAGAATTGGAACAAAGATGATCCAGGAAGAAAAAAGAACAAAGGCTATAGATTTTTAAACATGTAGATATTTACATAAGGAATTAAGAAAATAAAAAAACAAGCAACTAAGAAAAAAAGAGCATTTGCTAATAGACAAGCTCAAAAATTCTTTGAATAAGTGCAGTCGTTTCTGCATTGTCCTTAATTTCAAAAAGATAGTCTGCTTCTAAGGAATTCATTGTTGTCGCGCTTCTAAATATATTGGTAGGGCGTGTGCTATTTTTCACGCGTTCTTGGAGAACTGCTTCTAATATCGCAAAGTGCACGACAACGATTGTAAGGCCGTGTTGCCGAAACTGATCGATCAATTCAGCACGTCCATTTTCGTCGAGATTGGAGTTGGAAACAATCAAATGACAAATAGAGTGGTGGATGGCGTAATCGAGAATGGTCTGGGAAACAGCGTATTTAAGTTTGTTCGGTCCTTGTTTTGGGAGTAGTTTATTGTAATGGCTATTAATAAAATCAGCATGATTGTCTTGGTCAATCACTATCGAGTTCGGAAGCATTTTCTCTAATGCATAAGCAAATGTCGTTTTCCCGCTATGCGTTTTGCCGATAGTAAGAATGGCTAATCTCTTCATTATTTCAGCTCCTAGTCATTTTAAACGCTGAAAAGCCTCGACACAGCAAGAGCCGTGCGGAGACTTTCGTTGATGCTTTAACGAATGTTGGCTTGAGGCGCTTTGTCAGCTATCAAATTCAACTCGATGCCGTGTTCTAAATACGCTTTGCAGCCGCATAAGAGGATCGTAAAACCGCCCATCGAATCAATGGCTTGCATGACCTTGTCATTTGAAGAGCCAGTAAAACCGGTATTCACGATTGAAACGAAAGTTTCGCTGTCGGAAAGGGAAGCAAAGGTCCATTCAACAGACGTTTTAGCGTCAGCATCGCCCCAATTGATTGCGATCCGTTCATTTTCAACAATTTCCGTTACGTCTACTTCCGCTGAAGCGCCATACATTTGCCATTCCCACGTGAGCAATTTTCCTGTTTGCATGCGCCCGCTGCTTTTCGTAAACCAAAACTTTGTTGTGATGTCAGGATTGATAAATGCTTCGAACACTTCGGCCAGCGGCTTGCGAATTAACATTTCAGAGGTCACGATTGGTTCATTGATCAAGTTATCCACGTTCAGTGCTCCTTTCAAAGGTCATTGGTGTTTAAATCATAGCATAATTTTTAAAAGAACTTTTAGACAAATTCCATTTATTATTTTTTTGTTCTAAACTTATCCATTGATTATATTGGTTTTTTGTAATTGTTTTGATATTTGTGAAACCCTTTCGATCACCATAGCGTAGAATGAAGCATATGAAAGAAGGGGAAGAAAATATGGCCATCTTACATGAAAAAACACCTTACGAAAAAATCAATCCGTTTACAGGGGTCTGGGTGCGTACACGCGAAACTGTGCGCTATGTAATCGAAGAAAAACCGGTTAGTTTTGCTTTGTTGGTAATTGTCTTAGTCAGCATTGTCAATTCAATCGCCGGTTCTCTTGATCCGCAATTTACCGATACTTTTTCAATTGTGAGTACGGTGCTGATTGGCTTTATCGTCGGTCCGATATTTGGGTTGATCGGCGTGAGTATTTTATCCGCAGTTTACTTGTTAATTGGCAAACTGTTTAAAGGGAAAGGGACTTACCTCGATATTTTTAAAGCGGTTGCTGTGGGGCTCATCCCATCGTTATGGTTTGCGCCATTGCTGCTAATCGGCTATTTTGTGGCTCCAAGTGCCTTTGACTTAACTTCCGATGCAGAAATTTCAGTGCTTAATTTAATCGTCAGCGCTTTGGTCAGTATTGCCGGTTTCATTGTAGCGATTTGGACGATGGTCATTCAAAGTAAAGCCATTGGCGAAGCCCATCAGTTTTCTAGCTGGAAAGGTTTTTTCACGGTATTGATTCCAGCCGTTGTAGGAATTGTTTTGCTGATTCTCCTTGTCATTGTCGTAATCGCTGCTTTTGGGGCAATGCTAACGTAATTAAAGGCTTCGGCCTTTTTTTTATTTTACCCGAAATTTGAGATGACAGCCGCTCCCTGAATTTGTAAAATGAAAGAACAAAGGGGGTTTGGTGATGGCTCAGAATTATCCGCGGCACATTGTCGCTGTATCGGCCTATGTTTTGAATGCCCATGGGGAAGCGCTGTTGGTGAAAACTCATTTTCGCCAAGATACGTGGGAAGCTCCGGGCGGGCAAGTCGAAGAAGGCGAAGCGCTTGATGAAGCCGTCAAACGCGAAGTTCTGGAAGAAACGGGAATTGCGATCAAACCGCTTGGCGTAACCGGCGTTTATTACAATCAATCACGCTCCATTTTATCCGTTGTCTTTAAAGCCGAATGCTTAGCAGGAGAAATCGCCTTGCAGCCAGAAGAAATCAAAGAAGCGTGCTTCGTCAAGCTGACAGAAGAAAACCTTGGCGACTGGATTACACGGCCTCATATGAAGTCCCGGACACTTGATGCAATGAACGCCAAGCATTTTGTTCCGTATGAAACGTGGGAAACCAGTCCTTTCCGGTTAACCGGCCGATTAGATGAAGAATTCGAAACTACGCTTTTTTCAGCGGAATAAAGGAGAGCAACTCATGATTCAAGTCTATGAAAAAGAACAAGTCACTTGCATAGAAGGCACCCTTGAAGCGTCGGGGCGCACCGTTTTTTGCTTTTTGGTCGACGGCCTCTTAATTGATACCGGTGCAGAGAATTTGCAAAAAGAATTAATGGCCGTTTACACCTCTCTTGATTTTGACCAAGTCGTGTTGACCCATAGCCATGAGGACCATACCGGCACCGCCGCTTGGATTGCGGAACACTTGCGCGTTCCGCTTTATATCCATCCCGATTCGGTCGAATTTTGCTCGAAACCAGGCGACTATCCGCTTTACCGGTAGCAAACATGGGGCCAGCGAAAAGCGTTTCACGCATTGCCGCTTCGAAATGTGATTCGGTCCCGCTCCATGGACTGGCTGGTAATCCCGACTCCGGGGCATGCGGATGATCACATGGCGCTGTTTAACGAAGAAACGGGCATCTTGTTTTCCGGGGATTTGTTCGTTTCTGCCAAAACCAAAGTCAGCATGAAAAGCGAATCGATTCCCCTTATCATGAAGTCGCTCCGTTTGCTGCTCTCGTTTAACGTGACTTCGTTGTTTTGCAGCCACACCGGTTATTACCAAAACGGTCGCGAAATGCTCGAGAAAAAGCTGCGCAACCTTGAACACTTAACGGACCAAATTACATACTTGCATCACCAAGGCCATACAGCCGAGGAAATCAAAACCCAATTGTTTCCGGCGGCTTATCCCATCATCCCGTTTTCGAACGGCGAGTGGGATTCGCTGCATGTCGTAAAATCCATACTCAGCGGCGTGCAGGCTGCCCGTTCGGAAAAAGGGTGACCGTATGAAGCCAAGAGCCAATGCACTCGGCCTGCTTTTTAAAGGCGGCAGCCTCTTATTGGAAGAACAAACGGGCCGGCACTCGAGAGGCGCCGGTGTGTTTTACCGGCCGCTTGGCGGCACCATTGAATCGGGTGAATCGCCATCAGCAGCTGTTGTCCGGGAGTTTCAAGAAGAAATTGGCGCAACTGTCACCGTTCTTCGTCCGTCTGCCATAGTGGAAAACTGCTATTCGATTGATGGAAAAAAGTATCATGAAACGACCCAATTGTTGGTCGTCGCATTTACAGATGAACTAGTGTATCGGCACGAATGGTTTCCGGTAACGGAAGGAAAGAAAAAAACAGTAGCAAAATGGATGCCCATTACCGACTTGCAAAAGCCCGAAACCGTGTTATTTCCAAATAGCCTTTTGCAGGTGATTGAAGAGGAAGTTCAGAAGGGAGGCTTTGCGGAATGGAAATCGTAGCAGAAACGTCCCGGTTATGGCTCAAGGTATTTGCTGAAGAGGACACAGAAGCTGCGAGCCGCTTTTGGGGAGATGCGGAAGTCATGAAGCAGTCTGGCGGCGCAACGGCGCTGAAGAGGCTGCCAAAAGTGTTAGAAGGCTATACTCGCTGCCACATGGAAAACGGCTTGTCGGTTTATGCCGTTGTTGAAAAAGCCACAGAGCAAGTGATCGGCTGTTCAGGGTTTAATGCAGTGGAATCGATCGGTCAAGTTGAATTGATTTACCACTTCTCGAAAGCAAATTGGGGGAAGGGTTATGCCAGTGAAGCCGTTCACGCGTGTTTGGAACTTGCCAAACTGCATCCGGAAGTCCAGCTGGTCTCCGCTTCAGCTGACCCGGACAATAAAGGATCGCTGCGCATTCTGGAAAAAGCCGGGTTCACCTTTATTGAAGACCGCTATTTTGAAGATACGCAAAAGACGGAACCGTACTACGAATATCCTATAGGCAAACTTTAGAATCTCCGATATCGGGGATTTTTTATTTTCCCTCTAAATGAAAATGTATGAATATTTGTTATACTGGATAACAAGTTCTAACTTGCACAAACGAGAGGAGGCACTGACGTGGTTTATATGCGCTTGTTCATCGAAATGCTTCTGGTCGCCTTCTTTATTTATTTTGTCGGCGGACGTTTGATGGGTTCGCAAATTAATTTTACGAAACGCATTTTTTCCGTTACTTTAGGCGTTCTGCTGACAAGTTTTGTTTATTGGTATTCGTATTTGCGCTTTACGGATTTTTTGACCGGTAATGTCGTATCGGAAGTGGCGAATGTCAGCACCATCATCTGGATCGGGAGCATGCTTCTCATTTCCATGCTGTTTTACTTGTTTTTCGAACTGTTTGATCCGATTGAACTCGGCGAACGCGGAGAACGCATTACTGGCAGGAAATTCATTTTGCAGCGCATCCGGCATCGCTGGCGCCGGCAAAAACGCTTGTCGCAAGTGCTTGAAATTGCCATTCGAAACGGCATTTCGCGCGCCTTGAAATACGCCCGCCACCGGGAAAACGACCGGGAATTGGCAATTGCATTTCGGGACACACTAGAGCAAAGTGGGGGCATTTTTATCAAGTTTGGCCAAGTGCTGTCAACGCGCACCGAATTGTTTCCACCGGTCTTCGTCGAAGAACTGAAAACGCTGCAGCAAGACGTCAAGCCGCTCCCGGAGCCGCAAGTGCAGGCGATCTTGCAAAACTCGTTATCCGCGCCTGTTGATGACGTATTCTCCTATATTGACATGAAGCCGCTTGTTGCCGCTTCTATCGGCCAAGTGCATCAAGCAATTCTCCGGAAAAACAACCAGCCTGTTGTGGTAAAAATGCTGCGCCCGGAAATTAAACGAATCATGCGCGACGATTTGAACATTTTGGTTGAATTTGCCGAATGGGTGTCCAACCGCTCCAAGTGGGCAGAGAACTTGGGGTTCCGCCAGCTCGCCATCGGGTTTGCAGCTGGGCTCCGGGAAGAAATCAATTTTAATATCGAAATCCGGAATATGGTGCAAATCGCAAACGCTCTTGAAAAAAGCCCTTATAAAGTAAGAATCCCGCATGTGTATACGGAACTCAGCAACGATAAGTTGATCGTTATGGAGCATGTGACGGGTACAAGCATTTCCAACGGCGAACCGGTTTTCCGGCAGCTGGGCCTCGACCCAACCGAATTTGCGCGCACGGTTCTGTTTTCCTTTTTTGAGCAAATGCTGTTTTCGGGCATTTTCCATGCAGATCCGCATCCTGGCAACATTTTTATCGACGAACGGGACGGTTCGCCCATATTGCTGGATTTCGGGGCTGCCGGAAGGCTCGCTGAACAACAGCAGAATGGCATTATCCGCTTTATCATCGGCGTCCAGCAAAACGATCCAAGCGACGTCTATGAAGCGATCATCGCGCTTGTAGAAGAATACGAGCATATCGACCGCAACAAATTCGAACAAGCCCTTGGGCAATTGCTTCTTAAAATATCGTATGTTGATGCGATTCCAACGACGGAATTGATTCATGCGCTGTTTGACGTGGTGCGCCAATTCGGCTTGTCGTTTTATCCCGCCGTCAGCACCGCGCTGCGCTCGCTTATCATCTTAGACGGCACGCTGCATTTGATCGATCCAAAATTTGACGTCTTTGCGGAAGCGAAGACATTTGCCAAACAGTACAAAGCAACGGCCTTCAAAAAACCGTTTAAAGAACCGCATATCATTAAAGACCGAATAGAAGAAGAATTAACGCTGGCGGTACCGGAACTGTTAAAAATTCCAAAACGGCTTGACCAGCTGCTGCACCGAGTGGAAAGCGGAAAAGTCATTTTGCACCACGACGTGTTTTCGGACAAGAAAAATGCCAGTTTCGTTCTGCAATTGTTTTCCCGCTTTGTGCTATTGATGACCGGCATCACGTTTGGGCTGGTTTCTTCCGCGCTGCTCGCCATTGCCCAATTTATCGATGCCGCGTTTGCTGTTTATTTGAACACCGCAGCGTATACGGGTTTGTTCCTTTGCGTGATCCTGCTCGTCCGCTTGTCCATTCAAGCAATACGCGACATGAAACGCAACAGTGGGGCATAAAGGTTTGCCCACTTGCTGCTACCGGGAATAGAAAATCATGGCAGGTAGAAGCCATTACGGTACAATAAAGAAAGACGAAAGGGGTGACAGCATGGAAAAGCACAATGCTGACCAAATACTAAACCAAAAATTAAGGGAAACGCGACCGTCTTGGCAAAGAAGGCAGCCGGCGCGTCCGAAAAAATACAAATCGAGCACGAAAAAGACCGAAGACTACGTCATCTTGGATTTTGAAACGACAGGTTTAAAAGCCGGCGTCGACAAAATCATCCAAATCGGCGCCGTCAAATACATTGGGCACAACCGCGTGGATACGATGTATTTGCTCGTGAATCCGCAATGTGCCATTTCACCGACCATTACCCGAATTACCGGCATCACGAATAAAGATGTCCAAGGGGCGCCAGTCATTGAAGACGTGGCACACGAACTGATTGCGTTTATTGGCGGCTTTCCGATTATAGCGCATAATGCGCCATTTGATATGGGCTTCCTGTATGCCTTGGAAGAAATCACGCCTATTCCGGAATACACTGTTATTGACACCGTCCATTTGGCGAGACGCGTCATTTCGGAAACGCCGAACCACAAATTGACGACATTGAGTGCTTTTTTGGAACTAGAACACAACGCGCACGATGCGTTAGGCGACTGTTTGGCAACAGCTGCCATCTACCAATTTTGCATTAACCGCATGTAAGATGAGAAAACCTTCCTAACTGGGGAAGGTTTTTTGTTTGGAAAAAAGAGGCTATATGAGTTGAGCTAAGTATTTGATTTGCTGATATTCCGCAAAACAGCTCCGCTTTCCTGCGGGAGTCTTCGTTGCTTTGCTCCATATCTTCTAGCCTGCTGGCAATACTAGAACGATTCTTGTGTAATACCTTCTAGTAGTAAGAAATCACTTAGCTTCGGCGCGTCCACGGACGAGCTTGCGCAGGAGCACTATTCTTTGCCTTTCCCAAAGCGGCCGAAGCGGTGTATGAAATGACGATTCTTAAGTTCAACTTATATAGCAATTTTACTAAAAAGTTGACATTGTCAACTAATCATCGTACCCTTTCATTAAGTTAAACTATTCTGATAATTAGAAGGGGAGTACATCATGGATCATGTAGAACAAATTCGGAAATTTAACCGGTTTTATGCCAATGTTCTCGGAAAAATCGACCAGGAGATTAATAACCGTCCATATTCGCTCATTGAAGCGCGCGTCATATCCGAGCTGCACGCTAACCCGAGTGCTATTGCCAAAAACATCCGGGAGAAACTGGGCATAGACCGGGGCTACATGAGCCGAATCATCCATAAATTCGAAACGGGTGGACTCGTAGAAATTCAACAATCGCCAACAGACAAACGCCAGCAATTGCTCCAATTGACCGAAACCGGAAAAGCAGTTTTTGCTGAGTTGACGGCGCATGCGAATCAAGAAGTCGCCAAGATGATTGAACCAATACCGAAACACAACTTAGCAACATTGACACAGGCAATGGAAGCCATTGAATCGGTGCTGGAGCCGGATTTGGTGAAGAATCAGGTGGTGATTCGGCCGCACGGGCCAGGAGATGTCGGCTATGTCGCGCATCTGCACGGGACGTTATA
The DNA here is from genome assembly GCF_050864155.1 of Planococcus sp. YIM B11945. Taxonomy (NCBI): domain Bacteria; kingdom Bacillati; phylum Bacillota; class Bacilli; order Caryophanales; family Caryophanaceae; genus Planococcus; species Planococcus sp. YIM B11945. The sequence goes on along the minus strand of NZ_JBOZWR010000001.1, from coordinate 559,171 downwards.
CGGCCACACCTATCAATTCGGCAAGGTTTTTGAATACTACGTCTTAAAAGGTTTAACGGAGTTTATGAAAAACACAACTGGAGGTGAATTGTGGATTGCTGAAGTAAATGGCCATATTGCGGGCTCTATTGCGATTACGAAATCGGCTGATGAAACGGCTCAGATCCGGTGGTTCATTCTCGATGAAGCGCACCACGGGCAAGGCATCGGCAAACAATTGATGGATACTGCCATGGACTTTTGCCGAGAGCAAGACTACCGGCATGTGTTTTTATGGACCGTCAACATTCTCGGCGCTGCTCGCTATCTTTATGGCAAATACGGCTTCACACTGACAGAGGAAAAGCCAAATAACGAATGGACCGATCAGAAATTGATTGAAGAGCGTTGGGATATGGATTTGAGGGATTAAAGAAAAAAACAGAAAATCCCTCGCATTTTATGCAAGAGATTTTCTGTCGAATCATTGATTGGTGATTTTTCGCACCAACGGATCTTCTTTTGTCACGTGTACCGGTTTGATTCCGGGGCTTGTTGAGCGCATTTCGCTGTTTAAGTGGCGGTGTGAGCGAACTTTTGCCAGCTTTTTTGCCGCCCGTTCTTTTACGTCTTCCGATCTAAATGGAGTTTTAGCAAGTGTCATTCCAATCACTCCTTTTGTTTATCATATAATAGTGTTGAAAAAGCGTCAAATTCCCTAAAGTTAAGCATGGGAATCGGGTGGAGAAGTGAGAGCCAGCAAGTATTCGTAGTTTTCGATGTTTTTGCTGACTGCGTTGTGCAGGGTTTCGAATAAGTACTGGTCAAAATAATCAAATGCATGCGTATAACTGCTGATGACCGTAATGTAGGACTGGTCCCGGTAGGAATATGCGTAAACAAAATAATTTTTCTGCACCAAGTTATTGGGTTCCGCTTTGTTAGAAAGAATTGAGGTTCCAGCTTCTTTTGATGCTTCAACGAAATCTTCAATTTTGGATGGGTAAGAGTCGGTATAGAGTTCATAAGAAAAACTGATGTCCAATGGGTCTTTTTTATACCATTCTTGAAGTTCCAATAAAAAATGCTCTAATATGTCTTTATAACGCAGCCCGATTTCATCTAAAATTTCCAACGTACGGTCAGTTGCAGCGTCACTCGTCAAATACAGCATGTATTTCGTTTTCGTCGCACTTGCTTCAATTGTTTGAATGGCTGCTTGTTCAACGTCATTCACTTCAATTTCCATATTAAAGAGCTTTAAGCGTTTGAGTTTCTTGAAAGCGACCGGAATGACCAAAAACAGCAGCATCCACACGAGCAGCAAGAATAGGCCCATGAAAATCACTTGATTAAAATTCGATTGGATAATGGGTTTGATCAATAAGTTGAGCCAGGTTTCATTGGCTGCGTCGCTTGGCGAAGGCCCGTTTGGCAGCAATAGCAACGCTTTCGGGTCATTGCTTGCGTTAGTCCAGGCAATGCTGGCCGAAGCAATTAGCATCCAGCCGACAATAAACGCGATGCCAACCGTATAGACGTACGGAATAAAGAAATTAATCCATTGAAAAAATGACCGTTTTTCTTGAAGTTGACGAGGCAATAAAATCACTCAATTCCAGTTTGCTAAGCCGAAGCTTTCTTCCTGATTATAACATAGGGACGTACGGGGAAAACCTGTAGCAAGAAGATAGAAATGCAAACAAGTTCGGTCAGCTTAGAAAGTTAGTTTATCCAAGTTAAGTCACCGAAATACGAAGCAGACGAATTAAATGAGAAATGGTTACAAACATTTCATGCATTAAAAAAACTAAAAGCATAGACAACGGTGCGCGGTTCGCATCATTAAAGGTTTAGCGGTCATTAGAACGGTTTATAAAACAGAATGAATCCGGCAGACGTAAAGCTATAATAAAAAAAAGCGTTGTGAATTAGAAATGAGCTTAAATAGAGTGATCTTCAAAAAGTGCTAGCAACGGTAAATTGAAGTGCGAAATGGCGCATAACTTGAAAATGCGTTTAAACGAGTTGAAAAGCAAGCATGCAAGTTGTTAGAGGCGAAGAGAGGCTTAAATAGAACGGTCTCTCTTCGCTAAAAATATTTTAGTAGACATAATATAAATTATCGGAAGTAGTGTTTCATTCAATAAGTATACTTAAGACAGTGAGACGAAACCGGTTTTTTGGCTGATTTAGCTGAATTTCAGCTTTTATTACACAAATGCTTATTTTGTTGATTCGTGAATGTTTTTTCTGGTTTTTGGCTAACGATCGTTTTACAGATCACAATTTTCATTTTGTTATTTTGCCGAATCAATTCAAGTTCATCTCAAAGTTTTAAAAAATTCTCCGTCTCAATTCTTTCGTTTGCAGCTTCCTGGATTCCGTGATGATTTATATGCTGTCTCAAACCAAGTTCTTTATTCACATAACCAGCAGATTCCATTTATGTCCGTCGACATCGCTAAACCCGGCTCCGAAAAAACTGTTTCGTTCGCCAGGCTCTGCAAACACCGTTCCGCCTGCTGATTTTACTTTTTGAACCATTTCATGCACTTCTTCTTCGGAATCGACAGAAATTGACAAAATGACTTCTGTTCCTTGGCTGGTGTCCGCTATGTTGCTATTGGTGACCGCTCGGAACGTTTCTTCTTGAATTAACATGACAATGGTGCCTTGATCGCCGACTTTGACACCCGCCATGTCTTCACGCTCATTAACCGGGAATTCCAGTGCGCGAAAAAAATCCATCGACTTTTGCAGCTCTTTTACCGGCAAATTGATCCAACATTCTTTTGCCATACCGCAGACCTCCGTATATTGAGATAGTTATACTGCCGCTCCTTCATTTGAAAAGTCTGAATAGCCAGGAATAAGTCACTTCGCGATACTTTCAACAACTTGCTTGTCTGGCCAGTTTACTAGAAATATGCCGATAAAGATCAAGCTGCCGCCTGACACGAGTGTGTAACCGACGGGTTCCCCGAGCAGCCACCAGCCGCTGATCACACCGAAAAACGGGGCTAAAAACAAAAATGCACTGACTTTTCCTGGATTGCCTTTTTGCAGCAAGTAAAACCAAACCGCAAATTGGACAATCGACGCTGGAATGGCAAGCCACAGAATAATGGCTACCGATGCCGCATTGAGGTCAAGACGGGCATTTTCTAAAAATGCGCTGCCAAGCAGCAAAAGGCATCCGCCAAAGAGCATTTGGTAGGCGGTTAACACCCATGTATCCAAGCGATCCCCCCACCGTTTGATCAACAATGTCGCAATTGCCCAAGAAATCGCGCTAAAAACCCCGAATGCTGTACCAATCTCCAGCTGCAAATGGAACCCCATGGTAACGGCTACTCCAATAAACCCAAAAAACACGCCTGCCCACTGAATCATACGATACCGGATGCCAAGAGCAAGCGTGCCAAATACCACGACCAGCAGTGGGTTCATGAACGTTAGAATGGCCGACTCCCCGGCGGTAATGGTCCGTAAACTCAGAAATATTGCCCCCATAACGCCAGCTGTCTGGAAACTGCCTATACAAAAAATACGCAGCCAATCTTTCAACGTGTTGGGCGTTGGCCGCTTTAACAACTTCACGATGGCGATCATCAATAGTCCGGCCACTGTAAATCGTATGCCCACCAGCAACAGCGGCGAGACATACCCCAATCCGATTTTTCCGACCGCAAAAGAAGATCCCATTAAACTGGTCGTAAGAACGACCAAAAAAGCAAAAGCCACTTTACCAGCCAATAGACCCCTCCCATCTCCCAAATGCTCTTTTGCCTTTACGTTATTCTACAAACCTGCTGCATAGTCCTGCCTTTTCTGTTTTAATCCATGAGCGCAGGGAAAAGAATAAAAGACCGAATACAAAAAGAAAGGGTTTGATCGTTTGGAACATCAAGCTATTGTTAACGCACTCCAGGAACAGACCGTCTTACTTCCAGATGGCACCCGCCTCCCCGCTATTGGCCAAGGCACTTGGAACATGGGCGGCATTCCGTTGGTTAAAGACCAGGAAATAAAAGCGCTTCAGCATGGCTTGGAACTCGGCATGGCCGTTATCGATACTGCGGAAATGTACGGCGAAGGCAACTCGGAACGCCTTGTGGGTGAAGCCATACAAGGCAAACGCGACAAGGTCTTTTTGGTTTCCAAAGTTTATCCGCAAAACGCTGGGCTCGACCGGATCAAAAAGTCGTGTGAACAAAGCTTAAAACGCCTGAATGCCGATACGCTCGATTTGTATTTATTGCATTGGCGCGGCCAAATCCCACTTGAAGAAACTGTCGAAGGCATGGAACAATTAAAACGAGAAGGCAAAATCAAGCGCTGGGGCGTTTCTAACTTCAATACGAAAGATATGGAAGAATTATGGCGTGCGCCAAACGGCAAAAATTGTGCAACGAACCAAGTGTTGTATCATCTTGGATCAAGGGGCATTGAATTCAGCTTGATGGATTGGCATGAAAACCACGGAATTCCGATCATGGCATACAGCCCCCTAGCTCAAGGCGGTTCACTGCGGAAAGAATTGCTGACAAATGAAGTGCTTGGCCAAATTGCAGCAAGGCACAACGCCGCTCCTTTGCAAATTGCGCTTGCGTGGACACTTCGCTCCAGGAATATCCTGGCGATTCCAAAAGCCGGCCAAGCCGCACATGTCCAAGCAAACGCAGAAGCTGCAGCCATCAAGCTGACCGATGAGGACCTCCGGCTTTTGGATGGGGCATTTCCACCGCCCGCACACAACATGCCGCTCGACATGATTTAATCTAACCCATAAAAAAAGACGGCACTCTTAGCAGATGCCGTCTTTTTAGGGATATTCTGAAATGCCGGTTATTCATCCAGCTTCAGCCATTCATTCAGCCACTCGCTTTGATTGCCTTCATAATGCTCCTCGAAAAAGACTGCGAATGTTCGGCTATCGACATGTTGGAACTTGTATTCGTTGTAATAGTCCGATAAAAAGTGGATAGCTGCTTCCGAACCGCCTTTATCCTGGAAAAAGTCCCTTAGCAGCAATGGGACCTTCTCGTAGAGAGTTGCACCATAACTCTGTTCGCCCATATCGTTCAACGGAAGATTCGCAAACTGTTCGGCCCGCTCCCGCTTCAACACGCTTACGGCATCTTCAAATACTGCTTCCTGATCGGTTCCCCGTTCGAGCAAATAAGCGTCGCCGGCATATTTTGACAAACTGCGGCTTAACCAAGCATCTTCGTAAGGATCGCTCAAGACGAGTTCTCCAAACCACTGAGAAGCTATGCTTGAAGGAAGACCTTGAGGTTCTATAGGCGGTTCACCCATTCCGATTACATTGGAATTCGAACCGAAAGAAGCACCGATAAGATCGAGTTCTTCGGAAGGGTGATCCCCGATATTTTCTTCAAAAAAACTGAAAGCCTCGTTGGCAGGAAAGACAGTTGTTTGTTCAATCGGTGAACCCGTCGGCAAGAAAAAGCGCAAATTGGTGTCGTTTACTTTGTTGGAAAAGCTCGTCCAATTAGCGGGATTTAAAAATCCGATGGCGAACGATTCTGTCTGCTTGCTTTCTAAGCTGCCGGAAGAGCGCTCCTTAACTTCTCCATCAACCGCTGAACTCACCACGAAGCGTGGGCTATCCACTTTGTAGTGAATGATAAAATCACTGTACGTAGGATAAACGGTATCTCCTTTTAGGCTCACATCATGTATGGACCATCCTTTATTATAATGAGCAATTTCCGGATACCATTGTGAAAAAAACAGATCATCCTCTGAGCTTTGATGAGTGCCATCGATGTTTTGATTGCGCAAGGCATACTCTACTGTGATTTTCTTTGTTTGCCCAGGTTCCAAAGGCTGTGGGAGTTGAATGAACAATTGGTTGTCATTTGATTTGTAATACAGATCCCCGTCCGCGTCTCTTACAGAATAAATACGGGTTTCCGTTACGGCAGCTGTAATTGCCGCGATGCCGCGTTCATGAAGGGCATTTGGCACAAAATTGAACCCTACGTCTTTCCATGCATTCGCTGATTTGTTTGCCACTTCAATTTCAGCCGAAACGGTTAAACTGCCATTAAAAACGTGAACCTCCATGTCGTAATCTGCAAATGCATTGGGACCGAGTTCCTGTTCTGCCTCTGTCACGTCGTCATCTTTCAAAACGAAAATATAGACGAGGCAAGCCGCAATTGACGTCAGCAAAATGGCCAACACGAATGGCCAATTGTTTTGTTTGGCATTCAACATCCTGTCCACTCCCTTTTCACTGTTTCACCTGGCCAGGCAGCAGCATCCGGGTGAGTGTTCGAGGCAAGAGGAAATAAATGAAATGCACCGCTCCTTTTCGATTAGAATAGGCAAATTGGCAGAACTGCTAAGTTTCTCCTAGGCGTACCTTTTACGCCCATCATACTCCTTTTTTTCCAATCATGCGCATCCAATTTCCAATTTTTCAACCCAAAAAACGCCTGCAAGTTCAAAGTGAACTCACAGGCGCCGCAATTACTTGTTACAGGTATTCTTTTTCAAATGGAGTCGTGCTTCGGACGGTATTGATCGGCCGGACCATGTTTTCAATCTGCTCGCGTTTGCCTTCTAAAAATGGCGGCAGCGATAATTTCTCTCCGACGGTTTCGTACGGCTCATCGCCCAAGAACCCTGGTCCATCCGTTGCCCATTCAAACAAGATTCCAGGTGCGACGCGTGCATACAGCGATTCAAAGAAAAAACGGTCGACGTAGCCGGAAGTCCCAAAGCCGAATTTTTCCATGCGGACGGTCCATTCGTCAAGGACTGCGCGGTCTTCAACCCGGAAGGCTGCGTGGTGCACCGTACCAAATCCTTGGCGGCCCTGAGGCAAGATGGTGTTGTACTCAACGATCACTTGTGCGCCGTTTCCACCTTCGCCCACTTCGAACAGGTGCAGCGAGCCTTCTTTGGCGATTTCGCGGAACAGCATAACTTTTTCCAGCACTTCTTTCATGTAATCAAACTGCGCAATGCGGATGTGGATCGGCCCAAGCCCCGTTATCGCAAATTCCAAAGGCACCGGGCCTTTTTGCCATGGCGTACCTGAGGAGATGCCTTCATTGCGCTCGTCTGACACGAGCATGTACTGCTGATCGTCAAAATCGGAAAACGACAAGGTTTGTTTGCCGAACAGCTCTTTGATTCCCGAATGCTTGACTTCGTATTTGTCAAAGCGTTTTACCCAATAAGCGAGTGCAGCGTCGGTCGGCACGCGGAAAGAGGTTTTGTAGATTTCATTCGTGCCGTGCGTCCCTTTTTGAATGCCCGGGAAATCGAAGAACGTCATGTCGGTTCCGGCAGAGCCTTTATCATCCGCAAAAAACAAATGGTAGGTTTGGATATCGTCCTGGTTGACGGTTTTCTTGACCAAGCGCATCCCGAGTACGTACGTGAAAAATTCGTAGTTCTTTTCGGCGCTGCTCGTAATGGCAGTAACGTGGTGCATCCCTTTAATGTGGTTCATGTGATCCGGTCTCCTTTTTAAAGCGTAGTTTAATGAAGATATCTTGAATTCGAGATAATTTTACTCCTTCTTTTCTTCGTTGTCAACCAACCTGTTTGCTCGTTTTCACCAACACAAAGCATGGGAACTGCCGGCTGACGGTTGAAGCAAAATGAAATAAATGGGAAACTAAGGAGAACCCAACTACCGAAAGGAGCAACACCATGAAATTTATTGATATCTCCTCCCCCATTTACACAGGTATGCCGGTATACAAAGACAAGCCGGAAAAGCAGCCGAATTTCATTACGAACACGAACGGCCACGTGACCGAGTCACGCATTGAAATGGATGCGCATACCGGAACGCACATCGATGCACCGCTCCACATGATCAACGACGGCGAGACATTTGAAACGATTCCGCTTGAAGACTTGGTTCGCCAAGTGAAAGTGCTTGATTTCACCAAAGTGGAAGATGGCATCACCAAAGCGGATTTGGAGCAGCAAGCGATTGACCACAACGACTTTTTGCTGTTCAAAACAAGCAATTCGTTTGACGAAGGCTTCAACCCGGAATTCATTTTCCTGAAAGAAGACGGTGCCCGCTATTTGGCGGATTTGCAGATCAAAGGCGTCGGCACCGATGCACTGGGCATCGAACGCAGCCAGCCGGAGCACCCGACGCACCGCGCGCTGTTTAAAGCGGGAATTGTCGTCATTGAAGGTTTGCAGCTGGGCGAAGTGGAACCGGGAAGCTATTTCATGGTCGCAGCGCCGCTTAACGTACGCGGCATTGATGCGGCACCAGCCCGCGTCTTGTTGTTTGAAAACGAAATTCAATAAAAAAAGGGGCGGCTTCGCGAAGAAGCCGTCCCTTTTCATGTTATTCTTGCCATTGCGTATGGAACGTACCCGGTTTGTCGGTCCGTTCGTACGTATGCGCACCGAAATAATCGCGCTGCGCCTGGATCAGGTTCGCCGGCAGCGTCGCCGTGCGGTAGCTGTCGTAATACGCCAGTGCACTAGAGAAAGCGGGCACCGGAATGCCTTGGGAGATAGCTACTGACAGCACTTCCCGAAGCGCCGATTGGTAGTCGACCACGACGGATTGGAAATACGGATCAATCAGCAAGTTCGGCAAATCAGCTTGGCGGTCATAGGCTTCCTTGATTTGCTGAAGGAACTGCGCCCGGATGATGCAGCCGCCGCGGAAAATCATCGCAATGTCGCCGTATGGGATGTCCCAGCCGTATTCATCGGATGCCGCCCGGAGCTGTGCGAATCCTTGCGCGTACGAACAGATTTTGCTCATGTACAGGGCTTTTCGGATCGCTTCGATTAATTGCGTGCGGTCGCCAGAATAACTGCCTGCTTCCGGTCCCGTCAGCAAACCGCTTGCCGCTACACGTTCTTCTTTAATAGCGGAAATAAAGCGGGCAAAGACCGATTCCGTGACGATTGGCAGCGAAACGCCAAGATCCAATGCATTTTGGCTTGTCCATTTGCCGGTGCCTTTTTGTCCGGCCTTGTCCAAAATTTGGTCGACAAGCGGGTTGCCGGTTTCGTCGTCTACTTTAGTGAAAATATCTGCGGTGATTTCGATCAAATAGCTGTTGAGTTCGCCTTCGTTCCATTCGGCGAAAATGTCATGCAGCTCTTGTGCATTGAGACCTAACGCATGCTTTAAAATAAAATACGATTCCGCAATCAGCTGCATATCGCCATACTCGATGCCGTTATGGACCATTTTCACAAAATGTCCCGCGCCTTCTGCTCCCATGTGGGCACTGCAAGGCACGCCGTCTACTTTTGCAGCGATTGCATCAAAGATGGGCTGTACTTTAGCATACGCTTCTTTCAATCCGCCAGACATAATTGATGGGCCGAACCGTGCACCTTCTTCGCCTCCGGACACACCGGCTCCAATAAAATGAATGCCGTGTTCCTGCAAAGCGGCTGTGCGCCGGTTGGTATCTCGGAAGAACGTATTGCCCCCGTCGATCAAAATGTCGCCTTCTTCAAGCAGTGGCACAAGCGACTGAATAACGTCATCCGTCGTTTCCCCTGCTTTGACCATCATCAGTATTTTGCGCGGCTTTTCAAGCGATGCCACAAAATTGTCCAAGGTGTCCGCCCCGATGATGTTTTTATTTGCTGCTTCCACGTTGCTGAATTCTTCGGTCCGGTCTGTCCAGTAGTCATAGACCGCTACCGAATAGCCGCGGCTTTCGATGTTGAGCGCCAAATTCTTGCCCATGACCCCTAAGCCGATTACACCCATTTGTTGCTGATTCATTCTATCGCCTCATTTTCTTCTGGTTTCTTTTCCCTGTTTTATTATACCGAATTCCTTAAAGCTTACCACCAGCTAAAGCCGTCTTCTTCGAGCAGCTGGTCAGCCGCTTCCGGTCCTCTTGAGCCCGCTGGATACAAATGGAGCGGCAGCGCATCTTCTTCAAAAGCTTCGAGGATCGGCTGGATCCATTGCCACGAAAGCTCAACTTCTTTCCAGTGGGCGAAAAACGTTTTGTCCCCTTCCATGGCATCCGAAAGCAACAGTTCATAGGATTCCGGCTGGATCTCCGAATTGACGGAGAAATTGATGCTTGTCGGTTCGTAATGCTCCGTTGACGGGTTTTTCAAGTTCACAAGCAACGACACGCTTTCGTTTGGATTGATTTCAAAAATCAACAAATTCGGGGAAATACCTTCTTGTTGCATGACGGCATTGTTTTTCCATTTGTTTTTGAATTCAATGACAATGCGCGTCGATTTTTGTTCCAGCCGCTTGCCTGTGCGGATGTAGAACGGAATGTCTTTCCAAGACGGGTTTTCAATGTGAAGGCGTGCTGCAAAAAACGTATCATTCTTGGAATTTTCCACGACGCCCGGTTCTTCTTGGTAGCCGATCACCGGTTTTCCGAGTATTTTCCCCGCTGTATACTGGCCGCGCACGATGTCTTTGAATGCCAGATCTTTCGAAATTGGCCGCACCGCTTCTACAACTTCACGTTTTTCCATTTCCACGGCTTGTGCCGTCAAGTTTTCAGGAAGATCCAATGCCGTCATCATCACCAGCTGCAGCAAATGGTTTTGCGCCATGTCGCGGATGGCGCCGGCTTGGTCGTAATAGCCCGCGCGCTTTTCAATGCCGACCGTTTCGCTCGCTGTGATTTGGACGTTGGCAATTTGTTCATGGTCCCACAGCAGTTCCAAAATCGGGTTGGCGTATTTGATTGTCTCCAAGTTTTGCACCATCGGTTTTCCGAGGTAATGATCAATCCGGTAAATTTCTTCTTCAGCAAATGCTTTGCTAAGTCTGGCATTCAGCTCTTGCGCCGTTTTTAGATCGGTGCCGAATGGTTTTTCGACAATCAGGCGCTTCCAGCCCGTCGTTTGGCAGATTTGGCTAGTCTGCAAGTTCGACGTAATGACTTCGACCAATTCAGGGGACACGGACAAATAGAAAAGCCGGTTTTGTTCAATGCCCAGTTCTTGTTCACGGGATTCGATCAATTCTTTTAAGCCTTGGTAGGATTCTTCGTTAAACACATCCAAGACACAGTAACGGAATTTCGCGATAAATTCCTCCACGTTGCCGGATTGCACCGGTCTTCTCGAAAATTCGTCAAGCGACGTTCTGACGTTCATTTGAAAAACGGCATTTGAGTAATTGGTTCTGCCAAGGCCAATCACTGACAGGGTTTTGGGCAACCTGCCGTCTAAGTATAGATTGTACAGCGCGGGAAACAGTTTCCGCTGGGCCAAATCGCCCGTTGCTCCGAATAAAACCAGCGTCAGGTTATCCGCTTGGTTGTGCCCGACCGCCTTCTCAATGCTGCTTTTGCCAGGAGTCTCTTGCATCTCGTTGTTGTCCATCATCATCGTCACTCACTCCAATTCCATAGATTGGCAGTTCTTTTTATATCGTCTTTTTAAACCGCACTCATTTCTAGTGTGTCGTTACGAAAACGATTTAGCAAGTCATTTGAAACGAAAAACTTGTGAATTCATACTTTTTTTGTTCCGTTATTAAGTGAATAGCCCTTTTGTGAATCCTTTAATCACAAACCCCAATATGTGTAAGCGGTTACGGGAAATTCCGTCGGCGAAAGGCGGCATTGTTGCAAAAAGGAAGAAAAAAAGAACCCGCGTAGAGTCCCTGTGTTGGTTATCCTTTAGCTAATGGCGGATCCGCTCACTCCAATCGCTGAATTCCCCGTTCCAGCTTCAAGAGCGCGTCTTCAATAGCTTCACCCCTTTTGAATTGAGGTGTTTCCGGCAGTATCGCTTGGCCAAATCGAATAAGGGCTTTTTCCCCTCTGAAAATGCCAGCTAGATGATTTGGCCCCTGGTATGCCGCCGGAATCAAAGGCACTTGCGCTTTAACAGCGATGGTCGCTGCCCCTTTTTTTAGCGGAACATTCTCAGCAGACCTCGTTCCACTTGGGAAAATGCCGACGCATTTGTTTTCTTTCAGCAATTTCAATGGAATTTTCAGCGTGCTTGGCCCTGGGTTTTCTCGGTTTACCGGAAATGCATGAATAGCGGTTAAAAATTTACGGAAAAGTACGCGGTCAAACAGCTCTTTTTTGGCCATGAAATGCACCGGTGTCGGATAAACCGCAAGTGCAAGCATGATCACGTCCACCCATCCGGTGTGGGTGCATGTAATTACGTACCGGGCTTCTTTTGGCAGATGCTCCTTGCCTTCTACAGTCAACAGCCGAAAAAGTTTGACGATACCCGCTAAAATGGAACTAATCATGAAATACATAATGCCCTCCTAGATTTTTTTCGAGCTGCGCAGCATTTGGGAACGTTTTGCAAAATAGACGAACGGATTGACGAAACCGAGGACAAAGGTCGCCAAAAACAAGAAAAACGACAGCGAATCGCCACCGAGCCCCAGCTCATCCACAATAATGGAGTCGTAAATTAAAACCTCTCCCGATAACATCACCGTGGCTGCCGATATGCCGATCACCGCAAAGCCGTTCAGGAAATTCCCGGAACGTTTCATGAATATAATGGCAGCGAACAAGCCGACGCTAATAAATAATGCCGTATAAAATACCGGCCGCATTAGCGTAAAGACGCCCAACGTTTCAAAGGTTTCATAGGTGTACATGCACTTCACCTGCCTGTTCATTTTAAATGCGATTGCTTATTCATCTATACGCCAAGCACCTCCATTAAGTTCCAAGTTTGGCAAAAGAAAACCCGGAACCGCGAAGCCATGTGCTTCTCGTTCCAGGTTTCTTTGCTTATTTGGTTTGTTGAAATTGGCTTCGGGTGCCGCCAGGCTGATACGCAAGCTCGAGCAGCTGGGCTACGACTTTTTCTCTCGTTTCAAAATCAAACGGTTCGCCGAGCGGCCGGCCCATTTTAAACGGCACGTGCAGCGTCCGGGGAACCCCGGCTTTGTCTGTTATTTCCGGGAATAGGGTCACCATGGCTGTGGCAATGGAAGAAGCTTCTAAAGCCCGGGCATACAGCCCGAGTACGTTATGGCAAGATCCTCAGCCAGGCACAAGCAGCGCCAGGTCGACGGCTTCGTTCCGCAGCAAGTTGACAACTTGGGGAATCGATTCCTTTTCGGCAAGGGCGGTATCGAGTATGCCGCCGTTCAAGCCGATATTTGTATCGGCCAGTGACTCAATGGTTCCGTTTTTTGCAAGCAACCGCAAATGCCCGAGCGGAAACACAATCGACGGATCGGCTTTTGCGTATTTCGTATCGATGTAAATATGAGTGACCGTCAGCTCGTCTTCTTTGGTGGAACCGGGAATTAAGCGGAACGTATGGTCCCCGGCTGGATTGTCTACATCAAATGGGGCATCCGTTTTTAAATGGACGCCTGCCGTTGACAACAAAGCAACTTTGCATTCGTTCAACGGTTTTGTCAAATGAGTTGCCGGTATGTCTTGATTTTCCTTCATGTGGCTCATCGTGAACTTTTTGTAAGCTTCCGGAAAATTGCTGGAAAACGTACGAGAAAGCTTGGATTTGATTCGTGTTTTCGTTTTCACTTCTGGTTTTCCCTCCTTTCGGATCTGCATCCGTCTGCTGTACTGTATTCAATTCGGCTTGGACTGAAATAATCCTTTGTCGAATAACAGATCCCAAAAACAAATTTTAGGCGGCGGTTCAAAAAAGAGGCTTGACTTGTCTGGCGGCCCTCGGTATGATGAAAAACAATTACATGTGAACGCATGGAAATACGGAAGTTGAATGATGTTTGAGTAATTCGATTGTGGGCAGCAGGCAGAGACTGGGTGATGAGTGGAAATCCAGGCAGCAATCCGAGTGAAGTACACCATCAGGAGTTTCAACTGTCAATGAAGTGGACAGGCCAACAGGTCTGTCAAATTGGGTGGTAACGCGGAGAAAACCTTCGTCCCTTTGTTTAAGGGATGAGTGGTTTTCTTTTTTTTATTTCATTTTAAGGAGGAAATCCCATGTTTCAAATAAAAGCAGTTATTGCCCCTTCGGTTAAAGAATCCATTGCGCTGGTGGCATTGATCGTGGCTATCGTCAGCGCGAGTCTCATTCGTTTTGGTGCGGTTCCGCATATTCCCATTTTGATCGCCATTTTGCTGTTGATTGGCTACGGGCTCGTGAAGCGGGTTCCATACGTGGAGTTGGAAAGAGGATTGGTGCAAGGAGCCGGTGCGGGCATGAGCGCGGTATTCCTGTTTTTCTTCATTGGCATTTTAATCAGTGCCTGGATGATGAGCGGAACCATACCGACATTGATTTATGCTGGGTTCTCTTTGATCACGCCGTTGTTTTTCTTTGCCATTGTGTTTATCATCACGTCAATTGTCGGCTTGTCGATTGGCAGTTCTTTGACGACAGTGGCAACCGTCGGTGTGGCGTTTATCGGAATGGCTTCCGTGTTGGACGTGTCATTAGCGATTACAGCGGGTGCCATCGTTTCGGGCGCGTTTTTCGGGGACAAAATGTCGCCGGTCTCGGATACCACTAACTTGGCGTCTTCCATCGTCGGAGTCGATTTGTTTGTACACATCCGCAATATGGGCTGGACGACCATACCCGCTTTTCTTATTTCGCTCGTCATTTTTGCCATCCTTTCACCCGAAGCTGCAGCAACGGATGCAGCGCGAATTGATGCGTTTCAACAAGGGCTGCTCGCTACTGGATCCATTCACTGGTATGCCATCATTCCGCTCGTCGTACTGATTCTCATGACGATTTACAAAGTACCTGCAATGATGACGTTAGCCATCAGTTCGGTGGTGGCCATTGCCTTGTCGTATGTCCATCAAATTTACCCGGTCTCAGACGTGTTTTCCATTATTTTCAGCGGCTACGTTTCAGAAACTGGTTTTGCGGATGTCGATGCGTTGTTGTCGCGCGGCGGCATGGAAAGCATGTTTTTCACCATTGGGCTTGTGTTGCTCTCGCTCAGCATGGGCGGCTTGCTGTTTACACTCGGCATTGTCCAAACCTTACTGGCGAAAATTGAAAACCTTTTAAGCAAAGCCGGTTCGGTTATTGCGGCGGCTGCAATGACCGCGGTCGGCATCAATGTGCTGATTGGGGAGCAATATTTGTCAATATTGCTGACTGGACAAGCATTTCAAGGATCGTTTGAAAAACTTGGTCTTACCCCGAAAAACTTGAGCCGGGTTATGGAAGATGCTGGAACAGTTGTGAACCCGCTGGTGCCGTGGAGCGTGTGTGGCATTTTTATTACGACGACACTTGGCGTTTCGACCTTGTCATACTTGCCTTTTGCGCTTTTTTGCTTGCTATCGCCAATTTTAACTGTCATTTTTGGCTATACCGGGAAAACTTTAACGTATCGAAAAGCAGACTAACCAAAAAGGAGAAAGGATGGATTTCCATCTTTTCTCCTTTTTCGTTGCTTATTAATCGCTACCGCCGCCTCCGCCGCCATCAGACCCTCCATCCGATCCGCCGCCGTCATAGCCTGAGTCGCCGCCATCCCAATTATCGTGTTTATCATCATTTGCCCCGTAATAATTGAAGGAGCTGTCGGAAGCAGCACCGGATTTGGTTTTTCGGAATTTCGCCTGTTGTGAAGAACGCTGACCACTAATCAAACTAAAAATAATGACAACCACGATAAATCCGACTACATACAGCATGGAAACTCCTCCTTTGTTTGGGCGCTTCGGTTTTATTCCTCTTCAAAAATCCCTAAATAATCAGTCGAGGTGATCAAATCAATTTTTTTATCGCCTTTTTGGTAAATCGGCGTCATATCTCCTGGCACCTCTTCCCAGCCATACGCCTTGAGCACTAACCGGTAGCTAAATGGAATGCCTTCGTCTCCTGATGCCTTATCCCACGTATAGTTGCTGCCATAACTGTTTTTATCCATCAATTCAGCGCCTTTCGGAATCGGGAAACCGGAATAGGCAGCTGAACGTTCGTATTGCAAGAACATGGATCCATACAAGCAGCCGATAAGTACCGCTAAAGCGGCCAAACTCACCACCCATTGCTTTTTCTTCATCAAACGCCTCCTTGTGCCGCTGCAATGTTCTTTCTATTACCTTCTACGGTTTGAATTATCTGGAAGTTTCATTTTCCTCAAAATTTTTTAGCCAATGTTCCGTAATGGCGACTTCTTTTTTCAAAGCGTCCATTTTGACTCGTTTTCCGAGGGGCAAAGTGAGCATCGGCTGGGTATGGGCGCAGTCAAAATCGGCGAGTATGGGAAAAGTTGGTTCGCCGATGACTTCCAGCAAAATATCGTGAGGCTGTCTTCCCGTTCCCTGGTCATCAAACAGTTCGTGTTTGCCAAGCAGAAGTCCGGAAATGCGGTCGAAAACGCCGTTGAGCTTCAGCAAATTAAAGTTTTTTTCGATGACGGAAGCGGATTTCATGGAATCTTCAAGCAAGAGAATATCTCCTTCTTGGATTTCGGGCATATACGGGCTGCCCCAAAAGCCCAACATCGTATTCAAATTGCCGCCGATCAAGCGGCCTTCTGCCACGCCTTCGTTAATACAAAGCCATTCGTTTGGCCGGTTTTCTTTTTCTTCGGTTTTGGTTTCCCAGTTCAAAGGTTCATCGCTCCAAAAAGGCGGTTTCGGAACCTGAAACGGCAGTTGTTGGTTTTCCATCAATAGTTGGGAGAAAAAATTGTATGTATGGCCAAGAAACGGTTCGTGTTCCCCGAAAGAAGGAACGAGCGCCGGGCCGTAAAACGTCGGGATCCCCGTTTTTGCGTAAATTCCCAGCAAAATCGCCGTAGCGTCGGAATAGCCGATCATGATTTTCGGGTGCTTCGTGAACGCTTCGTAATCGAGATACGGCAACAAACTATTCGAATTCGTTCCCCCAATCGTCGACATGATGCACACGATGTCGGGATTTTGAATCAATTCATTCAGCTCGTCGGCTCTTTCTTGAATCGAGCCGGAGCGGTAAAAATCGTGTTTGCCGGTAAGGCTCCCTTCCACGATTTCAAAGCCACGGGATTCCAGAAACGCTTTCGCACGTTTAAAGCGTATGGGTGAAGAATGGGTAACGGGCGATGACGGCGAATAAATGCCGATTTTATCCCCTGGTTTTAACGGTCCAAAAAACATCGTTCATCTTCCTTTCTTATTTTCAACACTAGTAGGCTTTTTTCTAACTATATCTAACTGCCTGCTAATAATCCATCTAATTTCCAGAATTGTTTAGTATAATTAGTTTATTGAAAGTTTTGAAAAAAAGGTTGGGCAGATTTGAAGCAGCGGTTATTGAAAAAGAGCGGCAGCACCGTTTCTTATTACGAATGGGGAAATTCCGCCAATCCGAGCATTCTTTGCCTTCACGGATTGGCGGGAAACGGCTGGTACAGTTTTACGGAACTGGCAAATCAATTGAAAGACCATTTCCACTTGGTTGCCTTGGACTGTCCCGGCCATGGTGGCAGCAGCCCTTTAGGGAATGAAAAAGATTACCTTTTTTCGAATTTGGCTAAATGGCTGGACGTTGCGGTACGCGAAATCCTGCCTCACTCATTTGTAATGATGGGCCATTCGTGGGGCGCTGATGTGGCGCTGCATTACGCCAAGCATTTCATAAAGTGGACGGACTCATTTTGCTTGACGGTGCGTTTACGTTTCCAGGGAACCAGCCGGAAGTGACGTTTGATGTCGCTTATTCCGGCTGGCAGCATTACATGGAGCAATCGGTATTTGAGCACATCCACGAAATCTATGAAGAGTACAAAACGTATACCACTCGCTGAGATGCCGAAAAAGAAGCGTATGCCGCTTCCCTTTTTGCCCAACGGACAGATGGCCAATGGGAACCGGTCGCTTCACGGTTTACGGTGCTGTCTATTATTAAAGCGTTTTTCGCGGAACCGTTTGCGCTTGCTTATCCGTTCGTTTCGATGCCGACGCTCTTAATCCATGCCAGTTTGCCGGCTGACTTAGACAAAGCGAGAGCGAAAGGCATTGAACAGATGGAACATGCCATCACGGATGTAACGATAAAAGCAGTCGCTGAGTCAGCACACATGATCCAGTGGGACGCACCTGAACAAACCGCTGATCAAATTCGCAGCTGGCTTTCTGTGAAATTGCCGACGCGTTAATGGAAAAAAAGGAAAGCCAGCTGACGCCGGTTTTCCTTTTTTAGTGGAACGATAAATGTTGATAGGTATCCTGGTTGCAAATGATAAACAAACGGGCATCTTTTGGAATCGGTTCGTTTAGCCGTCGGACAATGCCCAAATCGCTGCCGTTGGAAATCAGGTTTGCGCCTTGTTTTCGTAGTGCTTCAAATGCATCTCCATACGTTATCCATGAAGGAGCCGGTTTGATTTCCCAGAGGTTTTCTCCCGAAGTGTGACTGATCAACTGGGTGAACAATTGACTGGAGCCGTGGTGAAGCAATGTTTTTGCCATCAAATGAGGGAATGATTCGCTTGATAACACGAATTCGTCAACATTTGCATACTGAAACATGCGAATATGAGCTTCGTGTACTATTTCTGCAATCGTGTAAATTTGTTTGTTTTGTTCTTCTGCATATTCTTCAATGGCTGATGTGATCAACAAGGTTTTGCCGTCGGTCAATACCGGATCATCGCTTTCGGAGGCAAAAACGGTAACCGCATTTGCCTCATCGATATTTGCCATTTTCAACACATCTTTATCCGTGGGGTTGCCCCGGATGTAATGAAACCGCCGATGTTCATAAGGCGCTTGCTTTAAATGATCAATCAAGACGACATCTGTTTCTATATTTTCATCAAACAACAGATCTTCAATGGTTTTTTCTACACTTTTTGACCAGCCGATCAACAGAAAATGGTTTTTTCCTTTGTACTTGAGCCTTCCTTCCATTTTCAACCTCCTTACATAGGTATAGGAATCGACAATTTTTCCGATGATGACGCCGATAAGTCCGATGCCGAATAAATACAGCAACATGCCAAACAGCATGCCCGGTACCGTCTTCGGCGCATAATCGCCGTAGCCAATCGTGGTCACCGTGGTCATGACCCACCAAAAACCGATAAACGGCGTTGGAAACTCCTCGGGTTCAAGAAAATGAATGACAAACGCACTGGCGAGATAAAACATACTGGTGAACAGCAGTAGTTTGGCAATGCTGACCCGTACCACTTTTCTCATAATTTCGAACATCTGTCGGCCTCCAATTACGTAATGCGCTTTTGTTTCACGAATGTACTTTTGGTATACCTTTTCTTGGAGTAAAACTAAACAACTGACGTTTCTGATTTTAAGAGAAGGGGTAGAATAGCCGGGTAAGCTAGTTGAAAGAGGAGGATTTTCATGGCAGACACTAAATCGTTTACATTCCATAACGGCGTCGAAATTCCGAACATCGGATTTGGCACGTGGCAAATTCCAAACGAAGAAGCTTTTGATGCGGTGACGATCGCCTTAAAGAACGGCTATACCCATATCGACACGGCGCTCGCTTATCAAAACGAAGAAAACGTTGGCAAAGCAATCAAGAGTTTTGAGTTGCCGCGGGAAGACGTGTTTATTACAAGTAAGCTCCCTGCCCAGATAAAAGGCTATGACGAAACCTTCAAGGCGTTTAATGAAACCCTTTCAAATTTAGGCGTTGATTATTTGGATCTTTATTTGATCCATGCCCCGTGGCCATGGGATGAAATTGGCAAAGATTGCACGGAAGAAAACATCCAATCGTGGAAAGCGATGGAAAAGCTATATAACGACGGCAAAATCCGTGCCATCGGCGTGTCGAATTTCTCTGAAACGGATATCCAAGCACTGCTGGACGCGTGTGACATCGTGCCGATGGCCAACCAGATCCCGTTTTACATCGGACGCGACCAAGAAAGCCTGCTTGCGTTTTGCAACGAACGCAATATCTTGGTTGAAGCCTATTCGCCGTTAGCGACTGGCCAAATCTTAAACAGTCCGGTAATCGTAGAAATGGCAGACAAGTATGGAGTGACGCCTGCCCAATTGTGCATCCGCTATTGCTTGGAGCGCGGCACATTGCCGCTGCCGAAATCGACGAATGAAGACCGGATCATCGAAAACAGCCAATTGGATTTTCAAATCTCGGCTGACGACCTGGACAAGCTGAACGCTATTGAAGATGTGCGAAAGAAATAATAGCTGGATCACAAAAAAGTGAACGCAGCATAAGCGCGTTCACTTTTTTGTGAAGAAGTTGAGAAGTACGATCTTGTCTATCGGAAAAACGGAGCAGTTTTGCCGCTGAGCAAGTCATGAAAAATCATGGAATGGTCGGAAAACAACGCCGTTGGAAGTTCGTCCAGTTTGAAAAAGCGGACTGCCAGCGTTTCGTCGTTCTCGTCTATCAACTCGCCCGCAAATTGTTTGCAGGTGAAAAATACTTGGACGAGCGACACTTGGTTGCCGTTAGGAAACGTTTTGTCATATTGCGGTCCGGAGTAAATGGCATAGAGTTCGAGCTCTTTCGGCTGCAATCCTGTTTCCTCCAACACTTCACGTGCCGCCGTTTCTTGAAGCGTTTCACCCGGCTCCATAAAACCGCCTGGCACTCCCCACTCTTTTGTATCCGTCCGCAGCTGCAAAAGAAGCCGGCCGTCTTGGTCAAAAACCAAGGCGCCTGCAACCACCATCAAAACTTTTTCATTGCCGACCAATGACCTTAAGTGTTGAATGTATTCCAAAAAAATCTTCCTTTCGCGTTCCCTTAAAAATATGCGGGCAACGGTTCTTTAAGCATGGCTTCATATAAATGGCCGTCCGCTTTGAGCATGCAAATGCCTTTTCTCGACTGCTGGAATTCTTCCGGCAGCGCTTTAAAGCCGAAGCGTTCGTAATAAGCGGTGCCGATTTCGCTGTATAGCATAAAAGCGGCATCCGGATAAAGGCGTACGCAGCCTTCAATGAGTTGTTTGCCGAGCCCTTGGCTGCGAAAAGCAGGAGCTACCACAACCGAGCCGATCCCGAACAAATAAGGCTGAAACCGCAGCAGCATCAGCGACGCCACCGCTTCGTCATTGCGGTTCGCCAAAACGAACCGTGTGCCAACGGCTTCTTCTTTTTGATTATCTTCGATATATTGAGCAAGCGAGCGCCCTTTTGGCCATTCCTCGTACCCCATTCGGTAGATTGCTTCAAATTCACTTGTTTTTGCTTGGCGAAAAATCATTCTATCCCCTCCGAGTTGAGTAATGATTCGACTATTGGGTATGATAACAAAAAGAATACTATCTAGGAGGCAAAAGATGTCTAGAACCATTCAACCATTCACACACGACCGCGAAACACTCGCAGCCCAATTCGATGCATTCGGGCCATTGGTCTATTCCTTCGCGCACCGCTTAACACACGAAGCGATTGCTGCCGAAACCATCGTACAAGACGTGTTCAAAAACTTGAGCCGCACCTACATAGCTGATCAGAACTCTTTGTCTTCTTGGCTGCTGTTAATGACGCGAAAGAGTTCGCTTCAACACTTAAACGCGTCTGCCATCGACGAACCGCTGGCAGTTGAAGCCTTGAGGTGGCAAGAAAAAAGAGATTCGGTTCATCATGCCTTCAGTTTCTTGACTGACAAACAAAAAACGCTGGTCCAGTGGTTTTATTTTGATGGGCTTTCTCAATATTCTATCGCAAAACGCTTAAGCATGCCGCAAAAAACGGTCAACAATCAAATCCGCTTAGCATTGCAGCAGTTAAAGCCCCAAATCAACAGAGGGCAGGAAAAACTGCATGCGAAAGTAAGCGGCAATCTTGTGGATTATTTGAACGCCCACCTCCCGGCAAACGAAATGGCCGCATTTGAACAACATCTGGCCACCTGCTCCATCTGCCAAAGTGAACTGGCCGATTGGCATGCGTTAACCGAGGACCTCCCTTATCTTTCGGACCAGAAACAAGTTCCTAGCGGAATAAAAGAACGCCTGCTGGAAGCCGTTTATGGCGAAGAACCACCCGAACCAGAAGACGTGGATACACTAGTGATCGAAGAACCGGTGGAAGAAGTTTTAAAGCCGACGGTTGAGCATCCTGCTGCTTCAAAGGAAAAAAGCCGCTTGCCAATTTTGGCGGCTGCGCTCGTTTTAGCTGTTGGCGCAAGCGCTTTGTTGTCGCCGAAGCCGAAGAAAAAAGCAAAACTCTGATAATAAAAAAGAAGCCTTAAACCATACACTTTTCTGCGTGTATGATTTAAGGCTTCAACTTTAGGCTCTCGTTTGAACCCACCACAGATTATTGAACGGGTCGACAAAACCGCCCATCTGGCCGTCAGCGTTTTCCATGAGCGGCATAACCGAAGTGCCGCCTGCGTTTTCTGCTCTTTTTATCACTTCCGGCACATCGCTGACAAAAACAAACAGATGGATATTCGCAGGTTCTTTTTGCATCTGGTGCCCGCTCTCGTTTCGCTCTTCTTCTTTTGTCTCGCTTTTTTCTTCATCGGTTCCATCCGCAAAGTATATGAGGCTGTCGCCGATTTTCACTTCCCCGTGAATAATCTTTTGGCCGTTTTGGCTGTTGGCAATCGTACCCACTTCCGCTTGAAATGCTTTTTCCAGAAACGCAATAAAACCCGGGCCATCATGAACCATGACATACGGAACCACTTGCATCGCACACATTAGAACTCCACCTCTTTCAATAGATTTGCTTACACTTCAAGCATACAAGATTGGTGCAAATGCTAAGGTTTTGAGTTGTTGCGCTTATGAAATGAAAGCATAATCCGCCATGTGATTGAATGTTTGCTTTAAGCTTTCTTGGCAACATAAAGTTTTAGATTGGAAACGCTGATTTTTTTATGCGTATGTATTTTTTTGAACGTGCATAAGATTCGTTGAACGTGCGTATTTTTTCGTGAGCGTGCATAAGATTTGCTGAGCGTGCGTATTTTTTCGTGAACGCGCGTAAGTATCGCTGAGCATGCATATTTTTCTGTGAGCGTGCATAAATTCTGCCGAACGTGCGTATTGTCCGCTGTACGCAAGAATTTTCTTGCTCTCATGAATGAACATATCATAAAAACTTACGCCATCATGTACTTCAGCAGCCGCACCAGTATTTCATTCATTTCATTGGCTGTTTGGCGGAAGTTTTGGCGATGCCATTCGATGGCAAGGCCAATGATGGCGTTTGCCTGATAGGCGCTGATCATGTTCATATCTTCACCCGCTACATGGCGAAGACCAAAGTCGTTTTCCATCAACTGCTGAATGTGATCAAACAGCAAATAGTAATAGGACATTGGTGCCGCATGGGAAAAGACGATGTTGTAAAATTGCTCGTAGTTGGCGATGTGATGAAAAATGCGGATGGTCGCCGGATTCAACTGTTTTGTCTCGAGTTTCGGGACATGTTTGTATGGCTCTAAATAAGAGTCGGTCAAATCTTTCATGATGTCTTTAAAATAATCCTCGAACAAATCTTCTACTTGCCCATAATGCGAATAAAACGTTCCGCGATTTACTTTGGCCTTCCGGCAGACTTCCGTAATGGAAATGGATTTCAATGTTTTTTCTTTTAATAGCTCCACCATGGCTTCTTTCAATGCCTCTTTGGTCTTAACAACCCGTAAATCCGTTTCTTTCAAATTAATCCACTTCCTATTGAACAAATTTTCAAAATTTGTATGATAACGTACGTTTCTACTTTATTTGCTTATTGTAAGCCATTATTGAATAGGAATATACTTTTATTGTACAAGTGTTCATTAACTAGAGGAGGTTTTATTGATGAAGTTACAAAGTAAAGTTGCGGTTGTTACAGGTGCAGCATCAGGAATGGGCAAGGCGATTGCTGAGCTGTATGCAGCGGAAGGCGCAAAAGTCATTGTGGCCGACTTGAATTATGACGGAGCGGAAGCGGTTGTTAAAGGCATCAAAGCAAACGGCGGTACGGCGAAAGCGGTTAAAGTAAACGTGGCGACGCAAGAAGACATCGACACAATGATCGACACAGCGGTAAGCGCGTACGGAACACTGGATATCCTCGTGAATAACGCCGGCATCATGGACAGCTTTGAACCGGTTGGCGAGATTACGGACGAGAAATGGGATCGTATTTTTGATATTAATACGAAAAGCGTCATGCGTGCGACTCGCAAAACCTTGCCGATTTTCCTTGAAAAAGGCAAAGGCGTCATCGTCAACACAGCTTCTACTGGCGGCTTGAACGGCGCGCATGCCGGTGCAGCTTATGGCGCATCTAAGCACGCAGTAGTCGGCTTGACGAAAAACACCGGTTTTATGTACGCAAACGAAGGCATCCGCTGCAATGCCATCGCGCCAGGCGGAGTGGCTACGAATATCGCGTCTACCATGGCAAACGTGAGCCAATTCGGCGCGAGCCGCCTGCAAGCGGTGCAAGGCGTAATGCCGCGCATCGGCCAGCCAGAAGAAATAGCGCAAGTTGCCCTGTTCTTGGCATCGGATGAGTCGAGTTTTGTCAACGGCACCGTTATTACGGCGGATGCTGGCTGGACTTCAGCGTTTTAATTTCAACTAAAGATTGCCTCCCCGTTGCTTGATCCTGGAGAGACAATCTTTTTATTTTGCATCCTTCTCTTTATAAAACATCAAACCTGCAAGAGCAGTGAAACAGATGCCGGAAAACAGTTGCACTGCTAAATTAAACCAAAGCAACTTGTCATTTGGGCCATTAAGTGGCCCTGTTTTAGGAGCGTAGCCCATATACAAACTGAAGAAAGCAAGGGCCAAAATGCCAAGCCCGCCGCATAACACCGCGTATTTCTTCATTGCCCTCCCTCCTACTTTTCGATTCGGGCCAAGGTTTTCTCCGGCAATTCGATGGTGTCTAAATCTATCCGTCCAATCTGCAGCGTCATTTCACCCGTCCGCTTGTCTTGTTCTTCGCCTACCCAGCAGCTGTATAGTTCAAAAAAATCCCCTTCATCCAAATAGGCATCCATTATTTCACAAAGTTTAATCAATTTTTCTTTCGCTTCCCGGTTCGAGTCTTTATTCAACTCATCAGAAATTGCAATGCCCCAATCACTCGAAACTTCGTAGATGTACGGCGTTGAAAACTGGTATTTTTGCACATTCCGCCTATTGAACTTATCGGAAAAACAATGGCCGATCACGATCAGCTCCTCTGAACCTTCCGGGCTTAACGGAATTTTGCGGTTGCACCCGATGTAACTTGCTAAACTCACTGGTTTCACCCCTTAGCTATTTCAATTGTTTTTTATCCAATTTGCCGAGTGCGGTATACGGCAGGTGTTCCATAAAGACAATGTCTTTCGGCATTTGGTATTTCGCCAGTTTGGTCGACAGCCATTCCCTCAGTTCGAACTGGCTGATGCTTTTATCCGGACGCAACTGGACAAACGCTTTTACCGTCTGCCCGTAATGCTTGCAATCAACCCCGATCACCGTCGCATCCTCAATTGCAGCATGCGCAGCAAGAACCGTTTCGATATCGTTCGGATAAATGTTCATGCCTGCTGAAATGACCAAATCATCCGCCCTACCGGATAAAAAATAACGACCTTGTTTGTCGCGGTACCCCAGATCGCCGGTATCAATCAACCCATTTTTCTCATTTTTCATGGACCACTTGTTTTGAATACAAAAGTGGCCGATTTTGCCAATATTCACCTCGGCTCCTTCCTGCATGACGGCAAAACGCCCGCCTATAACCGGTTTGCCCACCGTGTTAGCATTCACAGCGAGGTCAGTCGGCGTCGCAATCAAGTTAAGCCCGGTTTCGGAGGTGCCATACAAGTTGTACAAGACATCCCCCAGACGGTTCTGGACGTTTTCGACTAACCTTTCGCTCAGCTTAGCTCCTCCAGACGCGATGCAAGTGAGCGTGCCAAGTGCTTCGGAATCCGTTTCCAGCATTTTGTGAATCATTAACGGAACCACCGTAATGACGTCCACTTTGTGTTCAAAAACCAATTCGCACGCTTTTTTTTCGTCGAATTTGTCGTGGATCACCACTTTTTTCCCTAACGCCATAAACGCGAGTAATATCGCAATGCCGTAGCCATGGTAAATCGGTGTCGCGATATAGGCTGTATGGGAGTTGAGCAGCTGCAAGCGCTCCAGTAAAGCCGAAAACGGAGCGAGAAAATTAAAAATGGACGGCTCATGCACCGCTTGTTTTGGCTTGCCTGTTGTGCCGCCCGTAAGCAAAACGATTTTGCTTTTGGAAGACGGCTCTAGCCGGCCGATTTCCACGGTTTCCGCTTGCTCAATAACTTGGGAAAGCGTTAGCTTTTTTAGCTGCTTCGGAGATGCCTCCACTAAAAACCGAAATTCCTCATCAAACACCACGCAGCCAAAATCATGCTCTTCTGCCAGTTGATCAAACTGCAGCCGGCTCATGGAAGGGTTCAGCAAAAAGAGCTGTGTTCCGAGACGCGAAAAGGCAAACAACGCTTGCACCAAACCTGAATGGTTCTTACACAGAAAGGCGATTTTTTGCCCTTCTTCTATTTCGCAGCGGAGGGTTAACAGCGTGACGAGCTTTTCGCTTTGAAGCCGCAGCTCGTTGTAGGTCCAAGTTTTATTGCCATCAATCAACGCAATTTGATGGCCTTTTTTCTGGTTATTCATCGTCAAAAGCAGCATCAAATTAATGCCGTCTCGTTTCATGGCGGATAAAAACGCATTTATTCCGTGCGGAGACAAAAACCCGAGCTTGTGGAGCACTTTCAGCAACTGAACCATGGCCTCATGCACGCTCCTTTTTCTTGGCTTGAGCCGCAAAAATCATGTCAAAAATAGGCCTGAACAGCACCGAGGCGAGCTGTCCGAAGATCAGCCACCACGGCTTGTAGGTTTTTCTTTTTGCTGCCACAGATTCGGCAATCATCCGAGCGGCGTGGGCCGGCAACATGGCCGGAGCGGTCCGGTATGCGAGTGTCGGTTCGATCATCGGCGTTCTGACCAATGGAAAATAAAGTGTTGTAGAGGAAATTCCCCTAGCCTGCCATTCCGGTGAAGCCGAGCGGAACCACGTGTCAAACGCCGCCTTGGAAGCCTGATAAGCCGCCCAGTAGGGAATAGGGTGAAGCAGTGCATTAATGGTGGAAACGTTTACAAGGTGGCCATTGTTTTTTTCCAGCAACGGCAGAACAGACAAAACGAGTTCAACTGGCGCCGTGTAATTGATGGCCATGGTCCGGGTGAAGTCATGAAGCCGGTCAAGCGATTGGTAAATCGGCCGGTTGATGGATTTTCCCGCATTGCTGACAACGATGTCTAAGCCGTTCGGGAAGCGGTGCAAATACCGCAACAGCTCCGCCATGTCTTCGGCGTCCCGCAAATCGGCGCGAAAAACGCTGACTTGTGCTGCACTAGATTCGATGTCGCGTTTGATTTGCTGCAGCTTGTCTTCTCTTCGTGCCACCAAAATCAGTTGGACATGCGCATCCTTTAAAAGATAAGCCAACTCTTTGCCGATTCCGGAACTTGCCCCTGTGATCAAGATGGTTTTGCCGTGCATCTTTTGTTTGATTCGATCTGCATTAAATCGGACCGGAAAAAACAAAATTTTTTCAATGAGTGTATAAGGAGGCATGTCCACAAATCCTTTGTTAAGTTGATAAAAAATTCAACTAATTCTTTCTTTTACTTTACCAGTAAATCACATTAATGGAATAGCTTTATTTTTCCTATTAAAAAAGAAGAAGAGCTCGCTTCCAGAGCCTCTTCTTCTTAGTGTCTTCTAACTCAGAAAATCTTGTACCAGTACAGCGTGATGTCGATATTCGGGTTCGCGTGCTGCTTCAACGTATCGGCGCCGCCTAACTCAAAGCCTTCTCTCGCGTAAAACCGGCACGCAATCACGTTATCGTTTTGCGCTTCCAAGGATAATCCGATAAGCGCTTGTTCTTGCGCCCAGGCTGCAGCCGCTTCCAGCAGCATGCGACCGATGCCGCCTTTCCGAAAATCTTTGCGGACCGCAATGTTTTCGATGTAAGCAAAGCGGTTCCAGTCTTTCACCAAACGGATTTGGCCAACACATTCGGTTTCATGAAACGCTAAAATTATCGCTTTCTTGCCACTGTCGATATACTCGTCCCACTCCAGCTGGTCATCCGGAAATTTGGTTTCCAACTTGTTTTCATAAAGTTCTTCTTTGTAGGACCAGTTGCCATCTATAAAACTTGGCACAATTTTTCCAATGATGGGAAACGATTCGTTTGTTTTATTGATCTGTTCGATCAAGCTTGTTTCCAAAGGCTTCATTACGATTTGAGCCATGAATTCACCCCTTGTCTAATAATTTTAGTCTATCAATTTGGTAGAATTGTTACAATACAAGCCGATAATAAAACCGGAGGTGAAGCAAGTGGATTGGAAATGGACAAAAGTAGACGAGCTTGAGGCTGCTGGGAAGTATAAAGCAGCATTGGATATTATGACTGCAATGTGGAAAGAAGAACCTTTGAACTTGAAGGTTTTTCTGCGGCTTGGTTTTCTGTCTTGGTATGTGATTGCTGAATGGGGCGTGTTAGGTGACACGAATTTAGAAGAAGCGCATTTTGAAGAGTTAGAGCGATTATTAAAAGAGCTGACCGCTTTCGGTTTCACTGAATTTAACGAAGAGGCTGAATTTTTGTGGTTGTTTGGCTACATGATTTCATTGTTTCCTTACTTGTTTGACACTGAAGAAGAATTGGGAAACCGTATGATCAATGCCGCACATAATCTCAAACCCGAAGACCCGGTCATTCATTTGATTTACCTTAAAAGCTTTACATGGGAGATAGCCACTCCCGAACAGTTCAACGTTCAAAAAGCGGCTGGACGTGTTTTAGCCGCAGCTTTTGAAGGAAACGGTGAAATACAGCGGTATTTTAAAGAAGTATTGCGGTGAATGAAATTTTTTCACCAACAATACTTCTTTTTTCTATGTGAGATCGTGCATCTGCATGATCAGCTTGAAATTTGGTTTAAAATCAATTTCGTATGTATGCAAATAATCTTCGTCCTTCACGGTCAATAAAATGCTTGACTCATTTTCGGCATCTGCTGTGATTTCGAACGTTTCAACTTGTTTTAAGTCAAGTTTGGCCAGCAAACGATTGGTAGACCGCTGATGTGTATGGATTTTCACATCGCCATAAGCGGGAGAAATTTGGACAAAAAGGTTTTCATCGTTGTTAGAAAAGCTGTAGGAAGCTTCATTATAATAAAACGGGAGATCTTTCGTGGCAACGTCAAGCAGTTCTGGCTCGGTTTCAAACAAGGAAAGCAATTCAACTTCATTTGGCCAGGTTTTCAATGTAATGCCTCCTCGCTTTTTTTCAAAGTGCCCGTGCATAATAAACCATCGTTGCAGGGATGCTGATCATCATAATTCCCGCGAGCATTATCAGAACTTCTTCCGCGGTTAAAGTTGGGATTCCGTATGAAGACGTCGCCAAAAACAAAAGGACAATGGTACAAAACAAAACAAAATAATTAACCGCCATGGCTTTCCCCATAATTTCTTTTGAGCGTTCATCTCGTGGAAACAAATGCGGCGACAAATAACTCATAAGCAGTTGGTTGATGCCTGCCGCCAACAGCAGAATGCTCGGCGGAAACTGGCCGTCCAGTATATAATCGGCATTCAAGTATACCGCCATGCCGATCAAAACAATTCCGGAAAACAAAAAAGTCAATCGATTTTCCTTTCCTTTATCCATTTTCCGCATCACGATTCCTCCTCGTCAATAAAAATATCTTCGATTTTGCAATGAAAAACGCGAGCCAGTTTAAAAGCGAGCGGAATCGAGGGATTGTACCTTCCCTTTTCCAATGAAATGACGGTCTGCCGCGAAACGCCTAATTTATTGGCTAATTCGTCCTGTTTCAACTGATGCGCTTCGCGCAAATCTTTTATGTTGTTTTTCATCCAACTTCCCACCATTCATGTAAAGTGCGCTTTACGTAAAGCAAACTTTACATGAATTTGATCAGAAAAGCAATACAAGCAAACAAAAAGGAAGAAAGCCCATAGCTGTTCTTCCTTTTTGTTTCTTTTTGCCAGCAAATCCGCCTCCTGTTCATCATTCATTCCCACACTTGATCCAATTTATCCGCATAAAAACGCAAGGCTTTTTTGTACGCCTTTATGTCTTCGTCTTCGGAAGTTTCCGTTAAACACGTAAGCATCAATTCCATCGCCTTGGCAAAATCCCCTAAATTGTAAAGCGCCATGGCCAGGAATGCCTGCATTGCGCGATTTTCTGGAAACATCTCCAAGGCATCGGTTATGACTTCTTTTGATTTTTGGTATTTGCCCAATGTGCGGTAAGTGCTTCCCAAACCGATGAATGCGCCTTCCATGTCTTTCCCCTGCAAGCCAAGGCGAATGGCTTTTTCATAATAAGGAACGGCTTGCGCTTCTTTTCCCAAAACATCATAACTCCAGGCGCATTGATAATGAACAAACGGATCATCCGGAAAGTCCGCTGCCAGCTGTTGAAGCAATTGGTTGGATTCCCCGTAATTTTTTTCAGTCCGAAGCCCGAGCGCCTTCTTTAGTACTTGCTCCATTCTTTCTACTGCTTTCATTCAATAAACCCCAAACGTCGCAATTACCGCAATCGTCCACGTTATCAATACAAAAGATGTGGTCATCCAAATCGTGTTAATAAATGTTGGCTGATCTTTTTTGATTTTTTTCAGAATCTCCACTAAATTAATGCAAAACATTATCGCCAGTAACGGTATTAAAAACCAGCCCATATACAAAAATACTATCCCCATAGTGAACCTCTTTCTTTTCTTTATTATAAAAATCCGGCCAATCGCTGTATGTTCTTAAATTAATTAGCCTTCTCTCTTTACTATTAATTCTCTATTTTCCTAAAAATCCCTTTTATTTTTTGAACAATTGCAGAAAAGCTTTCATTATAATTTGACAGAATAATGAAATTCCGAGACGATGTAAACGTGTTCATTTTAGATAAGCGACAAAGGGGATGAAAAAATGAAAGAAGTTAATGTTGGCATGATTGGCTATAAATTCATGGGGAAAGCCCATAGCAACGCGTACCGAGCGCTTCCGATGTTTTTCCCGGAAAGTTCGGTTCCGAACATGAAAGTGATTTGCGGGCGCCATCCGGAAGCTGTTGCAGAAGCGGCAAAGCAGTTCGGCTGGCAGGAATTTGCAACAGATTGGAAAGAACTTGTTGCCCGGAATGACATTGATGTGATTGACATTAACGCACCGAGCAATGTCCACAAAGACATCGCGGTCGAAGCCGCCATTGCTGGCAAGCATATCTACTGCGAGAAGCCACTTGCTTTGTCGCTGGCGGATTCCCGAGACATGTTGGAAGAAGCGGAAAAAGCTGGTGTCAAGCATATGGTAGGCTTTAATTACCGCTTTACCCCTGCAGTCATCCTGGCAAAGAAATTAATCGACGAAGGCCGGCTCGGCGAGATTTATCATTTCCGCGCTTGGTTTTTGCAGGACTGGCTAGTGGATCCCGCCTCTCCCCTCGCTTGGCGGCTTCAAAAAGACATTGCCGGTTCTGGCGCCCATGGAGATTTAGGTGCGCATTTAATTGACCTATCTCATTACCTCATTGGCGATATTTCGGAAGTTGTGGGGATGAGCGAAACGTTTATCAAAGAACGGCCATTGCCGGAAGAAACGAGCGAATTGTCCGGAACGAGCAGTTCCGATGCTGAAAAAGGACCGGTCACAGTAGATGATGCGACCTTGTTCATGGCACGTTTTGAAAACGGTGCGCTTGGCAGTTTCGAAGCGACACGTTTTGCGACCGGGCACCGCAGCAAAAATTCCTTTGAAATCAACGGCAGCAAAGGCAGCGTCGTTTTTGATTTTGAGCGGATGAACGAGCTCCAAGTGTATTTCGAAGACGATCAGGGCGACGTGCAAGGCTTCCGCCGCGTGTTGGCGACAGATGCTCCGCACGCGTACTCCGATGCTTGGTGGCCAGCGGGGCATCCGATTGGCTATGAACATACGTTTACCCATGCTTTTTTGGAATTCTTGAAAGCGATTGAAGAAGACCGCCAGCCGGTGCCGAATTTCGCTGACGGCGTCAAATGCCAGCAAGTACTGGAAGCCGTTGAATTATCCATTACTGACCGGCAGTGGGTCCGCGTTTCCAGTCTTTGATTTGCAGTTAACTTGATAGGGGTGTTTGTTTTTATGAAGAAAAAAGCATTGATTGTCCAAGGCGGTTGGGATGGCCACGAACCGGAACAAGTTTCCGCGATTTATAAAGGAATGCTGGAAGAAGAAAACTTTGAAGTGGAAGTTGCCGATACGCTTGATGCTTACGCCGATAGCGAAAAATTAAAGACGCTTGATTTGATTGTACCGAACTGGACGATGGGCGAAATCGACAAAAAATACGTCTGGAACGTTTCAGAAGCAGTGGCGAGCGGCGTTGGACTTGCCGGCAGCCACGGCGGCATGTGCGATTCGTTCCGCAATAACGTCGACTGGCAGTTTATGACCGGCGGCAACTGGGTCGCCCATCCCGGAAATGATGGCGTGGAATACAAAGTGAACATCAAACAGTCCTCAAGCCCGATTTTAGAGGGGCTCAATGATTTTACCGTCGTCAGCGAACAATACTACCTGCACATCGATCCTGCTGTGGAAGTGCTGGCCACTACCCGCTTCCCCGTCGCCGAAGGGCCGCATTCTTTGAATAAAGCCGTCGATATGCCCGTCGTTTGGACCAAACGCTGGGGAAGCGGCCGGGTCTTTTACAGCTCGCTCGGCCATGTCGCCAACATTGTCGCCATGCCAGAAGTGTCGCTCATTATGAAAAGAGGCTTTTTGTGGGCAGCTGAAGGCAAAGCACTATACGTAGAAAGCGCACAGAAAAGCCCCATCTATACCGGCATGGGAGATAGCCAATAAACAGCTTGGAGGAAAATAAATGAAACAAATGAACATTGGCATCATTGGCTGCGGCTATATCAGTTCCATTTACATGGAGAACATTCCAAGTTTCAGCCATTTATCGCTTGCAGCATGCGCCGACATCGATTTAGATCGGGCCCGTTCGCAAGCAGAAATTTATAACATTCCAAAAGCGTGCACCGTCGACGAACTGCTTGGAGATTCCGAA
Source organism: Planococcus sp. YIM B11945 (assembly GCF_050864155.1). Taxonomy (NCBI): domain Bacteria; kingdom Bacillati; phylum Bacillota; class Bacilli; order Caryophanales; family Caryophanaceae; genus Planococcus; species Planococcus sp. YIM B11945. The sequence continues at coordinate 526,159 of NZ_JBOZWR010000001.1, read as the reverse complement.
ATCGACATCGTCATCAATTTGACGCTGCCAAAAGTGCATGCGGCCGTTTGCCTGCAAGTGTTGGAAGCCGGAAAGCACGTCTATGTGGAAAAACCGTTGGCGATTTCCCTGGAAGAAGCGCGTTTGGTGTTAGCGAAAGCCGAAGAAAAAGGTTTAGTGGTTGGCGATGCGCCCGATACGTTTTTGGGAGCAGGCATCCAAACCGCTTTGCAGTTGATCGAAAACGGCGAAATCGGCGTGCCGATCGGCGCTTCTGCCTTTATGATCAGCCGCGGGCATGAACATTGGCATCCGAATCCGGCTTTTTATTACGAACAAGGCGGCGGTCCAATGTTTGATATGGGCCCATATTACCTGACGGCTCTTATTGCATTACTCGGGCCGATCCACCGGCTTAGCGGATCTGCCCGCATCAGCTACTCGGAGCGGACGATAACGAGCGAACCGCTGGCAGGAGAAAAAATCCAAGTGGCGACCGAGACTCATATTTCTGGTACCATCGACTTTGCTTCCGGCGCAATCGGAACCATTACCACCAGTTTTGATGCGTTCGGCGGCTCTTCCCTGCCGCCTATCGAGATTTACGGCAGTGAAGGAACGCTGCTCGTGCCAGATCCGAATACATTTGGAGGGCCAGTCAAACTGCGCAAAAAAGGTGCGGAAGAGTTTACCGAGGTGCCTCTCGTTTCCCAGTTCCAGAAAAATGGCCGCGGCATTGGCGTCGCTGACATGGCGAACGCCATCGCGGGCGGAACTGCCCACCGCGCGAATGGCCAAATTGCGTTCCATGTGCTTGAAGCGATGCATGGATTTTTAACTTCTTCCAAAGATGGGGTCTTTTATTCCATGGAAAGCACGTGTGACAAGCCTGTACCAATTCCAATTGCCGATCAAATTTATCATTCATAGCACTCAAACAGCGTGGAAACATTTCCCCGCTGTTTTTTAGTTCTACCAGGAGATTGCAATTTCCCTTGTATGAACACCGAAAGTATAGTAGTATTTTCAGAGTGAATTCATTTAAATAAGATTATCTGTATAACTTCTAGAATATGGCTAGAGGGTCTCTACCAGGAACCGTTAAATCCTGATTACAGAAAACGAGCAAATCGTTTTTTGTAATCAGGATTTTTTTATTGTTTTCTGAATAGGCCCATTAGCCATTTTTTGGTTGCAGACAATACGAAAGGACGAGTAGTTACTCATGAACTTGAAAGTTTACATTTTAGCATTATCTGTTGTCGCAGTAGGCTTGGTGGAATTGATCGTCGGCGGAATCCTGCCGAGCATTGCCCAAGACTTAGACATCACGTTAAGCGCTGCCGGGCAGCTAATTACGGTATTCGCCCTCATTTATGCAATAGCCGGACCGGTGCTTTTGGTAATGACCCGGAAAATCGAACGAAAGAAATTGTATTTGATTTCGCTGTTCCTCTTTTTCCTTGGAAACGTCATGACGTACTTCAGCCCGGACTTTGCCTTTATGATGATTGCGCGGGTGTTGACCGCGGCAAGCACCGCACTGATCGTCGTGCTTTCGTTAACGATTGCCGCAAAAATTGTGGCGCCAGCCTACCAAGCGAAAGCCTTAGGCCTTGTGTATATGGGAGTCAGCTCGTCGCTTGTGCTCGGTGTGCCAATCGGAATTTTGGTGACTGAGGCTTTCGGGTGGCGCGTCATCTTCCTTGGCATCGCGGCTTTGTCGATCGGTTCTATGGTTTTGATTGCGTTGTTTTTAGAAAAAATCCCAGGTGTGGAAGCCATTCCGCTTTCGCAGCAGCTAAAAGCCGTGGCCAGTCCGAAAATTGGCAGCGCACATTTGGCGACGTTATTTATGCTGGCGGGCCATTACACGCTTTACGCATATTTCACGCCGTTTTTGGAAACCAACCTTCAGTTGAACTCCAACTGGATCAGCATCTTTTATTTGATATTCGGAATTGCTGCAGTGAGCGGCGGCGCATTTGGCGGTACGCTTTCAGACGCCATCGGGCCGCCAAAGAGCATCATTTTCGTTCTCGCGGCATTCGCCGTGGTGCTGTTCCTTGTACCGTTTACCACGTTTTCACTGATCGTCTTCATTCCCGTGATGGTGGTATGGGCAGCGCTCAGCTGGAGTCTGGCGCCGGCACAGCAAAGCTACTTGATTCAAACCGATCCGGCAACGTCCGATATCCAGCAGAGCTTTAACAATTCCGCGCTGCAAGTTGGCATTGCGCTCGGATCCGCTATTGGCGGTCTCGTGTTGAATCAAACCGGCTCTGTAACGACTACCGCTTGGGTCGGCAGCGTCGTCGCGGTGATCGCGCTGCTTTGTGCGGTATTTTCGTTAACGCGGCCAGCCATCGTAAGAACTTTCTCTCCCACTAAAAGTTCGAAAATTTAAGAGCGTGACAAAAGGAAGAGCATCGTTCTCTTCCTTTTTGCATGCTTATTTTTTGTTTCGATAAAGATAAATCGTCAGCGGAGCGAATATGGCGGTGATGATCAACGACACGATCAGCACCCAGATAATTTGCGGCGACGTCACCGTACCGTGCATAAAGCCGCGTACTGCCGTAGCCAAAATGGAAATCGGATTGACTTCGACGAACCCTTGGAGCCAGTTCGGCAAGGTTTCCGGCGCCACAAAGACGTTGCTGATAAAAGTCAGCGGCATCAAAACCATAAAACTGATCATCATCAAGGATTTTTCGGAACGGACAACCAGTCCAAAAGCGGTCCAAATCCAGGAAAAGCTGAATGAGAAAATCAAGATCAATACAATGGCACCGAAAAGGCCGACTATGCCTCCTTCTGGCCGGAAACCAAGTACAAAGCCAAGCCCGATCATCACAACCGATGCCATCGAGTATCGGATCACATCGACAAGCAATGCTCCAATCAGTGCAGACGGCAGCCAAATGGGCAGCGTGCGAAAGCGGTCAAAAATCCCTTTGCGGATGTCATTGTTTAAATCAATGCCGGTGTACATCGTAATTTGGGCAACCGTCATGACGAGTATTCCAGGAAGCAGAAACTGGAGATATTCAGCTGTTGAACCAGCAATGGCTCCGCCGAATAAATACGTGAACATGAGCAAGAAAATAATTGGGAAAACCGTAACGTCAAACATTTGTTCAGGGACGTGCTTGATCCGCAATAATGCCCTTGTCGCAAAAGTCATGGTGGATGCGAATGCGCTTGGCGGTTTTGGGCGCTTGCTTGAGGCGATCGAATCGCGCAATTGCTCTTCCCTGGCTTGATCATCGCGTTGCTCAACAAATTCCGTCATGGGGTTTCCTCCTCAGGCGATTTGTCCTGTTCAGCTTTGTGTCCGGTTAATGTAAGGAAAACTTCATCAAGACTGGGTCTGCCAAATGAAAAATCACTGATGGCGATTTTCTCACGCGCTAATTCGCTTAATGCGTCTGCAACTAAAGAAGGGTCGTTCATTTGTGCGGAAAGCGAAGTGGAATCAGCTGCAAAATGAACAGCAACAGACAATCTCCGTTCTAGTATGGCGACACCCTTCGACCGATCCGCAGCCTCTACTAGCTGGATAGTTAAGGTTCCACTGCCAACAGAAGCTTTCAAATCGCTGCTCGTGCCTTCTGCGATAATTTTGCCTTGATGGATCACAGCAATCCGGTCCGCCAGCTGGTCCGCTTCGTCCAGATATTGAGTTGTAAGGAGAACCGTCGTTCCTTCATTGACAAGCGCCCGAATAATATCCCATACTTGGTTGCGGCTTCTCGGATCCAAACCGGTTGTAGGTTCATCCAAAAACAACAGATCCGGTGTCACCACGATGCTCGCGGCAATATCAATGCGTCTTCTCATGCCTCCAGAATAATTCCTCACTTGGCGTTTTGCTGCATCTTCCAAGCCAAAAGCGCCCAGCAATTCGGAAGCCCGCACTTTTGCCGCTTTTCGGCCGTAACCCATCAGCCGCGACATCATGACAAGGTTTTCCATGCCGGTCAAATCTTCATCAATCGAAGCGTATTGGCCAGTCATGCTGATGCGGCTTCGTATGGCATCCGGTTCTTTGATAAGGTCATGGCCGAACACTTTAGCCGTTCCGGCATCCGGCTTTGAAAGCGTGGCGAGCATGCGGATAGTTGTCGTTTTACCCGCTCCATTCGGTCCTAGAAATCCGTAAACAGTGCCTTTTGGAATTGTTAAATCCACTCCGTCCACTGCTCGGTCTTTGCCAAAAACTTTGACCAGCCCTTTTGCTTCAATCGCCCACTCGTGCTTGTTAATCATCTGTTTCACATCATTCAAAATTCTCACCCTTTCTTTCCATAAGCAAAGCGGCGTAAATCTACTATGTATGACAGAAAACTACTTGAATAATTGCCGGTTTGTTATTGCAAAAGGGATGAAACCGATACAGAACATATGTTCTTTTTTATTATATACCTAGGCTTCAGCAATGTAAACAAAGTTTTTAGATTATTTTAAAAATTATGTATTAGAAAAGGTTTTAACTTTAAAAGACTTATATTTTTTCCGTTGATTTAGAAAAGGAGTTCTTCGTTTTTGCAAACCGATAAGGTAAATGAAACCGCACACCGGAGTGGATCGCGGCCATGCGAATGGCAACAACTAGAAAGACCGCTAAAGTAAGTTCAAGCGGATTCGTCCAACCCAACCATACATAAATGCCACAAAACAGGGTCAATATGGCATGGATTTCTTCTTTCAAGGCTAAAGGCTGTTTTCCGGCCAAAAGGTCCCGAATCATTCCCCCGCCAAGGCCTGTAAACATGGCCGCTAAAAGCATCAAGCCGATGTGGCCATCAATGAGCTGGACAGCAAGTGCGCCTTGCAAAGCAAAAGTTGCCAGCCCAATCGAGTCAAAGAACAACCCCCACCTTTTCCAATGCGACGTCCACTCCAGCGGAAGCAAAACAATCACCACCAACGTCGCAAATACGATGGCTATCGTTTGAGGTTCCCAGAGCGAAGAAACCGGTGCGCCAATGAGCAAATTGCGGATTGTGCCTCCCCCGAAAGCGGTCGTTAATCCCAAGACAAAAACGCCGATAAACGAGTATTCCACTTCAATAGCAATCAATCCTCCGCTGGCAGCGTATGCCGTTATGCCAATCATGATCAATAAAGTCCAAGACATCTTTTTTTCCTCCTAATTTTTCTCCACATTGCTGCGAAAAAACAAAAACCACCATTCAACAGGCAGACTTCGCCTGTTGAATGGTGGTTAGTTAATAGCACTTGCGTACCTTATCCCAATCCGCCACTAGTTGTCATTTATTTTTCTCGCGGGAAATCAATTGGCCGATCAAATACAAAAATCGACATCACTTCATCGTTTTCTACGTTAATATCGGTAAACAGCTTTTCAAACTTCGCGCCTACCAATTCTTCCATTTCAGTCGGTCGGATTTGATTGTACAGCTCCTTGATCATTTGGGTCCGAGCCTGCCAAATCATATTCTTCCCGTCTTCATTTTGGATGATAAATTGTTCCACCGTGCTTAGGCTGCCACTCATGGAGGCGATGGCCCAATTGTTGTGGAACGTCACTTTTATTTTTTCCGGCCCTTTGCCGACATGTTTTTTCCGATAAGACCGGACCAAATTTGCAAATTGCTGTTCAACTAATTGAGTGGACGACGGAATAGCCCCCACCTGCTTTCATTGTTTTATCCATGTTAATAGCTAAACGGATTTTTTAATTTCACAAGTAAATAGTATACCACTCTGTTATTTTCCTGCAAACTAAGTTGCTCGCCTCGAGACGAGTTTTTCACCTTTAATTAATCAGCATCTATTAACCCGTACCGTCGTTTTTCCCCCATCCATTCGCTGATTTCGCGCCATTGAATTTCTTTTGCTGAAATCCAACTGCTGGTGCCATCAAACCGCTGTTCCAATTGCCATTCTTCCGTATCTGCCCAATAGAAAAATCCGTCCTGCATAGTCAATGTAGCACCGCGGATAACGGAATCGTAATTCGCTGGACGAGGGATGAGGATTAGCCCGGTCACGCCTTTAAAAACCAACTCGATTGCAGAGGGTTTTTCTTGTCTTTGAAACAATACCCGGACACAGGTATCCATTTCCATCGACATGCTCATTGAAAGATCTTCTTCTATATAACTATCGGTCAACATAACGAGTTCTTTTAAACAGCTGTCATGAAAACCGCCGAAAAAGTCCATAAGGGTTAAGATATCGATTTTATCTTGAATAACTTCCCATTTCATTTCATTTCATCCTCTAGTGAATGTCATAATTTATTTTATCTTTTATTTTACTAAATGATTCTGAATGGTCATATTTTTTTCTTATAAGTAAATCAGTTAAACAAAAAAACCCCCGGCTCGATTTCTCGAGCCGGGGGTTTGCCATTACTTGCAAAAGGTCATTACCCCTTAAGCTTCATTTTCTTTTTTCTTCTTAATGCCTACCAAAGCGCCAACTACAACAATTCCGACAAGCACGGTCCAGAAGACGATTGTCCAAGGAGTTGAATGCGGGAAGTCATGTGGCAATACGCCAAGTTTCTCGTGAGACAATGTCATAACAAGAAGCTTAACCCCTACCCATCCGACAATAACAAATGCTGCTGTTTCAAGCTGCGGATAGGTTTCCAACAGCTGAACGAATTTGTGGGCTGCAAAACGCATAATGATAACCCCAATCAAACCACCGGCAAGCATTACGAAGAACTGCCCGGAGTTGATTCCGCCAATATCTGTGAATCCGAATACGTCCCAGTGCGGCAAAGTAACAGCAAGTGCTACCGCTGCAAGCATAGAATCGATGGCGAATGCAATATCGGCCAGTTCGATTTTAAGGACAGTCATCCAGAAGCCAGAACCTTTTTTCTCTTTTTGTTCAGCATCTTCTTCGTGATCATCTCCATGTCCTTTACGCTGATCGTAAATGTGCTTGAAACAGATGAACAATAGGTAAGCTGCACCCAATGCTTGAATCTGCCAAATATTCACGAGCAACGTGATCATGAACAAAGCCCCGAAGCGGAAAATAAATGCCCCTGCTAACCCGTAAAACAATGCTTTTTTCTGTTGCGCTTTTGGCAAGTGCTTAACCATAACCGCCATAACTACCGCGTTATCCGCAGCCAATAGCCCTTCCAAACCAACTAGTACTAGTAAAACCCATGCATACTCCAATAATATTGCTGTGTCCATCTTTTTCCTCCTCCTAATTTTTGCCAACAAAAAAGACCCTTGCCTAATAAAAGGCAAAGGTCTCGCTAAGCAAAATTGATTGCTATCACAACCGATGGCTACGAACCATGTAATGACGACTGTGAAATAGGTTTCCCTATAGCTACTCCCCCTTGACTGAAAGTCAAAGTATATTGAGTTGTACGTTTAGTATAGCATTCTTTATCTCTGTATAGCAATCTATCTATGTCCAATTTATGACAGCACTTTTGAAACGGCTACATGACGGCTTTCTTCGTTAACGTGAATTTCGTATAAAACGTGGTTCCGGCTGATCCCGTTTCAATTTCAATCTTCGCGTTGTGGCGGGCTGCAATTGCATAACAGATGCCAAGGCCTAAACCGGTTCCGGTATCTTTCGTCGTGTAAAAAGGAGTTCCTAGTTTTTCTAAAATCTCAGGGCTAATGCCCTTGCCTTGGTCTTTAATAGCTAAGACTACACAATTTTCATTTTCCATATACGTACCGATGGACAAAACTTTTCCTTCCTCCATCGCCTCAAGGCCATTACGGTATAGGTTAATGATCAATTGGCGAATCTCATCCCGGTTTAACAACAATTCAGGAAGGTCTTCTGTAACAATTTGAATCTGCTTTCCTTGTGAAAACGTATCGACTTTGATCAACGGTGCAATTTCATGGAGAACTGCGTTCAAATCCAGCATTTGCAATTCGGATGTCCGCGTGTTGCCCATAGAAAGAAATTCCGTAATGATGGAATTGGCGCGATCCAATTCATCAATCATCAAATCAAAGTATTTGGCGTGTTTTTCAAAATCCGTTTCTTGAGTCAATAACTGCAAAAATCCGCGCACCGTTGTCATCGGGTTTCGGATTTCATGGCTGATGCCCGCCGCCATTTGGCCAATCATTTCTAATTTAGACAGTCTTCCCAATTCTTTTTCGTAATTCTTTTTATCTGTGATGTTTTTGAACAGGCAGCAAATGCCATCGTCATACGGATACGCGACTACTTCGTGCCAGTATTCTTTAGTTGTCGAAAGAAGTTCAAAATGTACCGGAATCCGCTCGTTCATCACCCGGTGGAACTGTTTGTACATTGGTGTGTTGATAGCCTGAGGAAATTCTACCCAAAAGTTTTTCCCCATTACGCTGTCTGGTGTTTTTCCTTCAGGCAAATATTGGTGGCTGTTGACAAACGTGAACTCCCATTCTTTGTTGAAGGCCATGAACCCATCGGGAATGCTTTCGATGACACTTGTGAGTTTTTCGTTTGCGGAAGCTAATTCTCTTGTTCGCTCAACCACCATGCTCTCAAGCTGATCCAAATACATCAAATTAGAAAACGTAGGAGCAGACGCTTCCACAATTGCTTGCGCTTGTTGGATTTGGAAATCTTCAAATCCTCTTGTTTGCATCGACAAGTTCACAATCGTAATAATGCCGAGCACATTTCCCATGGAAATCATCGGATACAACAACAGCCACTTTGCTCCTTTTTCTGGATAACAATAGGCGGTTTTATTTTTCAACACCTGCTGAACCATCTCTTCGTAAGTTCCACCGCATACATTGTTAATTTCGGTGTTCCAAGTGCTGTCGGTCAAGCGGCTAGTTTTGCTTATCGCAGTTGCTTCACTTATCTTTCTCCTTGCCGGATCCAACAAATGCATCGCTATATCTTCGCTGGATAAGATTTCCCCTAAATACTGGAAGCATTTGTCCGTACAATCTTTTAGGGACGAACAAGCCGTTAAATCACTCGCAGCATTCAGCATCAATTGCTTGTCATACAACAGCTTTTCTTTTTGCGCTAAGTTCCGCGCATTTTGAATAGCCACTGCTGCCATATTCACATAAGCTTCCACGCTTTGGATTTCGGATTCTGTCAAGTTCATCGGAGTGCCGTAATCAAACAAAAACACTAAACCGAACAGTTCTTGCTCAAAAGCAATTGGCAAAGCCAGTAGAGATTTGATTTGAAATGCAGCCACTGACCGGGGATCTGGACGGTTATCCACCGACGTATCCGATATATATATGGTCTTTCGCGTCTCACTTACTTCTTTTGCCAATAAATCGATCTCAAGGTCGATTACTTGTGTGTCTAGGGTTACGCCATTAATGAACTCGGGTTTTCCCGCAAACCCTCGATACGTTCCATCAGGCTGTTGCAAATAAATGCCGACCGAATTGCACCGGACAATTTCTTCAGAGATGGCTTTGGTCACATGCTGCAAAACTTCGCGTAATTCCAATTTGGTGTTGATGATTTTTGTGATATTTGCCAACCTGGAATATCTCGTCTGTTCCTCTAACATTCGTGTGGTCTCCTAACTCATAAAAAATCATATCGAACTATTCCTATCGCACTATTTTACAGATAATAGTAAAATAAACCCTTGCTTATCCTTTTATTGTAACGTGTATAACGAAACAAGAAAAGAAAGTGGCAGCATTTTCTTTATTGCTGCTAGCACGCTGAAGTGACGGAAATTTTAATAAATGATTGAGCGGATTTGCTTTTTGCCCTACACTTAAGTTCAGCGAGGTGATTTCATGGAAACGAAAAAAATTAAAAGAACAAATCCAGCAGGCGTACCAGCGCCAGTAGGCAATTACACGCACATCACAAAAATCCCGCGAAATGCGGAGTTGTATGTGATGTCCGGCCAAATCGGCGTCGATGCACATGGAGATTTGCCTGGCAATTTCAATCAGCAGATTGCCAATACGTTCAGCAACATAAAAAATGTATTGGCATCCGAACAACTGAGTTCAGAAAACATTATCAAAGTAAATGTTTGGGCAACAGAAAAAATCGATTGGGATTTCATGTACACGGAGTGGTCAGGTTTATTTGGAGATGAATACCCGGCCATGACGGTTGGATATCTCGTTGAATTGGGATGGCCTGAAATCAAAATTGAAATAGAGATCTGGGCTGCGAAAGCCTAAATAACATTTGAAAAGGAGCAGAGGTTTATGAAATTGGCATGGAGTCTTTATTTGATAGGATTAGTTCTAGTAATCATCTACTATAATACGGGCTCTGACCTTTCTTTCTTCACTGGAATAATCTTTATGATTACTGGATTTGTGATTCGGACAATTAATAAAAAGAAAAATACAGGTGCTGGAAGTGGTATCTAGGGAGTTATTATTTGTAAAAGGTTAAATAACCTTTCGCCCTAAATATAAGAGCGTATTATCCCTAAAAAAGCAGAAGCTCGACATTCCGCTTCTGCTAGTACTTTATTCGCTTTAGTTAATTGCATCATATGCACGTAAAACTTTTAAATAATCCAGCGTTAAAATCCCGCGCCACTGTTCTTTCGCCTTTTTCCATTCCGATTCATATTGGCCCCAAGTCCATGTGGGATCCCAAAAGCCTACATCGGCTTGTTTTTTGATGATGAAATCCAAGTTGATTGGGATTTCTTCTGCAAACAAATCAAAAAATTTCGATGAAGGAGAAAACGCCACATCCAATGGAAGCAAACAGTAGCCTTCCCATTTTTCTGGATTTGTCGTGACGCTTTCCACTGCCATTCTTCTTAATTTCTCTTGAATGGAAAGCTGGTCATCAAGTGGCAAGTATTTTTCCAATTTAATAAAACACAAAAATTCGTGCTGCTCGTATTCCGAGAGGCTGTTAATAGAACGAATGGCATATTCGGTTAACTCTTTTAAGAAATCCTTTGGCACCAATTCCTTGAAATGATGAAGGAGCCCAAGGATTTCTGCCGTGGGATTTCCCCATGCCCAATCTTCACTGTAATTCCACCAAACTGCCCGTGGCTCCGTTTCCACTTGTTTCGGCACAATTTGCCATCTCATCTTTTCGTGATCGAATGTCTTCAGCAAATAAACGATTGCATTTTTGACCGCTTCCTCTGTCACCGATGCTCCAACCTCTGCCAAGTGGCGAAGAGCGATTGAAGTAGCCAAAGCAGAGGATTCTTTGCACCAAAAATCCGGTTCGAGTCCGCGTCCGAATCCGCCGTCTTCATTTTGATAGGTTTTTATTTCGTTTATAACAGCTTCAGGGCTGCCCTGCTCAAAGTCATAGTCATATAACGCCCGTTCCAACTCGCGCGCTCTCGTTTTGATAAAGGTTCTTGCCAAAGCAAATTGATCTTTTGATAGCTTCGCCCCCTGTCTTTATCCTACTCCACCTGTTTGCTTGGCATTTCATTTAATACATAATTGCAACTTATTGTTGCGTTGAGAGATTGGACAACAGAGCAATAAGTGTCACGGGATAATTTGATTGCGCGGACGACTTTGTCTTCCGGTACATCGCCTTTTATATGGTACGTGATGGAGATTTCAGTAAATCTCTTCGGGTGGTCCATTGCGCGCTGACCATCAATTTCAATGTAAAATGCATCAATTGCCAAGCGCATTTTGTTCAACACAAAAACGATATCCATTCCGGTGCAAACTGCCGCAGCATGCAGCAAAATTTCCGTCGGGCGAGGTCCGCTGTCGACACCGCCGCTTTCCAATCCAGCATCCAGGACGACGTTATGCCCGGACTCTGTCATTCCGCTAAAAGCCATCCCGCCATTCCAATTTACCGTAGCTTTCATCTCAATCATCCTCTCTATTAGTTATGCAAGCTGTTTCACTTAATATAACCTTATCCAAGAGATTCTTCATTAATTTCCCTGAAAAAGTAAGAATAGTTTTAAAACTTCGATTCGCTTTCTTAGAATTTATGATAAAATAACGAATATACGTTCTCTTTAATGAAAGTTTTAGTCAAGCAGAATTTAAAGCAAGAAAGGTGGCGAAGAATAATGGAACTAGAAACGGTCATGCAGGAACTGGAATCGCTTGGCAAAGAGCGAATCAAAAAAACGTACCTGCGAAACGGTGCAAAAGAGCCGGTTTTCGGTGTAGCTACCGGCGAAATGAAGCCGTTAGCCCGAAAAATCAAGAAAAATCAGCTTCTCGCCGATGAGCTTTATGCCACTGGAAACTACGACGCCATGTATTTTGCCGGCATCATTTCGGATTTTTCGACTGAAGAAGAATTTGAACGCTGGTTAGACGGTGCGTATTTTTACATGTTGTCGGATTATGTCGTTGCGGTCTCGTTGGCAGAAGCTGATTTTGCCCAAGAACTGGCTGATAAATGGATTGCAAGCAATGAAGACTTGCGCATGTCCGCTGGCTGGAGCTGTTACTGCTGGCTGTTGGGCAATCGCAAAGACGAAGAATTCAGCCAAGACAAACTGTCCGCAATGCTAGACCAAGTAGAACGCAATATTCACGATGCTCCTTTGCGGACAAAAATAGCGATGAACAACTTTATCTACACTGTTGCGATTTCTTATGTGCCGCTCCACGAAAAAGCTGTTGAAACTGCAAGTGCCGTAGGAGCAATAGAAATCAAAAAAGACGAGAAAAAAAGCAGTTTCCTGAATGCTTCGGAAAGCATTCAAAAAGAGCTGGACCGTGGAAGACTCGGCTTCAAACGCAAGTATGTCAGATGTTAAGTTTAACGTTGCTTCCAAAAATTAAAGAAGGGAAAGATGCTCGTTATGCATCTTTCCCTTCTTTTTCTTAATCACATTAACTTTTAGCAACAAGATCTTTCATCATAAGAATATGTGGAATTCCATCTTCCAAAAAAACAGCAGAGGCCGTGTGGTAACTGAGTTTTTGGTAAAACCCTTCAGCCTGTATCTGTCCGTGCAATTTAACTTGCTTGGCACAGTGTTCCTCGGCAATCTCTTCTAATGCAAGGATAACGGATTTGCCAAGTCCAAATTTGCGAAAAGGTTCCAGAATACAGATTCTTTCCAGTTTGCCCACTTTATCGACAAAGCGAATTCTGCCAGTTCCAACTGCTTGGTTATCGGAATAGACGAGAACGTGCTCACATCCTTTATTCAAAACGTCAAACTGGTCAAATTCATCTTCTGCGGGCACTCCTTGTTCGTTTACAAACACTTCTTTTCGAATGGCAAATGCTTTTTTTAAATCTTCTTCGGTTGTGATTTTTTGTGTACGCATCTGGTCAGTCCTTTAAAATCATTTTAAATTCAATATAACTTCTTTTTGTTGCATATACAATAAATGACTTGAATAGTTTTAATCAAACTATTCTTTAAACCCCGGTATTCTCAGTTGCTTTCTCGACGAAAAAATTATTCCGCTAATCGGCAGGAATTCAAATGGAATTGGAGGAATCTATTCATAACAATACTTACAACAGGAGGAGATAAAGGTGACCTTTGTCTATAAGCGCATTCTCGTAGCTGTCGATGGATCAAATGAAGCTGAATGGGCCTTTAGAAAATCGGTTGAAATAGCCAAACGAAACAATGCGGAGCTTAATTTAGTCCATGTAGTGGACCTTCGCACTTACTCGACCATAACCAAACGCCTCCCAGACATGGACGATCGGGTCTTTGACCAGGGAAAAGAACTTCTCGCCCGCTATCAAAAGGCTGCCCAAGAAGCCGGTCTTTCGGATGTCCAAGTGTATGTCAGCTCTGGCTCACCGAATACTGTGATTTCGCGAGATTATGCCAAACGTCTGAAAGCCGATTTGATTGTTTGCGGAGCCCAAGGGTTGAATGCAATGGAACGCTTTTTAATGGGAAGTGTGTCTCAGCACATTGTTCGGAGCAGTCCTTGTGACGTTTTGGTCGTCCGAAAAGAAGAATCGGACAAAAATACTGCCCCAAAGACGAGCCAATTTTAAAAAAAGATCAAAGGCAACCGGACTTTCCCGGTTGCCTTTGTAATTCCTTTCTTTTTCCTCGTTACACAGCGGTTGCTAGGCGTTGCTCCAAGCAATAACGCCAAGAAGAATGGTTCATTCTTTTTGCGTCTTTCTTTGCCATTTTTGATGATGGCTTATCCACTTTTTTGCGAATAAGGGAGAATGAGCTAATGTTGATGAAATAAACGAAAAAATTGCTATGAGCTTATTGTCTTTTACGTTAAGCGAACTTCGTGTATGCGAACTACGAGAAATGATACGCAAATTCAATGAATATCCGGAGTGGCACCTCTCTATCTTGAAGCTAGAAGATGATTTTGGTGGTGTGAATGGAATTGAATTGAATTGAAGGAGCATACATTCATTGTCTACCACGCAGCTGTCCATCCTTCGTTCCGAAATGAAGGCATTATCCACCAGATAGTTGAAAATGTTCAGCGGCTTCATGGGCCGCTCGCTCTGTGCCCAACAAAAGAAACAAATGAATTTCTTACGAAATGATGGGATTTATAATATTTTGTAAAGTGAAAAAGAAGCCTGTATTCACTATGATTTTCCTGCTTTTCGTTATTTATCGCCATCAAAAAATCCAGGACTGCCTTTGGGCTTTCCTGGATTTCTGTTTTCTTGAAGAAGATCCGAATCTATGCTTCTTCTTCTGTTTTTTCTCTATTATAAAGTGCTATGAAACTTCCGATTCAGCCGAAATATTCGAGTGGTCGCATGCATTTACTGCAACCTAGTTGAATTATTTTATAACGTATTTATTCAAGGCGTATGCGACGCCGTTTTGATTGTTCGAGTATGTAACAACATCACAAACTTCTTTTACTTGGGGCTCTGCATTTCCCATTGCAACTGAAAGGCCAGCGACTTGGAGCATTGGAAGATCGTTGAAATTATCGCCAATTGCCACCGTATCGTGCAGAGGAATTCCGTAATGGTTGGCAACTCTTTTTAGCGCATTTCCTTTATTTCCTTCTCGATCCATCACTTCAATATTTAAAGGATGCGAAGAAGTAAAACCAATGGTGGAAATTCCCTCAAAGTACGCTGTCAAATCCGCTTTAATGCTGTCGTTTAATGTCAGCACAAAGAATTTTTGGACGGTCAACTCTTGCTCATTTAACAATTCGCTATGGTGGCTGAAAAAATTAATGAGACTGGACTTTTGGGGTTGTTCCGTTATCCTTTGATACGTTTCATCTGACAGGCCCTCGACTTGAATCTGTTCCTTTTCCATCGCATATTCCACTCGTTTTGACCAGTCTGCTGGCAGGAAAATGCCGGAATCCGTGTAAATCCGGTACGGTACGCGCTCATGATCCAGCTTTTGCGCGATAGTAGTTATGTCTACTCGATTCATGGAAACTCTTTTTAAAACCTCCCCCTCAGCTTGCACAACCGTTCCGTTGCTGCCAGCCAGCGGAATGGAGAATTCGTATTTATCGAGGATTTGCTGTATATCCTCCGGGGCACGGCCAGAGCAGATCATGACAATATGGCCTTGGCTTTGCGCTTTCCGCATCGCCTCCAGGCTTTCTTTCGTAATTTCCATTTCCGGGGACAGCAACGTGCCGTCCAAATCAATCGCAATAAGTTTCATTCATCGTCACCTCTATTAAAAGATATCATACTGTTAAAACATTATCTTAATATGCCTCTAAAATCCAAAGAAAATGGAAGTGTATTGGGAAACGCGGCGAATAATAACCCTTCTATTTGAATAAGAAACGGCGAAACAAGCATTGTGGTAAAAGCGGTTCAGTTTTATAACAGCAAAAAAGGAAACAACGCAAAACGCCGTTTCCTTTTTTTGCTGCCGTTCCCTTTACTTTTCCATTCGAATGCGCTGCAGCCGCAACGCATTCAAGACAACCGATACGGAACTAAAAGCCATTGCTGCCCCAGCTACCCAAGGCGCCAGCAATCCGATAGCGGCAATCGGGATGCCTACGGTATTGTAGGCAAATGCCCAAAACAAATTCTGTTTGATATTGCGCATCGTTTTGCGGCTCATGATGATGGCATCTGCGATGCTGTTCAGGTCGCCCCGAATCAACGTGATATCTGCCGCTTCCATTGCCACATCTGTGCCTGTACCAATGGCCATGCCAATATTGGCAGTTGCAAGAGCCGGTGCATCATTGATTCCATCGCCGACCATCGCCACTTTTTTGCCTTGCTGCTGCAGTTTTTTCACTTCATCTGCTTTTCCTTCCGGAAGCACTTCTGCAATGACTGCATCGACGCCGACTTCTTTGCCGATCGCTTCAGCCGTACGTTGGTTATCACCAGTCATCATGATGACCCGGATTCCCATTTGCTGCAGGCGCTGGATGGCACCTATAGAAGTATCCTTGATCGTATCCGCTACGGCGACCATCCCGGCGTACTCGCCGTTAATGCCGGCTAGCATCACCGTTTTGCCGTTGCTTTCTAATTCCTCCATCAAAGGAAGGACGGATGAAATCCCGATACCGTACTGCTGCATCAGTTTCCGTGTCCCAACGATAACGCCTTGCCCAGACACCGTGGCTTGCACCCCGTATCCGGGAACGGCTTCGAAATATTGCACGTTGCCGAGTTCAACGCCTTTTTCCCGAATGCCTTGAACAATCGCTTCCGCCAATGGATGTTCAGATTGCTTTTCAGCTGCACCGATAAGCGCCAAAAACTTCGTTTCATCTTGTCCATTAGCCAGTAGAACATCTGTCAACTCCGGTTTCCCGTGCGTCACGGTGCCGGTTTTGTCGACGACTACTGTGTCAATGCTTTGCGTTTGCTCCAAGTGCTCGCCGCCTTTAAACAAGATGCCAAGTTCTGCAGAACGCCCAGATCCCGCCATAATCGAAGTTGGCGTTGCAAGGCCCAGTGCACAAGGACAGGCGATGACGAGTACCGCAATCAATACTTCAAGAGCCGGCGTAAAGTTGCCGGGATCTACCCAGATAAACCACACCAGGAAAGTCAATACGGCTATACCGACGACGATCGGGACGAAGATGCCGGAAATTTTGTCCGCCAGCCGCTGAATCGGAGCTTTTGTCCCTTGAGCATCTTCCACCACTTTGATGATTTGCGCCAGCGCAGTGTCACGCCCAACTTTTGTGGCTTTCATTTGAATAAAGCCGTTGCTGTTGATCGTCGATCCGTACAAAACGGCACCAGCGGCTTTATCCACAGGTAAACTTTCGCCCGTCAGCATCGATTCATCGACCGCAGATGTTCCTTCAATCACTTCTCCATCAACCGGAATTTTTTCACCTGGTTTGACTAAAAGGGTGTCGCCAATCACGACTTCTTCCAATGGCACTTCTTGTTCAATTCCATTTCGAACCACAACTGCTGTTTTAGCCTGAAGGCCCATCAATTTCTTGATTGCTTCAGAGGAACGCCCTTTTGCTTTCGCTTCAAACAATTTCCCTAAAATGATGAGCGTAATCAGCACCGCACTGGTTTCAAAATACAAGTGAGGCCCATGATGCGTACCAGCTGTCACAATCGCTTGATAGACGCTGTAGAAATATGCGGCCGACGTTCCAAGGACTACAAGCACATCCATGTTGGCGCTGCCGTTGCGAAGGGCTTTATAAGCTCCTACGTAAAACTGCTTGCCGACGATGAACTGGATGGGCGTCGCTAAAGCCATCTGAAACCATGGGTTCATCAAAAGATCTGGAACGTATAAGAATGAGGTGAAGGAAAAGTGCGCGACCATTGTCCATAGCAACGGCAAGGACAATATAGCTGAAAAGATAAATTTCCGTTTCTGGTCCGAAATCGCCTTTTCCCGGTAATCCACCTGCTCGTGATCTTCCTGCTTTTGATGGGCGCCGTAGCCTAATTTCTCCACTTTGGCAATAATTTCGCCAACGCTGACTTCGGTTGGATTGAATTCAATCGTTGCTTTCTCCAGCGCCAAGTTGACATTCGCAGAAGCAACGCCGCCTAGTTTATTGATGCCTTTTTCAATGCGTGTGGCACATGCCGCACAGGTCATGCCGGTAATGTCAAATTCCGCCTTTTGCTTTACGACGCCGTAACCAAGCGCTTTAATTTTCTTTTCAAAATCAGCTTCGTTTAATTTGGAAGGGTCATAGTAAATCAAAGATTTTTCAAGTGCCAAATTGACGTTTGCCTGTTCGACCCCTTCCATTTTGCTGATCCCTTTTTCGATTCGGGCCGCACACGCTGCACAAGTCATGCCGGTGATTTGAAAGCTCGCTTCTTTTAATTCCGTCGTCATGGCGTTCTCCTCCTCCCTATACTGCCAGGGGGTATAATTCTTTCGAAAGTAAAGAGTGCTGTGAAAGCACTCTTATACGACGTCATATCCTTGTTCTTCAATAGTTTCCTGGATTTCAGTTAAAGACGTTTTGTTCGTGTCGAATTCAACTGCTACTTCTCCTTTGGCAAGGTCAACTTTGACAGTTGACACTCCCTGAAGTTCGCCAACGCTCGATTCAACCGCATTTACACAATGGCTACAAGACATGCCTTCTACTTTTAAGGTTTCATTCATTTATAGTTCCTCCTAAATATAGTTTTCCACAACATAACATACCCATTTGGGATGTATCAATTAATTAACTTTGTCTTTTATTTAGTCATGGTTTTCATAACATCCATCAGTTCGCTGATTGCTTCCTCGCCTTTGTTTTCTTTAATGGCTTTGGCTACGCAATGATGTGTGTGGTCTTCCAGTAAAGCCAACGACACTTTGTTCATGGCCGATTGGATCGCACTCACTTGATGCAAAATGTCCACGCAATACCGATCGTTTTCAACCATTTGGTGGACGCCGCGAACTTGGCCCTCGATCCGTTTCAACCGGTTTAAAAGCTGCTGTTTATTGGGCTGCACTGTTGATTTCATCGTTTCTTCCATTATTCGAGCCTCCCGAATCAATATACCCTATACCCGTACCATACTAAAATAGTGGCCGTCTGTCAAAAAACTGATTCGCTCTAAGAGTCAAGAACGTGATGAGCCTCCAATTTCTCTGTTGTTTCAGTCAGTTGCAGAAAGTTCGCTTTCTGTGACCCATTTGTGGTTTTTCACTTGTTCGCCATCAGTTGACGTGTAATTTATCATGTAGACGGTTGTTTGTTCAGCGGAATCAATCGTTGCTTCTGAGCCTTTCATGCCTTCCATGTGATCGGCTTCTACTTCCACTTTCGCTCCTTCTTGATAGGGCTCACCGCTTGCATCTTTGATTTCTTCTTGAACGATCCATTTATGGTTTTCGACTCGTTCTCCACCGGTTGTTGGCGTGTATGAAATGGCGTAGACGGTGGTATCAAAAACGCCTGCAATCGTCGCTTCAGCCCCGTTCATGCCCTTCATATGGTCGGTCTGAAGAATGGCTTTGCTGCCAGTTTCGAAGGTTGGGGTTTCAGCTTTTTTCAGTCCTTCGGGCAGTTCACCTGAACTTGAATGTTCCATGTGCTCCATTTCTTCTGTACCTGAGTGATTCATTGCTGAATGTGCATCCTCCTTCTCGCCGCTGGAGCATGCCGCTAACAAGACAGCGAGAAATGTGACAAAGAATACAAAAAGTAATCGGTTAATTTTCATATCAATACGCTCCTTACGCGCCTATAAGAATTTAGGTCAAAGGCAATAGCAGCTGCAAGATTTTCTAAACATATGCTGAAAGTCTCCTACGTCTTTTTTCTTTACTCCTCCTTCCTTCGCTATTCCTATTCCAATAAACAATTCACAGCGCTTTTGAATTTTTCAACTTTATATTTCACAAGTTCAATATACTATACCCCCCTATAGTATGTAAAGAGGTTTGCTTTTATTTTAAAAATAAACTGTTAGCTATTGCGAAAGGGAAACATTCTCCCCTATCAACAAAAAAGAAGACACTTGGTTTCAAGTATCTTCCCAGTCTATTTTGAATTGCAATACGCTTTATCATTCCAACTCCGTGTATTTATAAGATTATACATCCCGATTCTTAAAACTATAGATGGAAAAACATACAGCCGCTGCCCCGTACAACAAGGCGTACCATATCATAATGTTTGCCGGTGTGGAAATGCTCGTAAACATGCCACCTTGTGCCATCGATAGTGGATTGTCTGTGGTATCAAATAAAAACACCGTCATTTTGCGGTACATCGAATCGATTGGAAAGACGAGGCTCATGATGATGCCGATATTGACGAGGCTGGCTTTTTCGATGATGGCCCCGAATTGTTCAATAAAGCCGCCGATAAACGAAGCCCCGTACAAGATAATCGCCACAATCCCTGCGTTTAATGTCGTCATCCGCGTGCTCAACAAAAGCCCGAACGCAATCAAAACAAACGGCTGTATTGCAAAAACGCTTACCGCCTTGATCAACTGCAACGGCTCAAAGTCGAGCGCCATCCAATCCACGCCAATTCCTTGGTGCAGGAGGATAATACTGAAAAAGAGGCAAGCGGCATAGACGATCATGAGAAAAGCAAGACCGAAAAATTTGCCCAGCACGAATTCTGACCGCGAAATCGGCCGCATCAGCCATGTATCGATTTGGTGGCTGGATACTTCTCCGGAGATGGAACTGACACTCGACATGATTGCCAGCAAAGCGGTGATAAAAGACGAAAAATAAAGGCCGACTCCTAAAAGCTGCGAAGCGACAAATTGCTGCATCATAAACGTTTCGGTGCTTTGGACCGCATTCCGCATTTCCGGTGCTTCTTTACCCGCAAAATAGATGGCTGTCCCGTAAAGCGCCAGAAAAACGATTGTCATGATAATGGTAATCAAAAAAATCCGCTTTGTGATGATTTCCCGTAAGGTGATCTTACTGATTGTCCACATAGGCGTTCTCCTTTTTTTGGTTTACCCAATACAAAAACACATCTTCTAAATGAGGGATGTTCGGCTTTACTTCAAAAACATTTACTTTCTCGGCTGATAAAAAATGAAGGAGTTTCGGAATATCTTTGTCGCTCTCGAGTTGTAGGGTCCATCGCGTAAATCCATTCTTTTCATTGCCTTTTTGATGCGTTTTCACAAAGGCAGGAAATTGGGCTGCAACCACTCCTTCTGTCACGATTTCAACTTGGGCTTCGGTCATCATCAATTCGCGCCATGGCCCTTGGACAATCATTTCGCCTTGGTGAATGATCGAGACATTGTCGCAAACAGATTCTACTTCATGCAGCAAATGGCTATTCAAAAAGACAGTCTTCCCTTGATCGCGAAGATAAACCATAAGATCCCGTACATCTTTTCGGCCGATCGGGTCGAGGGCTGACGTAGGTTCATCCAAAAAAATAACTTTCGGATCGTTTAATATGGCGCAAGCGATGCCAATCCGCTGGGACATCCCTTTTGAAAAACCGCCAATGCGGCCTTTCTCTCTTCCGGTCATGCCGACTAATTCCACCACTTCTGCAATTCGCTTCTTTCGTTGCCGGACAGGGATTTTGCACAGTTCTGCATGGGTTTCGAGCAGCTGCGTTCCGGTCAGCCAGTCAGGGTAGCGAAACAACTCGGGCAAATAGCCGACTTGTTCCCGCGACTTCGTCGATCCGATCGGTTCCCCGAGAATATATCCTTCTCCGCTCGTCGGCTGCAGCAATCCGAGAAGCGTCCGTACAAAAGTGCTTTTCCCCGATCCGTTCGGCCCTAAAAAACCGTAAATAATGCCTTCTCCAATAGACAAAGTGACGTCTGAAATACCACCTTGTCCGTTATATGTTTTGGTTAAGGATTTTGTTTGAATAACGTCCATCCGCGCTCTCCCCCATCAATGAATAAAAGTTCAGAGTGCTGGCAAACCACTCTGAACTTTTTACATGAAAATCAATTTAATTGTTCGCTTAACCCGATCAGTTCATCTGCCGTCAATTGGTCTCTTGTGAAGAGGGTTTGGATATCGCCGTTTTCCTGCCAAACTAGATAGGAATTGTCTTCACTTTCAACGGCAAAGCCTTCTCCATTTCCGACACGAACTTCACTCATTTTTGACCCTTCTGTTTGGGCATAAGGAACTGGCAGCGTCGATTCGATATTGTCGATATTAGCCAGCTGCGTTTTCACATTTTCAGGCAGAAATGGCAAAGACAACAGCGTTGTTCTTAGTTCTTCAATCGATACGCCATCCGGAACCGTAATTTCCGGAGATTGGGTGCGCATATAAGAAATGTGTTGATCGTCCCGTTCAAATTCCGTGTGAATCGCTTCAGCTGTTGCTACGGAGAATGGTTGGCCATCCAGCAAAGCATCAAATTGCTGGTCAGAACCAACTTGTTCCAACAATTGATTCGCTTTTTCCACATCCAGCGTAAAGGTTATAATTGAAGCAGGCATGACGCCTACTTCGTCCACGTCAAATTCACCCAATGCAGGCACTTGATAGCCGGCTGCTTCCGCACTTTCCGCTGAGTCAAAAAATTCTTTCTCTCCGGCTGATTTGGCCATTTCCAATTGCCCGATTCCTTTTAGATCCAGTGTCCCGTCTTTATTCTCACTCACCCAGCTCTCAATTTCCTGGATATCGTTTTGCGTCAACGTCACAATTTCAAACTGACTGACCCGGAATAACGATAAAAACTGATTGGCTTCCACTCGAACTTGAGGGTGTGCGAGTGAGCTGAACAGGGCCGCCGCTACGGCTCCGGCTGCAAGCCAGCGCTTGGTTTTCGTTTTCAATGTGCTCCACCCCTTTCTATGTTGAATTTTTTCATTTTCTGCTTTGCCCATAGTTTCAGCAACATGCAACCTGCGTTCAAATTTATTCCATGCTTGATCGGTGTCTACTGCTGCATCTTTCGCTTCTAATGCGTTTTCACAAAAAGCGTGTAAGGTTTGCAATTCTTTGATCGTGGCACGGCATTTCTGACAGCTCTCCAAATGCTTCATGATCTGTTTTTTCTGCTCACGGCTGACTTCCGCATCCAAATAAGCCTGCAGCACCCCCGTATCAAGACAAGTCATTTTTCTCCGCCCCTTTCTGCCAGGTAAGAATTCTTAAACCTTTTTTTAGCACGAGCAAGAAGAGCGCCAACGGAAAGTTTTTCAATGCCTTTGTTTTCAGCAATTTCATCATAGCTGTAGCCGGAAAATTTCATGATCAACAAATCGCGGTCCCTCTCGGTCAAGTTCATCAATGTTTTTTGGACTTCACTGATGTCCTCGAGCTCCAAATACTTATCTTCAACAGATTCAACGGAAATTTTTTGAAAGATTTTCTGCTTGGCCTTTCGGGCACGGTGGCGATTTTCTGTGCGAATCTGATTGTATGCCGTGTTGACCGCAACTTTTGTAAGCCAGCCGGGTATATTGTCAATAGCATCTCGGTCTGCATAAAACAGCTTGACGAACACATCTTGCGCTATATCTTCTGCAAGAGATTGTTCTTTCACAATTACCAGAACTTTTCGAACGACAAAGGAATAATGCTGTCTGAATAAAACCTGAAAAGCGTCTTCCGTTGACGAATCTTTGCTGCCATCAGACAAATTCGCCTTCACCTCCATCATTCTTTCCTCCTTTCAAAAAGCCCTATATTGTAATGACACCAGTTTTCTTAATTTTGTGACATTTCAGTTGATAATACAATGATTATATAAAAATAAACGAAAAAAAGCCTTTGCAACGGCGTATCGGCCACTCACCATTAAACGGACTTTTACTAATCTAATCTCTTATCGAGTATTTTTTCATTCAAAATCAATTCTAAAACTTTCGAGCAAAGCTCGTGTTGTTCGGTGAGAACCAAGTGCGACGCAAACGGAATGATAGAAACATGCACATGTTCAGCAGTTGAATGAAAGGATTTCAAAAAATCCCTTTGCCTCCTGCTTTCTTTCTGCATTATTAAATTAGTTTTGGTTGAGGTGCCACAGTTGCGTTATGGGCGTGTTTTCATATGTTTTTTAAAATTTTCCTTAAGTATTTTATTACAAGTATTGTTTGGCTCTTCACTCTGAAGTCTTTGTCAGCAGCTCGAGCGCTTTTTTGGCGATTCCTTTTCCTGTAAACACTTCATCTATCCGAAAGTTGATTTCCGATGAATGCGTTTTAGTATCAAAATCAATCAATTTAATTCTTCAGGCAATAATTCAGTCCTGGTCTTTAATCAAATAAAAGCGGGAAAAGCCTCCCGCTTTTTCTTTAAGTATTTATGGAAGATCCATTAAAACATTTAATTTTTCCAGTGCTTCGTTTACTTCTTTTCGAAGTTGTTCCTCCGAAATTACATAAGCCGTTTCCTGGCCGGAGAAGCATTCATGCCAATAGCAATCAGCTGCTATAAATACTCCATTCAAAATTTCAAATTCTTCAACATTCAATCGGTCATCCCATTCGACGAAAATTTTCAAATAGAGAGTCTGAAAGTCATCAGCCGAAAGCTTTCCTTCGATAAATTTTTCCATTATATCTCTGTATTTTGCTAACACCTTTCTCCCTCCATCATCAGTTTAAAAATTTGATCCAATATTTTTAAGGTTTCTTATTTTGTAGACCTATACATAAGTAAAAGGCAATTAAAAGACGTTTCTATTACAAATACTGTGTACTCCTTAGGTGTCGAAGTATTTTTTAGAATTGGTACAGCGAGTTAAAATTACTTATCAAACTAATTTAAACTGAAAATTTCTAATAATGCAATACTTTTTACATACATTTTAACCAGTACATGGTATTATTTATCTAAATATGGAAAACAGCCAAGTTTCCTCACTTCCCTATTCTTCAATTCCAATTAGAGCGGAGATGCCAGGTGAAAAAAATCATTCTATACGGGTCGGTTTTGTTTACAGTATGGAAAGCTGTCTCCTATGCAAAGAAGCAGCTGCGGAACCAGGAAGATGAACGGTTTAAGGAATTAAAGGAGTTCAACGAAGAAGATTCTCTGACAGTTCATTCAGGAAGTGTCGGGCTTTCATTTCAAATATCTGAAACGGAAGACAATCGATTAGAAGTGGTTGTTGGTTATATTGGAGATGACCATATTCCTTATTTGGACACCGGCTACGATGACATCTATCCTTACACTGCTGAACCGTATGAAAAAGAAGTAAAAAGTATTTCCAGGATTTTGGCTTCCCTCATGCAAAAATTGGATGATAAAAATGAACACTTGCTGCTGTCGCATTATGGCCGATTGATTCCTGCAACAAGTTCTTTCAACCAGGCAACTGATGAAACGGAGAAAAAAGTGCTGCAATTGGAAAAGCGCATCGGTTATCGCTTGCCAAAAGACCACCGTTTGTTTTTGTTGGAATTTAACGGCGCCAGGATTTACGATCGTTTGCTTCATGGACAGAATATCGGCGGAGGGTTTCATTTGTTCTCGGTAAAAGAAATCTTCGAGAACTATAACATGTTAGAAACTGGCTATCCTGAATTCTTGCCAATCGGCGATGTGGAGCAGCAAATTCTCGCCATCAGCCTTGAAGCGTTAAAAAACAAAAACCCAAATTACATTTTCCGCATCGATAATATGGAAGGCCCGGTACCGCTCAAAATGAATTTGCTCATGTTTTTAGATTATTTTGTCGTCTCCCAAGGTTCGGTATTTTGGGAATGGCCCATTTTTGATGCGGTGAATTTTCTGCGGTTTGAGGATGAGGAAGATTTTTGAGAATGAAATGTTTGATGCAAATCCACATTTGAATAAAAGACAAAAAAGGACCTTTATCGGGTCCTTTTCTACTGAACAAATTATTTTTCATCTTAAGCAATTATTTCACTTCAAAGTTTTAGCTAGTTACTCGCCAACCATACCGTCATGATCATTGTCTCGCATATAAGGATATAACCAATGATCACTCGTTATCGGCATACTATGACCTGCATCTTTTGCTTCTTGAATCGTCACTTGTCCATTGCCGTTTAAATCAACACTTGAAACATCGCCGGTTTCTTCAACACTGGTAGCCTCTTCTTCAGCTTTTGGAATGGTTGAAGCAGCAGGTTCACTGTCTGTTAAACCGAGTGATGCATTTACTTCGTCCGGGTTCACATTGTCAAATTCATCTACGATTTCATTGCCTTTTAACGTATACGTGTACTGATAATGGGAAGGAATCTGGGTATTCGTATCTGAATAAGTGATAACGGCTTCAAAATCAGTCGCTTCACCTGCATCACGGATGACGTCTTCCATATAAGCTTGATCGCCGTGCCGGTTGAGCGTACTTTCTTGCGGGGTGATATTATACGCATTCGATACCCCTCCAAGTGAATCCGCGATGACATGGCCTTCATCTAAAGCTTCACTTTCAACCCCCGGAACCTTTGCTTCATCTGGATAGTAACGGCCAGAAGAAGTGACAGGTTCGCTGCTGTCATCCTGCATTACAAGTTTGTCCGCAACGACACGTACCAATTGCCCGTATTCATTCGTGAAGGCCCAATATTCGCGGTCCCCATAACCAATATTTACGGCAACATTCGGTTCACGGTGCCCAGACAAATCCCCGCCATCTACTTCGATTACGTCGTAACCGTCGAATTGTTCATTCTTTGATTGAGTCGGCGGTTCCTCTGCTTTTGGTTCATCAACTACCGCAGGGGCCGCTTCTTCTTCACTGCTTTTGTTTGTTTCAGCTGTGGTTGCTTCTTGTACATCTGTTACTACCTTTGTATCAGATGTTTCTTCTGCATCGGTGCAACCTGCCAATAAGATGGCCGTTAAAAATAAAATAAAATAACTCTTTCTCATTCTAAGACGCTCCTCTAATAGTTTCCCATTGTTCTGAAATACGTATTAACTACCATTAATTTACATTTCAAGAGTGACGATAACAGTATATTCCAAGAGTAACATGGTTAATCCCATGATAATAGTCTATTTCATGATTATCTTTTTACAGAAGATGCCTTGCTCAAGCAATAGGTAAAAGATGGAAGAAAAAATTTAGAAATGAAATGCACCAAACCAGATTTTACTTTCCTGGAATTTAAAAGACCAGTAACCTTGTATAAACAGGTTACTGGTCTTTTATTACTGCTTATTTTAAAACTTAAGATAATCCCTCAGAGGCAATTAATTAGTACGCCGTTTATTAACTTCAATCGCAATGAACTCCGGCAAATAATTGGGCGTGCAGTTTTTTGCTACCATTTCATCTTTGTAAAGACCCGTTTTCTCCCCAATTTTAATGCAGCGCGCGCGATTCTCTTCATCATAAACGCCTATCCATCCTGCGGTGAAATTCATAGCCCATTGAACTTCCGGTTCTTCCTGTGTAATATTGGCTTCTACTGCAGCTAGCAGGTCTTCGGTGTTATCAGGAGGAGTTTGTCCTGTCCATCTCAATCGCCCTTGGTAATACCAGTAAGCACGCCTTTGAAGAGCAGAAGGACTATTTTGCCATGACTCCATCAATGCAATGTTTTTCTTGTCTTTCATGAGCTGATTAGCCATTAACCAATCCATTAAGTTGTTTCGCTCTTTAAAAGTGTGAGTTTGCATATCCTTATCAAGCTCATTTATCGCATCTAGGGAAAGCAATTTTTTGTCCATAATTAAGATGGCTAATAGTCTCGGCAAAAACTCTTCGGTTGACCAAAGTTCCATAGCTAGTTCGTGATCTTTTTTAATGTCCTTTGCGATTTTTCGCAAGTCGCCCAGCCTAGTATTACTATGAATCTGAGATAAAATGTTTTCTGCTTTTGAAGAGCGTTTGATTTCCGTCTCTTTTTCACCCATTTTGCTCAACTCCTTTCTCAATTCCAAGTTGATTGAATCATTTTTTCTAGCAACTGTAATTCCTACTGCTACTCTTTAATTTAAATTATGATGTGAGTTTTGAATGTAACTTC
This sequence comes from Planococcus sp. YIM B11945, assembly GCF_050864155.1. NCBI lineage: Bacteria > Bacillati > Bacillota > Bacilli > Caryophanales > Caryophanaceae > Planococcus > Planococcus sp. YIM B11945. The sequence continues at coordinate 498,463 of NZ_JBOZWR010000001.1, read as the reverse complement.
TTTCACAAAAAGTAACATTCAGAATTAAATTAAGTTTTCTTAATATTTCCACTTTCGTTATTTGTGACCGATTTTTTCATTCTTACTATTCATGGCTCTTTCTTAGTTTATTTTTCATGTCAGCAAGCATTTTCTTGTTAATTAGCGGATTCTGCAATGTCCGCGCGCTCGCAGAAGAAATTGATGCATTCTAAACTTAAAATACACATGAAAATTAGCCCGAAAATGCATCTCCAAGCCCATAGTACGTGAATGTCCGTTAGTTAACTAACCCATTCCGATCATTCATTCAAAACATTCCACCTTGATCGCTTTGCCGTCCAACGTCTCGTAAAGCATCTGCTTGAGCTAAATTCTGATTCAAAGTCTGTTCCTGTCTAGTTAAACTATATTTTCGTCGAGTTAAAACATCCACAAGATAACTGCTTAAAAATAAAATTGCCAAGGAGCCCCAAAAAAACCACATCATCCAATGCATATATTTCCCTCCCGTTTCATTTCACTCATCGCTTCCATCAACCATTGCCTCTCTGTATCTTATAATACGGTTTACCACTTAAATAAGTTTCACTAATTCAAATTTTACAATAAATCCTAATTTTATTTCGAGTCAATCTTATGACTAAAGATGGGCAGAACTAATTAAGTAGCGATTCATCTAGCTCGTCATGTACCTTTAAGTTTTGAAAAACAAACCTTAACTATTCATTTCTTAAAAGAAAAAAACATTCTGGAACTTACCCGTTTTCAGAATATTTTTTAGAATACTTTTTTGCCTGTATTAATAGGATATAATGTCGTTAAGAGGGGAAAAATTGAAACTATAGTCTATTTCATCCGATGGTTCTACAAAAATTGAGAGGAGCACTACTATGCCACTTATCGATCCATTTTTAATGCAATTATTTATCGTTCCTATATCAGTTATCGGTTTGGGCTTAGTTGCAACGGCCATTTCAAAAAAGACAAGGTTAGAAGTAATTATAGGTCCGATTGTAACTTTGCTGCTTAATATGCTATATGAGGTTTGGTATAGTTTTTCTTTTGACCCTAACATAGAATTAAGTTTTTCATCGTCGAATATTATTAATCCTTTGATTACATTTTTCTTGTCTTGGATCCTGATAAATAGGGAAAAATCAAATGAGAATTCGAACTCCAATAAAACATATTGAGTATCTTTGAAAATTTGTTTTGCCCACTCTTCATTGTATGTTGGTTGAAGAAAAGATGAAGAGCATAAAGGGCAACTGCTATCACTTTCGATACTAGCCAAGAGGGAGCCTGAATTTATCCTTATACAACCCTAATACGATGGCCAAGGTATTGTATTCTGAATTCTAATTTTTAATATAACTATTCAATTTGTTTAACTGAACCCTACTTTCTTATTTAAATAACTTTTTATATTTCTTTCTTCTAATTTTAATGACCTGAAGGAACGTTCCTAAAAGCACCTTTTTATACACATAAGAGGAAGATAAGTGCCAATCAGCATTTTTTTTGCTACTGGGATTACCGCTATTACCGAAAAGTCATGATATTTAACCAATTCATAGAGAAAATATAGGAAAAGCGCCTAAAATGAAATCTGATAGACGCTTTTTCTCTATGAACGAATTTTTATGATTCTTTGTTAAACGACTGCACGGCGATTTGAAAACTTTTGTAGCTTTCAAGGCCAAACTTTTTCGGATTTCCATGGAAAAAGGTTTTCAACATGAAATCGCTGGCGCAATTGATGCTGCAGTCTTGTGAACTCATGATAAGCAATAGATAAGAACGGAAATAGTCAGGCTGTAAACGCCCGCCGTGATTCACAGTCATTTCACCTATCTCCTTTAACAGCAGCTTGAACTGCTTGCTGGAATTACTTGCGTACCGTTCGATGAAAGTTTGACGCTGCATACACCGGTCTCAGGCAACTCCAACTCTACGTTCTGTGCTCCATCGAAATCTCCAGTGAGGTACGCCACGACGGAACGAACTTGTTCATACCCCGTTGCCATCAGAAAGGTCGGCGCCCGGCCGTAGCTCTTTATGCCAACGATGTAGAAATTCTTTTCCGGTTGCCGTAGTTCTCGTTCGCCGTGCGGGCGAACCGTTCCGCAACTGTGAAAGTTGTGGTCGATTAAGGGAGCCAGCGCTTCGACACTTTCGGTTGCCGGATCGATTCTGATGCGCACTTCACGCAAGAATGAAAAGTCGGGTTGGCTGCCCGTGTTGACGATCACTTCATCTAGTCCCTCAATCGAATGGCTTTCTTCTTTCCATTCCCCTTCAAGCATCAACGTTTCCTCAGTTTGGCTGACATCATAGATCCGGTAAGGTGTGAACACTTCCACTTGGCCAGAATCGACCAACTGGTGAATCCGCGACCCTAATTCGCCCCGTGCTTGCAGCGCATCCTTCGCTTCGCCGCCATACGCGTCTTCCACGTTATTTTTACGCAGAATCCAGGTGATTTTCAAATCAGGCAGATCCGCCAATTCCAAAATCGTATTGATGGCGGAATGGCCACCGCCTACCACCGCTACCTTTTTGCCGGTGAACCGGTCGCGATCTTTTCCTTGAATATCCGGAATGCCGTAATACATGTGCTGTTGCAGCTTTTGTTCGTTCTTTGACGAAATGCCGCTGGCGCTTAACGAGTTCGGCTGTCCCCAAGTTCCCGTGGCGTCGATGATCGCTTTCGCTTCAATGTGTTTCGCCGTTTCGCCGTTTTCTTCTATATATAAAACAAAAGGAAGGTTCCCCCGGCCAGCGGTTTTCATTTTGTCCTGGCCTTTTCGGCTGATGCCTAACACACGGGTATTGAGCCGGATCGATGGCTTGATGGCTGGCAGAGCACCCAATTTCACCAAGTACTGTTCAACCAATTCTGTGCCCGTCGGCAATTCTTCATCTGCCGGAGCTTCCCAGCCGGAGCGTTCCAATAATTCCCGTGCCGCTTTGTCAATGTTGTATTGCCAAGGAGAAAACAACCGGACATGTCCCCACTGCAGGATCTGATGACCGATGGTTGGCCCTGCTTCAAGTACCAAGAATTTCTCTCCAGCTTTTGCCAAATGGGCGGCCGCAGCCATTCCGACGGGTCCGGCTCCGATGACGATGATTGGCAACGCATTCGTTTCTTTTTTAGGCAAGTCAAATTGGATGGATACTGGTTTTGTGGAACAACAAGCAGTTTGTGAATTCATTCAATTACCTCCTTTAATATCTATAAATAAAATTTGATTTTTGCAAGTAATGTTTTAGGGCAATTAAAAAATCGGTTTGCAGCAAACCGTGGATTTTGCCATCGCTTGATTAAGCAATTGCATGGACTGCAGCACGATTTCTCGTTCAAATTCATTTAGTTGCGAAAAAATCTCGTCCAAATGGGTTTCAATGCCTTGCTGGATGACAGTCGCCGCGAATGTCCCTTCGGTTGTCAGTTGCAAGACATAGATTCGTTTATCGGCTGCCGAAGGTGATTTGGTGACCAAATTCATTTTAATTAGGGTCTGGATTTGGCGGCTGAACGTTGAAAGATCGGTCGCTAGGGCGTCCGCCACTTCCTGCATAGAGGGTGCTTCCCGTTTGTCGATTTCGTACAGAATATGACTCTGGACCAAGCTGATTTCCACGTCTCCGATCATGCAGCAGTTCTTGTTCAATAGCCCAAATCGCTTGACCATGCTTTGAAACAGTTCTCGTTTGTTTTCCATGTCTTCCACCTCTTCCTTAGCTTATGATTATTATTTGCAATATGCAAGTAATAAGTCTATACTTTTAATTATTAGGAGAAAGCATAAAGGAGTTGAGAGTATGAGTCAATCTATCCGAACGTTAATAGAAGAAGATTGGCCCGCTGTCAAACGGATTTACGAAGCCGGACTGGCTACTGGATTGGCTACGTTTGAAACCGACATGCCGTCTTATGAAGAGTGGGCAAATCAAGCGCCTCCAGGATGCCGTTTGGTCCTGGAAGAACAGCATCAAATCCTGGGCTGGTGCAAATTGTCGTCTGTCTCTTCCCGGAAAGTATATGAAGGAGTCGGTGAAGTCAGCGTCTACGTCCATCCGGCTTATAAAGGGAAAGGCATTGGGAATCTATTGCTACAAGCGTTAATCCGCACCTCCGAACAAGAAGGCTTTTGGATGCTTCAAGCCAGCATTTTTCCTGAAAATCCTGCCAGCTTGCTGCTTCATTTGAAGAATGGTTTCCGGGAAGTCGGCCGACGGGAACGCATTGGCCAACTGAACGGCGTTTGGCGTGATACGATTCTTCTGGAAAGAAGAAGCCAAGTGAATGGGATAAAATAAAAAAGAGCTCATTACGAGCTCTTTTTTTATTTAGCAGCCAGTCGGTGCGCCAATCTTTACCAAACCGGATTGATCGCCTTGCGTTTCAAAATCCAATGTTAAGCTATCTGCTAGATCTTTTGCTTCCGGGACGATGGCCATCTGGATTCCGTTAACGTCCGTGACTTCGTCGCTTGCTTCTGGTGCTTCGAGTGACAAGCCGATTTGTGGTCCGCAGCTGCTAGGCGTTCGGGAAAAATCGCTGAAGGGATTCCTTTAAGGGCGGTTTTACGTTGATTTTCTCGCGCACGCACTTCTCCTGAACTTCCGCCTCTTCGATGCTGTCCGCTTTCCCCAAAGTCAAGTGCGTACCGATCGCCACGGTGCCCGTCCGGTTGCTGCCGCCGGCACAGTGGAAGTAGAGTTAATACAAGTTGAAAGAAATTGATATCCAGTTAACGCCACACGTGTTCCGCCATGAGTTTTCCATCATATCTCAGCTGAGCAGTGCGGATCGGTTCGATATCGTGCGGTCGCTTAGCCATATAAAGCCGGAAACGACGATGATCTATATGAAAAGTTTTTTATCCGGGAGCAGCATGCGATGAATCTATGGATGCCAAATATTTTTCAAAAGTTTCTACAAATACACGAATCTAACTAAAAAAAATCTTTCATCAAAAAAGAAAACATCCTAAATTGTCACTACAATAAACTGAGCCCTGAATGGTAGGCATTTTTTAAAGTATCCACCATTCAGGGCTCAGTTCAGTTATTACTAAGCAAGACTTTTTATTTTAAACTTCCAAAAATTCTTTGGTATGCTTTAGATTCATCAGGAATTTCCATCTAACCTGTTGTTACTATACAAAGACAGTTTTATTAGAAGCGAAAAATTCTATCTCGGTTCTTCCTTGTTCACGGGAATGTGAGCTCGATTGCTTCATCCCACTAAAAGGCGCCTGCAATTTCACGCCCGCGCTTTCTGCATTAATTCGAACCAGACCTGCTTCCTTTGGTTATTGTATATAAAAAAGCCGAAGGGTTGGTGCGTCCTTTCAGCTCTCCCCGCTCTATCGGTACGTCAATGGATTGGTTTTCCATCACCACGTGCTTTCCTACATTTACTTCTCCTTTTGAGCACGGTCTTTGTTCGCGTTTAAACGCTCTTCGGGAAGTTTGGTCTGTTGTTCCTCCGTTTGGTTTTTAGGTGAGATGGTTTGGGTGTAATCATTCACATCTACGTGCCCTACATCTTCTTCACTAATGTGACTTTCTGGATCCCAAGTTGCGCTGTTTATTACGTTTCCGCGTTCCCCCGTTGTAAAGGTTCCTGCTGGTTCCCGAATGGTGTCATCCCAATCATTGCTTTTTTGCCAACCGGTTTCTCTACTCGGATTTGGTGCTTCCGATTCCCGCCAGTCCGCCGGATTATTCGGGTCTTTTTTTCTGAGTGTAGTGTCCCCATCTGAAAGATAAGGCTCGTTCGAACTATCGTTGTTAGTGTTTGAACTGCCTCTTTCTCGAAGTTCGTTGTCCCCTTGTGCTTTTTTTTCGATATTCCTGTCTGTACTTGGATCTGCCGTCTGGAATTGCTTAGTATCTTGCAAATCTTTTCGGACAGAATCATTACGATTATTTTTTTCCATATTAATCCCCCTAGTTTGATAAGTCTACATATACCCAGTTACCCGTTAAGTGAATAATCAAACTTTTTTTATAGAGCAAAAGAAAAACCCCTTGAAGGTAACAGGTTCTTTTTTGAAGTACAAATAGGATAAATGTAAACTGAAAAACCTCTATTCCGCATCCGATTTGGTGATTTTTTTGTTGGGTTAAAAGGAAAAACTCCAAAATTCTTTTGCTTGTGACGTATGATTAAGATTTAGACTTGTTGGAAGGAGAAGTTGTGTAACTTAAACTAAGTTTAATATGCTTGTATTTGATCCATTTTACATTTCCTTTAGATCTAAATGGCAATTGCATAATTTCGGAAATAAACCGTTCGTAAAAGTGGCTCACCACTTAAGAACGTTTTTAAATTTCCAACTACTTTTCCGAAGAATATTTTCATTCAAAATCAAACAGTTATATTTTTAGAACCGTTTCATTATTCGGTGACTCACTTCTCTCTTCAGCCGCACCTAAAGGTATAATTACCAATCTGCCTTCATCTCGGCAGCACCATTTTCTTATACATGTAAACAGTGAAGAAATAATAGCCTGTATAAATGGCTAAAAAGATGAAAACAGAAAGCCAGAGCCGGTAATACGGATCGACCAAAGTGAAAGCAAACATTTTCATGCCGACAAAGACATGCAGCATCCCCAGTACTGCCGGGAAGAGAAAAACGATGAACAATTCTTTGGAAATGGATTTGCTTAACAGCTGCGGACGGACGCCGAGCCGTTGGAGGTTTTTGTAGCGGCCAATGTCATGCAGCGCGCCAGACAGGATTTTGAACATCAAAACACTTGTCAGCATGGTCAAGAACGCGAGCCCTAAAAAGAATCCCATGAAGAAGGTGCCGCCCGCAAATGCGTAATGGCTTTGGAATTGCGAGAATTTGCTTGAAACGGCGTCTTCGGCCGGATTGAACGAAATCGGCAGTTTCTCATAAGTCGCAGCTTGCAACTCATCCAGTTTGCCCCACTGTTCCACATATTTCGAGAAGTATTCTGTTCGTGCCAACACGACTGCAATTTCCTTCTGCTCGATTTGGCCGTAAGCTTCACTTGGAACGATCCGGCTCGGCAATAAATAAGCGAGGGCCGGATTGATGGTCTCCAACGCTTGCGTCCATTCGTCCGACAGGATTTGGTAGCCGGATTCATCAACTGGGAGAATTTCAGGGAGCGCTCCTGGCCGTTTGATTTTGTAATCGATCCAATCGTTGATCAACGGCGGATGAGCTTCAAGTTCCTGCTGATTAAAATAAATAAACTCATCATCCATTTTTAAATGGTATTGCTTCTGCTCGATCAGCGGTACGGTTTTCAAGACTTTTGCTTCTGCCGCTCCCGGATTGTACAGCACCGCATCATACAGCAAGTTCTCGTCGACGGCCAACAAGGCGTCGTTTTTAAACGCAAACCCGCCGGCAATCGCCCCTGCCGATAAGGCAATGAGCATGGCAATTGTCGCCAGGAACCATTTCAAATCATTTAGGCGGAAACTGAGTTGCGAAAACGTGAATGCGTTGATGCCTTTTAAATTAAGTTTCTTATTCTTTTTCCACCGTTTGACGATGATCGGCAGCAGTGAAACAAAAAGCAAATACGTGCCGAGTGTGGTCGCAATGGGAGCCACAAACAGACCGATAAAGCGCAGGATTTCCATAAAATACAGCGACAAGTAGCCGGCGGCAAGAAAGACAATGCCGAAGAAAAGCTGGAACTTTGCGCTTTTTTGTTTGTTCGGCACGTGGTCAGTTTGTGCTTCCGCTTTTAATAAGTCGATAATCGACGCTTTCGCCAATTTCGAATTGCTGATCCGTGAAGTGATGAACGCCATGCCGAGGAAATAAAGCATCGTTAAAAGGATGGCTGGCATGTACAACGGCTTGAACGCCACAAACTCCAGGTTCAGCTGGTTCATCAAAATCCACGCTACCGTTTGAGAGATAAGGATGCCCAGGACAATCCCTAGAATCAACGAAGAACCGGTAATCAAGAAAGTTTCGACCAAGAAAACCCGCTTGATCTGGTGCTTTTTGACGCCAATCATTTCGTAGATGCCAAACTCTTTTTTCCGTAAAGCCAACAGGAAGCTGTTCGTGTAAAGCAGATAGAAAAACGTAATGGCCGACAGCAAAACCAGCCCAACGATGAACACCAGTTGAATGTGGTTGATGACAGAATTTTGGATGATGAATTCTTTATTGATGGCAAGCGTCAAAAACATATAAAAAACCGCAATCGATATGATGAGTCCGGTGAATAACACCAAGTAGTTTCCGAGCTTTCCTTTCAAGCCGTTCAGCGATAGTTTGAGAATCATCGCACGCCACCTGCAGCGGGACGGCGGTCCATCGCGGACAGCACCGACAAAATGTCGTTGTAAAATTGCTCGCGGGTGCCGCGGGAATGGAGCTCCTGATCAATCTTCCCGTCTTTGATAAACAGCAGCCGGCTGCAATAGCTGGCGCTTTGCGCATCATGAGTAACCATCAAAATAGAAGCCGTTTGTTTTTTATTCAAATCTGCCAGCGTCGCCATTAGTGTCGCGGCGTTTTTCGAATCGAGCGCCCCGGTCGGCTCATCCGCCAAAATCAGAGCCGGCTTATGGATGAGCGCCCGTGCAATCGCGGTCCGCTGTTTTTGGCCGCCAGAAATTTCTGCCGGGTATTTCTCCAAAATGCTTTCGATGCCGAGCACTCGAGCGAGCTGATGGACCATCGTTTCAATCGCTTTAATGGGTGTTTTCCGAAGCGACAGCGGCAGCGCGATGTTTTCAAACACGCTCATGTTTTCAAGTAAGTTAAAGTCTTGAAAAACAAACCCCAGTTTCTGTGAACGGAAATCGGACAGTTCGTCTTGATCCATAGTGGATAAAGGCGTTTCATCAATTAGAATTTTTCCTTCCGTAATCGAATCCAAAGTAGAAACGAGGTTCAATAGCGTGGTCTTGCCCGATCCCGACGGCCCCATAATGCCGATAAACTCGCCTTCTTTCATCGAAAATGACACGTTATCGACCGCAGTATACAAGCCCCTCCCTTTTTTGCCATAAACTTTTGTCAGGTTCGTTGCATTTAAGATTGTTTTCATAACGCTCTCCTCCATGATTCTGTTACATGATAATCCTGAGTATAAAGGAGAGAAATGAAGAATTTCAGTGGATAAAAATGAAGGATTTCTTAAGGTTTTGTGAAAAAAACTTGTACACTGGAATGGAGTATAGATTAATTTACTGAGATGAATATATTGAAGTTGAGGTTCTAGTTGAAAGAGGATCATGGTTAATAGCCATAAGTAGAAGGTTAATTAAAAACCTATATTAGGTCTTGATATCGAATCTTAGCGTAATATAGAAAGATCGTATCAAACAGAATTGAGCAGTAAATCCGAAAAGTAAAGTCCTAAATATAGAAAGTAAAATAATATTCCCGCCTATCGTCTTCTAAATTTTACTTTTTTAAAAATTTTAAAATTAAAGTGACTAAGCCTTTTAAATTTCACGCTAGTTCTGCAATGACTAAATTCAATAGATTTTTTCATATCAAGAATATTCCTAAGTACAAAAAAGTAATTCCAAATATCATAATAATTGTTTTCGTCACCCACCATGGACCAATGCTCATTAGTAATCCAATAATAAATATTATTACGAAAGCGAGTAAAGAGTCTGATCCAGTGCCTGCTAAAGCACCTTCGTTAAATTCATCGTGATCTTTTTTTCTATAAAATATGCCTCCTATTAATATTGCAACTCCAAGTATGATAAAGACAATTTTTGCTATCATTTCTCCATCCATTTTCCCTCTCCTTTAATATTTTTTTGTATACCATCCCTTTTACAAGGAGCAATATAAAAGTTCCGCTTCATTAATATTGTTCTTTTCCATCCTTTTCAATTAAATCCAGCTCCATATTCCTCCGCATTTTTCATAACACCCCGTAGTACTTTTGTCATCGTTGATATAGTTCGTAACAGCATCCTACAATTCCTATCAAATCAAAGTATTAAAGAAAATTTTATTGGCACTTTCTTCGCAAATAAATTTTTCATAGTAATTCACCGCTGAATTATTTAAGCACTCTCTCTTTGTCCATAGAACAAAAAGATGGCTCCGCATCAATAACGGAGCCATCAACCTGCAGCAAAAGCGACAAACACTTTTTTAAAATTTTTACTCAACGCCACAGCTCTTTACGCTTTCCCTTATGCGCGATATGCGACCAGTACTCAAACGCCGTGATTCCATAGATGCTTTTAAAATGCTTGTTCAAATGGGTCAGATCGACAAAGCCGTATTCAGTAACTGCTTCGTAAATGTCGCCGGTTTGCTCGATGAGCTGTTTGGCGCATTCCACTTTGGCGTTTAAAAAGTATTGATACGGCGTAATGCCGGCAGCAGATTTAAAGGAGCGGATAAACTGGTATTTCGACATGCCGAGTTCCCCGCTGATTTCGTCAAGTGTCAGAATGCCTTTCACGTGAGCATGCAGGCTGTCTTTCGCTTTTTTGATCAGCGCGTTGTCGTTCCCGTAGTTGGCAGAATGATCGGTTTGGATGAGGCTGTCGGCTAACGACAGCAGCATTTCGCTGCTCAACGCTTCGTTTTGTCCATTCAGCACCGTTTGTGCCAGCTGGCGAATTTTGCGTTCCAGCTGCGCGTTGTAGACGACCGGCTCCGGGAAACGAATGATGTCCTTCTCACCGGTCACTTCCAACAGCAGCTTTGGGCCGATGTACAGCATGACATAATCGAGGCCATCCGCATCGTGCGCCATGCCGTCATGGGTGTCTTCCGGATTGAACAGCATGATGCCGCTCGGATGCGACAATTGGAGATTGCCGTTCAAATGAAAATGCTGGATGCCGCGGAGCGTCACCCCGATCGCATATTCTTCGTGCGCGTGCTTTTTATACGTAAAATCCTGCATGCTTGCCGACAGCGCCGTAATCCCCGCCGATTTTTTATAGACAAACCGGTCCATCTCCATCACCTCTCTTTAGCAAAGCTACATCCAGATCATGACCGCTGCGTAAACAAGAAATAACGCCATTATGACATTGACGACCCGTTCATGCTTCTGCAAGAATTTCTTGAAAATGGTGCCGAAAAGCACCCATGTGCTGAACGCTGAAAACCCGATAAACGTCAAAACCAACACGCTGAGCGACACCACTTTCATGTCCGTATAATACGGCAAGATGAAAGTGGGAATGACGGTCATCGTAAACAGAACCCCTTTTGGATTTAAAAACTGCATGAGAAACCCCGATAGAAAACTGCCAGTTCGGTTGCTTGATGCTTTTGACACGTCCATTTTGTACAGCTGATGCGCTAAGTAGAGGATATAGAGGGTTCCGATCACTTGCATCACCAGCAGAATTTTGGGCACGACTGCCGCCAATGCTGTATTTAATGCAGCGGAAGCCGCGAGCAAAATGCCGAATGCCAGCGTCGAACCGTAGGTGTATTCCATGGCTTTTTTTGTCCCTAAATTATGCACCGTCGACAAAATGATAATGTTCGTGGGGCCAGGAGTGAACGTGATGATAATACTGTAAATCAAAAACGATGCCATATTCATAAGGTTACTCCCTTTCCGATTTCTCCTTTCATCCTATTCGTTTCGCGTTCCCCTAGATAGTACATTATTGCAGTGTCTGCTGAAATTAGGAAACAGCGTTTTTTCTAATATTATACCCATTTGCAGCTTATTTTTTATTGCAAATGCAATAAAAATAATTTAAACTAAATTTAATCACTGGCATAAGGAGCTTATTATGAATGAAATACTACGCGAAATCGGTATGATTGCAAGGGCGTTGGATTCCATCAGCAACATCGAATTCAAAGAGTTCGACCTGACCAAAGGGCAATATTTGTACTTGGTGCGGATTTGTGAAAATCCAGGAATCATCCAGGAGCAGCTGGTGGACATGATCAAAGTGGACCGTTCGACTGCCACGCGCGCTATTCAAAAGCTGGAGCTCAACGGGTTTATTGAAAAAAAGGACGATCCCAAGAACAAAAAAATCAAAAGGCTTTTTCCACTGATAAAAGGGACATCGGTCTACCCTTTCATCAAAAGAGAAAATGATTATTCCAATCTCGTGGCATTAAACGGATTTTCCACACAAGAAGCAGAAACCGTGGTGAATTTGTTGCAGCGCATCCGAAAAAACGTTGAAAAAGACTGGGAAGCTGTCAAAAAAGGAAACAAAAGAGACTATTAAGCAATTGAAGGAGCGAACAAATACGATGACCATCAAACAATGCACCCCAGAGGATGTACAGGACTTGCAGAAAATCAGTGTTGAAACATTTACCGAGACATTCGAGGAGCACAATTCTCCTGAACACTTGAATGCTTATTTGGAAACCGCCTACAACTTGGAGCGGCTCGAACAAGAACTGGTTACTCCCTCTTCCCGCTTCTTTTTTGTTTGTTTTGATGAGGAAGTGGCAGGCTATTTAAAGGTCAATACCGAAGACGCACAGTCCGAAGCTATGGGCAGTGACGCTCTGGAAGTCGAGCGGATTTACGTGAAAAAGAAATTCCAGAAGCACGGGTTCGGAAAAAAGCTGCTAACCAAAGCATTTGAACTTGCGGCCGAGCAGCAGAAAAAGAAAATCTGGCTGGGCGTATGGGAAAACAACGAAAATGCCATTGCGTTTTATAAGAAAAAAGGCTTTATCCAAACGGGTTCTCATTCGTTCTTTATGGGCGATGACGAACAAGTAGATTTGATCATGACCAAAACTCTTTTGTGAAAGGCGGTGCTTCATGTACATTCCAAAATTCTATAAAGTAAGCGATTTCGATGAAATTCGAGAATTTATCCTCCAGCATTCATTCGGTACACTCGTCACGACGAGAAAAGGCAGGCCGATTGCGACGCATTTGCCGCTGCAATTGACCAAAGACGGTGAACACACTTATATCACCGGGCATATGGCTTACGGAAATCCGCAGTGGAGAACGTTCGAAACGAGTGATGAAGTCCTCGTCATGTTCCAAGGGCCGCATGCCTACATTTCTTCTTCCTGGTACGAACAGGAAAACGTACCGACTTGGAATTACCAGGCTGTCCATCTGTATGGTTCGCCGACGATTTTAACGGACGAGGAATTAAAGCGAGACTTGACTGGGCTTCTCCAAAAATACGAGCACCATCGTGAAAATCCCGTTTTATGGGATACGCTTTCCCCCGAGTTATTGGAAAAAGAACTAAAAGGCATCGTCGGCTTCAAAATCAACATCACCGAAATTCAAGCGGCCAATAAACTAAGCCAGAACCGGAAGGATGAAGATTATCGCAACATCATGCGGAAGTTGTCCGAGGAACCGGATGCCGCTTCTCGCGAAATGGCGCAGGTAATGGAGAAAAAACGGAAATGATGGCTTCAAGTCTAAGCACGGAGCAACTTCCTGATGAATGCTTCCTCCTTTTTGGACCCGCTTTGTTTGATATCCGGACATCAGTCCTGTATCATCAACAGTAATTAGATATCTAAAATGTTTTCTAGGGTTCCGCAGCATGCTGGTCTGGTCCGAGAGAAAACTCACAGCATTGCTGTGTCACGGAAGGACAAAAGCCTGGGAGAAACTGTTTTTACAGTTCTCCCAGGCTTTTTTTATTTTCAATAAATGAGGAGGAAATGAAAATGAATTCAACATGGTTGAAAGTAGTTGCCGCTGCTGTTTTTGAAGTCGTCTGGGTCATTGGTTTGAAACACGCGGACAGTTGGGGTGAATGGCTTGTCACAGTATTTGCCATTGGAATTAGTTTTTACGTCATGATCATGGCGGGACGCAAATTGCCGGTCGGAACGGTATACGCGGTTTTTGTCGGGCTAGGCACGGCTGGTACGGTGTTATCAGATATTCTGATTTTCGGTGAACCGGTAAAAATGGAAAAATTGGTGCTGGTCGCGGTTCTTTTGGCCGGCGTCATTGGATTGAAACTCGTAACAGAAGATGCACCCGTTGAAGGAGGCAAAGCGTAATGGCTTGGATGGCACTGGTTTTTGCAGGAGTTTGTGAAATGTTTGGAGTGGCGATGATTAATAAATTGCACCAAGACCGCAATTGGCAGTCGTTATTGCTGCTGGTTGTTGGGTTTGGCGCAAGCTTCGGATTCCTTTCTTATGCTATGGAAACCTTATCAATGGGCACGGCGTACGCCATTTGGACCGGAATCGGCGCTTCCGGCGGCGCGTTACTAGGCATGCTTTTTTACAATGAGTCTAAAGACTGGAAGCGAATTCTTTTTATTGCGATGGTGTTGGGAGCTGCAGTTGGGCTGAAACTGGTGGGTTAATTAAAAATATCGAACGGAAAGGCAAAGGTGCAACAAGTACCTTTGCCTTTCTTTTTTTCACTGCACGTCCGCTTTCCTTCTAGCAGTTTTTTTCAGAAAAAACAAATTATATAGTTGCTTTTTCTAATCAACCGGCGTATATTTTTCCCATAGGAAACATTTTATCGCAAAAGAAACATATCCGTCGTCTTTCATTCATGAGAGGAGGAGGAAATATGGTCGACCTTAACGTCAAAAAGGTAGAGTCCGAGTACAAATCATTCCAGGAAATTTCCACTTATCGAAAACAGCATCACCGCATACTGGTATTTTTAGGGCCCGCTTTTATTGCCGGCGTCGCTTATATCGATCCCGGCAATTTTGCGACAAACATCACGGCCGGATCCAAATACGGTTATTTGCTGCTTTGGGTCGTGCTGGTCTCGAACGTCATGGCAATTCTCATTCAATCTTTGTCTGCGAAATTAGGGATTGCGACCGGGCTGAATCTTCCCGAAGTATCCCGTGAAAATCTGCCGAAGCCCGTGTCGTTTGGCTTGTGGATCCAAGGCGAATTGGTGGTCATGGCGACCGACTTGGCGGAATTTATCGGTGCGGCACTCGGCTTGTATTTGCTGTTTGGCATCCCTTTGTTTCCCGCGGCGCTTATCTCGGCAGTCGGCTCGTTTGCCATTTTGGAGCTGCAGCGTAGAGGCGTGCGGCAGCTGGAGGCCGGCATTGCAGGATTGGTTTTGATTGTGGTCATTGCATTTGGGCTGCAGATGTTTTTTGCTCAGCCGGACCCTGCATCGATTTTCAAAGGGCTGTTCACGCCACAATTTCAAGGCGTCGATAGTGTCATGCTGGCAGCGGGTATTTTGGGAGCAACCGTTATGCCCCACGCCATCTATCTTCACTCCGCATTGACACAAAATCGCGTCGTCGGAAAAACGGAAATGGAGCGGAAAAAGATTTTTCACTATGAATTTCTTGATGTATTTATTGCCATGATCATTGCAGGTGCTGTCAATGCCTGTATGTTGATCGTAGCGGCGGCGCTGTTTTTCAAAAGCGATTTGCTCGTGGAAGACTTGGATGTGGCATTCAATCAATTTTCAGCGCTCATCGGTCCATTTGCCGCCATTTTGTTCGGTGTTGCTTTATTGGCGTCTGGACTTGCCAGTTCGTCGGTTGGTACCAAAACAGGAGACATAATTATGCAAGGCTATATTAAACGCCGGATTCCGCTGTATTTGCGTAGAGCAATTACGATGATTCCGCCGCTTGCGGTTATCGCTTTAGGCGTCAATCCGACAGCAGCACTTGTCATCAGCCAAATCATCTTATCTTTCGGTATTCCATTTGCACTCGTGCCGCTCATTATGTTTACCAGCAACAAGAAAATCATGGGCGGCTTGGTGAATCATGGGCTGACAAAACTCTTTGCTTGGTCAATCGCTTTCGTGATCATTTCATTGAATTTGTTTTTGCTGTATCAAACGCTTCAATTATTGTTTTGAGCGACTTCAAACTTTCCTGAGCAATAGCGTTTTATTTTTTGCCGCGAGTTCTATGACTTGGATAAATGGATATTAAAACAAGCGTTTCTCCGCATGGGGGAAACGCTTGTTTTTGTTCGTTATTCCACAAAAATTTTTCCTTCCGCCAGACGGAACAGGAATTAATTTAGCAACCCCTTGCACGATTCCAATAAATTATTTCGTTGTATTTTTATAGTTATAACCTAGGATCCACTGCATCGGATTCCATCGCCAAAGTCCCCAAGCTGCATTCGTGGACGCGTTCGATTGTTTCCCCGTTTGTAAAGCGAATCAGCCCTTCAAGGCCCAACGCGAATTCTCTTAACGCCAATTTTTGTTTTTTGCCTGTGTTTCGGTTTTTTAACCTTTCCAAATTCCGCTCTTCCAAATAATCCATGCCGTAAATGATGCTTAAGTACTTTCGGCCTCTAACTTTAATGGCCGGCTGCAGCAACTTTCCTTTATTCTTCGCAATATACGCTTCCGGTTTGATGATGATGCCTTCATGGCCATCTTCCGTCATGTTCCGCCACCACTCGATCACATCGTTTTCACTCGTTTCATCGGAAATAATTTTGAATTCCGTTTTAACAAACAAATCGGAGTGACTGGCCAGGTGGCGGTTCATTTCCATATGCCACGTATGCGGTTTGTCGAAAAAGCTTCCGCTGCTGTGAGCCAGCACATGAAACGGTGCAATTTGGATGGCATCGGTAGAGTCGACATTCCAGCAGTATTTCTGGAACACGTCTTGGAACACGTGAGCATTTTCTAATTTTTGCTCATATTCATCCAGCCATTGCTGCAAACCTTCGTTAGTCTGAACGGAGCCGGACAGTTTTTCGCGCAGCAGCGTTCGGTCGACCAGCGCATTTTCTGCGACATGTGCATACTGATTGGCAATAAGTTCTTTTGCTTTTAAATTCCACGGCATGATTTCAGCGTCAAGGAGCACATAATCGGTTCCGTGTTCTTCAAAATAATTCATGCCATTCAATTCTTTGTTCAACTGAAGAAGCAATTTTTCTTCCGTTTCTTTGTCGAAAAAGCGCTTTCCGGTTCTTGAATAGATGACTCCTAACGAAGAAGTTCCCGTATGCTGTTCTGCAGCCGATTTATTTTTAAATAAAAACAGAATCGCCCGGCTGCCCATGTGCTTTTTCTCGGCAATCATTGTATGGATGCCCTGGCTTCGGTAATAGTCGATTGCTTCTTGTGGATGCTCCAAATAGCCGTCCAAAGCAGACGGTTTTGGGGGCGGACTCATCGTAGGTGGAATATAGACCAATTGTTCAATGGGCACCGTGAAATGGGACACCGCGTCCATTGCCGGTTGAACAAGTTCTTGAGGGACTTTTACTTCCCCCAGCTCTTCTGTTAACACGGAATAACCGGACAGGAACTTGGCAAGGTTCGGCGGATTCAGCCGGTTCTTTTCCCAATCTTTCAATGGATTGTCAGCGGCTCCGGAATAATCCTCTTTTGCTTTGACCGCCACAAATTCTCTTTCAGGATAGCGATAGGCCGTCAATTCTCCACCGAAAACCGCGCCTTGGTCGATGTTAATCGTGTTGTTGATCAACAAAGGCTTTGGTTTTGGATCGTGTCCCCACACAATCAGCAAACTGCTTTGGTGAGAAACCGTCCAATCTTTCCTGATCGGTTTTCCGTTCTCGTCAAAACCCCCGGAATCTCCATAGCGGCAAAAATCGCTGATCGCTTCGGATTGCTTGCCAATAAATTTATCCCTGATCCCTGCATGGGCACAAACCATGACCGGCACGCCGTTCTTTTTAAAGACGTAATGGGAAGGCGCATCCATCAAGAACGTTTTTAGCTGCTGTTTCAACAGTTCGAGCTCTTCTTTTCCAGCTTCTTTGCCATAAGCGCTAAACTCTGCTTCTACTTTCTCATCGCCGTGGCTCAGCACCACTTGCCGTCCGTCGAGCCATCTGGCAATTTTCCAGCCGTGGTTGCTGTCGATCATCAACGCCAGATGTTGCTGCACGTGTTTATAGAAAAACGCCATTGTTTTGATAGAAGCCGGCCCTCTGCTCATTACGTCGCCAACTGATACAAACTTGCGGCCTTCCGGGTGAACATAAAACCCGTCTCGATTTTCCTGATAACCAAGCTTCTCCAGCAATTCAATCATTTCTGAATAGCAGCCATGAATATCCCCAATCACATCGATGCCTTGGCCCAAATCGATTTCAATCGGATTTAACTGCCGGAAAATCTCGATTCCCTCTTTTTCTTTAAAGGTATAAACAGATGCAAATCCTTCTTTTTTGATGAAACGCTTTTCATTTCTGAATATCTGGTACTGTTGCTTGATTCGGCGCTTGCCTCGCGGATTGTCGCGGGCATCATCTCGATCAAGCAATGTTCGCTCAGCCACGTCGAAAACAATCGCATGGATCGGCACATGGTTTTTTTCAGCCATTAACACGTATTTTTTCCGGTCGTCCGAACGGAGATGCGTTGCATCCACCAATACGATTTTGTTCAATCGGCATCTCGCTTCAATCACCGAGTCCATCATGGCGAATGCTTCTTTTGAAATTTCCTGGTACTCATCCATTAAGCCCGCGGCTTCATCTTGCGGCCGATTCCGCCACTCGATAAATTCCTGGTCACTGACTAAGACGCGGAAATCATCGGAACTGATAATCTCCGATGGCAAAATCGCTTGTTCTTCTATTAACTGTTTTAAGAACGTTGATTTCCCGCTGTTGGACGGACCAATCAACAAAACAATTCCTGTATGCGGCAAGCCGATTCTCATTGTTCGTTCACCTTCCTTTTAAACACGCACATCTGCGTTGGAAATCCTTGCTGAAGATCTTCTTCGCCAATTCCCATGAACTCCAGTTCATAATGGCCATGATGATTTCGCGCAGTGCACCAGTCGCGGAATTCTTGGCGCGTCCATTCAAATCGGTGATCGTCGTGGCGGAAATGGTCATCCATATCGTATATTTCATTGTATTCCCGGTTTGGGGTCGTCACAATAAGAGACGTTGGGGCATAGGAATTCAAAATGGTATCAAAGGCTTTTGGCAGACGCTCTTCATCGATATGTTCGATCACTTCGCAAAGAATCATCAAATCTTTCCCTTTAAGACGCTCATCAAAATAATACAGCGATCCCCAAAGCGTTTCGGGCTCGATAAAGTTTGCTTGGTCCCGAACCTTTTCAAATCGCTTGATTGCTTTGGCAGTTGCTGTTTGCGACGGCTCGACGGCCAGCACTTTCCGAACGCCGTTTAAAAAGCCTAACTGAACGGCCAGTTTCCCTTCTCCGGAACCGAAATCGACAATGCTTGTCGGGCTCAATTGCTTAGCCATTTCCACAATTTTGTCGTAGCGCAGTTCGTTTAAACGGGCTTTTCTCAGCGGTTCGGCTTTCTTCTCTTCCTCATTAGAACTTTCCACAAGGCTGTAAACTTCTTTAAAGCGAAGGGCCTGCCGGTAAATAAGATCCCGCAATGGATGATTTTCAAGCCAGCCCTCCCCGTAACGCTCCAGTTTTTCAATCTCTTTTTCATCGATGTAATAATGCTTATAGTTATCGATGACCGGAATCAACACAAATAAATGCCTCAGCGAATTTTGCAAAGTTTGCTTCCCATTTAGTGTAAGCGTCCGCACTGAGCTTTTTTCTTTTAAATCAAATGAGTAGTGAATATCTGGACGCGCAATGCCCACTTCATAACCCATCGGTTCAAACAAGTCTTTCAATTGCCGATCAGAAAGCGCAGAAGCCACCGGCCCGAATTCAATCGTAAACGGGAATTGATAAGGCACCCATTCCGCATACTCTTCTTTCGGCTGGCCATTTAAAGCGGTTCCTAACGCAGAGCGGATAAAGGAACAAAAAATGCTGCTGACGGCAAATTCCCGATCATTTATGTAATGGGTGATATCAAAAGAATTCGACTTGTTTTGAATCAGTTCAATCGGATCGGGCGTGACAAAAATTGTCACTTCCATCTCTTCATCCGTAAACTTGCTGTAAAACAAACGGACCAAATGGCCTTTATGATTTCTTTCATATAAGTTGTTCGGATTTTTTGATAATAAATAAGATACTGCTTTGACATTGTCCCCTGAAGCTCGAATCGTCAGTTGCATAGGTTAGTCTCCTTTTCGAAAATGCAGTTGTTGAATAATACATCTAACATACCATAACCGCTGGTAAATAATTCATAAAATTCAAGTGAATATTGAGCAGACTTTCTTACAATAAAAATGGGGTAACCAATTATTATTCATCACTTTTTATGAAGAAATAGTAAATAGGCACGCTTACATTGCTAAGTTATTTATTCGATATTTATTGAACATTAAATTCAACTGTTATAGAATTTAAATCAACAGTAAGTTAGGAGGAAGCCTTTTGAAAATATTACATGCTGACTCGCCGACAGAAACCGTCGCCATCCAAGTGGAACAATCGCCTGTATGGGAGTTGATCTTAGGAATTGCCGGCTATACACATGAACAACTGCGGCATACATTTGAACTGGATGAAGAGTGGAAAACCGGAGAAGACGCCATGCCTTCTTCTCTTGTCGCACGTTTAAACGAAATAAAAGAGACAAATCTTTGGTACGGCATGATATTGCTGCAAAACCAATTTGCTGCGGCTTCTGTTCAAGACTTCACGGATCGACTGCATGCTGCTTCAACTGCTGATTTTTATGAATGGCTTCTTCCCTATCAGGACCGGGAACTCGAACCCCTTAGAAAAGCTACCGCTGCCAAACCGAATCATCCTGCCCTTTGGAAAAATTACGCCACTCTGTTTAAAGGCCATGACTATTTAGAAGGATACGTCGAGCAGTTATACCGGCTTTCGCAATCCGAGGTGAGTGATTTGATGGCTGCCGTATTGGAAGAATGGGAGCAGTGGATGGCCGAAAAACAGGGATGGGGCAGATGGCTGCAAGCCCTTGCGTTTGAACAAAAACAAGCTGGCCAATTAGATCTTCACAATCCAGCTGCCGAGATCGAACGCGTGACAGGCGGTATCGATTATATGCCGGAGCCATCAGTCTGGACCATCAAACTCGTTCCGCAAGTGTCTTACCGGCCCTGGGTGCTGACCATACGTACAGCTGACACGAAGCTGTTCTTTTATCCCGTAAAAGAAGAACATTTGCTTGAACCGGGAGTTCCTTCTAAAGAATTGATAAGCGGCCATAAGGCATTGGGCGATGAACTTCGGTTGAAATTATTGTATCAGCTCCAAGAAAGCCCCTTGTCCCTCCAGGAAATGAGCGGGCAGTTCAACATTTCAAAAACGACTCTTCATCACCAGTTGACGTTATTGAAAGCGGCGAAATTTATCAGCGTCGACAAAGGGGTTTATTCCATCAATGCTAAAAAGCTGGAGGACTTCACACAGAAATTAACGAGTTATTTTGGCCTTAAAGTATGAAAAGGTATTCGAAAAAATTCGAATACCTTTGGGTGGGAGAAATCGTCTCAGAATTTGGCGGAGCGGCAGGCGCCATTGTCAACGGGTTGTTGTTGTATGAGTTGACCGGATCACGGGAATGGATGGGCATTCTTTGGCTCGTCTATTTTCTGCCTTCTTTGGTGCTGCAAGGCATCAGTTCCCCTTTTCTTAATTATGTCATCAAAGAAAAAATGCTCAAAAACATTCAACTGATCCGGGCCGGTGCTTACCTGATGCCCTTAATCGGATTTGGGCTTGAAACGGATACGGGCATCATTATTGGCTTGGTTATTCTGCAATGCACATTGGGACTGCTTCAGCCCATTTTTGCGAGCTTATCGTTTTCCTTGTTGCCGGAAATTTGCACACCGAAAGAATTGGCTGATGCCAATGGCTTGCTCGATGGCACGCTTCGTCTAATGAGTTTTTTGGCACCTGGTGCGACATCGCTTTTGCTGCTGCTAATGCCGATTCAATGGATTCATGGCATTTCAGCCCTTTTGTTCTTTTTCAGTTTCCTGGCGCTTACACGCCTCCCACCTTCCCCCAAGCAAAAGGCGGCTGTGTGGACGAAGAAGTTTTGGTGGTCGGAAACGAAAGAAGGCTACCGCAGTTTTTTCAGCCACCCTCAGCTTCTCCGGCTGACGCTCTTGTCTTCAACCGTTCAGTTTGCGGTTGGGGCGACGTTGGTGTTAAGCATTCCGTTCATTCGCGGGGAACTTGGCGGTGAGACGTGGGAATATGCTATTTTTAACGGCGCTTTTCCGATCGGCTACGTGCTGGGCATGCTTCTTTTGACGAAGCTTCCTAAAAGCGATCGAACGATGTACATTGGGTTGATTGGAGGCGGAATGTCGTTTTTGCTGCTGGCGTTTGTTTATTCGGTTCCCTTTGCCTGGCTATGCGAATTGCTTGGCGGTCTGCTGTTCCCGCTTTTCAATGCCCAAAGCGCTGCGGTTTTCCAGCGTGAAGCTCCGAGAAATCGCCTGGCGCAATTAAGTGCGGTCCGGTTGTTGTTCCTGCGCGTCACGATGCCGCTAGGAATTCTTTTCGCTTCTTTGCTGACACTGGAAATCCGCTATGTGTATATCGGAATCGGTACAATTATCCTCTTGCCTGGCGTTTATTATTTACTGAGTTCTGTTCAAACGAAGAAAACCTTAATCCCAGGTAAAGAGTAGTTGCCTGAATCGGCGTAATTCGTTCAATAAAATAAGCACATCAAAGTTTCGCATTTGCATAGTAGATCAAATGATTACTAGCTATCAGATTGTTTCGTTAATTCGATTATAATAGATTTTCAAGTGCTACTAACTAGTAAAAATTAGGATTCGTGTCAAAACAAAAGCAGGCATTGAGAAAATCTCAATGCCTGCTTTGTTTTAGTTTGTTATTCAAACAATTGTTTGATGCTGTCTGTCGGCAATGCGCCTTCTCCGCCGAGAATGTAGATCTCGTTTGCGGATTTCAATTGGTTTTGAACCGTATTAACTGTCGCTTTGTCTGGTGCTTTTGGTGAAGTCAAAACTAGCGGTGCCTTCTGTTTCGCTGCTAGCACTGATCCCGCCAATGCATCCGGATAGTTGGTGCCAGTTGAAATGTACATCTTCGTCAGATCCATAGATCCTTTGAAGTATTCAATGATGGCACTGTTCGTTTCGTACCGTGAAGCTCCTGAGATGCGCACAACGTTTTTCGCTTCTTTTGCTGCTTTATCCGAAACTGCGCTTTTTCCGCCAATGACATACGTTTTCTTATATGCTTTTGACGCAAAGTGGGCTTTAACTTCCGGAGATAATGCAGTCGATTTCGTCAATAAAATCGGCATCTTTTTGTTTCCAGCAACTGGGGCGATCGACAAAGCGTCTGCAAATGTGGAACCGGTAGCTATCACTGCTTCTGTGGCTCCGTTCATTTCTTTCGCTATGTTTACGGATGTTTCGTAACGGTTTTTCCCGCTGATCCGTTTGATGCTTGTTTGCTTAATTCCGAGGCTGACAAGTTCTTTTTCCACCTCGGACTGGATGGCTGTCTTGCCGCCGATCAAAATGACTTCTTTTGTTTTCAGTCGTTTCAATTCATTTTTTACTGCTGTTGGCAAGGCATCTTTTTTCGTCAATAAAAGCGGCGCGTTGTAATAAGCAGCTAGCGGCGCGGCACTTAAAGCATCCGGGAAGTCTCCGCCGGTAGCAAGAAGCACTTTGTCTGAAGTGGCCCAGCCTTTTTCAGATACTTTCACTGCTGTGTCGTAGCGGCTAGCTCCACTGATTCTGTCAGCTGTGTGGTATTTGTCGAACAATGCTTGGATGGCTTGTTCTGCATTTAAGCGGCCCCATCCTGAAACCAAATCATAGCCTTCAACCAGTTCGTCCGGTTCATATGGGTAACCGGGTTCCTCTGAATCGTCATCCCCAATGATAATTGGTGGATACATATCATCGTATTGAGGGCGATCTTCTTCTTTAAAGGCAACATCATCCGCAGAAACAGTAAGTAGCGTCTGAATTTGCCCAGATGTTAAAGCCGGATTAAGTGATTTCAAGACCCCTGCAACTGCGGCTACGTGCGGCGTAGCCATAGACGTTCCAGACATAAGCGTTGCATTTCCATCTGGTACAAGGCTCGGAATATCCGATCCCGGTGCAACCAGGTCCAGTCCTTTGCCGTAGCTTGAGAAATCAGAAACAAGATCCAAGCGGTTTGTTGATCCTACAGCAATCGTGTATTTAGACGATGCCGGGTAAGAAAGTTCTTCGTATCCATCGTTGCCAGAAGCGGTAACGATCGTCACGCCGCGGTCATAGGCGTATTTCAATGCGTACTCAATCACTCGGCTATAGCCGCCGCCCAGGCTCATGTTGATAATGTCTGCTCCTTGGTCAGCCGCATAAATGATGCCGTATGCGATTTTTTCGCTATCCCCGCCTCCAGCGTCATCCAACACTTTCACCGGAAGAATCTTCGTGAATTGGTTGATGCCTGCCATGGAGTAATCGTTGTTTGCTTCTGCCGCAATAATGCCAGCGACATGAGTTCCATGCCCTTGATCATCAATTGCTTCGTGATCGTTGTTGATAAAATCATAGCCTGTGCCAGCAATTTGATCCTGAAGATCAGCGAGCGTGTAATCCACCCCCGTGTCGACAACAGCTGTAATGGTTTCGGTCATCTTTTGGCCTTGAAGCGAATCGCTCATTGGTTCAAAGCTGATGTCTGCCCCTTTGATGCCCATGCCTATGCCCGAATTTGAAAGCGACCATTGTTCGTCGTAATACGTGTCCGCTGCAAGCATTTTGTAGTCCTGGACCGGTTCGATAAATTCCACTTCCTGCAAAGACTCTAGTACTTTAACGGTTTTATTGACACTTGAAGCCGACATTCCCGCTGCTAAGTCCACAACATGGAATTGGTCAAATTTCGGTGAAGAAGCTTTAAATTCGGATACCGATTGAATGCTCGAAGATGAAGCTTTGAATTTGTTAAGTGATGCACCGTCTTTCAACTTCACGATGACGCGGTTTGAAGTCACTTCTTTTTTGACAAAGCCCGTTTTCATCATTACGGACATGACTGAACGATTCGCCAACGAATTAATGCCGATTGAATCTCCAGCTTTTTTCACTTCGCTCCGTAGTTTTTCGGGAGCCGCTTTTAATGATAGTTCGTACAATTCCGTAATGGCTTTTTGATCGGCAACTGTAATCATTTTTGAACTATAGAAGCCGTCTTGCGCAATTTTGTCCATCAATCCATCAAGCTGCTTCAAGTTGCGGGAAAGTGAATCTCTCACCGATGCATCCTTGATGGCCTGGAAGCTGATGAATGGAGCAATTTTATAATAAAGCTTTGTCAATTCTTTGCCGCTTTCAGTCTGCGAAAGCACGTCGCTGCGGATAGTTCGCAAGTTATCAAGCAAATCCTGTTCAGAAAGGTTGGTCCCTTCCAGGACAAGTTCTGCCGGACACTCTTCTCCTGCGATCATCCGACCTGC
This sequence comes from Planococcus sp. YIM B11945, assembly GCF_050864155.1. Classification (NCBI taxonomy): domain Bacteria; kingdom Bacillati; phylum Bacillota; class Bacilli; order Caryophanales; family Caryophanaceae; genus Planococcus; species Planococcus sp. YIM B11945. Next base: position 473,198 of record NZ_JBOZWR010000001.1, on the reverse strand, counting down.
TTTTAATTTTGTTCCTTTAAAGGCAACTGTGAATTTGGTATCTGTGATTTCTTCCGTTTCACCTAAAAATCCTCCATTGTAGGAAGAAACTTTTATGTAATAAGGGCCGTCCCAAGAAATTGGGAATTGAATAGATGCGGTTTGATCCAGATAAGAATAATTCCGGTAATGATCAAACGTCTGATCAATAGCCGCTCTTTCAGCACTTGAGTACACGGCATACGTCAGTTCCTGATCCGACTCAAGTGAAATGTCGAAATGCGAATACTGCTCCACTTGTTCGGGTGTGACGTCTATTTGGTACCAGCGTTCCGTGGCGTCTTCCGAAATGGTCCCCGACAAACCTTTTCCTTCTGTTAATACTTCCGCATCCACTTGATTTGCAGCGTTTGCTGTTTGTTTTGCAGGTAATACCCCTAATATTGATACCAACAGTATAAAACTGATGATGATCTTTAAAGTGCGATCCATTGCATCCCCTTCTTTTCTATATATTTACAGTTTAATTAAACCACAAATTGATACAGAAAAATAGAAATATTTGAAAATAATTTTAGGTATTATTTATTACTTTCTTGGAGAAACTAGTTCTTTTTCAGGGACAAGGAAAGGTAAATAGAATCAGGTTGTTTTTATTGAGAAGATATTTGCGATCACTAAAGTGTTACTTACATTATTTTTTGAACTTATATAATCGTATAGAAAAATCAAAGTCGTTAATATAGTATGTAAATAACATGGAATTCAGTCACGACTTAATAAGTTCAAGAAAGGACGGCGATCCCCATCAAAGCAGTTATTTTTGATTTTGACGGTACTTTGGCGAATACCTTGCCTGTTTGCGATTTTGCTTTTCAGCACGTCTTTAAGAAATTCGATCAACGCGAGCTCACTTCCGAGGAAATCCGAGCCATGTTCGGGCCATCGGAAACCGGCATTATCCAGAAGAATTTAATCCATATGAACAAAGAAGAAGCAATTGAATTGTATTATACGAAATACCTGGAACATCACGCGGAGTTTGTCGAGCATAATAAGGAAATCGAAGATTTGCTGCGGCACTTAAAAGAAAAAGGGGCGAAAATAGGAATCGTTACGGGGAAAGCGAGAAGAAGTTTAGATATTTCGCTGCAAGCGCTCGGGATGGAATCTTATTTCGATGCCATTATTACCGGCGATGATGTCATCAATCCGAAACCGGATCCGGAAGGCGTTTTCAAAGTGTTACATTTATTAAACGCTGCACCTCAAGAAGCGATGTTTATCGGTGACAGCGATGCGGATATTCAAGCGGGAATCCAAGCCGGCGTTTTTACCGTAGGCGTCCACTGGCTGCCTGATTTTCAAACTTTAGAGTTTGCGGTTGCGCCGAATTCTTCTTATAATACCGTTTCAGATTTTATGGCTTCCTTAGCAGATCGCAACTCTTAAACAACAGGGCTGGGCCAAGCATCATAATGCTTGGCCCAGCCTTTAAATTTCACCTGATTTTCAAGCAAATCTTCCCCGAATAATGTCTCGATAATGCGAGGTGCGCAGAAGAAGCGTCTTCTAGCGCAAAGCTTCCTCCAATATGCGCTTTTACTTGTCCAGTCTCCAAATAATTTTTAAACCGGCTGATGATGTCCGCATTCGGTTCCCCGTTATAGCCTGTCGTCTCAACTTCTCCAACCGGCTCCGGGTAGACCCCGTTCGGGAAGACCGCCCGCCCATCTTTTTTCATCGCTTGCAAAATGAGGTTCGCTTGCTCACCGCCCGCTGTGAGTAAAGCGGCATCAAATCCGCTTGGCGCAAACGATTGCAAAGCAGCCAGCAGATCCTCTCTATATCCGTCGACTACATTTTCTATGCCGAGCTTCCTCACCATTTCTACTCCGTCATTTCCTGAAGCCACCGCGAATACTCTTGCTCCCATCCCTTTCGCAAGCTGTACCGCTATATGGCCAATTCCGCCGCTTGCGCCAAAAACGAGTATGGATTCGTCTTGTTTGAGTTTCAGCACATCCTCCAAACCGCGGAGTGCCGTTGTCCCGACGCCGGAAACAACGCCGGCTTCTTGCCCAGGCATGCTGCTTGGAATATGCATGACAAGTTGAGAATCTACCGCAACATACTCCGCATAAAAACCGCCTTTCGGATTCATAAAACTGGTGCCGATGACGCTGTCTCCTACAGTGAATCCACTAACCTTTTCCCCTATGGAAACAATCGTTCCTGAACCTTCAGATCCTAAAACATAAGGGAATTTTGTTTCCACTCCCATCATTTCCGCATAGCCGCCTTCTCTTTCAAAAACGTCCCATGTCCCGATACCGGCATATTCAAGTTTTATCAATACTTCATTTACATCAATCTTTGGCATTGGGATAAAGTCCGTGACAAGTTGTTTCTCGTTACCAAATTGGTTCAACACCGCTGCTTTCATTAAACCGGAGCGGATATCCGCTTGAGTATTCATCGCTGTTTCTCCCTTTCGTCTTTATTTAATAAAACTCAACTCAACTTTTTCGGGACCACAGCATCACCGGAATCAAAAGCAGCGACAACAAGCCGCCGCTCAATGCCAACCCAGCAAAACTCGATCCGGCCACGACCATGCCGGACAACGTGCCCCCGGAAGCGCCGGATAATGCGACAAACACATCAACATTGCCTTGGGTTTTAGCGCGGCTCGCTGAGTCTGTTGAATCAACCAATTTCGTCGTTCCGCTGATCAACCCCATGTTCCAGCCGATTCCAAGCAACCCTAAAGCGAGTATAAGAGAGACCAATGAATCGCCTGGAGTCAACGCGGCTATGGCACTCGCAAGTGCCAGAGTTGCACCTGCAGCAACCGACATACTCGTTGTGCCAAATTTGTCCACCAGAATCCCAGTAAACAGCGACGGCAAGTACATAGCACCGATGTGGACGCCGATTACAAGCCCGATGTCTCCCAGGTCATGGCCATGCCGCCCCATATGGACAGGCGTCATTGTCATAATGGCAACCATGATCAGCTGCGTCATCACCATGATTGCAGCACCGACAGTCACGCCTTTTTTGTTGGAGGGTTGAGCCGCTTTAGCTGAAGCGTCTTGAAGGCCATTCTTTTGGTTGTAAGCTTCGATGGCATTTGCAACCAACAGCGGATCCGGACGAAGCAGCAGGAAAATGACCAATCCTGCGAGCAAAAAGGCAGAGCCCGATAACAAAAATGGGCCAGCCAGCGCCGGAATCCCGATGGAAAGAGCGAATTTCCCCATGATATCGACCAGGTTCGGGCCGGCAAACGCACCGAATGTGGTCGATACCAAGATGATGCTTATGGCTTTCGCCCGCTGGTTTTTGCCTGCCAAATCCGTTCCGGCATAGCGCGTCTGCAAATTGGTCGCGGCGCCCGCTCCGTAAATGAGCATTGAAACGATCAACAGCGGAAGGCTGTTGAGTATCGCGGCAAAAACGACGCCGAGACCTCCGCTTCCTCCAAGCAAAAAGCCCGTGGTCAATCCGGGACGCCGCCCGAAGCGCTGCGAAAGGCGTCCGACGAACCAGGCCGTTCCTGCCGAGCCAAGCGTAAACAATGCAATCGGCAGCCCTGCAAAAGCGGCTGTGCCCAGCATTTGCTGAGCCAATAAGGCGCCAACTGTAATTCCAGCGGCTAACCCAGCACCGCCGAAGAGCTGTGACAGGCTCGCGACAAAAATAGTGCGCCAATATAATTTTTTTAAACTTTCCGGTGAGTCTAAGAATGGCTGCATGGCGTCGTCGGTTTTTGCACGCAAAATTTTCACCTACTTTTATCGGAATGCTCTAAAAGGGTATTGCTGAGAAAAAAAACCGTCCGTTCAGTTTTTAATCAGTGCAACTCTTAATTACTGGCTGTTAGCTTTTTCAATTTTTTTAAACTTAGTTCTTCTAAGGCATTTTGCATGGAGGATCGCGCTGCAATTGTCGCTTCTCTCCGCAACGCAGTCTCTAGTGATTTTTGAATTAGTTTTTCGTTGTCTTGGTCTGCTAAATCGACAACGTTATTGGCGACAGCACACCTAACGTGATAGCTGGGTCTTTTAATAAGTTCAAAAGCGATTTCAGGTAGATTTTGTAACCTAATAAATACAATTCAATATAGAAACCAACTTTTGCCGTACTGCTCGTTTCCTTCTGGAGATAAGTTAGCAGGACTGGTATCACTGTATCAGTGCCTAACTTTCCAAGTCCTTCAGCTGCAAACCTTCGTACAAGTTCGTCCTCATCCTTCAATGCTTTTATTAGAAATTCTTCTGCTCTTGGATCTCTCATTTCTCCTAATGTTTCTACTGCTGACATACGCACTAGTTCCTCACTGTCTTTTAACCGACTCACAACAGCTCTAAAAACATCATCTCCGGTATACCCCCACAAAGCCTCGAGCGTTTGATGCCGGATTTCTTCCTCAAGATGTTCGGTCCATGGCAATAAGATGGATTTTATTTCATCACTAAGAGGAAACTCACCTAGAGTTTGGATGGCTATTAACTTAACCATATAATCTTCATCCTCTAAAAAAACTGCAATTTCCACTGCAGACTCTGGTCCGTCTTTTGTTTGCAACTCTCGTATTTCATTTATTTTTTGCTCTGTATTCATGGCGGCAAGTTCAACTCCTTCACTCTGTTAAAGTGAAATCTGTTTAGGAAGTTTGATACGGTCCCATTAAATTGGCTAATTTTATACCGGTTGAGCTCACGATGTCCTTCTTGGCCCCATGCTTCAGAAGAATATTTACCACCTCTTCATTAAAAGTTTCGGCCGCATAAAACAAAGCCGTTTTCCCTTGCCAATCTTTTATTTCCGTGCCAGCTCCGTTGTTGAGAAGGACTTTTACCACTTGGGGATGGTTAAAAGCGCTGGCAATCATCAATGGCGTAATCCCGCCTCTCGGTTCATTCACTTCTGCCCCATGCTGAATTAAATACTCAGCAAGCATTGCGTTTCCTTTTCCCGCCGCGATGTAAAGAGGCGTAAAACCGCTCTCCGTTTGTTTCGATAAATCCGCACCGTTTGTGACCAATCGCTTCACACAGTCGATCTGCCCTTCTTGCACCGCCCAGTGCAACGGGGTATAGCCTTTTCCGTCATCGTCTTGGCTGTCGAGCGGCACGTTTTTCTCCATCAGAATGCTCAAAATCAAAACGTCCCCTTTTGCTGCAGCTGCATGAAGCGGCGTAAAGCCTTTCCGGCTGCTCAATAGATCACTGTCCTGCTCGATAAGGAACTTGGCAATCGCCGAATGCCCCTTGTTTATCGCGACTTCCAATGGCGTGAATTCTTGAATATCCTTGGCATTCACATTTGCCCCAGCCCCCACTAAAAAAGTGGCCAGTTCTTCATGGCCCTCTTGCACCGTCCAATGCAAAAGCGTATAGCCATCGGCATCTCCTTCATTAATCTCAAATCCTCTAGAAAGAATGTTCTTCAATCGCTGAATATCCCCATCTGCCGCTGCTTGAAAAACATCTTTGGCCGGCATGTCAATTCCTCCCACTTTTTAACAACTCAAGCTTTGATTCTATTAAACTTATGGATAGATAAGCGAATGCAGAGAACGAATGGCACTTGCCGCATGCCGCCCCCAATGTATTTCAAAGTGGAATTTCCACTCCCAAGCCGCTTCAACAAAAGCCTCTTGTTCATATAACAGCAAGCCCCTTTTAACATCTGTATAAATATCCGAAAGATCATCAGACAAAAGGCCGGTCATCGGCTTTTTATCTTGATAAGGATCGAAGATTACGGACTATGCATCACTATTTCCGACATCTACGTGCGGCACTGTAAATGTCAGATTGATTACTTCTTCCACTTCAGATGCAACGCTTGGAAGGCTAAAGGCTTTTACATAAAGCGTGGAAAGAGTGAAAAGCAATCCCTTTAATTCTTCGGTCCGCTTAAAAGAATGATCAGACTCAATCAGCTTACAATAGTTATTGGCTGCATCTTGAAATTCCTCAACTTCTTTGCCTGGCATACACCCGATCAACTCCGATGATTTTACTTGGTACGCTATATTCTCCTTTACTAAGTTCGCCTAATTTCGTTGCAATCCTTTTTTGCCAGCCGCTCCAATTTTCAACATCCATTTCGATAAGTTTGATTTTAATAGTCAAAAAAGAGAAAGCACTTCAAACGAAGTTCTTCCTCTTTAAATTAAGATTTATAAATAAAAGGACAGACAAATCGAAGCTTTTGGTTTAAACAATTATTCTTAGACGCCTTTTTCATTTCTTGTATATCGCATTTTTTAAACCAACCTGAACATGAATATAGCGCTCAAGGAAGTAAAACTAGATCTCTTCATATGGCCAAGTATGAAAAATTGCAGAAACTCCATATTCCACTGCTTCATCAAAGCAGTTTAGTGAATTTAAAAGCTCTGGATCATTTTCATAGAGCTCTCGAGAAGCAGTATATTGGGAATCAAGTCTAATTATTTTCCAGCCTTCTTCATTAATATAGTTTCTTGCTTCCGCAAATGCTAAGTTTAAATCTATTGAATGGACCCAACAATTTACAAAAGCTCCTTCAAATTCTTCTATTTCCGGATTATCAAGCTTTGGTAAGGCTTCAAACGTAAAGAAGTAGATAGCCATTGCATCCTCTCCATTCTTCTAGTATTAGCAGGCTTTAAAATGGTTTATAGAGCTCCATTTTCCAAATCCAATAAATCAATGCGAGCATTCCACTGCAAAAAAGAAACACCACTAATTTAAAAAAGATTAAATAAAAGGATAACGGAAACATTTTTTTAGAAAGCCATAATACCTTCTCTAACACCAAAGCGAAAATATCGAGAGCCTAATTCCCATAACTGAGGAAATCCAATACTTCTTCGTCATCTTCCTCATATTTTTTTATAACTACTGCAAAGCAACTGATGGAAAGATAGACGAAGACAAGACTTGCTGATATTGCTAGTACGAGTTCGAGGGTTAGGGTCATGTAACACCTCCAAATAAGATTGGAGACCACAGATGCAGTTTTATTCAGGAGGATAATTAAGCAACTTTGTTTTTGAGTTTAAAGTAGAAGTACAACTGAATAACCGGAAGTATAAGAAACGGATAAAAATAAGGTTGCATCTGGAGAAAAAGGAGGGCCAAAAAGATCGGATAAAACAAGATGTTGCTAAACAAGATGAGCTGAGGCGATTTCTTTATTAGCCCATATCCCAAAAGCAAAAGAGAAGGAACGATCAGAACTAGCGGACCATTGCCGTATAAAAAACCGACGAGTTGTTCAATGGTTTTCATAAAACTGCCCCTTCCAGCATTTGATTTTTTCATAAAGTTTAAAATGGTTTACATGTATAAGGATTTAGTTCTTTCTATTTGCACCAAATCATTCTTCCCCATTCCACTGCGGAGACATTCCCCCTATCGGACGAATCTCTATTTCAGGATCGTTCGATTGAATAAAACTCAGCAATGCTTTTCCTTCCAATAAAAACTCCCAGGAATTCCAATGGATGATGTCTAATATACTTACGGCCACTTCATGATATTGAGCAAGGAATTTGTCGAAACCATTAAAAACCAATAAAATACCGGTGTGTTTTGGCTCTAAATCTGACAAACAATCCTTAAATGCATTTAAATTTTCACCGTAGTAGGCGGGAAACCCTAATGCCTTTGCGGCTTCTTTATGGAAAGCCTCCTCATCCCACTCTGCACAATCAAATCGAACTACCTCAAATCCTTCAGCTTTGACCTGCCTGATTTCTTTTTCTAAAATGCTGGTTTGGCTGTACATTATTACGCTGCCATTTCCCATCATTTTTTTCCAAGTAGAAGCTTGCCTTTGCACGTTTCTCACCTCTCATCCATTTATTTTAAATACTGTATTGGCATTCTTTACCTGTTCAATTTTAATTCTTCTTTTATTGTGTATTATCCTTTTTTAGTTCTTCATATAAAAAAAGAAAGAAACTATTGGCCAAGTTTCTTTCTTTTTATAAAGATAATTTATTAAAATTTTAAAGAAAGAAATCAAAAAACAAAATTGCCAAAATACTAAAATTGTTTGAGATATACGCAAGAAACCCCAGCTATTCCAGTTCGTCTTATTAAGAATCAGGATGTACTTTCTAGTGTAATGAAAGATTTTGATCGACCAGCAGAATAAAAAAGAACGTTTTCGCAAATATGGACTCGAAAGGTGTGGACTATGAGCATGAAGAATAAAACTAGAAGCAAAAGAAAAATGATTGCGTATCCGCTCATTTTTATTGTCATTTCAATTTTCTCGTTGGTTTTATTATGGCATCAAGGCATGATTATTCCCAATGCTTCGAGCGCAGAAGATTACCCGGTAAAAGGGATTGATGTAGCGTCTTACCAAGGAGATATTGAGTGGCCCCAAATCCAAAATCAGGATATCAAATTCGCTTTCATCAAAGCCACCGAAGGAAGCTCTTTTGTCGATGAATACTTCCAATCCAATTGGGATCATGCAGGAGATACGTCTTTGCGAATTGGAGCCTATCACTTTTTCAGTTACGAAAGCAAAGGGATAACGCAAGCGCAAAATTTCATTAACACAGTGCCAAAAGATGCTGACGCATTGCCGCCTGTGATCGACGTTGAATTTTATGGCGATGTAGAAAAAAACCTCCCCGAGCGGGAACAAGTTGAAAAAGAGCTGCAAGACATGGTGACTCTGCTTGAAAAGCATTATGAGAAGCGCGTCATTCTTTACACGACACAAAAAGCATACGACCTGTACATAAAAAACAGTTTCGAGCAATGCGATATATGGATACGAGCTGTATTTTCCAAACCTTCCTTATCCGACGATCGATCGTGGACTTTTTGGCAGTACACAGACCGAGAAAAGTTAGATGGCTATAACGGAAAAGAAAAATTCATCGATGTGAATGTTTTTAATGGCACTGAACAGGAGTTTGAAGAGTATGGCTATTAGTTCGATATTTAAGACTCTTCCTAGAATAGCCAGCAGCCCATTTTCACTCAATGCAGCACGAATTCACCTTAACTAAGTATATTCGTGTTAGAAAACGATGCTTTTCTTTTCCTTCACATACAAAAATGCCGCTGCAATAAAACAAAGCACAGAAAAGAAGCCGGCATATTGAATAGGCGTCTCACCCGAAAAGAAGTATAAAGAGATTGGAAAAGTGACAATTCCAAGCACTAAAAAGCTTTTCCAATTATGGACAATCAATGCATAAAAGAAAATGGCGATTGAAAATATGACGGACAGCCCAAATATAATGCTAAATAAAATTCCTATTCTAGCACCTCTTTAGCTTTTTTTAGATTGGTCTTTACTGATTTCCCTGAATTACTTGGAACCCCTTTACTATTAAGTGCGGAGAAATCTATTTTCTTTTTGTTACTGAAGAGCTAGAAACTAATCCACTTCCACTACAAACGTATAAGAAACTTCTCCGTTCTTCCAGTTCGCCAACACCTCATACGTATAACGGCCTTTGCTGGAAGGAGCGGTGAATTGATTGTTTTCTAAAACGATGTCTTTATCACGATCTTCTTCAGTCCATAAATAAACACGCTGCTTCGGATTTCCTTCAATTTCAATCACGATGTTTGTGCTCGGTTCCAACGCAATGGCTGGGAAATCTTCTGCCAGTTTGGATGGCGATGGAGCATCCGTTAAGACCGTTTCTGTTTCTGCCCCTTTTTTTCTTTCCCACCTACTATTGCCTTCCTCCATTTCGTAGATTTCTCCCTCAATATTAACTAGTCCAGCCATTTTTGGCGGAAAGTCAGTTGAAACCTCTTCCACAACAGTTGCCATTTCATTCGAAGCGTTTGTACAGCCCGTTAGTAATAGAATAGATGTAATCGTTAATAGCGAGTGTCTTATTTTCATACTTGACCCCTTTTCTATTTTTCCGAAACCACAAATAAAAGATTTTCTTCCAGGTCTTCACAGTCTCTTAACACATACTCTGACCCCTTAGTTGTCTTCTTCTCCTTTACTTCGCCGCATACTGTGCTCCAAATCTCACCCGAACCGTATGCATCTTCTGAACTGTCGATCGTAGTTTTAATAACGTCACCATCATATGCCAGTTCCTGAAAAATCGGATCTCCTTCGACCGTGTAGTGGATGAGTTGAATTCGATCCGACTCTTTTTGATTGAAATTCGTTAAAAAACGTTGAAACCGCTCTAAATTCTTTATTTCACCGGAAACAGGGCTTTCAATTGTGTCCGCAGCTTCGATTGAAAGAGCTCCACCGTTTTGATGTGTACCAGACAGCGCTTCTCCATGGCATCCCATTAAAATCAAACAACTGAATAAAACCATTCGTTTCATCTCTTTCCACCCCTTTTGCTGGATTAGACAAGAGTTCAACTAAAAAGTTACAGCCATTTGGTTTTAAAAGTCATTTTATTTTTCCAAAACTGTAAACTAGAGACAAAAAAACACCTTGCGATTGGCAAGGTGTTCACACTTCTTTATTTTGCCCCTTCCAGTGACACGGCACCGGAAGAGCTTTCTTTCGAATCCATACGATAGCTGGCGTAAGCCAAACCAGAGGCGATCAGCGCGCACAATGCGCCGACCCATGATAAATGGATGTAACTGCCATTTGCAACTACATAGCCGCCGAGTGTCGCTCCCAGCGCAATGCCGATGTTAACAGCTACTGGCGTTAGCGAAGAAGCGAAATCTTTGGCTGCCGGGAAATAGACACTCGCCAAGTTCATCAAATACAGTTGGATAGTCGCGTTCATGGCATAAATCATTACTGCCATCAGCATCAAGCTGATAATGCCGGCATAAGTGGATTCCATGGTGAAATACAGCGATCCTAAAATAACGGCTTGGACGATAAACACAAAGCGGAGCTTGCTTACGCCGTTGCGGCTGGCGATTTTGCCTGCCAAGATATTGCTGAGGATCGAAAACGCACCATAGCCAAGCAAGATGGCACTTACGTAGCTTGTGGAAATCCCCAGCCCTTCTTCCAGAATCGGCGTGATGTATGTGTAGATTGTATACGTTCCGGCGATTGAAAATGTCGGGATAAAGAAAGCCAAAATCATTCGTGGATTTGTCAGCAGCCCAAGCTGTTCTTTAGCGGACGCTTTTTGGACTTTCAGCTTTCTCGGCAGGATAAAAATGCTCATGACCAGACTAATGACGCCCAGCAATGTCGTGAACCAGAACGTCAATTGCCAGTTGCCGAGCTGCCCAATGAGTGTCCCGAGAGGAACGCCGATGACATTCGAAATCGTAAAGCCGGCGAAAATCAGCGCAATGATCGGCCCTTTTTTGCTTTCCGGCATAATGTCGCTGGCAATGCTCATCGACAGCGCAACCAAGACGCCGCTCACGACCGCGGTAATGATGCGAGAGAAAATCAACAATTCATAGGAACCGGACAAGGCACTGATGATATTTCCCACGATGAACAACGAAATTAACGTCAACATCAACGGGTATTTAGGAAAACGGCTGACAAAGGCTGTCAGCAAAGGCGTTCCGATGGCATACGCAATCGCAAATCCGGAAACTAACGTGCCCGCTGTAGCCAAGCTGATATGTAGATCGGAAGAAACTTCCGTTAAAAGGCCAACAATGACAAATTCACTCGTCCCCATTACAAACGTTAAAAGCGTTAATGTAAAAGCCAATACTTTTTGTTTCGTGTTCAACAATTCTGTTTTTACCAATTTAAAACTCACTCCTAAATTTACTTTCTCGCAACTGCTGCAAGAATGTTTTATTTTGATATAAATTGGTTCTGTTCATATTGATATATCTAAAAATATCGATATAAGAAATAAAAAAAAGACATGGCGCTGCCTTAGAGTTCTCCGTTGATAAAGGCTGCAATTTTCGCCAATGTCTCTTCGTTCCGCCGGTAATACGTCCATTGCCCGTAGCGCACCGCTTCCAACAAACCTGCTTTTTGCATGAGCGACAAATAATGGGACACGGTGGATTGCGATAAATTCACTTTCTCTTGAATATCCCCAACACATACGCCACCTTTAATGCTTACCTCCTTAGGCAAATGCGCTTGTTGCACTGGGAAATTCTTCTCTGGTTCTCTCAGCCATTTTAAAATATTAAGGCGTGTTTCATTAGACAATGCTTTGAATATATCCAACACATTTAAATTATCCATAAAAGCATCTTATATCGAATTAACTCGATATGTCAATTTGACTGCTCACTTCAGTTGAGTTTTCGATAAATACCCGGTACGCCTCTTTAAAAACCACTGCCTCCTCCAAAAACGGATAATGATTGCTTTTGTCAAAGATGCTAAGCGTTGAGTTCGGAATCAGTTCAGCCATTTCTTCCGAGTATTCGAGCGGGCATTGCACGTCAAATCTGCCGCAGATGATCAATGTCGGTGTGCTTATGAAGGCTAGTTTCTTCGTGACATCAAACATATGCAGCTCTCTGCTAAAAAAGTTCAGCCGGATAGCAGACATCTCTTTGCTGATATTCTTGGAAAAATATTCTTCGTATTTCGTCGGGTCCGCCAAAGACAGTTTGGTCCTTTCAATTTTCAACGCTCTTTTTCTTTCTGCAGGCAACTCAGGCCGTTTTAACATTTCCATGAGTTCTTGCATTCGGGCAAATTGATGGTGTCCGGAATTATAGATGCAATTGTCCGAGAACGTCATGTAGTCACGTGCGGCGGCTCCGACCACCACATTGAAACTGAGCATGTCTGAAAAATAAATGGCATAGACAATCCCTAACATGCCGCCTGTAGAATGTCCGGCGAATCCCCACTTGTCGATGTTTAACGCTTCACGGATCGCTTCCAAATCCAATACGGTTTCCAGCATGCTCAATTGATAAGGGTGAACCGCTTTCTCAGAGCTTCCTGCTTCTCTTAAATTGACGAGATAGACCTGGTTGGTTTTTGTGAACGACTCCGCAAAATAATCCCCTGTTTCATTAAACTCAGAGTAATGGTGTGTGACGCATAAAGGTGGACCTTCGCCTTTGGTAAACACTTCAAAATCTCCGCGAGCTGTGGAGAGCAGTTTCCTATCCCATTTCATGAACTTGCCGCCTTTCTAATTTCATATCGTTATTCATACAACGGGTTTGAATGTCCGTACTTCGTGGTCAAAAACGGAAACAAACATCGACTCGTGGCGATGAAAATGGCTCTCGTTTTTGACGGGAAGCCTCTCGGGTATTGGGATACCTCTACGGTTGTTTCAAAATCCCATCACCATAACTTCGTTTCTTCCAAAAACGCTCCGAATTCGTAAGTTAAGGCAAAGTTGGCGACATTGCCCGCGTCAAAAGGCAGTTCAAGTATTTTTCAATTTCCAGTTTTTTGTTTAAAAAATTAAGTTTATTGGCCTCTCCCCAGCTGAGGCAGGCATAAGGTTTATAGCGGGCAAAAAGAGCTTCTTACAAAAGAATGGTTTGCATGGCAATGTCGTTGAAAGATTCCAGCTGCTGGAAAGGAGCAGCATAATTCAAAATGTTTCTTCCGATTTTATTGCCAAAGACGCCTTCATCTCCGTAAATGCAAAGCACGCCTTGCTTTTACGAAAACACCTCGAAAATATCTGTTCCCATATCACAATTAGAAATTCGTTCACCTGCAACTGTGTAAAAAGATAATGTCGAATCATAAAGCAAGCAAAAATGCTCTTCATAAAACGAATCATCCGATGCCCCGCTGAAACCGCAAGAATGGTGTTGCCGTTCAGCTGAATGAGGTTTTCACTTTTTACCTTTTAACAGGACGATCACATCGTTTTTTTACAATCCGCGTCGATTATAATCATTTCATTGCTTTTGGAAATTGTTGCTTCGTTCAAATACATACCGGTTATCCTCCCCTTCATACCTTTAACACCATTCAAAATTTTAAAAAATTCTATTACAAAACTAAAATTGAGAAGAAACTTAATATCTCATCTTAATCCATTTGATTAGACAAGGTTTCCGGATTCTCAGTTTGCATCGGCCCTTCATGAACTTGGCGCAATTCAATTTGACCTTCGCCATTTCCCATCGGGTCCGGCATCCTCATGGTCCATTCCACAGCTTCTTCTCTTGACTTCACATCGAACAGGATAAATCCGGCAATTAATTCGTTCGTTTCCGTAAATGGACCTTCTGAGACGACCGGCTTTTCCCCTGGTTCCGAATACGAAATGCGAAGTCCATTTGAACTTGGATAAAGCCCCTTCGCCATCACCCGAACGCCTGCCTCTACAAGTTCTTCATTGAACTTAGACATAGCTTCGATAAGCTCAGCGTTCGGCAGCTCCCCAGCCTCTGAATGTCTTGAGGCTTTGACAATTAGCATGAATTGCATAATACCCCTCCTTTTATTAAACGGTCTCTTTTCTTATTCTGCTTTCATTTGGATTTGGAGAAGACTGTGCTTTAAGACTAAACCAAACGCTATCATTCAATCCTTGATCCCTTTCAACATTTGCCGGATAGCCCCAAGATGATAAGCCGAGTGAGCTATAGAACCTGAGATTTCATTGGCCAAATACTCCGTCCATTGAATGTTGTCGAATGCTTTTAACAGTCTGGCATATTCGTTTCTTAATTCTTCTTGAATTTGACTCCACTTTACTTCATCTACTGAAGCAATTTTCCAGCTTTCCTCCCAGTCCATTTCTGGAAAAACACCGCTTTTCAATAATTCGTTGGTCCCCCACAAATGATAGCGTACGTGGTCAATATGAGCAGCCAAAGTCGAGCCGTAAATGGAGATTGAAGCTTGTTTTACATTTATTCCCTCCATTGCGCCAAAAATCCCTGCATTCGGCTGATTGTTAGTAAACCAGCTTTCCGTATATGGACTCGGCGGCCCTTCAAATGCTTCCATAATCCTTTCCTTTATCGCATTTTCTAGTGGATGATTCATGTTTGTCCTCCTATCGAGTTGATTCGTCGCAAAAAATGTCTTTTGCCCATTCATGCCCAAGCGGGAACTGCCGATTCAGCGCTTCCAATAGCCATGCTTTCTCCTCCAAAGATAAAGTCGGCAGAATTTTCATAGGCTGTGTTTTACTCGACAAATGTCTTTTCAAACTACAGAACCGAATATTAAAATATAGAGGAAAAATCCGGCCAGAAATAAGCCCAATATAAAGATGAAAATTCTTTTAATTTTTATTGTTGAAAAAGACAAAAACAAACTAACTACAATTGCAAATAAATCAGCAGCACCGTAAATAGAAATTGGTTCGATATCTTTGTCTTCAGAAAAGATGGAAGCGTACATCAATACACATCCACTTAAGATCATTAAGGAAAGAACAATTATGGCAATCACCTATATCCCTCTTCTCTTCAACCATCCAAGAAAATTTTTTCTCTTACCTGCCTATTTAAAATTTTTTTGCATTAACTGAAAATGCTGCTGTTTTCATATAAGAACTAAAATTCAAGATATATTCGTTCAAATCCTTTATTCAATTTAAAATTAAGGAATCGGTAATCTTTAAAACATTTATGGTACTTCTTCATGGCTGAGATAACCCTTAACTTCGTTTTCATTTATGAGTGATATAAATGGCTTGCTCGACACCAAGTTTACAAGTAGTCTGCTCTAGTTTCATGCCCGGTCAATCTAATAGTCTGCAAAAAGCCTAGTTAGCGGTTTATGTTTCAGTCACCACTTTTAATATGTTTAATTCACCTAAAGCAAAATTGATTATTACCGATTGGATAACACACTTATCCAGACAAAAGGGAGAGAGGCCGATCTCTCGGCCTCTCTCCCTTCTATTGCGTTCATTTAAGATGATGATTCCTTTGCGACTATTCGCGAAGCACTTTATACCAAATTTCGACTTGCTGATCGGTTTCGATGGTGCGCACTTTTTCCAGCTGAATCTCCAGATCCTCCAAATGCTCAAACAACCGCAGCCCTTTGCCAAGCAAAATAGGGGCAATTGCAATTTGCAGTTCGTCTGCCAGCTTTGCCCGCAGAAGCTGCTGGCCAACATTCGCTCCAAACACGACGACGTCTTTTTCCTTTGCAGCAGCTTTCGCTTGCCGGATCGCACTTTCGATTCCATCCGTTACAAACGTAATCGTTAAGTTTTCGTTTTCCTTAGGATGCTTTTCTGGAGGACGATGCGTCAACACGAATAATGGCACTTGAAATTCATAAGAATCGGCATAGGCATCCGGATCTTGATGCTCACCCCCATCAAAGCTAGTTCGGCCCATCACGACGGCGCCAATATTTTCCCAAGATGCTAAAATGACTTCGTTCGGTTCAAAAGTGGCATAGAGTTTCCCTGTCTTCCCGTTCCGGTCATTGACAAACCCATCAATCGACTGAATCAGTCCAAAGCTTACTTTCCCCATGTTCTTTCCTCCATTCTTTTGCTAGCGGCTAGTAGTCTTCCTCAAAAGCACAGACATTATCAGAAGATCAGCACATTGCGAAGAAATCGGGCTGCAGGTTTTACCTAATGAAGCTGATTAAATTCAATATACAATGCCTATTGGCAGAAAACTAGTCAAAAAAAGGGTTTATGAAAGTTTAATTTCCAGGAAAGAAAGCATTCATGTCGAATGACTCTTACCTGCTCTTCTGTTCTAATTGATTCTCTTTTAAAACTTAAATTGCCAAATCGGAGGATTACCATTCCAAGGTTTAAACCTCTGCTTTTATCCATACTAAAAAGAGAGAAGTTAATTTTCTGTCAACTTTCTTTCCTTCTCCTTATATACAATTTTTGGTATATCATGATACGTAAACCCGTGATGAATAAAACTTGCGCTAGTTGGGGATGTTCATCTTTAATTAACGGATGGCCGTTTATTTATATAAATTTTTTATTATAATTTGCTTATTATATTTTTGGCGTTTCGGAGAGAGAGGAAACCACTTCCAGTCACAAAACAGATGATTTACGCTATGTGTTACAGTGAATAAATATTGATATTTTATCTTTGGAGGATATGAAATGAGAATTTATGCAGAAGATTTCTTATGGAGATGCTGCGGAGAAAAGATTCAAAGAAATAATGGATAAACTTTTTTGCTTTTTCGTTTTTTCCAGTTTGTGTTGACTTGACCATACCTATAAGTCTTTCTAATGCATTTACATTACTTAAGCACATAGTTTTGAATGACGATACGGTACTTAGTATGATAGCCATTGCTACTATCTATGATCGGCCTTTTGGAATTATTTATTGGCACTGGACCAAAGAACTCTCCTTCCGGCTAGTCCTCCTATTATTACTAGTTAAAGTTTATTTTCTAAAAGGTAGAGTGGGCAATTAAGTGCAACATCCAAAAAACCAAAAGTCTGGGATGGTTATTCGGGAAAGAGGATATTTTAAAGGAGCTGCGAAGAAAATGGAAAAGAAAATAATGATTGCAGGAGCGGGAATCGGAGGATTGACCGCAGGGTCTTTGCTGGCGAAATACGGATTAGAGGTGACATTGCTTGAAGCTTCTTCTGAGCTTGGCGGCAGCGCAGGTAAATTCAAGCGGAAAAACGAGGTATTTCCCGTAGGCGCCACGCTCGGCATGGGTTTCGAAAAAAACGGCATCCACGAGCGGGTTCTTCGCTATTTGGATAGGCCTTTTCCAGTCGACCCTCTCGAAACCGTCATGGAAATGGTTTATCCCGAAACAACATTTGTTTTCTATAAAGACCGGACTCGGCATGTCAACCAGCTCATCCGCCATTTTCTGGGATACGAAAAACAGATTCAGGAATTTTACCAAGAAATTTACCATACCGCTGCAACTGTAAGGACATTAATGGACCGACTGCCCGCCTTGCCACCCTCTACTGCAAAGGAATGGCTCTATTTAACAACCTCGCTGCGCACCCGGCATACCCGGCTTTTGCCGCTGTTCAACCAAACATTGGGGCAGCGGTTAAAGCGCCATGGCTTGGATCAGCTCTTTCCGTTTCGCCATATGATCGATGGGCTTTTGATTGACAGCATGCAGACGGACAGTAGCCACGTCTCTTATTTGCTTGCGGCAGTAGCGCTTGATATTTACCACGAAGGGGCTTATTACATTCCGGGCGGTTTATACCGGCTTGCTGAAGAAATGGGGCAAAGCCTCTTGGAAAACGGCGGCACCTTGAAAAAAAGGCGGGCCCTCAGTAAACTGGAACGCGCCAATAATATGTGGATCGCTACAGACCATCGCGGCAATCAATACGAAGCAACGGATGTCGTGTTAAATATTCCAATCCATCAGCTGGCGAACATTTTAGCACCCGAACTTATTTCACAGCTTAAAAAGCCGCTCCAAAAAGGGCTTACGGAACCCACCTGGACTACGCTGGCCCTATATATGACAGTCGATTCAACAAAATTGCAATCCCCTTTGCCGCCGTTTCGGCAAGTTTCAACTGCTCTCGGCGACCGGCTTTCGGAAGGTGCGCACTTCTTTATGTCCGCTTCCCGGCCGGGTGATTTGCTTCGCGCTCCAGAAGGCTTTCAAACCGTGACGGTTTCGACCCACTCAAAAGCTGAGAATTGGGATACGCAAGAGAAATACGAAGACATGCGGAAAACACTGACAGAACGCATGCTTGACGCCATTGAACAAGTGGTTCCTCGGTTCCGGCAAGCCCTGGTCCATTTGGAAACAGGCGCACCAAAAGCCTGGGAGCGCTATACTGGCCGGCCAAACGGCTATGTGGGCGGGTTCCCACAGACCCTTGACAATGCGTTGTTCAACTCCATCTCTCACCGCTCAGGCTTGCCCCGCCTATACATTTGCGGAGACCATGTTTTCCCTGGCGGCGGAACGATAGGAGCTGCAACAAGCGGCATCCACGCTGCCCGCTCGATCTCCGGCAGCCAATTGATTTAATAATGGCATAATCACGCTTTTTGGCCACTATTTATTAAAAACTACTAAAGAAAGGAAGGATAGAGTGGCTCAAGCAAAAGCTTCTATCCTTCCTTTTTTAGATAAGGTACCACTTCTGGTAAAGTTATACCTTTCTTCTTTTATACTTCGAGCTTTACACCCTTTTGGTGCAATTTTTAAATGTATCTTTTTTTTATGAAAACAGTTTTAATAGGTTTTTTAGTGAAGCTGACTAAATCAGGGCCTTAATGTAACTTACTTCTTATTAACTTACATTCGAAACCATGATAAAGTTTTCTTTGAATTCCTCTTTTTTGTAAAAATGAAACATTATTGGAAACAGATCGGTATAGTTATTGTACCTAATCGAACAATATTGGAGGCGATTTCATGTATGGCGTTGAATCCTCTTTTTTGTTAGCTTTACTTCTCATACTTGCCATTTTCCTCGTAATGCTGGCCTTATTTAATGCCATCATGCGAAAGTGGTTAGGAGTAGAGAAACCAAAAGCATTCTCTAATAACCATATAAATGATAAACACAAGAAAATCGATTGGAGCATCCGAATTTTCGGTATTGCTGTGATGGTAATAGGATATTTTGTTAATGTGACAAGGCTACCTTTAAAACCCTATTTCTTTTTGGAAACATGGTTTTTGTTGTTAGTACTCCTCTTTTCCACCGAAATCATAAGAGCAGCCATGGAACACAAATATGCGAAAAATCCCAATGCCTATATTTATACAATCAGCCAACTGGTGTTTCTACTAATCTTTCTTATTTCATTATTTGCGACTGATTTTTTCGGTTTTTTATAACCAATATAACCAGTGCTTTTACTGGAATTTGAAAATAACTTAATTGCTAATAAGTTACAGTCAAACAAAGATAAATCTGTCTTGAAGTATAAATACAGTCGGTGATGATAAGACGCCTTCGTTGAACATCAATAAGGGCGTCATATGCATTCGCGAAATCTTGAATTTGTTAGTTAAACTATTCTTCTGCTTTATATCCCAGTACCTTACCTGCGATATTTTTTCTTGGCAAGGGACCCGAGATTGTTGTTCTGAACCAGTCATCTCCGATTACATAAACCTGGTCTACAGGTACCGTCACCTCGGTTACATTCCTATTCTCAAAGTCATTTATATTGCTCTCCACATTTTCTTTTGATTGAAGGAGACTAAAATTATCCTCTTTCAACATGCTCTTAAGTTCTTCCAGGTCCAATCCTACTCGATGAGCTCTTCCATAGAACGCATCAAGCTGTTTTTTGTTGATATAGATTTGACCGCTTTCGATTTTTACTTTTTCTCCAGGTAAGGCGATAATTCGCGTCAAATTGAATCGGTCATCAGGCATCTCTTTATAAGCGATGACATCTCCTCTGGCTAACTCATTTTCTTCGTAGTAGCTTGTATTAATCACGACTTCTTTTGCATAGTATTCGTAATTTCCGCGATCCATCGCATCATATCGATAATCATAAACTACCATGTCAGACGTTAGATTCCCAACCGTATCGATAACAGGTTCCGTGTCAGGGTCCGTAATGGTCTCTACTGCAACTTCACTTTCTGGCTGGTTAATAGGTTGTGTAGCTTCATCGGCACAGCCAGCTACAAACAAAAGCAATAAAAGAGACGCCGTAAGTGATCGTTTCATTTCCCTCAATGGACTCACTCCTTTTTTATCCGCAAGTAACTTAACTGCATTTTTGTCACATTCACATAAGCGAAATATCAAACTTCTGAATAAGATCCTTAAAAGCCGGTCTTTCATTTCCTTCCCGGCCCATCACGGCTTCTGCTGTCACAAGTGAATTTAATACCGCTTCTTCAGTCGCTTCCCCGACCGCTCGAAAAGCCACATCCATTTCTTCTTCGTGAATTTGAGGGATGTTCAGAAGATGTTCCGACTTTTCATGCGGAATCTTGGTGGCTGTTGAAAATCCAATGACGACCTCGCCACTTCCATTGGTAATGATTGAACCCGTTCTAGATAACCCGGTTATGGATCTTTTGATGATCCGATTCAATTGCCTCTCAGACACAGGAAGATCGGTGGCGATAACAATAATGATGGATCCTTTGTCCTCTTCTTTATACGGTTCGAGTAGGGCTTCTTTCAATTCCTGGCCAACCGCTTTGCCCTTCACCAGCAAATCGCTTAAGATGCCGAAATTCGACAATACCAGCACCCCGATGGTGTATTTCTCAGCATGTATGTCCAAAAGCCGAGAGGCTGATCCGATTCCACCTTTTAGTGAATAACAAAGCATGCCGGTCCCGGCGCCCACTGTTCCTTCTTTAAATTCATCCGATGTATTCTCCAGCGCTTGAAGAACGTGTTCCGGTTTCACAAACTTTGCCCGCACATCATTTAGGAACATGTCATTGCATTCACCGACCACCGGATTCACCGTTCCGGTCGTGCGTCCAATTTCCGGGTTTTGTTCAAGCATGTAATCAATCAAGGCATCTGAAGCCAACCCGGCACTTAAGGTATTCGTTAAAAGAATAGGCGTCTCTAAAGCACCTAATTCGTTCAGTTGGATCGTCCCCATCGTTTTGCCAAACCCATTGAATACATGGCTGGAAGCAATCAGTTTTTCTTTAAATATGTTGCCCTGATGTGGCAGAATGGCAGTCACTCCTGTCTGCATGTTTTTATCGCTAAGCGTCACATGCCCGACGGATACCCCTTCTACATCTGTGATCGCATTATGCACCCCCGTTTCGAATTGGCCAATTTCTATCCCGTAATCTCTTATTCTTTTTTGATTAAACATTTGCTCTCCCCTTTGTTCGCTCATCATTTTCTTTCCTTAATTATACCGATTCTTTATTGATTGATAATTAGAATATGTTCGGTGAGATATATTGGCGTTCGTAAAAGTGCACTAAATAAAAAAGAGGAAAGGCAGTGCTTATCAGCACCGCCTTTCCTCTTTACTTTTCTTATAAGAATAGCTACTACTTCTGATAAGTTATGATATGAAAACCTTTTAGTCCCTGCTGATTGAAAAGTACCTATGAATGGTTTATTCATCGCCCTCCAAGTAATAGCGGCTAGCCGCGTTGTAAATTGGCCAATCCCAGAACGGAGCCCCTTGAGCCACAACAAAGCGATCCAAAAACAGATGGAAGTTAAGGGGCAAAGTTTGTGGCCCATCATCGTTATCTATTCGGTAAAGGTAATTGGGGTCTTCTTTCTCAACCGCTTCCAGACTGATGGCCAAGTAATGGTCATAAACGATGCCAATTGGCAAGAAACCAGGGTACACTTCCATGTAATCGAGTCTCTCTTTTAGTTCTGGTAATGAAAAAACTTTCAATCCTCCGCCGCCCTGGCTTCCTAAATCAGAAATGAATTGATAAATCCATCCTCCATTGTATTCCAGCAGAAAGGAACGATAGTCCTGTGGCAACTGATACCCAATCTGTCTTTCAAGTTCGGCAATGGCCACTTCCTCGGCAGGGGGATTCGCCATGCTGGTACTTCTGAAAATTGCCCCGTCCTCTAGAATTAACAACCGTTCGTTATTGCTATCCACCGTTTTTAAAACTGATTCTATAATTTCTTTGATGCCCAAATGACCACTCCTTTCCTCATTTCACAACCAGTCATTTCCGGAATTTTTTTGATTACTGCCTTTTTTGAAATCTTTACACTAAATATATATTAACATTAATTTCCACTGTTTTAGCCTGTCTCATTTTTTATTTTGTATGTTCTTGCAGACAAAAAGAAAGAAATAACTTCTTTCCCTTTTAAGCAGTAAAGCGGGTCTTGGCAGGATTTCGCTTTTTTTTCGAGAATCTAACTAGAGAACGGAGGCTGAAAAATGAAGACGGAAATAGTAACACAGAATCAACAAAGTTAAAATACGGTTGCCGGCCACTTTAACGGCATTGATGCTTTGCCAAGCTTCGGCCCCTTTACGCAAACAGACGAAGAACTGCACCTATTTGAAGCAATTCAAGATAAAAAGGTGCTGGATATCGGCTGTGGCAGCGGCCATTCCTTGGCTTATATGAACGCACAAGGAGCTGCAGAATTATGGGGCGTCGATTTTGCTGAGAAGCAAATCGCCACCGCGAAGAAAACCTTAAATGGGCTGCAGGCGAATTTAAACTGCGCGGCTATGGAAGAAGATAGTGGTCTTCCCAAAGACTATTTTGACATTGTCTACTCCATCTACGCCATTGGATGGACTAGCGATTTGGAAAGCACGTTCAACTTGATCTATTCCTATTTAAAACCCGGCGGCTATTTCCTGTTCAGTTGGGACCATCCGCTTTATCCCCATCTGCAGAGTGAAAATGGCTACATTTTGTTAAAAGGCTCTTATCAGGCAGAAGGCATGACGCGCTACGAGAAGTTCAAAGGGGAAGATGCGCCGGTCGTTATTCCGCAGCGTAAATTCAGTACATACTTAAATACATTGATTCAATCCGGTTTTACCATTGAAGAAGTCGTCGAGGCGGACGTGCCGCTCCAACTGAAGAACACGGAACCGGAAGTATCCGACCGCTATTATTCACTTTACAAAGCGCAAAAGTTTCCAACCACGATGATCATTAAAGCGCGAAAATAACTTCACTTATCTAGTCAAGAGAGGAAAAGCCTTGCTGATTTCCACTGCTCTTCCTCCCTTGCATTTTGCAATTGAATAGTTGCTGATTAATGTTAAAAATGCTTGTGAAAAAGTTTTACATTATGATTCGTTAGAGATCCCTTAGCAAACAGGAGGAAACAAAATGCCGAAAATCACAACAGATAGACTATTAGTAATAACTTTTGAAGCAGAAATGATAAAAGCCTTGTTGGAAGGTGTGGAAAAACTAGAAAAACTGATTCCTTACAATGTGCCTGTTGACTATCCCATGGATGTCTATAAACAGTTCTTCCCGTACAAAATTGAACGGTTTAGCCAGTATCCTGAGGAAAACAAGTGGGAAGGTTTGATTATTGATAAAGAGAACCAGACTGTCATTGGGGATATTGGATACAAAGCGGGACCAAATGAAAAAGGAGAAATTAATTTAGGATACAGCATTCTGCCTCGCTATCAAGGCAACGGTTATGCAACAGAAGCGGCTTTGGCGATGGTTTATTGGGGATTAAGGCAGTCTGGTGTACAGAAGATAACAGCGACTTGTTCGCTTGAAAATAGTGCTTCCATCCGAGTATTAGAGAAAGCAGGGTTGAGACAGATACACAAAGATGAGAAAAAGATCTATTGGATGTCCTAGAAAGTGATTTATATGCCAGTAAAATTGGAAAACGTTCTTAAAAGTTCTCTTTTACAAACTAAAAAGACAAGAAATTCGTTTATGGATTTCTTGTCTTCCGATAATCCCTCATATTTAAACTCAATCTTTTATTTTGGTTTCCAGAAGAATAGTCTAAAATAGCGTTACTCCATTTCTATTATTTGGTATATTTGGAGCAGTTGCTATTTCATGGACTAAAAATGCCCTGCCCGTTATTGCCCCAGAAGTGCAACGAGACAAATTCTTTTGCTACTATCTGCCGTAAATAAGAAGATTTTTTATCTAATTGTAATTGCTGTTCTATCTTTGGATTGCGAAAGGGAGCGCGTTAACATGAAGAAACATTGGGTGTTAGTTTTATTCAGTTGCCTTGTTCTCGTTGGTTGTCAGAACGATCATGCTTCTTTTCCAGCAGCAGATACGATTACGACGGCGACATTAGAGATAGAAAATGTGGATCGTTTCTACTCGTTTTTGGAGAACTTCACTGAAAAGGATCCGGATCATATAAATATTATCTCTTATACGACAGAGGGTGATCCCATTTACCGAAATTTACAATACGATGGCAAGGTGATTCATTTTAGAGTGGATAGGTCTAAAGATAAACATAGTTCAGAAAAAGTGACAGAAACGGTTTGCACAGAACTGCGCAATGAGGAGTCAGATAAACGAGTGGATTATCTGTTGGGCAATTGCGAAGATCAAAGTCAGGATACCGTTTTGGTTGTTATAAACCAATAAATCGCATTCCATTTTATCAACCACTTTCAAAATTCGCCATTTTCAAAAGTAGACTTGTCTAGGTAGAAGCAAAAGGAAGGGCGGTGCTGACTTAGCACGCCCTTCCTTTTGGATAGTGCAGCTAGAATATCGAGTTCTTCTGATAACACATGATATGTAAACTCAATCACTCTAACATTTCTCCAAAGTTAATGTAATGGTCAGTTGAAGTTCATTATTATGCCATCGCTTTTTTCTTAGGCCGCATGAAGAGGTTAAATTCAGTCCTTCTAAACAGCCAGTTAATATAGGCTACCTATCAATGGATCGATCCATTCATTACCTTCACTATGAAAAAGCAGAGGAAGCAATAGAAAAGAACCGAAGAATTCTTTTCCCCTTCTTTTTGCTTTACCTTCACCCAAACGGGTATAAAAGGAAAAAGGTGAAGTCAGGAGGGATCGAACATGAAAGAACTTGCCTCAATGGAAGAAGTTCAGTCTTTTAGCGAAGAACCTGGACTGCAATTTCTCTATGTCCTTACAACCCATTGAAGTGTCTGCCACGGTTTACTTCCTCAGGTGGAGGAAGCGATGCATGATTTTCCGCGTATCCAAACAAGGCTGGCAAATGCCGAGGAAATTCCCGAGCTGGCCGGTTTCCTGTCCATTTTCACCGTTCCAGTCCTTGTGTTGTTTGCTGATGGAAAAGAGATCTTGCGGGAAGCCAGGTTTGTTCACATGGAAGAGTTCAAAAGGAAAGCCGAAAAAATCTACAGTGGTTTTTACTCTTGAAGACAAAGCAAAAAGGAGGCAGCTTGGCTGCCTCCTTTTTTGTCGGACACCTTACAAAATATCGATCCAGATTTTAATGGCTGTCGCTAAAATCAACAGCGATAAAATCCATTGGAGGTATTTTGTGTTCATCTTCTGGCCCAGTTTCGCCCCGAGCGGTGCCGCCAAAATGCTTGCCACGACCATGATGGCTGCCGGCCCGTACAAAATCTGGTCGGTTATGATTTTGCCAGCTGTCGAGCCGATGGACGAAATGAACGTAATCGCAAGCGACGTCGCAATGGTCATCCGCGTCGGAATCTTCAACACCACCAGCATAATCGGAACCAAAATGAAAGCTCCGGCCGCACCAACGATGCCGGCCGCAATGCCGACGATGAACGCCAGCCCGGCAGCCAGCCATTTATTGAACGTTACTTGATCGACCGGAATATTGTCGATGTCTTTTTTCGGCAGGAACATCATGATGACCGCAATCGTCGCCAAAATGGCATAGACAAAGTTAATGCCCTGTTCTGACATCAGCGTCGAACCGTAGCCGCCGATAAAGCTTCCGAGAAGAATCGCTCCGCCCATATAAGCGATGAGCGTTTTATTCAGATAGCCGCTGCCGCGGTAGGCCCAGACTCCCGCGATGGTCGCAAAGAATACCTGGATCGCGCTGATGCCGGATACTTCATGGGCGCTGAAGGCTGTATAGCCCAGCATCACCGGTATGTAGAGGAGCATCGGATACTTGATGATCGAACCGCCGATGCCCACCATGCCGGAGATAAACGAACCAATAAAACCGATCAGGAAAATAGTGATAATAAAATCTAGACTCATCCCAGTTCCACCTTTCTAAAAGGAAAAAGGGCATCAGCTCGATGCCCTTTCCAGCCTTTAGCCTTTCTGGATCCAGAACTTTAGGACATCGCCATCCTCTTGGGAATCCAGCAGTTCATGGCCGCCGGATTTTGCCCAGGCAGTCAGGTCAGCTTTTGCCCCTTTGTCAGTAGCAAGAATCTCCAATACCTGGCCCGATTCCATTTCTTTCATTTCCTTGCGTGTTTTTACGATCGGCATTGGACAAGCCAAGCCTTTTGCGTCTAATACTTTATCTGAGTTCATCAAAATCTCTCCTTTGGGTTTATGTTGTTTAATTGATTTAATAGTCGATATTCCGCAAAACAGTTTCGCTTTCCTGGAGAGCTGCGTCGAGCTAACCTGGGCTATTCATCCGAGTGGATCTCGTTACTTCGTCGAAACCAAATTGGAAAGTCAATTCCGTTTCTGCTCCCCATGGAGTCTTCACTATTTTGCTTCATATCTCAGCTGTCTCTTAACGCCGAAGCGATTTTTAAAGTACTTTTTTATTGTAACTACTTACCGAACCGCACAACGATTCGGCCCGATTTCCATTTCACGCTGCACTTCTTCGTCAGGCGTAATTGCGCCCATGTTGGTTTTGCGGATATCCTGATAAGCATTCGGCTGCGGCGGCAGGTTCTTCGTGACCATGTCGCGGAATTCCTGTTCATCTTCGATGTTCAATCCGTGGTTTTCCTTGAACAGGTCAGCCAACTTTTTAGCGACGCTGCCGTCTTCGTTCAGCTCTTCCATGATCATAAAATGTGCTGGAAGCACGATCAAATCGTCTGCCAATTCCTGATAGCGTGTGTAAAGAGATTCCCGCAAATCACCCACCCAGTCTTCCGCCAGACCGGCAAGGTCTGGTCGGCCGATGGAATCGATGAACAAAATGTCGCCTGTCATCAAGTAGTGGTCATCCAAGATGAAGGATGTAGAACCGATTGTGTGGCCTGGCGAATAGAGAGCTTCAATTTTAGCGCCGCCCAGTGTCACGTTCAATCCGTTAACCAACTCAATATAATCAAAAACGACTTCTTCCGCATCTGCAGGCGGCAAGTAATACGTTGCGCCTGTGGCTTCCGCGATGTTGCGACCACCGGAAATGTGGTCTGCGTGCAAATGCGTATCAAATACGTGCTTAATTACTGCACCTTTTTCCTGCGCGAAATCCAAGAAGATATCCGCCATGCGCGTTGCATCGATAATGGCGGCTTCGCCGTCTGAGATCGCCATATACGACAAGCATCCTTTTCCGATGCGAACGAATTGGTATAACTCCCCACCATTTTTCAAATCGCCGACTTTCACTGGTTCCAGGTGTTCACTCCACGCTTTCATGCCGCCTTCAAGGTACGTGACATCGACGCCTTCTTCCGCCAGCATTTCCGCCACCATGACAGAAGATCCTTCTTTCGCACAAACCACCAGGATGTCTCTGTCTTTCGGAAGTTCTGAAACCACTTCTTCGACTCCGTCCAATAAATCAAAATAAGGGGTGTTCAAATACTGGATGTTGCCGCCTTCGATTTTCCAATCGGCGAATGCATCGCCGTTTCGAACGTCCAGAATAAACAATGGTTCGTTGTCGATCACTTTTCGTGCCACTTCTTTTGCTGTCATTGCTTTTATCGTCAATTTGAATACCTCCACCCGTATATTTTCAATTAAAATTTTTTAGATTAGAATGTCAACGTGACGTCTGCGTCTTTGGCGAATTCCAGGAACGTCACCGCTCCGCCGACTTCAATGCCGTCCACGAAAGCTTCTTTTTCAAGGCCGAATAAGTCCATCGTCATTTGGCAGCCGATGAACTTGACGCCAAGTTCCTGCGCCATTTCCGCCAGTTCCGGAATTGCCGGTACGTTTCCTCTTTGGAATCCTTCGGCAATTGCTTCCTTGCCTTCCGGAAGCGCCAATTGGCCGTATGCTTCCTTGTTGATGAGGTTCAGCCCTTCAAACGTAAAGAAGATGGCCACCTCGTGATCGCTTGCCGCTGCTGCCGTGGCGATGTTGTAGACTTTATAGGCATCGAATAAAGTTCCATTTGATGCGATGATTGCTGTTTTTCCAGCCATTTGGTATTCCTCCAGTTAAGTTGTTTTTTTAAGTTGCTTACGCGTTGTTTTGATTTGTTGCGCCGTTCCATTGGGTCATACCCTCGACGGCATTTTTCACGCGGTTAAAGCCTTTTTCAGCCAACTGTTTGGCCGCGAAATCGCTGCGGTTGCCGGTTCGGCAAATGACGATGACTTCTTTTTCAGCATCTAATTCCTGTACACGGTTTTCCAACTCGCCAAGCGGAATGGAAACCGCACCTTCAATATGGCCAAATGCATATTCTGCCGGTTCACGGACATCGAGTACAACTACATCGTCGCGGTCCATTTGTTCCTTTAATTCTGCATTTGTCACGGTATGCGGAAATTGGACTTCTTCTTTTTCTTCTGACTGATCAGCTTTGCGTAAATAATGCTTCAGCACATCGCCTTCTTCAGTCGTGCCAAGGTATTGGTTGCCGCTGCTTTTCGCCCAGGCTTTAATATCAGCCAAAGAACCTTTATCTGTTGCCTGTACCTCAATCACCTGGCCCGGCTCAAGCTCAGTCATTGCTTTCTTCGTGCGGACGATCGGCATTGGACATGCCAGCCCTTTTGCATCCAGTAATTTATCTGTTTGAATCATTCAAATTCCTCCTAGTTACCCCTACGGGTATAATTGTAGTTAAAAAAATATTTTTTACTCAGTCGGTCCGTCCCAATCCAGCATACCGCCGTCCATATTGATAACATTATATCCGTTATTTTCAAGGATATTGGCGGCCATACCGCTGCGGTTGCCGGAACGGCATATCATAATGTGTTCTTTTGATTTATCGATGTCCTGTAAGCGAAACTCGATAAGGCCTAGTGGAATATTGACGGCGCCAGGAATTTTTCCTACCTTTACTTCCTCTGTTTCCCGTACATCAATAAGAGATGCGTCTTTATTATTTTCGATGTATTCTTGTACTTCCTGAGTTGTCATGCGATTCATCTTTTTTTCCTCCTCCAAATTACGGACGGTAGCTTCCCATGCCGCCTCTGACATTGATTACGTGGTCGAATCCTTTTTTCTTCAAGATTGAAGCTGCTTTGCTGCTTCTCATGCCGCTTTGGCAGATAACATACGTTTCTTTAGTTGCATCGAGTTCACCAATGCGTCCAGACAATTCATTCAATGGAATGTTCTTGAATTCCTTGATGCGGTTCGTCTTGAATTCCGCCGGTGTCCGAACATCGATGAATTGTTTATTTTTTTTCTTCAATTCAGGTTTTAAATCGTCAGTGGAAATGGATTTCACAACGATTTCCGGTGACATAGCCCGGTAACCGATAAAGACAATGACAGCTCCGATTAGAATCATTAACCAAGTATCCATGTTTCCCCTCTTTTCCTTCTATTAGATGAACAAGTTTACGTTGCCGTCTTCTGCATCCGCAAGATAAGCGGCTACACCGGCGTAAGTGACATCTTCCAGCAATTCTTCCTGCTTCAGCCCGAGAAGGTCCATCGTCATCGTGCACGCCACAAGGTTGATTTCCTGCTCCTGCGCCATTTCGATCAGCTGCGGCATCGTCATCGCATTGTGCTTGTTGATGACCTGTTTGATCATTTTCGGTCCCATGCCGCCCATATTCATATTGGACAAGCCCATCTTATCTGCGCCTCGCGGCATCATCTTGGCAAACTGCTTTTCCAGGAATGTTTTCTTCACTGCTGGCGGGTTGTCTTTTCGGAGTGCATTCAAGCCCCAGAACGTATGGAAGATAGTGACTTCATGATCATAGGCCGCTGCTCCGTTGGCAATGATGTAAGCTGCCATCGCTTTGTCGTAATCCCCGCTGAATAAGATGATGTTTGTTGTCTTTTTCTGTTCCATCTGTTTCGTTCCTCCAATAATATACCCATAGGGGTATATAAAAGTCAAAAATAAAAAATTCACCGGCTTGAGCAACAGAGAAATTAAATACCTACAGGGGTATATTAACATCCGAAATGAAAATTCGTCAACCCTTAAGTTTGACGAATTTTCTTATCGGCTTTTCACAAGCAGGCTGACTGCATCTTTTACAAGTTTGTCTGTACTTTCCCCTTTTTCAAGGCTTTCCCGGACACATTGCTCCAGATTCTCGCTGACTATCACGCCGATGGCACGATCCACTGCACTTCGCACAGCTGATAACTGGGTGACGACATCCCGGCAATCTTCATTTTCTTCGACCATCCGCAAAACGCCTTTCAGCTGGCCTTCAATTCGTTTTAACCGGTTCTGAACTTGTTTATCGTATTCCATCACTCTCTTGCCTCCAGTTAAAGAATCAATCTCATAAACCCATTATATACCCTTGAGGGTATATAATCAACTAATTGAACTGACAGATGGAAATAAAGGATCATACAGTAGCATCTGCTGATACAAGGTTTGAACTGCAGAGTTAAGGATGATCCTTTATCTTCTTTTAAGGAATTGATTAATTACCACATGGGGTATACTCTTTCAGAAAAAAATTGAGCCGGCTGCTGTTACACCGACTTATCGATGCATCCAATCAACCGCTCTTCGATTTCCACTGCAATTTTTTTGATCGACTCATTTTCAACCATTTCAGTCAACGCACTTGGTTTCGGCATTCCGATTTTTGTTATGCCGTTTTCTTCATACACGACAATTTTGCAGGGAAGAAAGTACCCGATCATTAAATCTTCCGAAAGGACCCGGTTCGCTTCCTGCGGATTGCAGACTTCAAGTACCGTAAAAGGCGTATCAAAGCTCTCGCCTTTTTCCTGCAGTTTGGCCGTCAAATCAAAATTCCATAGGACCCCAAACTTTGCTTCCTTTAACTTCTCTTCAAGAACCTGTACCGCTTCGTCTCTGCTTTTTGAAGTTTCCACCGTGTAATTAAACATGTTGTTGCTCCTCTCTTTTTTGAACCTGTTCTTTTGGTAAAATTCCCGCATTTTTCCGAATAAAACATATAGCACTTTAATTAGATTAGTAAAGCTTCGTTATAAGCGTAAATAATAGAAACGCCATTCCTGCCAGGAATGCAATTCGTTGAACCGGTCACAAAGCGTTCCATAAAGCTTTCATGCCTTCGCCTCCTCCACGCCACTTAAACCCCATGGGGTATATTACGCTTTAAGAATATCGCTAAATACTTTCAGAAACAACAGAAACGACTTAGTGATAGATCGAAGCTGGACTTTCCGTACCACTTCTTAAGCATTAGTTTAAAGCGTAGTGTGCCAATAAAAACTAGTGAAGGTAGGAAGTACTGGAAATAAAAGCGTTCGTAAAAGTACACTTATACAGACAACAGGGGAAAGCATTGCTAATCAGCATTGCTTTCCCCTTTAGATTTTTCTATTAAAATAACCATTACTTCTGATAATCCCTCATATGTAAACTTTAAAACTATGTTTCACTATACAAGGTCTTCATACCTCTGATTGACTATAGTCTCTTACAAAACTGTGCCCCCAAGGTTAAAGAAAATTCAACTTCGGGAGGCACCATTTCTCATGTGCGACTATTAAACATTGTATTAAACAGATTTATGCTTCAGTCTTAATGCCATAGCGTTGACCGCAACGATCACCGTAGACACGGACATCAGAACTGCACCGACTGCAGGCGCTAACGTAATACCGATAGAGGCTAAAACACCGGCAGCTATGGGAATTGCAATAAAGTTATAGCCGGCTCCCCAAATAAGGTTTTGTTTCATTTTGCTGGTTGTTTTGTTGGCCAGTTCGATAAAGGATGCAATATCTCCTGGATTTGACTGCGTCAATATTACATCAGCGGAATCAATCGCTACCTGTGTTCCGGCTCCAACTGCAACCCCGACATCTGCCATCGCCAGGGAAGGGGCATCGTTTACGCCATCGCCGACCATAATCACTGTTTTCCCTTGGTTCTTCAGTGATTCAACTAGATCATATTTATCTTGCGGGGATTGATTGGCTCTGTATTCTATGCCCAGTTCCTCAGCCACCCCTTTGGCAGCCGTTTCATTGTCACCCGTAGCCATAATCGGTTGTATATTGTTATGTTTCAATGCTTGTATCAGAGTTTTACTCGTTTCTTTTAATTCATCACCTAATGCGACCGTACCGATCGGTTTTCCGTCTTCAACCAGTATACTTAATGTGGCCCCTTTCGGAACATCCACCGCCACATCTTTTCCAAGTGCCTTTTGGCTGATCAATTCGTATTTCCGGCCATTGGCATTTCCTTCCACACCGGCACCCGACACAACATCAATTGAATCAAAGCGGACAGGTCGAATCCCCTGTTTCTCTGCGTAATAGACGATCGATTGGGCGATTGGGTGGCTTGAACCGCCTTCAATCCCTGCCATAAGGGCCCCTATTTCCGCTTCGGTATGTTGGCCATCCAGTGTTTCCATGCTCAATACTTTAAATTCCCCCGTTGTCAATGTGCCTGTTTTATCCAGTATCATCACATTGGCCTTACTTGCTAATTCCAATGCTTCCCGGTCTTTCACCAACAGTCCGCGGCTTGCACCCAAACTGGTGCTTCTTGCAATAACTAAAGGAATGGCAAGGCCTAGAGCGTGCGGACATGCGATAACCAACGTCGTGACCGTAAAGAGAACAGCGGTTTGGAAATCCGCTATATACAACCAAACTCCAAACGCGATGATGGCTGCCGCAATGGCGATATAAAATAGCCAGCCCGCTACTTTTTGGGCTAAATTTTCAGCTCTTGAAGGCTGATTTTGAGCCTGGCCAATAAGGGTTTGAACTTGAGAAAGGAACGATTGGTCGCCGGTTTTCTGCACTTCAAGATACAATATGCCTTCACCGTTCGTGGAACCGCCAATTACTTTGTCTCTGACTCCTTTTTCGACGGGTTTAGATTCTCCCGTCAGCAAGGCTTCATTGATCCGGGAGGCTCCTCTTTTAATGATGCCATCGGCAGGAACATTTTCGCCAGCCTGAACCCGTACAAGGTCTCCGACTTTCAACTCGGTTACCGGACGCGTCTCGATCGAATCGTCTTCCAATACCACATGCGCATCTTTCGGCACTAATTCAGCGAGCGATTTTTGCGCGTCTCCTGCTTCTCCGACAGCTTTCATTTCAATCCAGTGGCCAAGGAGCATAATCAAGAGCAAGGAAGCGAATTCAAAGAAAAAGTCCATGACGTGTTCGCCTATTGCATAGCGAGCCAGCACTGCGTAAATACTATACAAATACGAAACGGATATCCCCAAAGAAATAAGGGCCATCATGCCCGGAGCTTTTTGCTTGAATTCGGCGATTGCCCCTTGAAAGAAGGGTTTTCCACCGTAAACCAATAAGATGGTTGCCAACACAGCGACTACAATGTCCGAGTATGGAAAGGTGAATTGAAAGGGAAGCCTAACGTCCATCATTGGAGACAACAACAAAATGATCATTCCCAAGGGTAGAGACTTCAGAAAAATTTCTTTGAAGTTCCCATGGTGCTGATGATGGTCATGTTCTTCGTGGTCATGGCTCTTCCGCGTGTCCGGATCACCATAATCTTGGTGATCATTGTTCCCGGAA
The DNA here is from genome assembly GCF_050864155.1 of Planococcus sp. YIM B11945. NCBI lineage: Bacteria > Bacillati > Bacillota > Bacilli > Caryophanales > Caryophanaceae > Planococcus > Planococcus sp. YIM B11945. The sequence continues at coordinate 439,122 of NZ_JBOZWR010000001.1, read as the reverse complement.
GCATTGCTGTGATCATGAATGCCCTCTTCTACTTGCGCTTTATGATAGATATGTCCAACATGTTTGGAGTGATCTATCTTACTGTGATCTACCTGTTCGTGGTGATGATCTTTCTCATGTTTTGCCATTAAGAACGCCTCCTTCAAACTAGTTACTTCTTTATGCCACTCAATCCCATTTACATTCTTAGTGACGAGAATAACCTTTGGATTCATTCATCCCTCTATCGCCGTTCTGCCCGTTCTTTGTTTGAACGTTTTAAGATCCAGCTGGAGACGACAATACTGACTTCAAACATCATGAAGAACAAAATGATATTTAGAATATCGAACATGAAATTTCGTTAAATCCTTAGTTTCACTTAGTATTCCTTGAGCCGTTTCTCCCTTATTTTCATCAATTTGAAAGAAAAGGCCGAAAGCAATGCAACTTCGCTTTAGGCCATCCTTTTATGATTTCTTTCTATATAAATCTTTACTTTTCCAATTTCACTCGTTGCAGCCGCAGCGCATTCAAGACGACCGACACGGAACTGAACGTCATTGCTGCCCCCCGCTGGAAGGTCGTCAGCTCCAGTTCCTCGTCCTCATCCATATACTTTGCAATGGTTACAAGTTGTCTGGAAGTAAGTTTTGCCCCGTATCCAATGCCGCCATTAACAACAATTTTTATTTTCTCTTTGTTCTCCACGCTCTTTTTCCTCCCTTCCTTGATTTATAGGATAGTATGTTGGGCTGCAGAAAGGGCTGCTCAATCATTCTGCAGACTGTCTCGGTCTTTCTGCTCCAGTTATTGCAAAATGTTTATAAGACATGCCGTTGGCACCGAACTTCTTTTTCTAAAAACCATCCTTCCTTTTTATTTCTCCATCTTCTTTCTACGACTCGAAGGACAAGCTGTGCTGATTTTTATTTATTAGCAGTTCGTGCTTTTGCAAATGAAACTGCGGTTCGAACATTTCGAAGATACCTTCGTGATTTTATCTGATCTATTGACTTTATAAGCCCACTATAAGATACCCCCCGATAGTATGTAAAGAGATTATTTTATTGTTTTCGAATGAAAAATCATACCTCTTTGAGCACAGCATTTTGCACATTTGCTTTTTAAGAAACCGGGCTGGCGTATTGCCTAAATACACATAAGAGGAAGATACTCGCTAGTGAGCATCTTCCTCTTAGTAAAATTAAATTAATTTCTCGTCTGATTTCCTTGCGTGTAGCAGCTAAATATCACTGGACACTCTCGGATTCAGTATTTCCACAATCCGATAATGCCATTTCGCCGATAAATAATTTGCCGATTTTTTAAAATCCGCAAAATATCCACCAGCTCCAGATAGGAAAGATCCAGCTCGGCCGTTATCTCTTTCATAGTTTTGAACAGGATTCCTTCTGGAGTGCAATTCTCCAAGAAATACCTCATAAACTTTTCTCCGCTTCCTACTAAGTCCTTCTTGTCATTGATAAAAAAGTTCCGTGCGTCTTTCATGATTTCCGGTTCTATAAAGGACATTGATTGTCTCATAAAGAGTCTCCCTTTTTTAGTAAAAAAATTTGAGTATCGGTATACAAGATTAGAAGGAAATTCTATTGCTTCTTCCTATATGGAAATTAGGCTATAAAAACCTACTTCTCACCATGCCAGTAATTGTCGCTTAACACGTCAGCTAACGCTTCCACGGTCCGATTTAGTTCCTCTACCGTACTGTCCACCCCGCCGATTTCCACAATGACGGAGTTTGCAGAAAGGTCCTGATTGTAAATCCCATTTCCTTTTGCGCTGCTTTTTTCCAATATTCCCTTTGATATGCCTGGAAAGCTGACATTGAGCTGTTGGTGCAGCCCTTCTGAGAATGCTAGATTCTTCTTGAAATTCTGATGGCCAGTTCCGACCACAAACAAGAGTTGTGCATAGTCTTTTCCGTTAACAGAAGCGGTGGTGGATGTCTTCCTAAGAGAATCCCGATGAATATCCAGGAAGATGTCCAGTTCGCTGTTTTCTTTTTGGGCAGCCTGCACATGTTCACGAGAAACAGAATAAGAGCTGCCATAGTCCAGTCCCCGGGCATCCAGTTCTTCCACAATATCAGACGAGTTGACTGTCGTTTCCATTCCTCGTCTTTCGAGGGACTCTCCTATCATTTTGCCTACTAAGGTGATATTTCCCTTGGAATGAAAGGCTTCTTCCGGTTTCTCTGCGCCTTTCAAATAGGGCAAAAACGCTTCTCTACTATGGGAATGATAGACGTAGACGACTTCTTTTCCAAAAGTGGAATGCATCGGCTCCATTTCTTTTGGGGATTTCCAGTTCTTAAAGAGTGATTCAATCTTCTCGATTGTCAGCTCCCTATCCCGGAACAGAGTTTCCATTGGGGGCTGAAATTCATCCCTGCTGGCATCCTCCTGGCTCGCTTTCAAGTCAGCATTGGCTGAAGAATCGGAAGCTGTATTGGATGGTGCTAGAAGTTTAAAATACACTTTGTCCGTCTCTTTTTCAGCAGAAGATGCAGCATCCTCCTGAATCTGTCCCATGTTTTCTTTGGACTCCTTATTTATATAGAAGAAACCTGCTGTCAGAACTGCCAGTAGCCACAACAGCAACAATGCGATGGCCAAGTTCAATGAATTTAGTTTTTTCGTTTTCTTCTTTTTAGCTTTCGCCTTTTGGGGATTTTTTAAAACCATAATGCAGACTACCTTTTGCCTTTCATTGTTTTTCGGCTTCTTGGTTCAACCGTTGTTGAGGAGGCTTATGCCTTTCAATTTAAAATACTTAAATCAACAACCAATTAACGGTATGTTTATTTACTAAAGGAATCGCTTTTCTTCCCCTTTTTTATTTATGCCTTCAATAGTTTTGCATTAATCGCGACGATAATCGTACTCAGGCTCATGAATACCACGCTGATTGCAGGGCTCACGACAATTCCCCAAGGCACCAGAACACCTGCGGCTAATGGGGTTGCAAAAATGTTATAGCCCGTCGCACACCATAGATGCTGTACCAGCTTCCGGTACGTTGATGGCCCTGGTAGCTCTGATGTCCTTAATAGTCACTTCCTATTTTTTCCGGGTGCATGTTCTTTTCCAACATCGTTGATTTGGGGTAATGCGGTTCTGACGGATGAACCTCCTGCTCAGTGGAATGCGAGTGTATATGACGCTGACTTTGGTCAGCTTTTTCATTAACTGATTTCAGGTTGGTATCTTCCTATTAAAGAAACAAAATATCGAGAAATTATCGAGAAGACAATAAGTAGCCAAGTCTGTTGGAATTGTGCAGTTTCTATGGACTTTGCTCATTTCTGTTTAAACGGAAGAGCACCGGGAAGTCTTACTAATGAATTAAACTATAAAAATGGAGGTTTTTAAAATGGCACATGAACAACATCAAGAACTTATTAAAATTTTTCACGATTGCGCAGCGGAATGTAATCATTGTTTTGACGCTTGTCTGCAGGAAGATGATGGTGCAGTGCATCCGTTTAGACCGAGAATGTGCAGCTATCTGCGTATTTTTAGAACAGGCAATTACCCGGAACTCTCCATTTGTTGCTGAACTTGCTAATGTCTGCGCAAAAATCTGTGAAGCATGCGGAAATGAATGCGCCAAGCATGCCGAACATCATGAACACTGCAAACGTTGCGCGGAAGCTTGCCGGAACATCGCTTGATTCCATACAAATGTCCTGCTGGAAAAAGAAACTTACCAACAGGTTATTTTTTTGGAAGTGGGATTCCGTTATTCAATTCCGTTGATCCATTTGTAGCCGATGCCCCAAACCGTAATAAAGTGGTCATCTACCGGGAAACCGACTTGCCGGATTTTTTCCCGGACATTCCGGACATGGGAATCAATGGTCCTGCCTTCTGTCTCGGAATCAAACCCCCAGATCAATTGAATCAACTGTTCTCTGCTGAACACTTTATTCGGGTTTTTCAGCAGATGCCCCATCATCAGAAATTCTTTCGGCGTCAGTTTGATGGATTGCCTGTTGTAGGTAAATTCGAAACGGTCCTCGTCCCAGAGTAATCCATTCACCTTAATGACGTTCTTAGGGGACATTCTGCGAAGCAGCGCCCCCATTCGGGCCAACAGTTCTTCCTCGTGAAAGGGTTTTGTGATGTAATCGTCCGCTCCCAATTTCAACCCCTTAATGATGTCTTCCTGCTGTTCGCGCGCCGTCAGCATGATAATCGGCACATCGGAAAACTTCCGAATTTCATGGCACAGCTCCCATCCATCCATTTCCGGCATCATGATATCCAATAAGATAATATCAAAGGATTCCATTTCTAAAAATGCCAGGGCTTCAAGTGCACTGACGGCCTTTTTACAGAAGTAATTATGTGGCTTCAAATATAGCGCTATCAAATCTAACATTCGTTGTTCATCATCGACCAAGAGCACTTTCTGCATAGTTATCCACTCTTTCCAATTCAATCAGGACAGCAGTCCCTTTTCCATGTTCACTTATTACAGAGATGGAACCTCCGTGCGATTCGACAATTTCCTTGGCTATGGATAATCCCAGCCCGCTTCCACCACTTAGCCTGGATCTGGATTTATCCACCCGGTAGAGCCGCTCAAAAACATAGGGAAGGTCTTCAGAGGGAATGCCTTCCCCTTCATCCACGATGCGGATCGCAATCGTTCCTTGATCCTGCTGGCATTGAATGCGGACCTGCGAACCTTCAGCAGAATGTTTTTTGGCGTTATCCAGCACGTTCAGCAATACTTGCTGAAAACGCTCCCGGTCAATAAAAGCAACAATATCCGCTTCGCAATCAACAGATAAGCCAATGCGTTTTTCGTCAAAGGATGGGCGCACCAAACCGCTTACCGATGAAAGCAGTCGACTCAGCGGGACTAATTCCTGATTAATCAAAAACTGGTTTTTGTCGTGCAGGGCCAACTCGAACAATTGCTTGATTAAGGCCGTTAAATGGGCGGTCTCTTCCTGAATGATGGCGATGTATTCGTTTTTTTCTTCATTTGAGATTCCCGGTCGGCTTAGAACCTCTGCGTACCCTTTGATATAGGTCAACGGTGTCCGTAGCTCATGGGAAATGCTAGCTAAAAATTCATTGCGAGCATTTTTCAAGTGGTCCAGGTTATTTGATAAAGTGGTGATGGCATTCGCTAACTCACCAAGCTCGTCATTCCGGTCGATATTGAGCTTGACCTGGTTGTTTCCTTTACTCAATTGTTCAGTCGCTTCTTTCATCCGGATCAAAGGCAAGGTAATCAACCGCGACAATACCAAGATGGTCGCGATGGTTAGAAAAATTGCAATTAGACCGACTGCCAGGAACTGATTTCTGAGATGATCAACCATCTTCTTTATGTTGTTTGTCTCCGCAAACATGAAAACATGTCCCTGATGTTCTCCATTGATGGTAATGGGGCTATCCGTTGCAATGTACTTTTTCTCATTCCATTTCTCTTCAACTACTTTTCCATCTGTTAAGACTGTTTCAAAATCAGTGTGAATCAGGACTTCCTCCATCTCTGACTCGATTGAATCGGAATTCACCAGTCGGTTTCCAGCTTCGTCCGTTATAATGACGATAAAGGCGGAAGCTGATTCCATCATTCCGACATGACTTAATGTGGTTTGATCAAAGCTGTCTTCCAATACCTCGCTGTGAGTGTTTCCTCTGGCCAACAAATTGGCCACCACTTCATCCACTCGTTCCTCTACAAATGAAAAATACAAGGTAAGAAACAAAAAGGATTCAATGATAAGGATAAAAACAAAAAATAGCAACCCAATCTTTAATGAAAGTTTATTGAACATACTCTTCCTCTTTATGACCATTCGCCGTCCTATTCCTTCTATATAAAAGAATGAACCGAGGTCGTCAGTTTTTTAAGAAGCTTTAACCTTCTTTTTCATTACTTTGAAAGCTTCACCCAAGTTTCTGCATTATTTTCTGACAAGTAGGCCACCCCTTGAATCGAGAAGATGGCCAGTTCCTTGGTATCCTTCGGATTTTGAGCAATGAACGCAATACCGTCCTGTTTTAATTCCGGCAAAGCCAATTCTTTCTGTCTTCCATCTTTCAGGTTGTACTTTTTGAATGTTGGGGCTGTACCATAACCCGCGAAATACAAACTATCTTCGTTAAAAAATACAGCTGTTCCACTTTCATCTTCCTCTGTCACAACGTGAAAACTTTCCCCCGCATCTTTTGATAGGTAACTCCCCGTTGTCGTTGCAGCTGCGACAAAATTGGAATCCATCGGATGAATAGCCAGTGCAGAAACTTCCCCTTCCAATCCGCTAGCCATCACGCTTTCCCAGGAACCGCCTTTCCCATCTTTCTTATAAAACCCGGCATCCAACAGCGAATTTTTTTCGGGGTTCAACAAAATGATGTTGTGACTGTTATACCCGACTGCCATTACATGAAAGTCCGTTTCCCCTTGAAATGCAATATTTTCCAATGATTCTCCCCCATCAAGGCTGCGCTGTATCCCTAACGGATTTGGCAAATCCGAATCGGCACTCGGATGACCTGAGGTGTAAAATCCTTTATCTATGGCACTAAATCCCATGTAATCATGAAAATTATCAGCTGTCTCCAACCACTTTCCGTCGCGGTAAATCTTCAATCCGCTATGGGAAGCAAAATATATTCCTTCATTGTTTCCAGCATAGCCCATTCCGTGTACATGACTTAATTCCTCGTCAAATGGTACTTCAAAAGGTTCTGTTGCCTGGCTGCTGCATCCAGCCAACAAGAATCCTGCTAAAACCATCATCATTAATCTATTTTTGTTCATCTTTTTTGCCTCCATTTGTATGCGAATCATCATTCTGCCTAAACTCTTAAAACCAGTTTAGCGGAAAGTTATCGATTTTCTGTGCAGACTCTTCTTTTCCTCTCTTGTATTCTGGCTTTTCATTTTATTGTTTAGCAATCACTATGCAACTCATCTGCTGTATTTATGCAATTCTATTACTAAATGTTTGCTATGACCAGTATATAAGAAATTGTCATTACTTCTGCACACTATTTGCATACCTAGTGGGTAAAGTAGACAGAGAAGACAAAGAAAGAGGGATAAAGATGAAGAAAAATAAATTTATGATGGGTACCATGGTAGCCCTTACGGCTTTTTCTTTGGCGGCATGCACGAGTGGGGAAGAAAGCACACCTTCTTCCCACGGAGAGATGGAAATGCAGACAAACCCGGAAACGAAAGACAATTCTGCCCATTCAAGCATGAACCACTCCAGTTCCGGAGAAATTCCAGAAGGATTGAAAACGGCTGAAAACCCAACCTTTACAGTTGGCAGTAAAGCCGTCATCCAAGCCGATCACATGGACGGCATGGACGGCGCTGAAGCCACGATTTCAGGGGCCTTTGATACAACTGTCTACGCTGTTTCGTTTACGCCTACCACCGGCGGTGAAAAAGTGACGAACCACAAGTGGGTAATCCATGAAGAACTTGAAAATGCCGGTGAAGAACCTCTAGAACCAGGGGCAGAAGTCACCATTGCTGCAGACCACATGGAAGGCATGAATGGCGCAAAGGCCACCATTGACGCTGCTGAAGACACAACGGTCTACATGGTTGATTTCACTCCGACTACTGGAGGAGATGAAATGAAAAATCATAAATGGGTAACGGAAAGCGAATTGACAGCTGAATAATTAGTGAAGAATCCGAGATCTTGTCTACAAGATTTTGGGTTTTTTATTTGAATCGGCATCTAGGTGTTCTGCATATGGTTTACCCTCCTCAAAGCCCCTACCTGACTGTGAAATATGGCTGTTTTTTAGATATAGCCCTCCGCCCTTCCCAAAACTTTAGACAGAAACTTTGCATTACAAGAAAGTAAAGTTTCTCCGGCATACCCCTCAGTCAAACTTCTGCACAATTTCTCAACATTCTTTGTGTAGAATAAAACGGATTAAATTGTTTCGGAGAGGTTAACGATAGAATGAAAATTAGCCAGCTGTTATATGAACTTGATACAAAAACTAGATTAGACCCCCAAATTTCCGAGTTGGACATTGAGGGTATTGCCGATAACTCAAAGGATGTCGGCAAAGGGTATGCATTTGTTGCGATTACAGGCTTTGAAAGTGACGGCCATCAGTATATTGAACAGGCAATTGAAAAAGGAGCGGCGATTGTTATCGGGGAAAAGCCGGTAACCGGATTGTCCGTCCCTTATCTCCAAGTGCAGAATAGCCGGAAAGCGCTTGGAAGGATTGCCAGAAACTTTTATGGCAATCCTTCCAGCCAGAAAGTGGTTATCGGCATCACAGGAACGAATGGAAAAACGACGACCAGCTATATGCTGCAGCATTTATTGGAGAGCAGCGGGAAAACGTGTTCAGTCATTGGCACTATACAAAACATCATAAACGGCCAAAAGTTGAAAAGTGCCAACACCACACCCAGCTCTCTTGCTTTGCACAAACTGTTATCCCTTAGCAGGGATGAAGTCGTCATAATGGAAGTTTCATCCCACGGGTTATCCCAATACCGTTTAGAGGGCATAGAATTGGATTACTGTTTGTTCACCAATCTTCATCATGAACACCTGGATTACCATGACACCATGGAGGACTACTTTCAGGCTAAGCTGCTGATGTTTAAACAATTGAAAATTAATGGAAAGTCTATCGTGAATGTGGCTAATTTTTGGGGACAGAAACTCGCAGATATCCTGAAAAGTGAAGGGAAATCAGTTTATACGATTGGGGAATCCGTTGAATGTAACTTCCGCATTCAACAAGTCGACTCACAAAATTCGCTTGCTATCATTGAAGACAACGGTGAAATCCGTACAATTTTTTATCCAATGAACGGCATTCACAATTTGTACAATACACTGATGGCATATGCCACCTCAAGATTACTAGACATTTCCTCTGAAACCCTTATCCATTCCACTTATCGGTTCAAGGGTGTGGAAGGCCGGTTTGAAGTCTCTAAACTAGCCAATGGTTCAACCGTTGTGGTGGATTACGCCCATACTCCGGACGCTATTTCGTACTGTCTAAAAACAGCAAGACTGCAGGGTGCCCAAAGAATTATTCATATTTTCGGCTTTCGCGGAGATCGGGATTCCAGCAAGAGGAAGATTATGCTGACAGTAGCTGCTGAATGGAGTGATCGCTACATTTTGACCTTTGATGACTTAAATACCGTTTCAGAAAAAGGAATGACGGATGCCTTGCAGCAGCTGAACGAAGAATACGGAAATTCTAAAGGAACGATTATTATAGACCGTACACTCGCCATAAAAAAGGCGATTACTGAAAGTAAGCCTGGCGACTGGATTATTATTACCGGAAAAGGACATGAAAAATACCAGCAGCCCTATGAATTACCGACAGGCTCTGATCGGGAGACCATTGAGTTTGTATCAAATCAATTAAAAAGGGTAAACCAGGAGTATCAATGAAAAAATTAATCATAGTGGTCATATCATTGGTTATTAGCAATACCATATTTGTTTCCCAAGTTTACAGCAAACTAAATACAGCCACTCCCTCCCTTTCCAGTGAGGCAGCTATTGTCATAGAAGCGAATTCCGGGGAAATCCTTTACGAAAAAAATGCCCGAATCTCTATGTACCCTGCCAGCGTCACAAAGATTGCCACTGCAATCTATGCAATAGAAACTGCAGAGTTAAACGAAGTTGTGACCGTTAGCACCAAGGCAAGACTTACAGATGGAACCCGTGTATACCTAGAAGAAGGCGAACAAGTACCGTTAAAAAAACTTTTGCAGGGCTTACTTGTAAACTCGGGAAACGATGCAGGTGTGGCAATTGCTGAGCACTTAAGCGGGAGCGTTGAGCTCTTTGCTGCGGATATCAATGCTTATTTGAAAGACACAGTCGGCATACAAAACACAAACTTCGAAAATCCGCATGGTCTTTTTGATAAAAACCATGTGACAACAGCGGAAGATTTAGCCATCCTAACCAAATACGCGATGAAGAACGAAGAATTCATGGGCATATTCGGCACAAAAGAACTGCCTTGGGATGGAGAAACTTGGGATACGATCCTTTATAATCACCATAAGTTGATGAGGGAAATGCCTTACGAAGGAGTAACCGGTGGCAAGAACGGATTTGTCGAACAAGCAGGGACCACGTTGGTCACAACTGCTGAAAGGGAGAATCTCAGCTTAATTGTCGTAACGTTGAAAGGGAATTCAGAATCAGCCGCCTACAGCGATACCATCAAACTGCTGGATTATGGATTTGGGAGTTTTGCAACTTCCAGCATCGATGAAGGAACTCGTTTTGCAGCCGGAGGACTAGAATACAGTACCTCACGAGAACTCTTTTATACGCGTCCCATCGGTGAACAGCCGAGCATGCAGGTCCAACAAGGTGGCAAGCTGGAAATCACCGATTCGGAAGGGACTCTCCTCTTTTCGAATCAACTGCAGCTGGTCGACGACAGCAAAGGTAAACAGGCTGTCGCTGCAGAGCATACAAGTTCGATGATAGAAAAAGTCTTTTCAAATTCTCACTATCTTTTAATAGTGGCAGTTGGATTGTTCGCCTTCTTTTGCTTCCGAATCCGAAAAATTTAATTCCATTTTGCCGTTGCCCTATAAAAACTCTCATGAAAGAAGATCTTCTAAAAAGTAAGCCACTAAAGCGTTTGTCGGCTAATAACCTTGAAGCTTTTTACTAGGTTTGCGATTATGTAAGGAATTGCAATACTGAAATTGTAGCTAAATCTTTCTATAAGAAAGTTAGATAAAGCAACTTTCCAAGATGTTTCTATAGAAAAGAATGGGAACTGCTCGTTGTGAGCAGTTCTCTTTTTCGTGTGAATTTCACCCGCTTTCTAACAGAGAAGACTTCAAGATGTCCCCTAAAATCTCTAACCAATACCACCCGATTTTTTAAGCATCTTCCTTCTTTTTCCCAAATCTATATGAATACGTTTGAAGTTTTTTAATGACATTATATAGATTCCTCTTTGCATGCCAAAGTTCAGTTCGTGCTCGCTCTTCTTTTTTCCCTCTATTCCAAGAAAAGCATAGAAAGCCTGAATAGCTTATGCAACGGCAACGCAGTAATGGAAAACTTTTTAAGCATTTTAAAGATCCGAATTATTTTATTTATCTATAGGACTTCGTAAGCGTAGGCACTTTACTGAAGAACTTGATGACAACAAAGTTTAAATTACCCCAAACAGGTGAAGGCTAAATTAAAAAACATGAGTCCAGTGGAATACCGGACTCATGACTAATAAGTAACTTATTTTTGTCTAACTTTTTTGGTCAATTCATAAAGAGTTTAATTTTTTGCAAACCTTAAAGGTAATTTAAGGGATTTACTGCATTGGAACGCGCGCTGTTCCATGGCCCAATATGGATTTCAAAGTGAAGGTGAGGACCAGTAGAACGCCCGGTATTTCCTGAAGCTGCAATTTGCTGGCCTTGAGATACGGATTGACCAACTGATACATCGATTCGGCTCAAGTGTGCATAAACAGTTGTATACAATTGGCCGTTCATCGAATGCGTGATCATGACGACGTTGCCGTATGTCCCTCCGGGGCCTGCGTAAGATACTTGTCCAGAAGCAGAAGCTGAAACGGATGTGCCCGTGCCGACAGCTACGTCTACACCGCGATGGTTTTCATTTCCTGCTCCGATATTGCGTCCACCAAAGTTCGATGTCAATCTGCCCGGAGCTGGATTGATGAAGCCAGAACTTACTTTAGGTTCTGGTGTTGGTTCTGGTGTCGGAGCTTTATAAGTGCTTTCCGCTTTTTTAGTACTTGATGATTTCGCGCTGCTTTTTACTTTCGCTGCTTCTTGTGCTGCCGCTTTTTCAGCCGCCGCTCTTTCAGAGGCTGCTTTTTCGGCTGCCGCTTTTTCAGCTGCTAGTTTGCGTTGGTGTTCTTCTTCCGCTTTGCGTGCAATTTCAAAAAGGCGAGCTTGTTCTTTTACAATTTCTTTTTCCAGTTCGGCGCTTAGAATCAATGTTTCATCAAGTTCGCCTTCTAAGTTTGATTTTTCTTTTGACAAACGGTTTTGTTCAGCTTTTAATTGTTTCACCAGGCCGGCTTGTTCTTTCTTCTGGCCATCAAGTGAAGATTTCAATGTGACCAATTCAGCACGGCGTTCTTCTTGTTTAGCAAGCTTTTCTTCCACTTGAGCTTTTTGTTCAGCCAGCAATTTTTTGTCGGCTGCTTGTTCGCGCATGATTTCGCGGTCAGCATCGATCAACGTATTCACTGCAGAAAAACGGTCGATAAAATCGATAAAGCTGTTCGCTCCAAGAAGTACGTCCACGTAATCAACAGAACCGCCGCTCAATTGAATAGCGCGTGCACGTTCTTTCAACAATTCTTCGCGTTCTGCAATTTTGCGTTCCAATTCTTCAATCGATTTTTTCAACTCATCGATTTCTGTTTTTGTTTGGTCAATTTCAGCTTGGACACTGGAAATTTTCGCTTCCGTTTCGCCGATCTTTTTGTTCAACTCATCAATTTTAGCAGCAAGCTTCTCTAATTTAGAAGCGTTGTTGCTGATTTTTTGGGATTTATCGTTAATTCCAGAGTTTAACTGGTTTTGTTGTTGCTGTGCTTCCTGCTTTTTTTGTTCAAGCTCGCTTAATTTATCTGCACTAGCTGTTGGTACCAAAATTGATAAAGCTAATACTGACGATATACCAGTGACCATCCATTTCGCTTTCAAATGCTTGTTCCCCTTCCAATCCTACAATCATTTCTTATTTGAATCTTATACATTTCTAACTATAATTTTTATGTATTCCTGCTATATTTTTAGATAAATAATATAAATATGTTACAAAAAAATAAATTTTTTCTTATTTTTCTCCTTCACTAGTATAACAGCCCGAAACCAAAATCATATTACAGTCCTGTTTCAATTCTATTCCATTATTGAAATGTTTTTTCTATTTATTACCAATTATTTAATGAAAAAAACTATGGGTACTATCTAAATCCATTTTATATGGTTAGCCGATTGTTTTTCTTTAAACATCTTGATCGCTTCTATATGAGCTCAATGGAAAAATTGGATATAGTTAAAATCCCTTTTTTATTACCTTCTTTCGAATTTTTGTTTTCTTAAAGCCATCGCCAAAGTATCCATTCGGCTTGTTATTTTATCATCTGGAAGATGTTTTTCCAATGCCGCTAAATTCATATCCAGCTCTCCTTCTGTGAATCTTAAATACATCCGGTCTTTCATATCGATCAAAACGAATCACTGTTCTCACTCCCAGTTATCTTCTTTAACAACCAGTCTACTTCCTTAAAAAAGTGATTCGTCGAATTTCCCTTTTTCCCCTTTTATACGTTCCATTATTCTTTTCAAAGCGTTCGTAAAAGTACACTTTTACGAACGCTTCAAAAACAGCAAAAAAACGGCTAAATGAACGTTCGTAAATGTGTCAAAACACTTTACGAACGTTTTCAATCTTAAGAGGAGTTTTTCGAACAGAAAAACGTTTATTCGACGTTCTGCCATTCAGTTCATCTGCTTTTCATTTCATTCTCTCACTTTGGAGAAAAAGATTGTAAATGGCCGGAATCAGCAAAGCCCCTGCAATACAGACAAGTGCATCTAGTTTGCTTTATTTTCTTAAGCGAGCCTCGCCGTTTTTCAAATGCTCTAAAAAAGCGAACTTGAAATACATGCTAATTCTAAGCAAAATTATCGATAATATCCCAAGCCAATTCCCTGTGTCAAACCACTCAAAATCAAACATTCTGTTTCCCTATTTCTTCTTTCAGCTTAATTTCCTGTTTTTGCAGCGTTTTTTAAAATAACAATATAGAAAAACTTATGCAAAAAACGCCAAACGAATAATCCAGTTTGGCGTTTCTTTTGTTTATTTCAGTTATCGCGATTTGCTTTTTCCGTGTCACGGACGTTCTTCTGCACAGTAACAACGGCGAACAAGCTCAGCACAAGCGAGATGCCGTAAAAGCCTTTTTCGGTAAGCGTGATGCTTACTGCGTTGAACAAACCGATGGCTATTAAGGCAATTGTCCTCTTATTTTAATTAAAAATTGCGGGCTTTCGCCGATGTCGGCTGCAGCTGGAGAAACGGTTAGTTGATTAACAGCAAAGCAGTTATAAGAGAAACTTTTTAGAGATCAGTTTCACGTAAAGTTTATTCTTTTACAAGTATTTTCAAAGTATATGTTATTTATTAACCTTTTTAGAAGGAAAAATCTATCAGATTTTTAGTAATGTGTTTAGCTATTTTCGACTAGAGTCGTAAAGCTAATTCCAGATGTAGCATTACGGAGCTTTTTCTTCGTTTCAATAAGGAAATAATCTTAACTAACAAAAAGGTTCAAAAAAAGTAACACCATTATTATCGACTGTTTATTTTATCCAATTTAGAGGTATAGTTAATAAAATGTTATAATTTTTAAAAATATCAAAATTTTTACACAAAGGGAGATTGGGTATGAAGAAATTAATAGGTTTTTCGCGATTTTGGTTTTGGCTGTATTGTTAACAGCGTGCAGCGGAGGAAGTGAATCAACTAAAACGTTCGAATTGGATAAGGATGGCGTGTTGACCACCATGGTGTACACCGCCAAAGGCGATAAAGTCACCAAACAGACAACTGAAAATGTCATTCAATATGAATTAGCTGGCATTGAATCCAAAGAGCAGGCGCAGCAACTATTAGACCCCATGGTCAGCCAATTTCAAAACATTGATGGCGTCACTCACAAATTAGAATACGAAGATACAAAAGCCATTGAAACCTTAGCCATCGATTACGAAGTCGTCAATATCGATGACATCGAAGGCTTGCCAGGAATGAGTTTTAGCGAAGGTGCGAAAGACCAAGGCATCAGTTTGGAAAAGTCGGAAGAATTGCTGGAAAGCCAAGGCTTTAAAGAAGTGGAATAATTGAAGGACGCGCGCACTGGGAAGTTCCGGTGCGTTTTTTTATTGCGTTGAACCTTACATGAAAAAAAACAGCAAAAAGAACGACCGTAACCGTGCCAAAACACGTGACAGTCGTTCTTTTTTACTTTTAAGACCAAATTACAATTTGATTTCAGCTCTTAATTCACTTTCTTCACGCCGCTCCAGTACATTTCACGCAGCCGGAATTTCTGCAGCTTGCCGGTGGCCGTCTTAGGAAGCCCTTCGACGAACTCGACCGATTTCGGTGCTTTGAAATGCGCCATGTTGGAGCGGGTATAGTCGATGATGTCTTGCTCGGTGGCTTTCGCACCCGGCTGCAAGACGATGATCGCTTTTGGCACTTCCCCCCACTTCTCGTCCGGAACCGCAATGACGGCAACTTCCATGACGTCGGGATGCTTGTACAAGACGCCTTCAATTTCCGTCGAGGAAATGTTTTCGCCGCCGGAGATGATCATGTCTTTGATGCGGTCCTGGATTTCGATATAGCCATCGGGGTACGTGACAGCCAAATCGCCGGTATAAAACCAGCCGTCTTTGATTGCTTCCGCTGTTTTTTCCGGGTCTTTGTAATAGCCTGACATGACGACATTGCCGCGTGTGACGATTTCGCCAAGTTCTTTTCCGTCCCACGCCACTTCTTTTCCGTCTTCCTGGTTGATGACTTTTGTTTCGCCGTTGAATGCCAACTCAATGCCTTGGCGTGCTTTGATGGTCGCTTGTTCTTCCGGTGACATTGAATCAAACTCTTTTTTCCATTCGCAGTATAAGATGAACGGCGACGTTTCGGTCAAGCCGTAAACGTGCATCATGTTTAGTCCGAGAATGTGCTGCGCCCGTGCGATCAAGGCCGCTGCAGGAGGCGCTCCGGCCGTTGCCATGCGCGGGTTGGTGGTGATTTTGATGTCTTTGGCTGTTGGTTCGTTGACCAGCATGTTGACGACGGTCGGCGCTCCGCACAGCAGTGTGATTTTGTGCTCATCAAACAGTTCCAAAATGCGCGGCGGGTCGACTTTGCGCAAGCAGACATGCGTCGCCCCTGCAGCGGTCACCGCCCAAATGCCGCCCCATCCGTTGGCATGGAACATTGGCAAAGTATGCAAATAGACGTCGTCGTGGATAACGTTTAAATGATGCAGGAAGTTGGCGGCGTTCATGTAATTGCTGCGGTGCGTCAGCATGACCCCTTTGGGATTGGATGTCGTCCCGCTCGTGTAGTTTAATGTCAGCATCTTGTTTTCATCGATTTCCACATCGGGCACTTTTGCGTCCTCTGCCACATTGGCAAGAAACGCTTCGTAATCTTCGCCGCTAATCGACGTTTTGCAGCCTTCCACATGCACCACGATGTATTTTTCAAGCGGCAAAGAGTCTTGGAGATCTTCGATGAGTGTCCCGAATTCTGCATCTACAATCAGCATTTTTGCGTCGCTGTGATTTAAAATGTATTCCAAATCTTTTGCTGCTAAGCGATAATTGAGTGGAACCATGACCGCACCCAGCTGGCAAATGCCATAAAAGCATTCGAGCATATAATGGGTGTTCGGCAGCATTACCGCTACGTGGTCTCCGGGTTTGATTCCTGCGTTATGTAAGGCGATGGCAAGCTTGTCCGTCCGCTTGCCGAATTCCCGGTATGTAAATTGCTTGTCTTCATCAATGACGGCGATTTTTTCGGGATAATACTTGATGGCTCTGCGTTTCCAATCGAGCGGCGTGAGTGGTGCGAACATAAACAGATTCCCCCTTTAAAGTGGCCATTAAAAGCGTTGTTATAAAACAGTATAGGTAGCGGATTTTTCCATGTCAACGAAGTTATAAGAATTGTAAGAAAACTCAAATTTCCAGAAAGGCGTGATTCCGATAGCTGTCTCGTTAAATCATACTCGTTCCTCTCAATTAAATGCAGATTGCAGCAAGTGCTTCGGCTTGTGCTGCGTGGCACTCCCTTTTGCCCGGTCTGCCGATTTTGCTTTTGACAAAGACGGCGGCGTCCCATGTCCGAACTTGCAGGCAGATTTTCGCTGCGGCATCCACACCGAGCTGCGCGAAACAGGATTCCGGGGCTGCACCGTCTATGAATGCTTCGGTGCGGGGCAAAAAGTTTCCCAACTCACTTACAACGGCATGGACTGGCGCAACAACCCGATGTCTGCCGGCGAAATGTATGCGGTCCTGCCTGTCATGCAGCAATTGCACGAAATGCTCTATTACGTAAATGAAGCACTTAATGCAAAAGCGGCTTCTATTCTCCATTCCCGTTTACAAGAAGCTCTTGTGGAAACCGAACGCCTGACGTTTCTCGATGAAACGGAGTTGTTAGCGCTCGATGTCGCCCATCACCGCACGGCCGTCAATAGCCTTTTGCTGCAGGCAAGCGAGTGGGTTCGCTCGAAAAAGCCCGAAGCCAAGAAATCAAAAAAGGCAAAAAAAATAAAGCCAAGAAGCAATTTGATGGGTGCTGCTTTAAAAGAAGCCGATTTGCGTTGCACCAATCTGAGAGGATCGCTGCTCATTGCTGCGGATCTTCAAAACGCTGATCTTAGGAACACGGATTTTATCGGGGCTGACCTGCGGGACGCCAATTTGTCCGGAGCCGATTTAACGGGTGCGATTTTCCTGACACAAGCCCAAGTCAACTCCGCAAACGGCAACGCCTTAACGAAGCTGCCGGCGTCGTTAATCGTTCCAAACCACTGGCTCTAACGGAATTGCTGCGCTGTTCTCAGGAATGGCGCGCTTTTTCTGCATTTCAGGTTTACATAATTAATTTATATTTTACATAAGAATCAACTTATATATTATTTTATTCTTGAATTCCGCATTGTGTTTTTAGTTCACATAATTATAATATTTTATATATAATCTTTTTCTTATATGAGTATTTTTCGTCTTGCTCTTTTCACCAAGGTTATAGTTGCATATAGTTAAGGGTATAAAAAGAGATGATTACCTACTTGAAAGGCGGAATCTTATGACTGCATTATTGCAAATCAATCGCACGCGTTTAGTAGAGTTGGCCCGGGGATTTCAAGACAAAACGAATGTCATGGCGGTTGTTAAAAACAATGCTTACAACATCGGTTTGGAACTGGCCTTTGACGCTTTTTACGAAGCGGGCGTCCGGGCGTTTGCCACCGCTTCCTTAATCGACGCTTTAAAGTTGCGGGCACTGGATCCGGATGTATACATATTTTTAATCAATCCTTCTACGGATTTCCAAACCATAAAAGAGCACCGGATTGCGATCTCCCTCCCTTCCCTTTCCTTTTACGAACAATACCGCGGGGAACTTGAAGGCATTGAAGTGCATTTGGTTTACAAGAATCTATTGCGGCGCTTCGGCTTTAGTTCTGCTGAAGACATGATGCGGGTATTGGACGACCCCGCGGTCAACGTCACCGGCATTTGGACGCATTTTGCCTTTGCGACGGATTTTCCGGACACGGATTACGAGCGCGAAAAAAGCAACTGGCTGTCCTTATTGGCTGAGCTTGAGCCGTATCTCGAAAACTTGCCGTTTATCCACGCCCAAAACAGCGGATCAATGATGCGGGACGGCGCTTTTCCCACTCCCCATACCCACATTCGGGTAGGTGCGATTTTATACGGCGCACGGCCGTTCTTTCTGAATTTACCGCCAGCCGCATTGCCCAATGTCTTGACGCTCTCTGCGACCGTCGTGGAGACGACAAACATCAAAAAAGGCGAAAGCGCAGGCTATTCCGCGGCCTTTCAGGCAGAAGCCGATAGCAAACTGGCCATTTGCGACGTTGGCTACGGCGACGGATTGCTGAAAGCACGGGGCAAACACGATGTCATGATCAACGGAACACGCTTTCCGATTGCGGTATTGATGATGAGCCATTTGATTATCCAAGTGGACGATTCGGTCAAACCGGGAGACACGGTTTACATTTACAACGATGACTTGCGCATCGATCATTTCACAGAACTCGGCGTTGGTGCCGTAGCGGAACAAATGAATGCGTTGAATCTCCAGTCGCTTCAAGTGGAAATCGTGGAATAAAAAAAGGCGGAACCAGTTTTTGGTTCCGCCTTTTTGTTATTCACTTAAATTTCTTTGCCGGTTTCATCGCCTTTTCGCTTATAGACAGCGTTGACTTTCCCTTCGGTTCCTTCGTCGATAACGAACGATCCATTGGAATAACGGTCGACCGGTTTTAGATTGGTTGGAGCGAGTGTAAAGCGAATGTCTTTTTCTGTGACCAGCAAAATTTCATCTTTGCCGTTGGTGCTCGTGACCGCAATTACGCGGTGCGGGTTTGCTTTGAGTTCCCGGAGCATGATAACGCCCCGTTTGGCACGGCTTCCCACTTCAAATTCCTGCAGCTTCATTTTCTTCGCTGCCCCTCGTTGGGTGACGAGAATCAAATCTTGCTTTTCTTCCGGATTGATCAACAACGCGGAAACGACCGAATCGCCGTCTTTCAAATTGACGCCTTTGACGCCCGCAGTCCGCAATCCCGTAATCGGAACTTCATCCAGCGGGAACCGGACACCGTAAGCGTGCTGTGTGGCGACAAACAATTCGGTTTCGTTTGTCATCAGCCCAGCAAATACCATCGCGTCGCCGTTTTTCAAGTTCATTGTTTTAATGGCTTTTGAATAACGCTGGACGTGGTAGTCTTTCAACGCCGAACGTTTCACTTGGCCATGTTTCGACATCGTGACGATGCTGGCCTCCGCATCGAAGTTTTCAAACGGATAAACCGCTAAGATCGATTCGTTCGGCTCCAGCTGCACAATGCTCGAGAGATGCTGGCCAAGGTCTTTCCACTTAATGTCCGGCAGTTCGTTGATCGGCTGGTAAACAAAATTTCCGCCGGTCGTGAAGATCAAAATCGTGTGCTGGGTGTTTAAATTCCCTTCAAACAACAAGTGATCCGATTCTTTCATCGCAAAATCCTGGCCATTTGATGCCGCATGTGAGCGGGTGCTCGTGCGTTTCACATAGCCGTCTTTTGTGACCGTTACGACCACTTCTTCGCTTGGAATCATCACTTCTCGGGTAATCGTGATTTCCTGAATTTTGTCTTCAATGACCGAACGGCGCGGTTCTGCAAATTGCTTGCGGATGCCGGCAAGGTCTTTTTTGATGACGTTTTTCAGTTTCGTTGCACTAGTTAAAATGCCCGTCAATTCATCGATCAGTTTCCGCAAATCGTTTTCTTCTCGCTGAAGTTCGGTAATGTCGGTGTTCGTCAACCGGTAAAGCTGCAAGGAAACGATGGCTTCTGCTTGCGCTTCCGAGAAACTGAACGAAGCGATCAAATTATTTTTGGCATCGCGCTTGTCTTTGGAAGCTCGGATCGTCTTGATAACTTTGTCCAAAATCGACAGCGCTTTGATCAAGCCTTCGACAATGTGCATGCGGTCTGTCGCTTTTTGCAGATCGAATTCCGCGCGTTTTGTCACGATTTCTTTTTGGTGGGCAATGTACGCATCCAGAAGCGACTGAAGCGTCATCATCGTCGGGCGGCGTTTGTAAATGGCCACCATATTGAAGTTGTAGCTGACTTGCAGATCGGTGTTTTTGTACAAATAATTCAAGATGCCATTGGCGTCGACGTCTTTTTTCAGTTCGATGACAATGCGAAGGCCCGTGCGGTCGGATTCGTCGCGCACTTCGGAGATGCCTTCAAGTTTGCGGTCAAACCGGTGGTCGTCGATTTTTTTGATCATCGTCGCTTTGTTGACTTCAAACGGAATTTCCGTCACGACGATTTGCTCTTTGCCGCCTTTTAACGGTTCAATGTCCGCTTTTGCGCGGACAATGATTTTGCCACGTCCCGTTTCGTACGCTTTCCGGATGCCGTCAACACCTTGGATGATGCCGCCTGTCGGGAAATCAGGCCCTTTGATGACGGTCA
The DNA here is from genome assembly GCF_050864155.1 of Planococcus sp. YIM B11945. NCBI lineage: Bacteria > Bacillati > Bacillota > Bacilli > Caryophanales > Caryophanaceae > Planococcus > Planococcus sp. YIM B11945. The sequence continues at coordinate 418,291 of NZ_JBOZWR010000001.1, read as the reverse complement.
TCAATTCATCGACTGTTGCTTCGGGATTGTCCATGCGCATCAACACCGCATCGAGCACTTCGTGCAAAGCGTGCGGGGGAATGTCCGTCGCGTAACCCGCAGAAATCCCCGTAGAGCCGTTCACCAACAGATTCGGGAAACGTGCCGGAAGAACAGTCGGCTCCATATCGGAATCGTCAAAGTTTGGAATAAATTCCACGGTGCGTTTGTCAATATCGCGCAGCAATTCTGAAGAAATCGCCGAAAGCCTTGCTTCCGTATAACGCATCGCAGCCGGCGAATCGCCGTCCATCGAGCCGTTGTTGCCGTGCATTTCAACAAGCATGTGGCGGATTTTCCAGTCTTGGCTCAAGCGAACCATCGCTTCGTATACCGAGCTGTCGCCGTGCGGGTGGTAGTTCCCGATGACGTTCCCGACCGTTTTGGCCGATTTCCGGAACGCTTTGTCGTTCGTATTGCCTTCCCGGTACATTGCATACAAAATGCGCCGCTGAACCGGCTTTAAGCCGTCGCGCACATCCGGCAAGGCCCGGTCTTGGATGATGTATTTGCTGTAGCGGCCAAACCGATCGCCGATGACTTCTTCTAATGCTAAATCTTGAAAACGTTCGGTTGGTGTCATACGAGTTCCTCCTCAGCGTGCAGCAATTCGTTCTCGAGAATATTGCTGTCATCTTCCAAGCCGAAATCCACATTCTTTTCAATCCATTTTCGTCTTGGTTCTACTTTATCGCCCATCAATGTGGTAATTCTTCGTTCAGCACGGGCGCCGTCTTCAATGGTCACACGGATCAACGTCCGGGTTTCCGGATTCATCGTCGTTTCCCACAATTGGTCGGCGTTCATCTCGCCAAGCCCTTTATAGCGCTGCAGCATGTAGCCTTTGCCGACTTTTTTCGTCGACGCTTCCAGATCCGCTTCTGTCCACGCATAATCGATCACTTCTTTTTTTCCGACACCTTTGGATACTTTATACAGCGGCGGAAGTGCGATAAAGATTTTGCCGCCTTCAATCAGCGGTTTCATGTAGCGGTAGAAAAACGTCAAAAGCAGCACTTGAATGTGCGCGCCATCGGTATCGGCATCTGTCATGATGATGATTTTATTATAGGCAATGTCTTCGATGGAAAAATCGGACGATACCCCGCCGCCAATGGCATGGATGATCGTTGAAATTTCTTCGTTTTTCATGATTTCCTCAAGCTTCGCTTTTTCGGTATTGACCACTTTCCCGCGCAGCGGCAAAATGGCTTGGAACGTGCGGTCGCGACCTTGTTTTGCCGAACCGCCCGCAGAATCCCCTTCGACCAAATACAATTCGTTTTTCGACGCGTTGCGGGATTGGGCAGGCGTCAATTTGCCGGATAGCAACACATCCGACTTTTTGCGTTTCTTGCCGTTCCGTGCATCTTCCCGCGCTTTTCGTGCTGCAAGGCGCGCCTGCGACGCACGTATCGCTTTTCGAACTAATGACGCACTGAGTTCGGCGTTTTCTTCTAAATAATACATCAATTGCTGCGACACAACCGCGTCCACAATGCTCCGCGCTTCGCTCGTGCCGAGCTTGCTTTTCGTCTGGCCTTCAAACTGCAGCATCGCTTCCGGGATGCGGACCGAAACGATGGCAGCCACTCCTTCGCGGATATCCGAGCCTTCCAAGTTTTTATCTTTGTCTTTTAATAAATTGATTTTCCGTGCGTAATCGTTGAACACGCGCGTCATTGCAGCTTTCGCTCCGGTTTCGTGCGTCCCGCCGTCACGGGTGCGGACGTTGTTGACGAACGACAATATGGTCTCGGAATAGCCGTCGTTAAACTGGAACGAAAATTCCACTTCCAGTTCGTCTTGTTTGCCTTCAATATAGGCAACCGGATGCAGCACGTCTTTTTCTTCGTTCAAGTACGCGACAAAAGCCTCGATGCCCGTTTCATAGAAAAACTCTTCTTTTTGTTCGGTACGTTCATCGGAAAGCTCGATTTTCAAGCCTTTTAACAAAAACGCCGATTCGCGCAGCCGTTCGCTTAACGTGTCGTAGTTGTATTTGGTTGCTGAGAAAATCGTATCGTCCGGCAAGAAATGGATCATCGTGCCCGTTTCTTTTGTTGAACCGATTTCTTCCAACGTGGTGGCTGGTTTCCCGCCGTTTTCAAAGCGCTGGCGGTATTTTTTGCCGTCGCGATGAATGGTCACTTCCAAGAATTTGGAAAGTGCGTTGACAACGGATGCCCCAACGCCGTGCAATCCGCCGCTCGTCTTATAGCCGCCTTGGCCAAATTTCCCTCCGGCGTGCAGCACGGTTAAAATGACTTCCGGGGTCGGTTTGCCGCTCCGGTGCATCCCGGTCGGCATTCCGCGACCGTAATCGCGCACGCTGATGCTATTGTCATCATGAATAGCCACAGTGATTTTGTCGCCGAAACCAGCCAATGCTTCATCCACTGAGTTATCGACAATCTCGTAGACCAAATGGTGAAGACCGCGGGTATCGGTCGAACCGATATACATACCTGGTCGTTTTCTAACGGCATCTAGACCTTCGAGTACTTGAATCGCTTCTTCGTTGTATGCCGTATTTTGAGTTTTAGCCATTAATTTCCCTCCAACAAACATTTGTTCGCATCTTTTCTTTAATCGTATTCCAAACTTGGCCCATCTGTCAAACATCATAGAAAAAGAGCGCTGGGCGCCCTTGGAGTTGCCTTATTTCAGGATGGCGTGTTCCACTTTGATGCAGCGGTCCATGATAACCGTGTGTCCTGCCTCAGACAATTGCTTGAAAACGTCCTCATCGACGACATTCAGCTGCGTCCAAAAAACCGGACAGTCGATTTTTAGAAACTCTTCTGCAATCCCTTTTAAAAATTCGCTTCGTCTGAAGACATTGACGATGTCCACTGGATGCGGGATGTCCGTCAATGACGCATAGCTTTTCTCGCCCAATATTTCATCTGCTTGCGGATTGACTGGAATGATCCGGTATCCGGCTTGTTGCATGGCTTCTGATACCATAAAAGAAGTTCGTTCCGGATTGGGGCTTAACCCGATGACCGCAATTGTTTTGGCGGTATCCAAGATTTTTTTGATTTCTTCACGGCTTGGGTTGTTCAAGAGAATCACCTATCCTTTTTATCTATCATACACGAAAATAGAGCATTTGTTGAAAAATCCTACTTCGGTTGTTCAACGAATGCGCTTCATGGTAAACTTAAAACATAAATATAGATGTTTTAAAGGAGTTCATCATGGACATACTGCTTCCCATAATTATAGCTTATTTACTCGGCTCCATTCCATCGGCATTGTGGATTGGCAAAATTTTTTATAAGACCGACATTCGGACAAAAGGAAGCGGGAACTTAGGCGCCACCAATACGTTTCGGACGCTTGGCGCCAAAGCCGGCATCGTCGTGACGGTTCTTGATATTTTAAAAGGGACGGCAGCTACGATGCTTCCCATGTTTATCGAAACACCGGTCCATCCGTTGATTCTCGGTTTGATCGCAGTGGTCGGCCACATGTTTCCGGTTTTTGCGAAATTCAAAGGCGGAAAAGCCGTGGCAACGTCCGGCGGCATCTTGCTGGGCTACCAATGGCCCTTATTTCTGGTCGCGGTCGCCGTCTTGCTGATTGCGCTGAAAATCACGAAGATGGTTTCGCTGTCTTCCATTATTTTGGCCATCGTTGCGACGGTTTACACCACCATTTACGCAATCACGACCGGCGACTATCCGTTTATGATTGTCATCATGATTTTATCCGCCTTTATCATTTATCGCCACCGAGCGAACATTTCCCGCATCAAAAACGGGACCGAACCAAAAGTGAACTGGTAAGAAAGGGCGTGCACGTGTGGAGATTATCATTAGTGAAGATGCTTTGAACTGGTTTCAGCAAGAAATGGAAACCGTGAACGGCGAAACGGTCCGGTTTTTCGTTCGCTACGGCGGATCCAGCAAATTGCAGCCCGGTTTTTCACTGGGCGTGACCAAAGACGAGCCGCTTGAAGCAACTGTCCAAACAACCCATGACGGCGTCTTGTTTTTCATTGAGCAAAGCGACGTGTGGTATTTCGATGGACACAACTTGCTCGTTTCCGTGAACGATGAATTAAATGAATTGGCTTATGACTACGAAAAAGCAGGGAATTGATTTCCTTGCTTTTTTTTTCGCTTCATTGCTCAAAAGAGGCGGATTCCAATTGGAATCCGCCTCTTTTCTTCTTCGTATGGACTTTTCACGCTTGCTCTTTGTGGAATTTCTCCAATTGGCCGCTCATATTTTCAGCCGACAAAATCCGTTTCTGGTGTTCGCCGAACAAGTCAAAATGCGGGTAATTGCCGCGGAGATCCAGCCATTCTGCTTTTAAGCCGTATTGCTTTCCCCACTCGATCAACTTGTCTAAGTCGCAGCAGCCCACTTTGGTCACCGTTGAACAGCCTGGAAAACGGGGATCCACCCAGTAATGCGTTAAAAACGAAATCTTCCCTGCCGCGACGTCCTGTTTCCAGCGGTTCAGTTCATCACGCTTAATTCCGAACGCCATTGGAATCCTGCTTTTTGATCGCTTCGTATTTTTCGTGCCAAGCCGGATTCACTTTTTTCAGTGAAACCGGACGGAACGTATCTTTTTTCACCACAACGTGTTCAGAAGTGGCTTTCGCCGCAATCGTGCCGTCTTCATGCACCACTTCGTAGCCGTAAGTCGTACGGAGCCGCCCGTGCTCTTCCACCCAGGTGCGGACAAACGCTTTCTGGCCGTAGCGCAGCGAAGCTTTGTACTGGATCGAGATATCCGTCACCGGCGATAAAAAGCCTTCGTTTTCCATTTCGGCATACGTAAAGCCGACATCTTCAATCAGCTTCGTGCGCCCCAGCTCCAGCCAAATCAAATAATTGGCGTGGTAGACGACCCCCATTTGATCGGTTTCCGCATAGCGGATTTCTATTTCTTTTTCACTTATGTGCATATCCAATTCACCTCTATGTAAGTATACAAAACATCTGGGCATTAATAAAAAATAAAAGGCTGCCCGGGGGCAGCCTTTTGATTGTATTCTTACGCTTCCACTAATTTTCTGCGAAGCACCATTTGTAGGATGCCTCCGTGGCGGTAGTAATCTACTTCCACTTCAGAGTCAAAACGTGCAAGAGCTTCGAATTGTGTAACCGTTCCGTCTTCAGCTGTCGCTGTAACCGTCAAGATGTCGCGTGGTTTCACGTCATCAGACAAGTTAACGGAAATCGATTCACGTCCTGTTAAACCAAGTGATTCAGCGTTTTGTCCGTTGATGAATTGCAACGGCAGGACTCCCATCATCACAAGGTTTGAACGGTGAATACGCTCGTAGCTTTCAGCGATAACTGTTTTAATGCCCAAAAGGAATGTCCCTTTAGCAGCCCAGTCACGTGAAGAGCCCATACCGTAGTCTTTGCCGGCCAAAACAACTAAGCCAGTGCCTTGGTCTTGGTATTTCATGGCAGCATCGTAAATTGCCATTGTTTCGCCCGTAGGCCAGTAAGTTGTGTAACCGCCAGTTGTTCCTGGAGCTACTTGGTTACGGATGCGGATGTTTGCGAACGTTCCGCGCATCATGACTTCGTGGTTACCACGGCGAGATCCGTAAGAGTTAAAGTTACGCGGCTCTACGCCTTTTTCACGCAAGTACTTGCCGGCTGGTGTATCTTTGCCGATCGCGCCTGCTGGTGAAATGTGGTCAGTCGTGATGGAATCTGCGAATTTCGCTACAACGCGCAAGCCTTCAAGTGCTTGAATCGCTTTTGGTTCAGCAGACAAGCCTTGGAAGAACGGCGGGTTTTGGATATAAGTCGATTCTTCGTCAAACGCATACAACGAATCGTCGTTTGTTTCGATTGCGTTCCATGTTTCGTTCTCATCGAATACGCGTGCATATTCTTTGCGGAACAATTCAGGAGTAACTGTGCTCTTAACCACTTCGTTTACTTCTTCAGTAGTCGGCCAGATGTCGCTCAAGAAGACGTCGTTGCCTTCTTGGTCTTGTCCGATTGGGTCGTTTTGAAGATCGATGTCCACAGTTCCAGCTAATGCATAAGCGACAACCAACGGCGGTGAAGCCAAGTAGTTTGCTTTTACTAGCGGGTGGATGCGTCCTTCAAAGTTACGGTTACCGGAAAGAACAGAAGTCACCAACAAGTCGTTGTCCAAAATCGCATCTTCGATTTCAGGAAGCATTGGGCCGGAGTTTCCGATACATGTTGTACAGCCGTAACCTACCAAGTTGAAACGGATTTGCTCAAGGTAATCTAAAAGCCCGGCTTGTTTCAAGTAGCCTGTAACGACTTTCGAACCTGGCGCCAATGACGTTTTCACGTAAGCAGGTGGCATCAAGCCTTTTTCAACTGCTTTTTTCGCAACCAGTCCAGCCCCTAACATAACGTACGGGTTCGAAGTGTTTGTACATGAAGTAATCGCAGCAATGCCGATCGCTCCTGTTTTCATCGTAGCCGTTGAGCCGTCTTTGAAGTTGACTGTTGCTGTTTTACTGATTTCCTCTTGGCTTAATGCGAAACCGTGAGGGCCTTCAGGTGCAGTAACCGCTTTGTTGAATTCTGTTTTCATTTGAGACAACGGAATCAAATCTTGCGGACGTTTAGGGCCTGAAAGGTTCGGCTCGATTGTCGAAAGATCAAGTTCGATTGTATCTGTGTAAACAGGGTCTTTGTCTGCATCGAAGAACATATCGTTTTCTTGCAAATAAGCTTTTACAATCGCGATGTGGCTGTCTTCACGGCCAGTTAAGCGAAGGTAATCAAGAGCTTCTTCGTCTACTGGGAAGAATCCGCAAGTAGCACCGTATTCAGGAGCCATGTTGGCGATTGTTGAACGGTCAGCAAGCGGCAATGTTGTAACACCCGCTCCGTAGAATTCAACAAATTTGCCGACTACGCCTTTTTGGCGAAGCACTTGAGTGATTTTAAGGGCCAAGTCAGTTGCTGTTGCACCGTTTGGCAATGAATTTGTTAATTTAACGCCGATAACTTCAGGAATTGGGAAGAATGAAGGTTGTCCAAGCATGCCCGCTTCCGCTTCAATACCGCCGACGCCCCATCCAAGAACACCCAAACCGTTGATCATTGTTGTATGAGAGTCTGTACCAACCAAAGTATCTGGGTACGCTTCGAATGTGCCGTCTGCATTTTCAATCGCATGGACAACGTTCGCTAAATACTCCAAGTTTACTTGGTGGACAATACCGGTTTCCGGTGGAACAGCACGGTAGTTGTCATACGCTTTTTGAGCCCAGTTAAGGAACTGGTAACGTTCAGCATTGCGTTCAAATTCCAATTTCGTGTTGATTTTCAACGCTTCGTTTGTGCCGTAGCTATCAACTTGAACCGAGTGGTCGACAACTAGGTCAACCGGCACGTCCGGGTTAATTTTGTTTGGATCTCCGCCCATTTCAGCCATTGCTGAACGAAGGGAAGCCAAATCAACTACTACGGGTACGCCGGTGAAATCTTGCAGGATAACACGTGAAGGTTTGAAAGGCACTTCTGCTTCTTCATTTGCGTGTTCGCCCCATTTGGCAAGGTCTTCAACATGCTCATCTTTGATGACATAGCCGTCATGCTGACGCAATACGGATTCTAAAAGAACTTTAATTGAATAAGGAAGGCGTGATACTTTCGCGATCCCTGCTTCTTCTAATGCAGCTAAACGATAATAGTTGTATGTCTTACCATTAAGCTCAAAAGAAGTACGGCTGTTGTGCAAACTGCTTTTTGCCATGAGTATGTTCCTCCTTTGAATCTTCTGAAAAGGCTTTTACAGCGACTTTTCTCCTCTTCCATCATAACGAAAACCGAAGCATAAGTAAATTACATTAAAATTATAGATTGTGATAAGTTTTTTGAATTACTCATGCTTCTCTTAAGAAAGTTGCTTCAAGGTTTTCTGAAGCTGTTTTAAATGACGCTTTTCATGGAGCCCGACAAATGGAAACCATTGGGTCAATGGGACTTTGCCGAAAACCGGATGCGGCATCGAATTTTGCTCCAGCGCTTCTTCAGTCGTGCTGTCATACACCTGGAGGAGCAATGCATGTGAATCGGCCAGCCGTTTTTTCATGTCTTCAAGCGCAATAAACTCGGTTGATGGGACGACATGCTTGGGCGCATCCACTTTGACCATGCGGCTGACCGTCAGCTGGATCGGTTTTTTCGATGCTTTTTCTTGTTTATCACTTGCCAAATGTTTTGAAACGTTTTTTGCAATCATCGTTTCCATCAATTGCAGATGATCCAGGATTTGCATTGGAGACCAGGCATCTTCAGAAGGTTTGCGGTTTAAAAATTCATCCGGCCGACCTTCCACTGCGTTCAGTACCTCTTCTCTTATTTTTGCGTTGTCTTCTTTAAACACAGCCATTCACTCTCCCCAGCCTCAAAAAAATCTTTTCCTTATTGGAATACCCCATTTTCAAAATTCCATGCTAGTTTTTGGATATTCCCTCCCATTCATTCTAGACGGTTTTTTCTTCTTTGTTGCTATGTCTTGAATTTTGATATTTTTCCTTATGTAAAATACTACATTTACTAATAAAAGCTTGCTGTAAGTGGATTCTTAAGGGAAAGTACGTTCTATTTTTCTGATTTTATGGTATAATTATTGCCAAATCCTAGGAAGAGGTGATGCTTTGTGCTTGATGGTTATGAAAAATTTCGCTTAGACAAGGGCATCAGCCCCAATACCGTCGTACATGAAGTGCAGCTGATCCGAGCGCTCTTCGCTTTTCTTCGCAATACGTATAAAAAACCGGTCGAACCGCACGAAATCCGCCCGGTGGATATTCAAAAATTTCTCCAGCAGCAGCACGATACCGGCATCAAAGACTCGACGTTGAACCGCAAGCTGATTTACATACGCCTTTGGTTTGATTACATGTGGCAAGTTGGCCGCATTCCGGTAGACTTTATGCCAAAATTCAAGTTCTCTGAGAAACTGGATTTGACGCCGCCTGACATCCACATGGATTACGAGGCGCTCTTGGCTAAAAAAGATGCCGTTTTGGAAACGGATCAGCTGTCGCTGACCGCAAAAATTTTCTTTCTTCTGTACATGCGCGGCTTGCGCTTACGCGATATGATCGCCATTGAAGTGGAAAATTTCGTCGACAAAGGCGACGTGTTGGCGCTTTTGGTCGAAAAAAAAGACGGCTATGTCAGCCATCTTGAATTTACCGGAAAAGAATTACCGATTTTATTGGACGGCATCGAACGTGCTTCGTTCCGCGGGACGCCGTACCTTTTGTCTTCAAAAGTAAAAAACGAATACACCGTGTTTCAACTAGGCTCGCTTTCCGATTATACGGAAGCCTTGTCCGCATTTGTCGGCATGCCGATGCGCTCTGGCGACATCCGCTTTGCCTACGTCCACTATTTATATGCAGTGGAACACAAAAACCTGGAAGACATCCAACGGATTTTGGGCGTCAGCCTGGATTCGGCTTCCCGCATTTTAAAGGATTCGTTGGTCCGGCTAAAAGCGCCAAAAGAACAAGAACCAAAAAAATAACCTGTCTCCTTGTAGAGACAGGTTATTTTTTACCCAAACAAAGTGGAATTCACGGCAAAATTAAAGATGATCAACGTGTGGATGATAACAAAGATTAGCCCTTGGCGGTTTAGTTGCTCTACGTTTTCGTATTTCATCTTTATCATCTCCTTCACTTTGATTATACTGAATATTTCGTTTTCTTTCAATTTATAAATCTGCTTCTTGGCAATAAAAAATAACCTGCCCCTTTTTACAGGAAGCAGGTTATTTTTTACATGAATAATTCAAAATCGATTGCAAAGTTTAAGATTACTAGCGTATGGATGATAACAAATATCAATCCCTGCCGGTTTAGCTTCTCAACGTTTTCATAATTCATTGTCATCATCTCCTTTACGGATAGTATACTGAACATTTCATATATTAGCAATTCTTTAATTATGTTTTTGCGATAAGTTTTTTCTTTTTAAAAAATTTTTTTGATTATGCCCTTCAACGGCAAAAGCTATTTTTTTAGCGCACTATAGATGAAGAAAATTATTCTAGCCCTTTGGAAATTGAAGTTTTACAGGAATAAATAGCTTTAAGAAAGCCATAGTCCTATAGTTTTTTCCATGAAGAGGTTTCAAATAGCACAAATGAGGTTATATCTAAAGTGTAGCAATTATACTTTATCTTAAAGGAGATGGAATCAATGGGCTTTATTCTTTACTTGATCGTAGGCGGTATTATTGGTTGGTTAGCAGGTTTGATTCTTGGGAAAGACATTCCAGGCGGAATCATCGGAAACATCATTGCAGGGATTATCGGAGCATGGCTAGGCGGAATGCTGCTTGGCGACTGGGGACCTGAAATTGCAGGCGTATACCTCATTCCAGCTTTGATCGGTGCTTTAGTATTAGTATTCGTTTTGAGCCTAATCCTTGGTTCAATGCACAAAGGCAGAAGAAGAGCATAATAAAAAAGCGGACCCGCGGGTCCGCTTTTTTTATTGCGTTGAAAATTGATTTTCGTATTCGTGGTAGTAATGCAAAACATCTTTGACGTACTCTTCGCTATGGTTGTATTGAAAAATGGCTTGTTCCAATTTGCCGTCTGCTGCTCCGTTTTTCGACAAATATTTGGCCGTGCTGTAAAGTGCGTCTTTTAAATTATACGGATCGGCTTTCCCATCGTTATCGGCATCCACCCCGTAGCCTCCGTAATGCGCAATGGTTTTTGGATCGGTTTTTTCTTCTTGGGGAATGTCGCCTTTTCCCTTGCCTTTGCAGCTTGGATGGCTCCAGCCGACAAACGTGCACGGCATAAATTGCAAATGCCCTTCGGCTCCGACCGGCGAAAGCATCGGATCCATCGTGGAAAAGCGGGTTTCAATCCGGTGATGCGCCGCAAGCAGCGTCCAAGGCACGCCGTATTCATCGGCAGCTTCTTTATACAACGGGATGTATTCTTCCGGCACTTTCATTTCAAACAAATGGACCGGGGTTTCTTTTACCGTTTCCAGCAAATCTCTTGGCTCAGCCACATAAAAAATAACAACCAATAGCGTGGCAATGACCAGGAGTGCCGGCAAAATCATCAAGTTTAATAAAAACTTGATCCATCTTTTCTTTTTGGTGTTTTTCTTTTTCTTTTTCATCATTCCACACCTAAACAATCATTTTCTCCCATTCTATCATACCCACCCGCTTTTTTACGCCTCTTATCCTTTGTCCGCTGTCATTCGAGAACCGGTGGGGAGTTGGAAAAACCTTTAGTTTTCACTTTTAATGGCTCGTTCTGCAGGATTCTTATAAATAGCCTAGTCAAACGCCCTCCCTATCGCTACACTTTTAGTAAGGAGGCGTTTGGAATGTGGGAAGATTTTAAGAAATTTGCCATAAAAGGCAACGTGATGGATTTGGCTATTGCCGTAGTAATCGGGGCGGCTTTTGGGAAAATCGTGACATCTTTGGTAGCCGACTTGATCATGCCCGCAGTGGGAATTTTGCTTGGCGGCTATAGTGTAGCCGAACTTACGTATACGTTTAACAGTGCCGAATTGCGTTATGGCGCATTTTTACAATCTGTCATCGACTTTTTCATCATTTCGTTCTCGATATTTTTGGTCATCCGATTATTCACGCAGTTTAAGCGCAAAAAAGAATTGCCAGAAGAAACAAACGAACCGGTTCTTACCTTGAATGAACAGCTGCTGACAGAAATCCGTGATTTGCTGGCGAAAGAAAAAGCCGGCCAGTAAGCATTCCGACCAGTATCGCTTGCATCAGCAGCTATTGGCTTGCCAATTTCCATCGAAAACCAAGACGTATAATCCTGCAAAAAAACGCCAAGAGGTTTTACACTCTCGGCGTTTTTGCATGGTTATTTTTCTTTTATCAGTTTTTCCAAATCTTTCTGGATGTCCGCAACGGGCACGTCTTGGTAGCCGTCGTAATTTTCCCGGACGACGCCTTTTTTATCGACCAAATAAAACGAAGTGCCGTGGATCACTTGATCGCTTTTGGGATCGTCTTTGATGAATGTGCTGAAATTGTCTTTGGCAAATTCCCCGATTTCCTGCTGCGTATAGCCCGTCAGCAAATTCCATTTGGATTCGTCTGGAACGGAGAAATTGGCCAAGTATTCCTGCATTTTTTCAGGCGTGTCTGCCTGTGGATCGACGCTAAAAGCCACGATTTTATAGTCCTCGATGCCCTTTTTTTGCAGTTCTTCTTGTATTGCTGCCATATTAAACGTCATCGGCGGGCAGACGGTCTCACAATTGGTGAACACAAACGTCGCCAGCCAAGGCGTGCCTTTTAAATTTTCAGTTGAAACCGTTTCGCCTCTATGGTTGGTATACGAAAAATCGTCAATGCTTGAACTGCCGCACCCTGAAACAATCAACATCAGCCCGATCGCCGCTGTGAGTAACAGTCGTTTCATGTTGTCGCCTCCACTCTATCGTCGCTTTAATGTTAACGAAAGCGCCAAGCGAACACAACAACGAAACGGCGTTCTTTGTCACAAACTTGTGAATGGCATTCACATTTTCATCGTGATGAGCGCTTCATGAATGGCCACCAGCTTGGTTTCGACCCGGTGCATCAAATAAAACGATACAAAAATCGGGAATCCCACTTCCTGGACCAATCGCATCCACTCTTCCATTGTCTCACCTCTTTCTGATTTAAAAAGGCCCTCCTGTATAGGAGAGCCCACCCAACTTATAATTCGTATTCCACAACATTCCGTTCAACGACGCGGGCGCCTTTAGCAAGTGAAAACGGCGAACCTTGCACTTCAAAAATATTTTGCGCAATGATCGCTTGCATGCCGGCAAGCATTTCTTGTTCCGTGACGTTTTCTCGCGGCTCATCGACCGAAAGCGTGACATCTTTCCCGGCAGCCGTTTGAAAAATCAATTCCAGTGTTTTTGCCATGTGTTATTCCCCCCAATTTGCGATTAGTTGTAAATGGTGATGCCTGACTGTTTTTCCAACGTCATAAGCGGTTTTGTTCCGAACTCGCTCAGTACGCGCCCTACTTCAAAAATTTCGTCTGCTGCAGCAGCTTCTGTTACGTTTTGGTACGCTTTTACTTTTGTCTTCACTTTGCCTTTGTCATCCAGGCCATTTTCGTATGTCAGGCGGATGCTGGCGCTTTTAAAATCGCTGTTTGCCATGTCGATCACCTCCTTTCATTCGCTATATAGACACAAATGAAAAAAGAAGATACCTTTTTAATGAATTTATTCGCTATTCCTTTTATAATAGGAGTAATGGAAAAAACGAGGTGAAGCAACATGCAACTTGAAGGCTGGTTTTTATGGTTGATCTTATTTTGGGTGGTTTTGCTTGTCGGTTCGTTTGCCATCGGCGGTTATTTTATGTTCCGGAAGTTCTTGAAGTCAATGCCAAAAAAAGACGGTTTGTCTGATTTAAATTGGGAAGAATATTACGTGGATAAAACCATCCATTTATGGGGCGACGAAGAAAAAGCGCTATTGAATGAATTGGTCCAGCCGGTTCCGGATTTGTTTCGGCCCGTGGCCAAGCAGAAAATTGCCGGGAAAATCGGCCAGATTTTGCTGAAGGAAAAAGTGAGAAAGATGAAGCTCGAGCACATCATCCGTGGCTATATCCAAGCGACGCCAAAACGCGACCACAAATTTCTCCGCAAAAAATTAAACGAAATGAAAATCGACGTCAGTCCGTACGAACAGTATTTTGAACAGTAAAAAGCGCCATCCCTTAACTCGGGACAGCGCTTTTTGTTTTATTTGCCAATTTTTTAAATTGCATGTACATCGCGATGCGCCATGGCACAATCATGCCAAACGCCAAAATCCAGAACATGCCGCCCAGTTCGCCGACGTCAATCGATGAACTCAAGACGATTTTACCGACCAGCCGGACAATAAGCAAACCGATCAAAATAAAAACGAACGCCTTGGATTGCTTCAAGTAAATATCGCCGTCGCGGATTTCAAATTTCGATGTCCAGATCAGCACCGTTGAAAAAAGCAGGCCGACAACGAGCGCTTCAAAGATCTGCATCGGGTGGACGCGGAAAAATGGAAAGATGAACATCAACGCGCCTGTGGACATAAACAATGGCGGCAAGACGATTTTTTTGACACTAGCCGGTTTTTTTGCCGCTTTGGTCCGCATGAACATGACGAAAATCCCCATCACGACTGCTCCAACTGAAGTCACGATCAGCAGCAGTTCCGGCGGAATTTTTTCAAACATGTAATCCCTCCTCCAATTCATCCAGCCGCCCGCGCAGTTCTTCTAATGGAACAAAACGCGCAAAACGCTGAATTTCTTTGCCTTCATGAAAAAGCAGGACGACCGGCGCAGCAAACAGCAAAAGCTTGCCGGCAAGACCGGGCAGTTTTGCTGCATTTGCCGCATAAAAAGGCACGGTGTAATCTTTTTCAAACGCTTCAACTTGCGGCTTCAGCCCATCGCAAACCGAACAATTATCGGTTTTTACAAACAACGGAAAAGACGCACGCTCAACGATTTTTTCTTTAAATTCGGTTATGGATGTTATGTGTTGCATGTTGTCTCACCTCGTCAGAATCCTTGGAAGTCACCGAAAAACGGGCTTAGGATCCGAATCAAATAAGTCATGCCGTCGAAAAACAGCAAGACCCCGACAGCAATCATGATATAGCCGCCTGCGGTCATGATGGTTTTATTGTGCTTGCGCAGCCAGCCCATGCGTGTCACAAAGAACGACAGCACGAAAAACGGAATGGCAAAGCCAAGCACATACGCAATCATGTACCAGACGCCAGAGCCGGGATTGGTCGCAGCAAGCGCATAAATGGCTGCTGTGATGGGCCCTGTACAAGGCGTCCAGCCTGCAGCGAACGCCAAACCGATAACGAACGTCCCAAGAAATCCAGATGGCCGGTTTTTAAACGAGAACTTCCGGTCTTGCATCAAAAACTTCGGCGTAAAGACACCGACGATCATCAAGCCGAACAATACGATAAAAATCGCCCCAAGTTGGCGGATCAAGTCATCGTAGCGCAAAAACCATTCATAAAAGAAAGAAGTGCTGAACCCTAATGCGATAAAAATAGTGGAAAATCCTAATAAGAAAAAGAGCGTATGAAACATGCCTCTTTTTTGCATGACCCGTTTGTCGTTCCTGATTTCATCTATGGTCATGCCGGTAATATAAGATAAAAACGCTGGATACAGCGGCAACGTACACGGGGAGACGAAGCTCAAAAACCCTGCGCCAAACGCCAGAAATAAATTGATATCGGTTGCCACAACTGTCACTCCTTCAATATGCTTCCCCTATCTTACCAAATTTCGGCTCCCACTACCCCCTTCTTGTTTGTGAAATCTTTGTGGACGAAGCAATTAGTGAGGTCGATTAGTCGATTTTTCGTTGGTTTTTTATTGCGGATTTTGAATTTTGCTCAGATTTCCTTATGTAAATATTTACATTTACTGGTTTAGACAAGATTTTTCTTATTAATGAAGACAACATGGCGGATTCATGAGTTTATGCACGCTTGTGGGAAAATACGCACGCTTCTGCCCATCTTATGCACGCTCACGGAAAAATACGCACGCTCAGCGAATTTTATGCACGCTCACAGAAAAATACGCACGCTCAGCCATTCTTATGCACGTTCACGGGAAAATACGCACGTTCTGCGAAACTTATGCACGCTCACGAGAAAATACGCACGCTCAACCATTCTTATGCACGCTCACGGAAAAATACGCACGCTCAGCGAATTTTATGCACGCTCACAGAAAAATACGCACGTTCAGCCATTCTTATGCACGTTCACGGAGAAATACGCACGTTTAGCCATTCTTACGCACGTTCCTCTCCATTCTTCCGGCAACAAAAAAAGGGCGGCCAAGGCCACCCCCTCTTCTACTCCACTATGCCGTTTTGCAGCAAATACATTTTGTGGTACAGCCCGCGTTTCATCAGCAATTGCTGGTGGGTGCCCCGCTCGACGATTTCGCCGTGGTGCAGCACCAGAATTTGTTCAGCGTCTTGGATTGTGCTCAAGCGGTGCGCAATGGCGATCGTCGTCCGTCCGCGCCGCATCCGCTCTAAGCTCGACTGGATCGCCACTTCTGTTTCGGTGTCGATGTTTGCGGTAGCTTCGTCGAGCACCAAAATTTTCGGATCGGTCGCCATGGTCCGGGCGAACGCCACGAGCTGGCGCTGGCCGCTTGAAAACGTGGAACCGCGTTCGGTCACCGCTTGCTGGTATTTATCCGGCAGCGCTTCGATAAAGCGGTCGGCTTGGACAAATTCGGCTGCCGCTTGGACTTCCCCTCCAGCCATTGCCTTGTTATGAAGCCTGATATTGCTTTCAATCGTTCCATAGAACAAGAACGGGTCTTGCAAGACCAGCCCCATTTTCGCCCGCAACTCCTGTGTGCTGTAATTTTTCACCGACTGGCCGTCGATCAAGATGTCGCCTTCTGTGAATTCGTAGAAGCGCATCAGCAAATTGATGATCGAGCTTTTCCCGCTGCCTGTGTGCCCGACAAGCGCCACAGTCTGGCCGGGCTCCGCTGTAAAGGAAATGTTTTTCAACACATCGTTTTTGCCGTCATACGAAAACGTCACATTGCAAAATTCGATTTTGCCGTCTGTGATTTCGCCCGGCACGTTTTTCTGGTTCGGCGCCAAATCTTCTTCATCGAGCAAGCTGAACACACGGGATGCCGCTACAATCGCTTGCTGGAAAATAGACAAGCGCTGCATCACTTGGCCGACCGGTTCGAAAAAACGGTCGACATAGGTGACAAACGCGTAAATGACGCCCACTTCCACGACATTGTTAAACGAGGTCACCCCGAAATAACTGAGCAGCATGATGAGTGCAACTGCATAGACGATGTCGATCGCCGGCCGCAGCAGCAAGCCGTCAAGCTTGATGTTGCGCTGCCCTGCCTGCCAATGCTTTTCGTTGATTTGGTCAAATTCGTCCTGGAGCCGGTTTTCTTGGCCGAATGCCTGAACCATGCCCATCCCTTGGATCGATTCCGACAGTTTCGCATTCAACTGGCCGAGCCGCTCGCGCAGATCCTGGTAAAAGACCGAACTGTATTTGCGGTACAAATACATAATCCACAATAATAACGGCAGCAATACGAGCGTAATCAATGCCAAACGGGCGTTCAAGAAGAACATGGCAATGTAGACGCCAATGATCAAAAACGCACTTTGAATAAACCCGATCAAGACGCTGACAAACATTTCCTTGATCGCTTCGGTGTCGTTCGTGACGCGCGACACCATGCTGCCGGCAGGCGTCCGGTCAAAATAGCGCATGCCGAGGTTCTGCACTTTCGTAAACACGTCAATCCGCAGCTGTTGAATAATTTTCAATGCCGCTTCCTGGAATTTCAATAATTGAAAATAGCTGACGATGACATTGCTCGTTTGAATAAACAAATAGCCGAGTGCAAGCCCTATGACCGGACCGCGCGGAAATGTTCCGGGCGTTACATAGTCGTCAATGAACGTTTTGATGATGATCGGCCCGAGCACATCTCCTACTACCGTCAGCACCAAAAGCCCAAGCGCCAAAATGACCATCTTTTTATGCGGCACTAAATACAACAAGAGCCGTTTAAAAACGATCCACTGGACTTTGCCGGTCAATTCTTTTTGCTATTCCATCACGCTTCGCCTCCTTGCTCAACGAGCGCTTCAAGCTGCTGCAGTTGATACATTTCAAAATAACGCCCTTTTTTCTGAAGCAATTCTTCATGCGACCCGATTTCAGCGACCGTTCCTTCGTGCATCACCAAAATTTGGTGGGCATGCTGAATCGCACTCAGCCGGTGCGACGTAATGATCGTCGTTTCGCCGGTGCGGGTCTTTTTCAACGATTCCAATATGGCTTCTTCTGTTTTGGCGTCGACCGCTGACAGCGAATCGTCCAAAATCAAAAGTTCCGGCTGCATCATGAGGGCCCGCGCAATGGAAATGCGCTGCTTCTGGCCGCCGGACAGCGATACGCCCCGTTCGCCGACTACCGTGTTATAGCCATTGGCAAAATTCAAGATGTCCTCGTGGATATGGGCCAGTTTTGCTGCTTGGTGCACTTCTTCGAGCGTGGCATCCGGACGGGCAAATGCGATGTTGCCGGCGACCGTTGTCGAAAACAGGAAATGGTCCTGCGGCACATAGCCGATTGCTTCCCGCAAGCGCTGCTTTTTGTAGTCGTTGACCGGCGTTCCGCCGAAGGCAATTTCTCCTTCAAAATCATCGAATTCCCGCATCAATAACCGCAGAATCGCTGATTTTCCGGAACCGGTTTTCCCGGCGATGCCGAGCGTTTGGCCGCGTTTCAACATAAAATATACATCCCGCAGCGCCGCGCGTTCGTCTCCCGGAAACTGGAACTTCTCGACCGAAAAAACGATATCGCCTTCTGGGCGCTTGTCGATGGCATTTTCCCGGTCATCGATGTCGACCGGTTCGGCAAGCAGCGCACGGATGCGGTCATAAGAAGCCCGGCCCCGTTCAACGATATTGAACAGCCATCCGAAAGCGAGCATCGGCCAGATAAGAAGCCCAAGATAAGCAGTGAATGCCACCAAGTCCCCAATGGTCATTTCGCCTTGCATGACAAAGTAAGTGCCAAAACCAATCGTTAAAAAATAGCAGATTCCGATAATGGCCGAAATAGTTGGATCAAACAGAGAATCGACCCGCGCGACCCGAATATTTTCTTCCACTACCCTGCCCGACATTTTTTTAAAATCCTCAATATCTTCCTGCTCTTGCCCAAACGTCTTGATTACTTTCATTCCTGATATGCTTTCCTGGGTTTTATCATTCAAATCCGAAAACGTTTCTTGTGCTTTATGGAAACGTTCGTGCAGCAGCTTGCCGTAATAACTCGTCATATAAGCCATAAGCGGCATCGGCAGCAGCACGATGAGCGTTAGTTTCCAATTGATGGTCAGAGCCATAGCTCCGATGACAAAGCCGCCTGTTGCAAATGAGTCGACCAGCGTCAATACACCCGCCCCTGCTGTCTGCTGCACAGCTTGCAAATCATTGGTCGCATGCGCCATCAAATCGCCCACACGGCGTTTCTGGTAAAAAGCAGGCGACATCCGCGTCAAATGGCGGAAGATTTGCTGCCGCAAATTGCGGGCCAGCAAAACCGACGAACCGAAAATCATCATTCGCCATGCGTAACGCAGCACGTACATCGCCAGTGCCGCAGCGGCCAAAATGCCAAGCCACTTCACCAAAAAGGCGGAAGTGAGTGTCCCGCGGCTGATTTCATCGACCACAAAACCGATAATGCGCGGCGGCAGCACTCCCAGGAAAGCTACCAATAACAGCATCAAAATTCCGATGGCGTACTGTTTTTTCCTTTCCTTAAAAAACCAACCTAATTCCAAAAAAACGCGCATTGAACTTTTCCCCTTGCTGTAATGTACTTGTATGTATTGGACTTGTATTATTTTACAGAATTTTCGGGATGAATAAAAGAAAATAATTCGAGTTTTGAAATAAATCAGTCTTCTGGTGTAGATTCTGCCATGCCGGACAAGTGGCCGCCGATCAAATTGGCGCGTTCAAGCGCCGTTCCTGCTTCGGTATAAGAAACAGCCCGCAGCACGGCAGTGGGCCCGTATTTGGCGCGCATGGCATCCATCGCCGCTCCGAGTTTTCGGGTTTGCCATTTGCGCTCTTCAAATAAACTCAGCTGCATCGACGTCTCGTCTTCCAAATTCGACAACGCGATGGCCAGCCGCCGGACCGGGCGCCCGTCGTAAAATTCAGCCAGCAGGCTTTTGCACACTTTGTGGACTTTCAGCGTGTCATTGGTTGCTTCATCAATCGACCGCGACCGGTTAAAGCCGCCGCCAAATGCGTGCATGCTGTAGCCGACCGAAAGCGTTACCGTCCGCCCTGCTTTTCCGGCGACGCGTGCACGCCTTGCGACATCTTCCGACATTTCCAATAAAACCGTTAAAATCGCTTCGCTCGTCGTGTAGTCCCGGTACAGAACTTGCCCTTTTCCAAAGCTCACTTGCCCTTCAATCAACTGCGCGCCGAGATCCGACAAATCGATGCCCCACGCATGGTGATAAAGCTGATTGCCCAAAATGCCAAATTTGTCTTCCAACGCGGCCAAATCATAATTTGCCAAATCACCGACCGAAAAAATGCCCATCGCGTTCAATGTTTTCTCCAAGCGCGAACCAATGCCCCACATTTTGCTGAGCGGCGCCACCGGCCACAGCTTTTTCGGCACGTCTTCGAACGTCCAATGTGCAAATCCTGTTTTCTTGCCATCCAAATCAAGCGCCAGTTTCGCCAGCAGCATATTCGGCCCCATGCCAATGGCAGACGGCAACGAGAACTGCCGGATGATGTCATCTTGCAGATGGGAAATGATGGTTTTCGGCGGCCCCCAAATTTTTTCAGTTCCGCTCAAGTCGACAAAACTTTCATCAATGCTGTAGACGTGGACGGCTTCGCTTGGCACATATTCTTTCAGCAAGCGGGTGATTTCCGTCGAAACGCGGAGAAAAAAATCCATTTTCGGTTCGATTTTTAAAATGCGCGGATCATCGGGAATTTCAAACAGCCGCGTTCCGGTCCGCACGCCAAACTCTTTTTTCAGCGCAGGCGATGCTGCCAGCACGACGCTTCCTTTATGCTCTTGATTGCCGATGACGGCAATGCACGCAGTCAGCGGATCCAACCGGTGGTCAATGGCGACGCAGCTGGCATAAAAACTCCTCATATCCAAACAGATTATAGGGCGCTCTTCCAATCCTTCATACATCTGAAGTCCCCCTTATTTGGTAAATGCTGCTCTTTATAATAATATAGGAACATTTGTTCTTATTCAATAGCCGTTTTTGGATAGAGCTAAACGGCAAAAGAAAGTATTTCCCCCGTTTTGGAAAGTATTTTGATGGAATTGGAAAGTATTTATTCGAAATTGGAAAGTAAATAAGCACATTCGGAAAGTAACTCCAAAAATTTACAAAATCCATAAAAAAATCCGGCTTCCACGAAGTGTGAAAACCGGATTTTTTAATGGGATCCGCCAAACCAAACTAGCGCGCGCTGCTCCATTTCCTGGACAAATGCTTTTTTTGCTTTGCTGTAGAAACTCGTGTCGTCGTGTTGCAAAGCCAGTGGTTCTTTCAACTGATTATAGCGCTTTACTTCTTCCGGATGGCTCTTCAAATAATCGCGGAACACCAAATGCCGCTCAATTTGCGGGTGGTTCGCTGCATACACATGGATGTGGTGGCTTCGATTGTCGCCGCCTTTTCGGAACAGCCGCCTGCCCGAAATTCCCCAATCGCCTGCAACTTCATAGCCCTGCGACAGCATCTCTTCATTGAACACGTCAATTTTTCCGATGTCTTTGACGAGGCACATCATGTCGATGACCGGTTTTGCTTTCATTCCGGGAACCGAGGTGCTGCCGAAATGCTCGAATGCGACAATTTCATCCCCAAAAATCCTTCGTAAAATACGCGTTTCTTCTTCAAACATCCGCGCCCAATTCGGATCAAACTCCGTCAGCCGTACTTTCATATAGTCGCCCCCTTATTACACTATTCCACAGTATAGCGAATCTCCTAAATACTCCGCAATCGATTTTTAAAAGATGCAAAAAACCGGCTTTCCTGAAGGGGGCAGGAAAGCCGGTTCAAAAAATGGACTGTTTACCCGAGAAGTTGCTTGGCAAGTCCGAGTTGGTTGCGTACTTGGTCGAAACCGGTGCCGCCTAGCGAATCGCGGCGTTTTACTGCCGTTGCAGGCTTCAAGGTTTCGTAAATGTCTTCTTCAATCAGCGAACTTGCTTCCTGGAGATCAGCAAGCGGCAAATCTTTCAGGAAATAGCCGCGCTGGATGCAGGTAAATACAAGTTTTCCGGTGACGTCATGCGCTTCGCGGAACGGCATGCCTTTAGCGGCCAAATAATCGGCAAGCTCCGTCGCATTCGAGAAGTCGGAATGAACCGCTTTTTCCATGGAATCCGTGCGGATGGTCATCGTGCGGACCATCCCTTCAAAGATCGGCAAAGAGCCGGCAAGCGTTCCGACAGTATCGAACATGCCTTCCTTGTCTTCCTGCATGTCTTTGTTATAGGCAAGCGGCAAGCCTTTGAGCGTTGTCAGCAAGCCGAACAAATTGCCGTAGACACGTCCGGTTTTGCCGCGGACAAGTTCCGCCATATCGGGATTCTTTTTTTGCGGCATGATGCTTGAGCCGGTTGAAAACGCATCGTCGAGTTCGATAAAGCGGAATTCCTCGCTTGACCACAAAATAATTTCTTCGGCAAAACGCGACAAGTGCATCATCAGCATCGACGCGTTGCTTAAAAATTCAACAATAAAATCGCGGTCGCTGACGGCATCCAAGCTGTTTTCGTAGACGCCCGAAAAACCAAGGAAGCTCGCGGCGAGTTCCCGGTCGATTGGAAACGTCGTGCCGGACATCGCGCCTGCACCAAGCGGCGACAAGTCAATGCGCTTTAGCGACTCGCTCAGACGCGCTTTGTCGCGTTCGAGCATCCAGAAATAGGTCAATAAATGATGGCCAAATGAAATCGGCTGGGCTCGCTGCAAATGGGTATAGCCTGGCACAATCGTCTCAACATGCGCTTCCGCCTGTTCAACGATGGCGCCTTGAAAAGCGGCAATCGATTGGATGATTTCCTGTACCCGATTTTTCAAATACAAATGCATATCCGTTGCCACTTGGTCGTTGCGGCTTCTCGCCGTGTGCAGTTTGCCCCCGACCGGACCGATTTCGTCGATCAAGAGCTTTTCCAAATTCAAATGGATGTCTTCATTTGCCACACTGAACTCAAGTTCGCCGGCTTGCGCTTTTTCTTTGAGCTTCGCTAGCCCCGATAAAATGAGCGCCGCATCTTGTTCGTTCAAGATTTGGCAGGCTGCCAGCATTTTCACGTGCGCCGTGCTGCCTTCCAAATCTTCCATCACCAATTGCTGGTCAAACGAAATCGAGGCCCCAAATTCGTCTACCCATTGTTCGGCCGATTTTTGAAACCGACCGCCCCACAATTTGGTCATGGCTGCACCTGTTTTTTAGCGGCCGGCTCTTTTTTATTGACCATTGAATTGACTACTGTCGGAAGGCCCCATAATTCGATAAAGCCGACAGCAGAAGCATGGTTGAATGTGTCGTCTGTCGAGTAAGTGGCCAACTGCTCACTGTAAAGCGAATTCGGCGATTTACGCCCATCAATGATGGCATGCCCTTTAAACAATTTGACGCGCACCGTACCGTTTACAAACACTTGCGTTTCTTTCAAGAACGCTTGGAGCGCCACACGCAGCGGCGAGAACCACAAACCTTCGTAAATCAACTCGGTCAATTTCTTTTCGATGACCGGCTTGAAATGCGCCATTTCTTTTACCAATGTAATATCTTCCAATTCTTTGTGCGCAGCAATCAACGTCATCGCAGCAGGCGCCTCGTAAATTTCACGCGATTTGATGCCGACGAGGCGGTTTTCCACGTGGTCGATTCGGCCGACGCCGTGTTTGCCGGCGATGGTGTTTAATTCCAAAATCAATTCCGTGAAACCGAGCGGCACGCCGTTCAACTGGGTCGGCACGCCTTGAACAAATTCAATTTCAACGATGTCAGCCGCATCGGGCGTATTTTCCAAAGCGGTCGTGATGTCGTACGCTTCTTCTGGAGGTGCGGCCCACGGATCTTCTAACACGCCGCATTCGTTGGCGCGGCCCCATAAATTTTGGTCGATGGAGAACGGGCTGTCCAAATTAACCGGAATCGGCACATCGTTTTCTTTGGCATAGGCGATTTCTTCATCACGCGACCAAGCCCAAGCACGGACCGGCGCAACCACTTCCAAATTCGGATTTAACGACTTGATCGATACTTCGAAACGCACTTGGTCGTTGCCTTTTCCTGTGCAGCCATGCGCTACAGCGGTGGCTCCGGTTTCTTCAGCTATCTCCACCAGTTTTTTGGAGATAAGCGGCCGGGACAATGCCGACACCAACGGGTATTTGCCTTCGTATAAAGTATGGGCTTGAAGCGATACCAATGCATATTCCTCGGCAAATTCTTGTCTGGCATCAACCATGAAACTTTCCACCGCTCCAACTTGCAGCGCTTTTTGTTTGATGAAATTCAAGTCTTTTCCTTCTCCAATATCGAGGCAGACCGCGATCACGTCATAGCCTTGCCCTTTCAGCCATGGAATGGCTACCGATGTATCAAGTCCGCCTGAGTATGCAAGTACGATTTTTTTATTCATATGTGAAAACCTCCGATGTATTTTTATGCATTATTTAAAATGAATATACACATAATAGCATGGCGTATTTATTAATGCAAGTATATATATAAACAATAATGCATAAAAAAAGCAGCTTTAGCTCCTCGGCTTGTCGAAAAATTTTTTTAAAAAGGTATTGTCTTTGCGGTTCCTGGATGTTTCATGCAATAGAAAATAAATAAAGGCCAGTACAAGTGTATGTTCCTACTTGTACTGGCCTTGAATAAGCTGTTTTACTTGGCGTCGATCGTGTATTTGTGTGTATCAAGATCAACTTTCACTTCGGAAACTTTGCCCGTTTCCATGTTGTTAAACAAAAAGCCAAATTCGTTGTCGCGCACAATCGGCTGGCCCATCATCAAAATGCTCGAAAGCTTTTCTCCCTTAATGAAAGCCTGGAGCGCATCTGCTTGTTCAGTCGACTCCTCATCCGTTAAAATCGTCACCGCATCTGCTTCGCCTTCCATTGGAAACGATCCGCCAAGGGGCCCTTTATAATCGACGCTGACTTTCATGCCAGCACGGATATCGCTAATGACGGCATCGCTTTTCTCGCTGCCGTTGTCCGATTGGACCGTTACGTTTTCATCGACGGTAAAGTAAACATTGTTGACAAGAATTTCAGATTCCGTAACACGAGTAATAAACCCTTTTTCCGCCATTTCTTTCTGCTCTACTGCTGCTTCTTCTTTTTTCGGTGCTTCAGTTTCTTTTTCCGGTGTCGCGGCTTGGTCATTCGAACAAGCGGCCAACATTAAAAAACTTGCTAAAACTACGGTTAATTTCTTCAACATATCCCATTCCTTTTCCTGTTTTTCTCGGTGTCTTAATCTCTATTTTATATACTAGACGCGTTAATTGTAACGGCAAAGCAGAATTGTTGCAATAAAAACAATTGCTCGCCAACTTATGCTTGCGCGTAGCGGAAAATGCCGCCAGCGTCCATTCGTTCGAAAATGAGCCCTTCTTCGAGCAAATAATCGATTTGGCCGATCGTTTCCGAAAGCGTCAGCCCTAGTTCTTTTTCAAAAGCATACGGAAACAATTGGACGGTCAATTCATACACCGTTTTTTCTTGGCCTTTTAACATATCAAGCACTTTTAACGCACGCTGGTGCTGTTTTTCAAGGCGCGAAGACACCAGTTCGTGCACATTCCTCACTTCTTCCCCGTGCCCGCTGTAAATTACATCAATCGGCATTTTCAACAAACGGCCAAGTGAGGCGTTGTATTGAAGCAGCGATTTCGGGCGGCCTTCGGCAGGATCCAGTGGCGGTTCGATCAACGGATTGGATGAAACTTTGGCAATCACGTGGTCGCCGCCGATCATTTCCCTGGTTTCTTCATTCCAAAACGACAAATGGCTTTGGGCGTGGCCCAGCGTTTCCATGACCCGCCATTCGGCATGCCCTGGCAATGCATCGCCTTCGTTGATCGACATATCAAGCGGCCGGCTGCCCATCAAATTGAGCGGGCGCTTCATTTTCTTGACCCAGAAAAACGATTCTTCCGGCACGCCTTCTTCTTGCAGACGCTCCAAGTAAAAAGCATCGTGATACTCAAAGAAAGCCTCATCGCGGCGCAGCCATAAATCATTATACGGATGTCCGTATAATTTCGCGTTTTTGAAGCCATCGACCCAGCCGGCATGATCCGGATGGTGATGCGTCAACACCACTTGCTCGATGTCTTCCGGTCTGACATTTGCTTCTTTCAACCCCGCTTTCAATGCTTCCCATGCTTCGGGAGTTTTAGGGCCGGCATCAATCAGCGTCAGCACATCGCCTTTCATCAAATACGAATTCACGTCGCCTACAGCAAACGGTGTAGGAATAATTATTTTATGTAAACTCATCTGTCCATCTCCTTTGAAACTGAATGACTATTCATCTATCATACCGTTAATTGTTGATGCCGTCACGCTGAAAGAAGAGTTGACAAAAAGTTCGGTCTCCTTCTATAATGCTTGTACATATGAAGCGAAGACGAAGGCCAGTACAGATGGTGAAGGTGCCAAGAGAGTGTGCGACAGCTGAAATGCACATCCCCGCTCCCGTCTCGAACCTGCTTTTGAGCTGCCGTGCAAACACGGCCGTCGTTCCGCGTTAAGGAAATTGAGCCGTGCCGATCGTCGGCAAACTTAGGTGGTACCGCGGAAACCCGAGCGTTTTCGTCCTTGCAGCAGCAGGGACGGATGCGCTTTTTTGATTTTTTGAAAGGACGTGGAAATATGAAAATCGTATGTGTAGGAGCTGGATCGATGGCCGAGGCCATGATTCACGGCTGGGTCAACAAACGCATCTTAAAACCGGATGACATTGCGGTCATGAACAAGTCCGACCTAGAGCGGCTTGAGTTTTTGCGTGACGAGTACGGCGTCCATATTGTTGAAGCCGAAAAAACGGAACTGACGAATGCCAATTTTGTGCTGCTTGCCATGAAGCCGAAAGATTTAGCGGCGGCGCTTGCGCCAATCAAAGAAAAATTTTCGCCTGGCACTGTGATTTTGTCCATCGTCGCCGGCGTTTCCATCGGCGCCATCCAAAAACATGCCGGCGATTTGGCTGTGGCGCGCGCCATGCCGAATACGTCGGCCAGAGTCGGAAAATCGGCAACGGGCGTCGCTTGGAACAAGCAAGTGACGCTTGAAAAGCAGCACGAATTGCGGGAGCTCTTGTCGTCGATCGGCACTGTCACAGTTGTTAAAGAAGAACAGCTCGACGCCGTAACAGCCGTTGCTGGAAGCGGTCCTGCCTACCTTTATTTCATGGCAGAAGCCATGGCGGAAGCAGCGGTTGCGCAAGGCTTGTCCAAGGAAGACGCCGCCAAACTGGTGCGCCAGACGTTTTCCGGTGCCGCCGATATGCTGCAAAGCGGCGGCTTTGCCGAGCTGCGCCAAAAAGTGACCAGCCCTAACGGCACAACTGCGGCTGGAATTGCCATGCTCGAACAGCGGCAATTCAAACAAATCGTCGGCGATTGTGTCCAAGCGGCTTGTCTCCGTTCTCAAGCGCTTGGACGAGAATTCGACTGATTCTTTCTGCTATACTAAAAATCGAACCAGTTTAGGAGGGATATAATGGCAAAATTGTTTGAACCTATGTCTATTAAAGGCATGGATTTTAAAAACCGCATCGTCATGGCGCCGATGTGCATGTATCAAAGCGATCAAGAAGACGGCCAAGTGACCGATTGGCACCGCATCCATTACCCAACACGCGCAGTTGGCCAAGTAGGATTGATCATCATTGAAGCAACTGCTGTGCAAGGCCAAGGCCGCATCTCTTCTCGCGACCTCGGCATTTGGGAAGATGGCCACATTGAAGGGCTGTCTGAAATTGTCCGTCTGATGAAAAACAACGGCGCAAAAACCGGCATCCAATTGGCGCATGCCGGCCGTAAAGCCGATATCACCGGGACCATTTTTGCACCAAGCGCTTTGGCATTCAACGACCGCTACCAAACACCGGTTGCGATGACGATAGAAGACATCCAAGAAACCATCCAAGCGTTCAAAGACGGCGCCATCCGCGCGAAAAAAGCTGGCTTTGATGTGATCGAAATCCATGCAGCTCATGGCTATCTGATCAATCAGTTCCTGTCTCCGCTAACCAATAAACGTGAAGACGAATACGGCGGCTCTTCTGAAAACCGCTATCGGCTATTGCGCGAAGTCATCGACGCCATCAATGAAGTGTGGGACAAACCGCTATTTGTGCGCGTATCCGCCCACGATTACACCGAAGGCGGCATGACGCCAGAAAGCTATATTGAAATGGCAAAATGGATGAAAGAACAAGGCGTCGATTTGATCGATGTCAGTTCCGGAGCCGTTGTGCCAGCGCGCATCCACGCTTTCCCTGGTTATCAAGTGCCGTTTGCGGAAGTGCTGAAAAAAGAAACACCGATCGCTACTGGCGCAGTCGGTCTGATCACGAGCCCACAGCATGCTGAAGAGATTTTGCAAAACGGCCGAGCCGATATGATTTTCTTGGCGCGTGAGCTTCTGCGCGACCCCTACTGGGCTTACCGGGCAGCAAAAGAAC
This sequence comes from Planococcus sp. YIM B11945, assembly GCF_050864155.1. Taxonomy (NCBI): domain Bacteria; kingdom Bacillati; phylum Bacillota; class Bacilli; order Caryophanales; family Caryophanaceae; genus Planococcus; species Planococcus sp. YIM B11945. The sequence continues at coordinate 389,892 of NZ_JBOZWR010000001.1, read as the reverse complement.
TCGGAGCCCAATCCGGCGTACCTGTTCCTTACGAACGCGGCTGGATTTAAAACTCAAAAACAAGCAGCCGCGATATAATCTCGGCTGCTTATTTTTTAAAAACATGATTGTCTCACCACTGGTTAAAGCGGGATAAAGCAGTTGCAAAATAAACGAGATTTAGTATACTAAAAGTAACGCAAAAAAGCCGGGTGTTTGAGCACCCGGACAGCTGTACCGCGTAGAGAGCGGTTGGCTTAGAAGTTAGGTTTTAGAGAATAACCGTCATTCCTTGCCCAGGGGACGGTTATTTTTTTTTGTTCATGACTACCATCATCGAAACGATGAGCGTTAAGCCGCTAATCGTCAAACCGATGCTCATAAAAACGAGCTCGAATGTTTCCGATATAGTCACGTTACCACCCCCTTTCCTGGGGAATGGCCGAACCGCCCTCATACAGCTGTATCTTTATTTTAGCACAAATCGAACGTATGTTCTATTATTTCCATAATCTTTTTTCTTTTCTCCAAATAAAACCAAAACTAAAGAATTTTTTACTATATTTTCCGTAAGGTTTGGTTTTGCTGCTGCCACGCATATTCCGCAAAATCATGGGCAATCAAAGTTTTCGGATAGCCGGCTTTGACTTGGTTCAGCAAGGCTTTTTCATCTTCCGGCAAAAAGCGCGCACTGATGTGGTTGGCGATCAACAGCTTGGCTCCTGCGAGGCGTGCCGTTTCCGCTGCGTCTTTTATGGTTGAATGCCCATATTCTCCTGCCAGTTTCTGGGTTTCGGCATCAAACGTCGCTTCGTGTACAATTACATCGGCATTTTTGCTTAAGCTTACCGCTGCTTCGGAAAACCGTGTGTCTCCAAGTATGGACACGATAAAGCCCCGCTTGCCCGGTTCTGTAACTTTAGCGCTTTCAACCACTTTTCCATTCTCCAGCGTTACATCTTCGCCTTTTTTCAGCTTCGCAAGCAGCGGCCCTTTCGGCACTCCGAGAGCGGCCGCTTTTTCGATCAGCAATTTCGGCGGCAAGGGCTTTTGAGTGATCCGATAGCCATAAGATGGAATCACATGGTCGAGCAGCGCTGTTTCCACCAACATTTCCGCATCTTCAAAAATGATGCCTTCCAATTTTTCATAAAACCGGATCGAATAGGACAAATGCGTCCGGCTAATGCGCAAAATCGTTTCGGTAAATTCCTTGATGCCGGGAGGGCCGTAAATATCCAGCGGTTCGTCTCCGCCTTGAAATGAACGGGACCCAAGCAAGCCCGGCAGTCCGAAAATGTGGTCGCCGTGCAAATGGGTGATGAAGATTTTTTCGATTTTCCGGGGTTTTAGCGTTGTGTGGAGAATTTGATGCTGAGTGGCTTCGCCGCAGTCAAACAGCCATACAGTGCCGCGCTCTTCAAGCAATTTGAGTGCGAGAGCAGACGTGTTGCGGTGTTTGGACGGCATGCCGGCGCCCGTCCCTAAAAACAATAATTGCATATGGTCCCTACTTTCTCTGTTGGTCATGGTCATCTAGAAAATCTTTGCTAAAGCTCGTTTCCGAACCCGAGGCTGGGCGTTTCAATTTGGCAGCTTTTGCACCTTTCACCAATACACTTTTGCCGAATTTCGTTTCCAGCTTCGACATCAGTTCCAAAATTGGTTCATCTTTTGCATGGTCTTGAAAATTAAAAATGGACAATTGCTCGGTCATTTCGCCTTTATCCGCTACATTGGACACCGTAACACCCACCAATCGCAGCGGTTCGCCGTTCCAGTGCTTCGTAAACAGCTGCCAAGCCGTCCGGTAAATATCGTCCGCTTTCCATACTGTGTTTTTTAAGGTGACGCTGCGTGTACGGTTTTGCCAATCGGAACTTCTTGTCTGAATGGAGACAGTCGGTCCTGCCAGCTCTTTCGTTTCGAGCCGCTTTGCCACTTTTTCAGATAATGTACGGAAAATTTTCTTCAAATTTGCTTCGTCCGTTTCGTCGATCGGCAATGTGGTCGACGTGCCGACACTTTTTGTATCATAAATCGAATCGGGATCGACCGCCCGGTTATCGATGCCGTTTGCCCGGTCCTGCAGGCGCACGCCATTTTTGCCCATCTTTTCTTTGATCATGCCCGGGTTGGCCAAAGCCAAGTCCCCGATCGTCCCAATGCCTTGCTTGTTCAGCTTGGCTGCGGTGCTTTCGCCGACGCCGTGCATTTCAATGACTGGCAGCGGCCATAATTTTTCCCCAATGTCGCGTTTTCGCAAGATGGTGATGCCGCGCGGCTTTTTCATATCAGATGCCGTTTTCGCCAAAAATTTATTGGGCGCAATGCCAATCGAGCAAGGCAGATCCAGTTCGGACAGAATGCGCTGCTGCAATTCTTTAGCAATGTCCACCGCATGGCGCTCTGCCGCCAGTTCCGTTACGTCCAAATAGCCTTCATCAATCGATACCGGTTCAACAAGGTCGGTGTATGAGCGCAAAATGTCAAACATCGCTTTTGAGGCCACACGGTAGCGGTCAAAGTTCGGCGGCAATAAAATCAGTTCGGGCAGTTTGCGTTTTGCTTCATGCACTTGCATCGTTGTGTAAATGCCGTGCGCCCGCGCTTCGTACGAACACGTGACAATGATGCCGCGCCGCTCTTTCGGGTTGCCGGCAATGGCGATTGCTTTTCCTTTTAACTCGGGATCATGCGACTGTTCGACCGAGGCATAAAAACTATTCATATCGATATGAAAAATTACTCGGCTTGCCATACAAATCGCTCCATCATCGTTTTCTTCCAGTTTACCACAAGAAAAGCGGCGCACATAAAAAAGAGAGGCACCCAGCCCCTCTTTGCTTACTTCTGTATAAATTGCTGCGTCCAGTAGTTGCCAGACGCAACATAGCCTACGCCAATATGTGTGTATTTTTTATTGAGGATGTTCGCTTTATGTCCCGGGCTGCTCATCCAGCCTTTCATGACTTCCTTAGGAGTTCTATATCCTTGGGCAATATTTTCTCCTGCTGACCGGTATTGGATTCCAAATTTTTTCATCATATCAAACGGACTGCCGTATGTACCGTCATGGCTCATTCTGTTGCGTTTTTTCATATCTTCCGATTTTAAACGCGATACTTTTGCGAGGCTAGTGTCTACTTTTAAAGCCTTAAGGCCAGCTTTCGCTCTTTCTTTATTGACCAAAGTGACTAGTTCGTTTTCATAGGAGGACAATTTATGTACGGAAGCTGCCGCTTTGGCTTGAGCTGCTGCTACAGTCGCCCCATTTTCTGAAGGCACGTTCGCTTGCGAGTGGACTGCCCCTAAAGATGTGGTAGCAGGAAATAGCAATGTTAGCGATAGAGCTGATGCGATAATTTTTTTGTTCATGATGCACTTCTCCTATCATTTTTTTACTATAATGTGTTGCTAAATTAATATAACACGAATTTAGCCACCTAACAATGTCAATATTTTGGAAATAAAGATGAGAAAAGAGAGTCTTCAGTAGAAGACTCTCTTTTGAGTGCTCGTATTCAACTAGATTCAATCAAACTGGCGCGCTGTTTTTTATTGCTTGGCTGATTCTTTGACGATTTCAATGAGCAGTTCCGCCAATTTTTCAAGCTCTTCGATCGGCATGCGCTCGTTGGTTGTGTGGATTTCCTCATAGCCGACGCACAAGTTGACAGTCGGGATTCCGAGGCCGTTGAAAATGTTCGCGTCGCTTCCCCCACCGCTCGTTAAAATGGGTGATGGGCGTCCGATTTTCGCAGCCGCTCTTTGCGCGATTTGCACCGCCGGCTCTGATTCATCAAAATGGAAGCCAGGATACATCAATTTCACTTCAGTCTTTGCCCGTCCGCCGAGGCTTTCGGCCACGTCTTCAAAAACCGATTCCATATGGGCCGTTTGTGCAGCGAGTTTGGCTTCTTTGATCGAACGCGCTTCCGCTAGGATGTGCACTTCGTCGCAGACGATATTGGTCGCCTGTCCGCCTTCAAATCGGCCGATATTGGCCGTCGTTTCCGAATCGATGCGCCCCAATTTCATTTTCGAAATCGCTTTGGCCGCAATCGTGATGGCGGAAATGCCTTTTTCAGGCGCCACGCCGGCGTGTGCCGTTTTGCCGTAAATCGTTGTCCATAGTTTGGCTTGGTTCGGCGCTGATGTGACGATGCCGCCCACTTTTCCGTCGCTGTCGACCGCATAGCCGTATTTCGCTAAAAGGAGTGATGCGTCGAATTCTTTTGCTCCTGCCAGCCCGCTTTCTTCGCCGGCTGTGATGACAAACTGGATATCGCCATGTTCCACTTGCTGTTCCTGGATCGAGCGGATCATTTCAAACAAAGCCGCAATGCCGGCTTTGTCGTCTGCTCCAAGAATCGTTGTTCCGTCTGAATACACATATCCGTCCCGGATTTGAGGCTTGATGCCTTTTCCGGGCACGACCGTATCCATATGCACGGTAAAATAAATGGCAGGAACGGACGCTGCCGAGCCGCGCAAAGTAGCAATCAAATTATTGGCCCCGTGGCCGTTGCGGAAAGAAGAATCGTCTTCAGCTACATAAAAACCGAGTGTTTCTAATTTTTGCTTTAGAACCACTGCAATGTCGCCTTCGTTTTTCGTTTCGGAATCGATTTGCACCAATTCCAAAAAATCGTTCAATAAACGCTCCTTATTCATCCGGTACACCTCTTCTTATAGTGGCATGTTGCCATGCTTTTTCGCGGGACGCGAGTCTTTCTTGTTGCGCATCATTTCCAGCGCTTGAATCAATTTGATGCGGGTTTCCCGCGGATCGATGACGTCATCGACCATGCCGCGGGCTGCAGCAACATACGGATTCGCAAATTTCTCGCGGTATTCTTCAATTTTTGCTGCGCGCGTTTCTTCCGGATTGTCGCTCGCTTCGATTTCACGGGCAAAAATGATGTTGGCAGCTCCTTGCGGCCCCATTACCGCGATTTCAGCATTCGGCCACGAATAAACCAAGTCGGCTCCGATTGACTTCGAATTCAGCGCTACATAAGCGCCGCCGTAGGCTTTTCGCAAAATGACCGTCATTTTTGGAACCGTCGCTTCGGAATAAGCATACAGGATTTTCGCGCCGTGGCGGATGATGCCGCCATGTTCTTGCTTAATGCCTGGGAAAAATCCGGTTACGTCTTCAAATGTGATAATCGGGATATTGAATGAATCACAAAAACGGATAAAACGAGCAGCTTTGTCGGACGAATCAATATCGAGCCCACCTGCCATCACTTTCGGCTGGTTGCAGACAAGGCCGACCGATTCCCCTTTAATGCGGGCCAGGCCGATAACGATGTTTTTCGCAAATTCCGGCTGCACTTCCATAAAGCTGCCGGCATCCACCACTTGTTCCACCACTTTGCGGACATCATACGGGCGAATGGCTTCGTATGGCACAACATCCGCCAGATCCGGACGGTAATCGTCGTCGTCGCCTCCATCCAAGCGCGGCGGCATTTCCTGGTTGTTCTGCGGCAAATAGCCGACCAGTTTACGCACCATGTCTAGCACTTCTTGCTCGGTGCCGCCGCGGAAATGTGCGTTGCCGCTGATTGCTGTATGTACTTTAGACCCGCCCAAGTCTTCAGACGAAATTTTTTCGCCGGTAACGGTCTCAATGACTTTTGGGCCGGTGATGAACATTTGGCTCGTTTTATCGACCATAAACACAAAATCCGTAATGGCAGGCGAGTAAACCGCACCGCCGGCAGATGGCCCAAGAATCACGGAAATTTGCGGAATCACGCCGGAATAAATGGAATTGCGGTAGAAAATGTGGCCGTAGCCATCAAGCGACAACACGCCTTCTTGAATGCGGGCACCGCCTGAATCGTTCAAGCCGATAAATGGAGCGCCGTTTTTAGCCGCCAGGTCCATGACGTTGACGATTTTTTGTGCATGCATTTCGCCAAGGGCTCCGCCGAAAACGGTGAAATCCTGCGAAAACAAATAAATCGGGCGGCCGTTCACTTTCCCGTAGCCGGTCACTACGCCTTCGCCTGGCCCATTCGCCATGCCGAAGTCTGTTGTCCGGTGCTCGACAAACGGATTCAATTCAACAAACGAACCTTCATCCACCAACAAGTCGATGCGTTCACGGGCCGTCAGTTTTCCTTTTTCGTGCTGCTTGTCAATTCGCTCTTCTCCTCCGCCTAGCTCGATTTCCCGCTTGCGGTCATACAATTCGTTAATTCTTTCGTAAATGTCCATTTCCCCACTCCTCTGCTACTGCTTTTCGCACAATTCGTATAATACGCCGTTTGACGATTTTGGATGCAAAAACGCGACCAACGCCCCGCCGGCACCCGTCTTCGGCTGTTCATTCAACAGCTTCACGCCATGTTCGCGAAGCTCAGCCATGCGTTTTTCAATGTTCTCCACGCCAAATGCAATATGGTGGATGCCTTCGCCTCGTTTCTCCAGAAACTTAAAGACGGCGCTTTGTTCATTCAATGGTTCAAGCAATTCCAATTTGATATTTCCCGCATCAATAAACGCCACGCGCAAATTTTCAGATGCCACTTCTTCAATTTTCAACAAAGGGCAGCCAAGCGTTTCCGTATAATATGGCAGAACCTCATTTAAATTCCGTACAGCGATTCCGATATGGTCAACTTTCTTCATCCCGATTCACTTCCCTTTTTTGGCTTCCACTTTATTGTACCCATTCGCTGTAAAAAACTCTAGTTGTTCGCGAATATTCAGCTATTGAGGCGGTTGTTCTTCAAATCGCATAAAAAATATGGTATCCTGATATCAAGTACATTTGAAAATAAAGGAGTTTTCCAATTCATGAGAAACAACTTTTTCCGCAAATTCGTCGTCTATGCTATGATCATTTTGATGCTATTGTCCAGTGTGATGATGGGAATCAGCTTTATCATCTAATTTTATAAGAAACAAAAAGCGGCCGAAACTATACTTCGGCCGCTTTTTTATTATGGAATCCTTTATACGATTGTTTGATTTCCAAATAGCTTTCCATTTCCTGGATCACTTGATACAAAGACGCCATCGCTAAAAACGTTTCGTGGCTTTGGGGCAGCGGCATCGCGGCAAAATCGGCTTTGACCGCATCCAGCTCGTCGATATAGCGATGCGCCGTGTTGCCCGAATGGACATTGTTCGCCAACTCTTCCAGAAAATCTGCGACGAGTTGTGCGTGGTTGACGATTACCGGCAAGGCCGTGATTTTCGGCAATATCCGTTCGATGATGCCGAATTGCTGCTCCCGCATATCGAAATAGCGGTAATGCTTGTTTTCCAAGCGCGTAACGTGATTTTCAACGTCCTGATAGGCCAATGCTTTCGCTTTTTTCAGCAGTTCCTCCGCTTCCATCAATTCTTTGCCGCTCCACGCCGATTCGCCCCGGCGCAAATACACCACCATTTCTTGAAAAATCGACGAATACAGCGATTCGATGTCATAGCGGTAGTCATCCAGTTTCCGCTCGATGCTCGGCATGTACATGTTTACCAAAAGCGCCGTGCCAAAACCGACCCCCATGAGCATCAATTCATTCAAAAACAAATCCCCGGTTAAATTTTTGGAATCGTAAATATGCAGCAAAATGACCGAACTGGACACAAATCCTTCTGAAAAGCCGAGAGACACGAGTGCTGGAATAAAAAGCAAAATCATGACACCTAAAACGACCGGCTGGTAGGCAATTCCTTCAAAGAAAACGAAGGCATACAAAATGGCGATTAAGCTTGCTACCAAGCGTGAAAAAGCGGCGCGAATCGATTTCTTTTTTGTTGGCTGGATGCACAAGATGGTCAGGATTCCTGCTGAGACGTAATAATCCAGATGCAGCAATTGGGCTAGTGTAATGGCAATCGCTACACCTGCTGCTGTTTTCATGGTCCGATAGCCAATAGAAAAACGCTTTAATTTCATAAATGCCTCCAATTTTCGACATGAAAAAATGCCCCGCTAATGGGGGCATTATGAGATTACAACTCGTCGCAATGCTCTTCGAACAATGCTTGGATATGCGTGATGACCGACATTGGGTCATGCCCTTCGATTTCGTGGCGCCCAATTTCATCCACCAATTTGCCGTCTTTCATGATGGCAAACGATGGAGACGATGGAAGATGGTCATCTCCAAAAATCGCGCGGGCTTGAGCCGTTGCTTCTTTATCTTGTCCTGCAAAAACTGTATACAAGTTATCAGGGCGTTTGTCGTAATGGATGGCATGCAATGCAGCTGGACGGGCAATGCCGCCTGCGCAACCGCATACAGAGTTGACCATGACAAGGCTTGTTCCTGGTTTAGAAAAAGCTTCAGTTACTTCTTCAGCTGTTTGGAGCTGTGTATAGCCGCCGTCCAATAATTCCTGGCGGGCTTGTGTTACGATATCATTCATTAAAAAATTAAAATCCATAGCCATTCTTATCACTCCTTCTATCATACTCTGTTAATCATAGCATCCCTTGAAAAGACATGCAAAAAACCTTACTCGAAGAGGCTGGAAATAGCTTTGGAAACCGTCAGTTCCCCGTTCACCACTTGTTTTTCAAGCGTTTTGACCAGTTCCCGCTTAGCGGATTGGCTGAAAAAACGGCTGTGGAGTTCATCGGCAATCATGGAACCAAACCAGTCTTTCGTCTGCTCCTGCCGCCGTTTTTGCCAGTAGCCGCTCGCCTGCACCGTTTCCTCAAACTGCTCCACCATGTCCCAAATATCCCGAATGCCTGTCTGTTCGAGAGACGAAGCCGTGAGCGCCTGCGTCTTCCAGCTTTCGGTAGCCGGCTGCAAAAAATGCAGCATTTGCTTGTACTCGGCTTGCGTTTTCTTGGCCAGTTTGGCGTTATTGCTGTCTGCTTTGTGGACTACGATGGCATCAGCCAGCTCCAAAATGCCTTTTTTCATGCCTTGCAACTCATCACCAGCTCCGGTCAGCACGAGCAGCATGAACAAATCCACCATACCGCGCACCAAGGTTTCGCTTTGGCCGACTCCGACCGTTTCAACCAGAATTACGTCATAGCCTGCTGCTTCACATAACAGCATCGTTTCGCGCGTTTTCTTATGGACGCCACCGAGCGTACCGGCAGTCGGCGATGGCCGGATAAACGCGTGCGGATTGCGGGCGAGCTGCTCCATCCGCGTTTTATCGCCCAAAATGCTGCCGCCGGTTAATGACGAACTGGGATCGATCGCGAGTACCGCGACGCGTTTACCGAGTTCTGTTAACATTCCACCGAACGTTTCGATAAACGTGCTTTTCCCGGCTCCTGGCACGCCGGTGATGCCAATGCGGATGCTGTTTCCGGTAAAAGGCAACAGCTGGTTCAATAATTCCTGCCCTTGTGCTTTATGGGCAGGATTCGAACTTTCCAAAAGCGTAATGGCTTTTCCCAAATAAAGACGGGAGCCGCTTTTGACGCCTTCTGCAATTTCTGCAATATTAAGCGCCGCACCAGGCGGTTTTTTGAATTTTTTCCGAGGATTTGAACTCATGCCGTCGTGGGAAGCAGCAACGCCTTTTAAGACTTGCCGAGAGACGTTTTCCTGATCCATCAGTCCGCCACTTCCTCATAGCCAAGGCGCGTGTAAATTTCCTCGATGACTTTCTGTGCTGCTACCGGAATAACGGTTCCGGGGCCAAAAATGGCACTGGCGCCATTTGCGCGAAGAAACGCATAATCTTGCGCAGGGATTACGCCGCCGACGACGATCAAGATGTCTTCACGGCCGATTTTTTTCAATTCAGCTGCCAGTTCCGGCACAAGCGTCATATGCCCAGCCGCCAGCGAACTCACCCCAATTACGTGGACATCGTTTTCTGCGGCTTGCTGAGCCGTTTCAGCCGGCGTTTGGAACAACGGTCCGATATCCACGTCAAAGCCGAGGTCCGCGAATGCGGTTGCGATAACTTTGGCGCCGCGGTCATGTCCGTCCTGCCCCATTTTCGCAATCAAAATGCGGGGACGGCGCCCTTCATTTTCCATAAAGTCTTCCGTCATTTCTTTGACCACTTGGATTTCTTCTTGGTTGGAGAAATTCGAACTGTAAATGCCGCTCACAGATCGGATCACCGCCTTATGCCGTCCTGATGCCACTTCGATGGCATCGGAAATTTCACCGAGGCTTGCCCGGTGGCGCGCCGCTTCCACTGCATACGCTAAAATATTGTCTTCTTCGTTTAAAGCTGCTTCTGTCAGGCGCTTTAGCGCTTCCTGAACTTTTTCATTGTCGCGTTCCGCTTTCATGCGGTCCAAACGCTCGATTTGCGTTTTCCGAACCAGCGTATTGTCGATATTTAAAATATCGATCGGGTCTTCCTGATTAAGCCGGTAGCGGTTGACGCCGATGATGATTTCTTCATCCGAATCGATTTGTGCTTGCTTTTTGGCAGCCGCTTCTTCAATGCGCATTTTCGGAAGTCCCGTTTCAATCGCTTTTGCCATGCCGCCAAGGTTTTCAACTTCTTCAATCAAATCCCATGCTTTTTCCATCAGTTCATTGGTCAGCGCTTCCACTGAGTACGAACCGCCCCACGGATCGATGACGTTGGTCATTCCCGTTTCTTCCTGAAGGAACAATTGCGTATTGCGGGCAATGCGCGCGGAAAAGTCTGTCGGCAGCGCTATCGCCTCGTCGAGTGCATTGGTATGCAGGGACTGCGTATGGCCCATAGCTGCGGCGTTCGCTTCAATCAGCGTACGGGTGACATTATTAAACGGATCTTGTTCCGTCAAGCTCCAGCCGGACGTTTGGGAATGCGTGCGCAACGCCAGCGATTTATCGTTTTTTGGATCGAACGATTTCATCATTTTCGCCCAAATTTCACGCGCTGCCCGCATTTTCGCGATTTCCATGAAATAGTTCATGCCGATGCCCCAGAAAAACGACAGCCTTGGAGCGAACGAATCAATTTCAATGCCTGCAGCAAGCCCAGTCCGCACGTATTCCAATCCATCAGCGAGCGTATAGGCAAGTTCAATATCGGCAGTCGCTCCCGCTTCCTGGATGTGGTAGCCAGAAATGGAAATCGAATTGAATTTCGGCATCCATTGCGACGTGTAGCTGAAAATATCTGCAATGATGCGCATCGACATGGCAGGCGGATAAATATACGTATTGCGCACCATGTATTCTTTCAAAATGTCGTTTTGGATCGTCCCTGACAGTTGTTCGGGCGACACGCCTTGTTCTTCGGCGGCGACGATGAAAAATGCCATGATTGGCACAACCGCACCGTTCATTGTCATCGATACCGACATTTGGTCGAGCGGAATGCCGTCAAACAAAATCTTCATGTCTTCTACGCTGTCGATGGCAACGCCCGCCTTTCCGACATCGCCGACGACGCGCGAATGGTCCGAATCATAGCCGCGGTGTGTGGCCAAGTCAAAAGCAACGGATAAGCCTTTTTGGCCCATCGCCAAATTGCGGCGGTAAAACGCATTGCTTTCTTCAGCGGTCGAGAATCCAGCATATTGCCGCACGGTCCACGGCCGTGACACATACATTGTTGGATAGGGCCCACGGACATTGGGAGCAAATCCCGGCATGCTTTCTTCATGGAAAGCAACATCTTTTTCGGTGTAAACAGGCTTGATGGCAATGCCTTCATTGGTGACAAAAGCGTTGTCGTGTTTCAAACCGCTTTCTTGGATGTTGACGTTTTGGATATTCACTTTGGAAAAATCAGGTTTGGTCATATTAGAAAGCCTTCTTTCCTAAGCTAAGAATTTGTTCAAGTTTTGCCGTCAACGGTTTTCCGCTGTAAATAGCTTCGCCGATTCCGTTCACTTTCCACTCGTTCATCAGTTCGACCGGGAATTTCCCTGCAACATCGAGCACCGCTTCGGTTGAAATACCTGGAAGCACGGCTTCGATTTGGCTAGGCTGGCCGCAAATCACGGCATAACCAATTTCGTTTTCCGTTAAAAAGCGGTTGATGTCTTCAGCGGAATTCAATTCTGGACTCAACAGCGGCTCGATTCCGCCGACTGCTAAAAATCCGAGCACGAAATCCGATTGGCGTTTCACGTCTTTTAGCGGGCCTAAATGAAGGACGGCCGTTTTCAGCATACTTTCCTTGCTCGTTGCCCGCAATTTCTCGAATGGCGTAGCAAGGCGTTTTGCAGCCAAATATTCCAAATGGCTGAAACGGATGTCATCATTTTTAACTGCTTCTTGTGGGTTGGCGTAAATATTGGTGCCGATCAGCGATGCTTTTCGGCTGTCTGTTTTCGCTTCCCGCTCCAGCCATTTCGCTTGGAAATCATCGGTCAGCCAGCCGGATTTCACCGCTTCTTTATAGCCGCCCGCTTGTTCGATTTCTAGGAAATAACTCCAAGCCGCTTGCACAAATTCATGGGTCAAAGTTTCAATAAAATACGATCCGGCAGCTGCATCGATTACATGCGAAACATGCGCTTCTTCTTTTATGACCAATTGAACGTTTCGCGCGATCCGCCGGCTGACGGCATCTGGAGTCGTTAAAAAGTCGTGTGGATGGACCGTATGGGCATCGGTTCCGCCAAGCACCGCAGAAAGTGTTGCGTTTCCTGCCCGCAGCAAATTCACGTACGGATCCAGCTTGGAATAGGAACGTACCGAAGTTTCGGTGAAAATCGGTACCGTGTGAGCCGTTTCGCCGTAAGCCGAACAAAATGCGTTCCACAAGACGCGGAATGCCCGCAATTTCGCGATTTCCTGGAAAAAATGCGTATCAATGGCAAAACGCACCCACAAGCGCTCGGCTTGCTCTTTGAAATTGCCCGGTTCGATGTGATCTGCCAGCATGCTGAGTGCGACGCCCAGTTCATGGACGATCGAACCGCCTGAATTGTGCACCGGCAGCAAATCGATCAATTTCGTGCGAACATTCTCAGGCGCTTCGACCGGATCTTCCGAGAAAATAACGCCTTGGACGCGAGCCGCTTGGTCCGCTTCAATAAAATCAAAAACGCGTAAAATCGCCCGGTCTTCGTGGGTCAGTTTAAAATAAATCGGGTAATCGACAATCAATGCCGCCAGCTCTTGAAGTTGATCGTCTTCCCATTCCAGGTTGTTTAAACTCGTGTAAACGACCATTTCATTTCCACGTGCCAAGCCTTCTTTAATGGACTCTAAAATTTGGCCGGCTGTTTCGCCAACCACTTCTTGTGCCACCAGCCAGCCTGCATGGTTTTTGCCATTCTGAACGGCAGCCGTCTGCATCGGCAGAACGCCTGAAAGTTTGTCGAGCATTTCTTTCGTATACAAAGGCTCTAACAGGATGCCTTCAACGGTCGGTGTTTTTAACGCAGCATCAAAAGACTTGCCTTTTAATGCCTGTTCAGCAGCTGCTTGCCACTCCTGATATGTACGTTTTGAAAATCGGGTCTTTTTCATCGATTCAATTGTCACGCTATTCCCTCCCCAAGGCTATCTCTTTTCATTTTACCTGACTCATCGTGGACATTAAAGCAAAAAAAGCTTGAAGCCGCGATGGACTCCAAGCTTTTCATTAATATACCGACGTATTTTCTTTAGACATATTCTCCAAAATTTCTTTCACACGCGCCAGGAATTGTCCGCAAACAAGTCCGTCAAGCACACGGTGGTCAAGAGATAAGCACAAGTTCACCATATCACGTACGCCAATCATGCCGTTAGCCATGACCATTGGGCGCTTCACAATCGACTCCACTTGGACAATAGCCGCTTGCGGATGATTGATGATGCCCATGGACTGGATGGAACCGAATGATCCGGTGTTGTTGACCGTGAATGTGCCGCCTTGCATATCTGCCGATTTCAGCTTGCCAGAACGGGCTTTTAGCGCCAGCTCGTTGACTTCCTTGCCGATGCCTTTGACCGATTTTTCGTCCGAGTTGTGGATGACCGGAACGAACAATGCATTGTCTGAAGCGACCGCGATGGAAATATTGATGTCTTTTTTCTGGATAATTTTGTCTCCAGCCCACATCGAGTTCATCATCGGGAATTCTTTTAATGCTTGCGAAATGGCTTTTACGAAAAACGCAAAATACGTAATGTTGAAGCCTTCTTTTTTCTTGAATTCGCCTTTGATGGAATCGCGGTAAGCGACCAGGTTCGTTACATCCACTTCAATCATCATCCACGCATGCGGCGCTTCGTGTTTGCTCTTCAGCATATTCGCTGCAATTGCGCGGCGGACGCCGGTAACTGGAATTTCAATGTCGCCAGGTGCGCTTTCAATCGAAGCCGATTTTGCTGCTGGTGCAGAAGCTTGCGGCTGTGCTGCTTGTGGAGCTGCGGGTTGCGCAGGTTCCTGGGCTGCTGCAGGAGCATCGCCCGCTTTCGGAATGTTGCCGCTGTCGATCAGCGCCATCAAATCTTTGCGCGTGATGCGTCCTTCATTGCCTGAACCGTTTACTTGGGCAAGGTCGATGTCGTTGTCTTGCGCCAAACGAAGCACTGCCGGTGAATACCGAGCTTTGGATCCCGCTGGACGCGCAGGCTGTGAAGAGCCTTTGGTGCCGGTCATGCCGGTTGTCAGTTCCGTGTCAGCTGCTGGCATGACGTTTTCCTTGCCAACATTTGCCGGCTGCGGAGTTGCGTCGCCCGCTGGAGCCGAATCGCCGCCTTCGGTTTCAATCGTACAAACGATTTCGCCGACTGCAAGCGTATCGCCTTCTGCAGCGACTAATTCTTTGATGATCCCTGTGAATGAAGAAGGAACTTCCGCTGTTACTTTATCGGTGTTCACTTCTGCCAAAGGATCGTATTTATTGACATGGTCGCCTGGCTGAACAAGCCATTTTTCAATGGTTCCTTCTGTTACACTTTCACCAAGCTGAGGCATTTTAATGTTTTCAATAGCCAAAGGGATTCCTCCTTAACTGCTTTTTTCTTTCTTTTTCAACCCTGTACGGACGCAACTGCTTCTGGATGTCATTGCAGATATTCCGCAAAACAGCTTCGCTTGCCGCGAAGCGATGCAGGAGTACTACTCGCTGCATAAATCGCGTAGAGTCCTGCCCAAAGCGGCTGAAGCGGCTTATAAAAGGCACCTTCTTTAGTTCAACTTATAAAATTTATTATTAAAACTCAGCAAGTTCTCTCATGGCTTTTTCAACTTTATCCGGATTGATCATAAAGAATTTTTCCATGGTCGGCGCGTAAGCCATTGCCGGCACGTCTGGACCTGCTAGGCGTTTGATCGGAGCATCCAGGTCGAACAAGCAGTTTTCAGCGATGATCGCTGCCACTTCTCCGATGATGCTTCCTTCTTTATTGTCTTCTGTAACAAGCAATACTTTGCCGGTTTTTTTCGCAGCTTCGATGATGCCTTCTTTATCCAGTGGATAAATGGTGCGAAGGTCAAGGACGTGTGCGGAAATGCCGTCTTCTGCCAAGCGTTCTGCTGCCTGCAAAGCGAAATGGACCGCCAAGCCGTAAGTGATGACGGTAATGTCATCGCCTTCGCGCTTGACGTCTGCTTTGCCGATTTCGATTGTGTAATCTTCTTCAGGCACTTCGCCTTTGATCAAGCGGTACGCGCGTTTATGCTCGAAAAACATGACCGGATCTTCATCGCGGATCGCTGCTTTCAACAAGCCTTTCGCATCGTATGGCGTTGAAGGAATAACGATTTTCAGCCCTGGCTGGTTGGCAAATACCGCTTCTACCGATTGCGAATGGTAAAGCGCGCCGTGGACGCCTCCGCCAAATGGTGCACGGAAAACGATCGGGCATGACCAGTCGTTGTTCGAACGGTAACGAATGCGGGAAGCTTCTGAAATGATTTGGTTGACTGCCGGCATGATGAAATCGGCAAACTGGAATTCAGCGATTGGGCGCATGCCGTACATCGCAGCTCCGATAGCTACGCCTGCAATGGCAGACTCAGCAAGCGGTGCATCCACTACGCGGTCTTCGCCGAATTGGTCGTAGAGGCCTTGCGTCGCTTTGAACACGCCGCCTTTTTTGCCGACATCTTCACCGACAACAAAAACGTTTTCATCGCGTTCCATTTCTTCTTTCATGGCAAGCGTGATGGCGTCAATATAATTCATAACTGCCATTATTCGTTTCCTCCTTTTTCAGCGTAGACGTATTTCAATGCATCTTCCGGTGCTGCGTACGGTGCATTTTCTGCATAATCCGTTGCTTCGTTGACAATCACCATGATGCGGTCGTTGATTTCTTTTTCAAGTTCGTCGGTTAAGATGTTGTTTTCTTTCAAATAAGCGCCGAATAACAAAATCGGGTCTTTGTCTTTTTGTGCAGTCAATTCATCTGCAGACCGGTATTGGCGGTGGTCATCATCTGATGAGTGGGCCGTCATTCGTTCTGATACCGTTTCGATCAAGCTCGGGCCTTCGCCTCTGCGTGCGCGGTCGGCTGCTTCTTTAACATGCTTGTACACTTCGATCGGGTCGTTGCCGTCGATCGTAACGCCCGGCATGCCGTAGCTTGCCGCCCGGTCCGATACGTTTTTGCTCGCTACTTGGCGGTCAAAAGGAACCGAAATCGCGTATTTATTGTTTTCAACCATTGTGATGATTGGCAATTTGTGGACGCCGGCAAAGTTCAAGCCTTCGTGGAAATCGCCTTGGTTGGATGATCCTTCGCCAAGAGTTGTAAACGTGATGAAATCTTGTTTTTTCATTTTTCCAGCAAGTGCAACGCCAACTGCGTGAGGCAATTGCGTCGTAACAGGTGAAGAACCCGTCAAAATGCGGTTTTTCTTCTGCCCGAAATGCCCCGGCATTTGGCGTCCGCCTGAGTTTGGATCTTCCGCTTTTGCAAACGCAGAAAGCATCAATTCTTTTGGCGTCATGCCGAAATGAAGGACTACGCCTAAATCGCGGTAATAAGGTGCGATATAATCTTTTTGATTGTCCAGTGCAAATGCTGCCCCTACTTGAGCCGCTTCTTGCCCTTGGCAAGAAATAACGAACGGAATTTTTCCTGCACGGTTCAAAAGCCACATGCGCTCATCGACGCGGCGGGCAGTCATCATCGTTTCGTACATCTTTAGCACATCGTCATTCGTCAAACCAATTTCTTCGTGTTTTGCAACCATTCCAATTCCTCCTTTAACTATGGATCGCTTTGCCGTCAACCGCCAACGCCGCTTCGCCCATCACTTCGGAAAGTGTCGGATGCGGATGGATGGTATCGGCGATTTCCCACGGAGTGGCATCCAGAACCATGGCAAGGCCTGCTTCTGAAATCATATCGGTTACGTGGGGCCCGATCATATGGACGCCTAAAATGTCGTTGGTGTCTTTATTGGCGATGATTTTGACGAAACCATCAGATTCGCCATATACTAAGGCTTTGCCGATCGCTTTAAACGAAAACTTGCCGACTTTTACGTTAAATCCTTTTTCTTTTGCCTGATCTTCCGTAATGCCGACGCTTGCTGCCTCAGGGCTCGAATAAATGCAGCGCGACACAAGATCGTAATTGATGGCATGGGGGTTATTGCCTTTAATGTGCTCAACTGCAGTAATTCCTTCATGGGATGCAACATGTGCCAATTGAAGACCGCCGATCACATCACCAATCGCGTAAATATGGGATTCTTTTGTCTGGAAGGAATCTTTCACTTTGATAAATCCTTTTTCGACGATGATATCGGTATTTTCCAAGCCGATGTTTTCGATATTTGCTTGACGGCCGACTGATACCAGCATTTTTTCAGCAGAGAATGTTTCCATTCCGCCTTTTATTTCCGCTTGGACCGTTACACCGTTGTCGCCGGTTTCAAGCGTTTCTGCCATAACTTTAGCGCTCACTGCAAATTTGATGCCTTTTTTCGCAAGCAATTTTTGCATTTCTTTGGAGACGTCTTTGTCTTCGGTCGGAATAATGCGGTCCGCATACTCAATGACGGTCACTTCGACGCCGAAATCATTGAGCATCGATGCCCATTCGATTCCGATAACGCCTCCGCCGACTATTAGAATAGACTTAGGAAGTTCTTCCATTAACAACGCTTCATCCGAACTCATCACGTACTTGCCATCAATCGTTAAACCAGGCAATGTGCGCGGGCGTGAGCCGGTCGCAATGATGACGTTATTTGGAATCAGCATTTCGTTTTCTTCGCCGTTATTCAGTTCAACGGAAATCGTTCCTGCATTTGGAGAAAAAATAGACGGTCCCAAAATCCGGCCAATTCCTTCGTAAACGTCGATTTTGCCTTTTTTCATCAAGCCTTGGACGCCTGCATGCAATTGGTCGACAATGCCTTGTTTCCGCTGCTGCACCCGAGAAAAATCAAGGGATACATCGCCTGTGACCACGCCGAAATCTGCTGCGTGATTTTTAGCCGTCGAGTAGACTTCAGCGCTCCGCAGCAACGCCTTGCTTGGAATACAGCCTTTATGTAAGCAAGTTCCGCCAAGATTTCCTTTTTCGACGATTGCCGTTTTCAAGCCAAGCTGTGCTGAACGTATAGCAGCTACGTATCCGCCCGTGCCGCCGCCTAAAATTACCACGTCATAGTTTTGAGCCATGAAAATGACCTCCTTCTTGCTTCTTTATCCTGTTGGATAGATTTTTGATTTTTCCTCGCCTTTTAATACCCGGACCGCACCTTCCGCTAAAGCTTGAAGGTCGTTTTCTCCTGGGTACACCACCACATCCGCTATCCAGCTGACTCGTTTTGTAATGGAATCGACAAATCCTTTTCCATACGCCAGTCCGCCGGTTAAGATGATGGCATCTATGTTTCCACTTAATACAGCGCTTGCAGAACCGATTTCACGAGCAACTTGATAAGCCATTGCTTCGTAAACTTGCTCCGCTTGTTTGTCGCCTTTTTGGATTCGCCTTTCAACAGCCATTACATCATTCGTGCCCAAATATCCGGCCAGCCCACCGTGGCCGATCAGTTTTTTCATGATTTCATGGCGGTAATACTGCCCGGAAAAACACAAATCAACCAAATCGCCAGCTGGCACTGTTCCGGCGCGTTCAGGACTGAAGGGCCCGTCGCCGTGCAAACCGTTATTGACTTCAATTACGCGTCCACCCGAATGGACGCCGACAGTTATGCCGCCGCCCATGTGAGTGACTATTATTTTTAATTCTTCGTATTTACAGCCCTGCTCTTTTGCATAAAGGCGGGCTGCTGCTTTTTGGTTTAACGCATGGAAAATCGATTTCCGGTCAATCAAGGAAAACCCTGAAAACCGGGAAATTGGATCCAATTCGTCCACGACAACCGGATCGACAATAAATGAAGGAATGTTCAGCCCGCCGGCAATTTCGTAAGCGAGAATTCCGCCTAGGTTCGAGGCATGCTGGCCAGCATAGCCCGCCCGCAAATCGCTAAGCATATCCGAATTCACCAAATAGGTGCCTCCTTCAATTGGCCGGAGCAATCCGCCTCTGCCGCAGACCGCTGACAAGTTGGACACGTTCATGCCTTCTTCATCCAACGCTTCCAAAATTTTTTGTTTCCGGTATGCGTGCTGGTCGGAGAACGAGGCAAATTGTGCCAACTCGCGTTCAGAATGATGAATGGTTTTTTCCATAATCAGGATATCGTTGTCAAAAACGCCGATCTTAGTCGAAGTTGTGCTGGGATTGATGACTAATATGCGATGCAGCTGTCCTTGCAAAACGATCTCCCCATTTCTTTGCTTTTGTCCAGCTTCAGCGGCCAGCTTCTCGGGTCGTAAGCCACTCTGCCTGTGTGGCAAAAAGCGCCACTTCGGCAGATTGTCTTACGCCTGTCGAACCTAAACGGCCGCTTCCGCTTTTCTTTTGTCTAGTCTCCAGTGCCTAGCTCTTCGGGACATAAGACTGCTCGGCTGTGCAGCAAAAAGCGCCGCTTCGCCGATCTGTCTTATGCCTGTCAGAGCTGAACAGGCACTTCCGCTTTTCTTAGCGTCTGCTTAAGATATTGTGTTCGTTGCGCAAAAACTGGCTGCGCGAGTTGCGTACGCGTTCAATGCGCTCTTCCGCCATACGGTCAGCAGCAATATAGCTTGGCACGTTATCGCGTTTTGAGATTTCGAAGATTTTAGAAATGCTGTCGTAAATTGTTTCAACGCGCTTCATCGCACGTTCGTTGTTGTATCCGTATAATTCATCTGCAACGTTGATGACGCCGCCAGAGTTGATAACAAAGTCAGGTGCATAAACGATGCCTTTTGCTTCAAGTTCATCGCCGTGGCGTTCTTCTTTTAATTGGTTGTTCGCAGATCCTGCAACCACTTTCACTTTTAATTGCGGAATGGTGTCATCGTTGATGATCGCGCCCATTGCACATGGAGCAAAAATGTCGGCTTCTTGCGAATAAATTTCGTTCGGTTCAACTGCAATTGCACCAAAGTCGTTTACTGCGCGTTCAACAGCTTCTTTGTTGATATCGGCAACGATCAATTTCGCGCCTTCTTCGTGAAGGTGTTTGCAAAGTGTATAAGCAACGTTTCCGACGCCTTGGACAGAAATGGTTTTGCCTGCCAACGAGTCGTCGCCGAATGCTTCAAGCGCTGCCGCTTTCATGCCGATGTAAACGCCGTAAGCAGTTACTGGCGAAGGGTTGCCTGAAGATCCGAATGCTGGAGAGATTCCAGTAACAAAATCTGTTTCTTCGTGGATCAAGTCCATATCAGCCACAGTAGTCCCTACATCTTCAGCTGTAATGTAACGGCCGTTCAAGCCTTGGATAAAGCGGCCGAATGCGCGGAACATTTCTTCGTTTTTGTCTTTCAACGGATCGCCGATAATAACGGTTTTCCCGCCGCCAAGGTTAAGCCCAGCAGCTGCGTTTTTATAAGTCATGCCGCGGCCTAGGCGGATTGCATCTTCGATTGCTTCTTCTTCTGTTGCGTAGTTCCACATGCGCGTCCCGCCGAGTGCAGGCCCAAGCGTTGTGTCATGAATGCATATGATGGCTTTAAGCCCTGAGTTTTTATCTTGGCAAAAAATTAATTGTTCGTAGTCGTGTTGTTCCAGTCTTTTGAAAATTTCCATTGTCAATTCCTCCTAATATGTCTCATGAAATAGTTGAAGATTGAATCGCTAAAGCCAGGGAAAGCAATCGGCTTTCTGCGCTGTCTGCCCGGGAAGCTAAAACTATTGGCGCTTTTGCTCCCATCACCACAGACCCGGCTTTTGCATTTGAAAAATGAATCAATGATTTGTATAGGATATTGCCGGATTCAATGTTTGGAACGAGCAAAATATCGGCTTTGCCGACTGAATCGCCCAAAATTCCTTTGTGTTTGGCCGCTCCTAGCGAAATCGCATTGTCGAGCGCCAAAGGCCCATCGACAACGCAGCCCGGAATTTGGCCGCGCTTGTTCATCACCGCCAGCGCAGCCGCATCGAGTGTGGCTGGCATATTGGGATTGATGGTTTCGATTGCAGCAAGAGGCGCCACAATCGGCATGTCAATGCCAATTGACGTTGCAAGTTGAACAGCATTTTGGATAATGTGTTTTTTGTGTTGGAGGTCTGGTGCAATATTCATTGCCGCATCGGTTATAAATAACAGCCGCTCAAATCCAGGAATTTCGAATGCTGCAACATGGGACAATAGCTTGCCCGTCCGCAGGCCAAAATCCGGATGCAAGACCGCTTTTAAAAACAATGCGGTAGGGATATACCCTTTCATCAAAACAGTGGATTCATTGACGAAAACCGATTGTACAGCCTTTTCAGCTGCGTCAGCCGATCCATCGGCATGAACCAGCTCAATTTTCGGATGTCCGATCAATTGCGGGAAATGGCCTTGAATCATTTCCGTTAATAGTTCTTCATCGCCAAACAGTTTAAACGCGGCCAATTGTTTTTGGAGAGCCAAATTAACCGCTTCCAAAACTATATTATCTGCCGCTGCTGCCACCGCTATGGTTTCAATCGTATGTACGGCCATTTTTTCGGTTAAAGCAGTCAATGCAACCAAGTTTTGTCACCCCGCTCCTTATCTATTAAAACAGAAAAAAGCTTATTATATAAGGGATGTAAGCGTTTTATTTCGGTTTCCGGACCCTTTACCTTGCAAATCTTTGCAAAACCCTGCAAATCTTTGCAAAGCCCTCAGTTTAGGCCATATTTTTCGAGTTTATAATACAAAGTCCGGAGCGAAATTTCCAGCTGTTTAGCTGTTTTGGATTTATTCCCTTTAAATTGCGTAAGCGCATGGTGGAGAATGGCCCGTTCCACGGTATCCAGCTGTTCTTGCAAAGGCACCGAAGCTTCTACGACCACTTCGTTCTTGGCTTCAGCCGCTTTCAGCATATTCAAGGGAATGTGGTCTTCCGTCATCACTTTTTCGTACATCTGCATGAAGATCATGGCGCGGCTGATGACATTTTCCAATTCCCTGACGTTGCCCGGCCAATCATAGACCCGCAAAAGCTGCAGCGCTTTGTCTGTAATCGATTCGACATTTCGCCCGTACTCCTGGTTGAGTTTTAACAGGAGGCGTTCGATGATTTGCGGAATGTCTTGCTTGCGGCTGCGCAAAGGCGGAATTAAAATTGGCATGCGGTTGAGCCGATAGTATAAATCTTCGCGGAACGTGCCGTCGAGGAGCGCTTTTTCCATATTGGCATTGGTCGAGGCTATTACACGGACATTGACGGGAATCGGTTTGGTTCCGCCGATGCGCATCGTTTCATGTTCCTGCAAAACCCGCAGCAATTTACTTTGGATGGCCGGCGACAATTCACCGATTTCATCCAAAAAGATGCTGCCGTTGTTCGCTTCTTCGAAAAGCCCTCTTTTTTCCCCACTCTTTATAAAAGGAACGGCTCCTTCTTCGTAGCCGAACAATTCGCTTTCCAGCATCTCCTCAGAAAGAGCTGCACAGTTGACGCGGACGAATTTGTTGAATTTCCGTTCGCTTGCACTATGGATCGCGTGCGCAAACAACTCTTTTCCAGTACCCGATTCTCCCCTCAGCAAAACGGTAACAAGCGTTTGGGCGGCAAGCTTGGCTTGCTGCAGCGACAATTGCATTTCAGAAGAAAACCCGATAATGTCATCAAATGTATATTTGGATTCAAGCGTGCGGATGATGCTTCGGGCACGGTCCAATTCTTTCATTAACGATCGGATTTCTGTTGTATCGTGGATAACGCCGACGCTTCCTTTTAATTTATTGTCTACGATGATCGGGGCTACATTGACAATCACTTCGCGGTTGGACGGGCCGACTTTCATGTTGACGCCACGCACAGGCTTACGGGTTTTCAACGCTTTAAAGTGCATGCTTTCCCCCTCCGAAATATCAGCGGAGGCCGGCTGGCCGATGACGTCTTCCATCTGCAAGCCGGTAATGCGCGTATAGGCAGGATTGACAATTAAGCCGTTGCCGTTTTCATCCACGACGGAAATGGCATCGTCGCTCGACTGAATGATCGCTTGCAGCATTGTCTGAATTTCTTTCAAATCGGTTATTTCTTCGGCCAGCGACACCACTTCCGTAATATCTTTGAACACGGCAAAAGCGCCGATCGTTTCCCCGTGCTCATCAATCATCGGGAATCGCGACGTGACAATTTTCGAACCGTTTGTTAGTTGCAGTTCCCTGTTCAGATCGGTTCTTCCCGTTTCATAAATGCGCGGCAGTTCACTCGCTGGGATCAATTCGTGGATCGGTTGCCCGATGACGGAATCGATAGCGACATCAAGCATCCGGGCAGCGCTTTTATTCAAAAAAATGATCCGGTTGTTGCGGTCAATGCCGACCATTCCTTCTTCTATTGAATTGAAAATGATGTTTTGCTTATAGCTTTCTTCGCTTAAACGCGTAATGAAATGCTCTTTTTCGTTTAACAGTTTGACCAATACATTGGCAATGCTCCCAGGAATGATGACCGTTTTTTTTAAGAAGTGCCGCTGCAGCTCGAGTTGGACTTCGTCACTTCCCGTTGCATTAAAAACAATGTCAACATCGCCTGCCGAATAGCTGCGGTAGTCATTGTACGCTGAAATTCCAGCAGTCCGCGCCATCCCAATGGCGGGGGCAGCCAAATTAATGTCCACCACGCCTTGAACTTGCAGATAATCTGATTCCAGTAACATTTGAAGTATGGCAGAACCGCCGACGCCTCCGCCGACAATTAATACGTTTTGCAATTGCATTCAAACCCTTCATCGTGTTTTTTGCAAACCTTTGCAATCCTTTTCTTAGCGTACAGCAGGTTTGAATTCTTGACAACTTTAATGGAATTGGAAACAATGGGAGGGAAGGAGTGGAAACATGGGACGATTTTTAGCGTTTATAATCTTACTGATACCCGGCATCATGGCAGCTTACGGAATCAAACTTATGCGAGATACCTTATTTAATAAATTACTCGAGCCTTACCCCGCGTTATGGCTGCAATTTACTTTGGGAACGATTTTCGTTATACTCGGTATTGGATTTTTTGCTGGCTTCTTGCTTAACCGAGACCGCAAAAAAGGAACGGTTCAAAAAAGATTCCAAAAATAGAAAAAGTGCTTCCCTTTTTGGGAGAGCACTTTTTCTTCTTTAGACAACTGTTGCCTCTTCTAAGCAACTTAATCGAATGTTACATTATGCTGCACATCGTCTTGATTAGTCCAAGTAATGGTCGTTCCGGGGGCGACTGTAATGGTTTCTTCCCCGTATGCAAAGTCAGCGATCTCAATGGCAGCCTCTCCAGAAATATCCGCACCTTCTTCCACTAGGACTGTCATGGTCATCTTCGGATGAGGTTGGCAATGAATTGGAAATTCCCCTGCTTCATTAAACAAATAACTTACCTTTTCACCTTTGGCGATCAATGGCGATGCCTCTCCGCTTTTCGCTTCTGCCGGGTTGTCCCCGCTTGGTTCAGCAGCCGGTTTTTCTTCCTTTTCATGGTCTTGAGCATTCATGTCCTCTGCGGGCATCTCTTGATTTGCTTGTTGCGCTTCCCCGCCGCATGCACCAAGAAGCAAAAGCCCTCCAACAAACATAGCGCTGAATTTTTTGTTCACGTTGATCTCGCCCTTTCTATAGTTTATTCAATAAACGAAAGGAAATAACATGTCGAGACTTCCACAAAACAAAGCCAGTGCTGCTGCCGAAACCCTTATTTTAAGTAGATTATGCGCTTGAAAAAGCCGTTTGGCAATGCCCTTTTCCATGTATTTTCCCGTTGTTTTAGTTTTTTTTTGGTGCCGATTTGGGTTTTATGTATTTCCTTATGTAAAAAACTACATTTCTTGCTTTGCGCAGGATATTTTGTTTTATTCAAATAAAAACAGCAGTTTTTAACCAATGTAGGATAAAAACTGCTGTTTTATAACGTAGCAAAGCATGAAATTTTTTAACGTTTAAAGCGAATTGTATCCGCAACCATTGCGATAAATTGCGAATTGGCCGGCTTGAATTCCAAATGCTCTTCGCTATAGCCAAAAATAGTTGATAAATGCTGCGTATCGCTATTGTTCCAGACGGATTCAATGGCGCTGCGGATTGAGCGTTCCACACGCGTCGGTTTCGTATTATATAATTTTGCAATGGTAGGATATAATGATTTCGTCACTTTTGTTAAAAAGTCAGGATCTTCTAAAACCAAGGAAATGGCTTCCTTTAAATACGTATAGCCATTCAAATGAGGCGGAATGCCAATTTCTTTCACAAGGTTTGTGATTTGTTCGTCACGGATTTCTTTTTCGCTTTTTGGATCCCCTTTTGCCCGGTTATCCATGATGTGATTGATTTGCAAAACAAGCCGTTCCGCTTCAAAAGGTTTCATAATAAAATAAGAAGCCCCGTTTTCAGCGGCCTGGCTCATGATCGCTTCTTGGCCGAAAGCCGATAGCATGATCACTTCAATGTTTTTCAATTCCTCATCTTCTTTAATTACATCCAGTACGGCTATGCCGTCTAAAAAAGGCATGATGACGTCGAGCAGCAATACATCAATTTGATGGTTTTTTAGCATATCGACGCACATTTTACCGTTGTAGGCAACTGCAGATACCTCCATATTTGGCTGGTTGTTCAAATAATCGCTAATGAGGGTGACCAGTTCGCGATTATCATCTGCAATAGCGATTTTAATCTTCTCCATTTCGTACTCCCCCTGGCGACTGCCTCTTGCTGTTTCATCTCATCGTAAGCTTTCGGTCATGAGCCAGTGTCAACAGTTCTTCAGCATGCTGCAATGTTAAATCTGTGATTTCAGCTCCCGACAACATGCGGCTCATTTCTTCCGTCCGTTCACGGCCGCTAAGTTCATGGACCGCTGTTATGGTCCGTTGTTTGTCCACGCGCTTCTCGATAAACAAGTGCTGGTCTGCCATCGCTGCCACTTGAGGCAAATGCGAAATGCATAGCACCTGTGAATGAATCGAAATCGCCGCGATTTTTTCGGCAATCGCTTGCGCCACACGTCCGCTCACACCAGTATCCACTTCGTCAAAAATGAGGGATGTGACGCCTTGGTGCTTGGAAAAAATAGTCTTCAGCGCAAGCATCATCCGAGACAATTCTCCGCCGGACGCCACTTTCGTCAGCGGTTTAAGCGGCTCTCCCAAGTTGGTTGAGATGTAAAAAGAAATTGCATCCCGGCCATGCCGGTCAAATTTATTGTTCGGCAAAGCACTAAAGTTCACTTCAAAAGAGGCTTTCCCCATATGAAGCTCTTGCAATTGCTCCATAATGGCCATGCCAAGGCTGACTGCAGCTTTTTTCCGGAGAATCGTTAATTCTTCCGCTTCTACCCGAAGGTCTTCCGTCAATTCTTTCAGCTTTGCCTGATCCAGCTGAAGGCGCTGGTCGCGGTTAAGCAATTTGTCCAGTTCTTCTGTCTGCGCTTCATGGTAAAGCAAAATATCTTCGACCGAAGCACCATATTTTCTTTTTAGCGATTGAATGAGCGACAGCCGCTGTTCAATTTCGTTTAAGCGCTCTGGATCAAACTCCATCACATCAATGATGCGCTTGATTTCCGTTGAAATGTCCTGGATTTGGAAAAATGCGCTCGACAAAGACTCCGAGTGAACGGTAAATTGCTCGTCTACTGAAGCCGCATGCTCGAGTTCCGACATCGCTGAACCAACCCAATCCAACCCCTTGGATTCGCCTTGGATCGCTTCGTGCGCTGCAGATACCGATTCGTATATTTTATTGAAATTCTGCAGCTTCTTGCGCTCCTGGATAAGATCTTCTTCTTCGCCCGCTACAAGTTCCGCGGCCCCGATTTCGCGCAGCTGAAAAGTCAGCAAATCGATGCGCTGGGCAATTTGCTGCTCGTTGTCATTATAAGAAGCAAACTCGCGTTTTAAACGGCTGTATTTCTCAAACGTGTGGGCGTAGCTTTCTTTCGCTTTCGACAAACTGCTGCCTGCGAATTGATCCAATAAATGCAAATGTTGTTTTTCGTCCATCAATTCCTGCGTTTCATGCTGGCCATGGATGTCAATCAACGCTCCGCCAATTTCCCGCAAAATGGAGATTGTCACCAATTTCCCATTGATCCGGCAAACATTTTTCCCTTTATCGTTCAATTCCCGGCGCAGCACAATGTCTCCGTCGCTTGTCGGAACCCCGAGCTCTTCCAACTTTTGAAACACAGGATGGCTGGCGCTTTCAACTGAAAACAAGCCTTCGATTTCAGCTTTGCTCGCCCCATGCCGAATAAATTCCTGGCTTCCCCGTCCGCCGGCAAGCAAATGGACTGCATCAATAATGATTGATTTCCCTGCCCCTGTCTCTCCGGTCAAGACGGTCAGTCCTTCATTAAAACTGACAGCCAATGCATCGATAATCGCAAAATTGCGTATCCCCAATTCCCTTAGCATAATTTCTCACCTCAATTAAAGCATTTCAATTAAACGCTGCTTTAAAATTTCACGCTGTTCCGTGTCCCGGCAAATGATCAAACATGTATCATCGCCACAGATGGTTCCCAAAATTTCTTCCCAATCCAAATGGTCAATTAATGAACCAATGGCGTGGGCAT
This sequence comes from Planococcus sp. YIM B11945, assembly GCF_050864155.1. NCBI lineage: Bacteria > Bacillati > Bacillota > Bacilli > Caryophanales > Caryophanaceae > Planococcus > Planococcus sp. YIM B11945. The sequence goes on along the minus strand of NZ_JBOZWR010000001.1, from coordinate 362,000 downwards.
TGCCCGGCAAGGTTTTCATAACCAGGAAATGGCTGGCACCGTCAATGCTGACAAATGCATCAGTCAATGCACGGTGCAATTTCTGCATAGGATTAAAGCGCTGATCAGCTGGCAAGCTATACTTGTACCGGCCATCCTGCAGCGGCACTTTCACCAAATGCAATTCTTTTATATCGCGCGAAACGGTCGCTTGGGTCACCGCATAACCTGCTGCTTTAAGCAAATCCACGAGCTCGTCTTGCGTTTCGATTTCTTGGTTAGAAATAAGGTCTCGTATTTTAATATGACGCTGTCCTTTGTTCATCGGGGCCTCCTGGGATGAATATTTATTCTATATCCCTAATATCGTACCTTTAAACGGCATCAAAAACAAGAAAACACATTCCAAAATGGAATGCGTTTATAACGTTTCGTGTGCAATTTTGACAATTTCTTCAACCGTTTCTTCGGAAACTGCTAAAATTTCGCTGTTTTCGTGGGCTGATTGAAGGTGAAAAAGAAATTCGATATTGCCTTCGCCTCCGGTAATGGGGGAGAAACTCATGTTTTTTAGATGAAAACCGGCCTCAGTCGCAAAAGCACCGACTTTCAATAGTACGCCACGGTGCACTTTAGGATCGCGGACGATGCCTTTTTTGCCGACATTTTCCCGCCCGGCTTCAAACTGTGGTTTAACCAAAGCGATGACATCGCCTCCCGGAACCAAAATTTGCTTCAACACCGGCAAAATGATTTTCAACGAAATGAACGATACATCGATCGTTGCAAATTCCGGCAAACCGCGTTCAAAATCTTCCGGTTTGGAATGGCGGAAGTTGGTGCGTTCCATGACGGTGACCCGCTCATCCTGGCGAATTTTCCACGCCAGCTGGTTATAGCCGACATCCAGCGCGTAGCAATGCTTGGCACCGTTTTGAAGCGCGCAATCGGTGAATCCGCCCGTAGAAGAGCCGATGTCTAACATCAGCTTGCCTTCTACAGAAAGATCAAATTCAGCCAACGCTTTTTCAAGTTTTAGACCGCCGCGGCTAACGTATTTCAAATCGCTGCCCTTCAGTTGCAGCGGAGCATCTTCCGGGATTTTTTCACCCGGCTTATCCATCCGCTCTTCATTGGAATAAACGATGCCCGCCATGACGGCCCTCTTCGCTTTTTCACGCGTTTCGCAGATGCCCCGTTCAACCAGCAAGACATCTACACGTTCTTTTTTCGGTTTGTTCATAAGGCTTTAAATCCTGCTTTTGTTTTTAGTTGGACATGCTTTTTGACCACGTTGACAATTTCATCGCTATTTAAATGAATTTCATCCATTAATTCCGCTACATCGCCGTGTTCGATAAATTGATCCGGAATGCCAAGCCGATCGACTACAGCTTTCGTGTACTGGTTTTCTTGGACAAATTCCAATACCGCGCTGCCAAATCCGCCTTGCAGTACAGCTTCTTCAACCGTAATAACAGGCACGCTGCGGTTAAAAATCGAATGAAGCATTTTAGTGTCCATTGGCTTGATGAAGCGGGCATTGACCACTTCAGCATGAATGCCTTGTTCTTCGAGTTCAAGTGCGGCATGAAGTGCCATCGGGATCGTTGTGCCAAAGGTTAAAATGACAGCATCTTTCCCTGGTTTCACTACTTCCCATGATCCGATCGGCAACGCTTTTAATTCGGTGTCCATTGCAACGCCCAAACCATTGCCCCGCGGATAGCGAAGTGCAATCGGACCGCCGTTGTAATCAATCGCCGTTTTAACCATATGCTGGCCTTCATTTTCGTCTTTAGGCATCATGATGACCATATTCGGCAAATGGCGAAGGAAAGCGATGTCAAAGACGCCTTGATGCGTTTCTCCATCCGCTCCGACTAGACCAGAACGGTCGATGCCGATAAAGACATTTAAGTTTTGGCGGCAAATATCGTGAAGCACTTGATCGTATGCGCGCTGAAGGAATGTCGAGTAAATTGCTAGAAACGGTTTCATGTTTTGAGTGGCCAGTCCTGCAGCCATTGTCGTTGCATGTTGCTCGGCAATGCCGACATCAAACATTCGTTCAGGGAATTCAGAAGCAAAGCCTTCCAGTTTAGAACCAACTGGCATAGCGGGCGTAATGGCCACAATTCGGCCGTCTTTTCGGGCAAGTTTCCGCACCGTTTCTGCGATCAATCCGCTCCAAGACGGCGCTTTCCCGGACGATTTCACCAAATCGCCAGTTTCCATTTTATAGGGGCCTGTTCCATGCCATGTGCCGATGATGTCTTGTTCAGCCGGCAAAAAGCCTTTTCCTTTTTTGGTCACAACGTGAAGAAGCACAGGGCCATCCACTTTTTTCGCATACAAAAGGTTTTCTTCAAGCTCTTCTAAGTTATGTCCGTCAATCGGTCCAAGATACGTAAATCCAAGTTCTTCGAAAAACATGCCGGAAACAAGCAAATATTTCAAGCTGTCTTTGACGCGCTCAGCTGTTGCCGCTAGTTTCCCGCCGACTGCAGGGATTTTTTTCAAAATGTATTCCAAATCATCTTTTGCTTTGTTGTATTTGCCAGCTGTCCGCATCCGCCCCAATACATTATGGAGAGCACCGACATTTGGCGCAATCGACATTTCGTTGTCGTTCAAAATGACGATCATATTAGTTTGTTCGTGGCCAATGTGGTTCAGCGCTTCAAGCGCCATCCCGCCGGTCAATGCTCCATCTCCGATAATCGGAATGACATGGTTTTTGTCTTTTTTGATGTCGCGTGCCGCTGCCATTCCCATAGCCGCAGACAATGAAGTAGAGCTGTGTCCGGTTTCCCATACATCATGCTCGCTTTCGATTCGTTTCGGAAAACCGCATAAGCCTTTAAATTGGCGAAGTGAATCAAATTGGCCCGCTCTGCCCGTTAAAATTTTATGGACATAAGACTGATGCCCTACGTCCCAAAGCAGTTTATCAGAAGGGCTGTCAAACACTTTATGCAGCGCTATCGTCAATTCCACAACACCGAGGTTCGGGCCGATGTGGCCTCCTGTTCGTGATAAGTTTTCTATTAAAAATCGCCGGATATCTTCACTTAATTCAACAAGCTGCTCATTGTTCAGCTGTTTTAAGAAAGATGGACTGGTAATCGTATGAAGATCCATTGCCATCACTCACCTTTTTAGAAATTTTGCCGTAAATATGTCTGTTTCTATTATAACAATGTATAAAGAATAGACAAATTACAGCACTGAAATTCAGTTTTTTCTTTGCACAATCAATTCTGTCAGTTCAGTTAGCAGCGTCAATTGGCCGCCAAGCGAGCTGATTGCCTGAAGGGCTTCATTTGCATGAAACTCCAATTTTTCCTTTGCTTTTGGCAGCGTCAAAATGCCCGGATACGTGCTTTTTTCGCTGGATTCGTCTTTTCCGGCTGTTTTTCCAAGCTCTTCAGAAGTGCCGGTTACGTCCAAAATATCATCTTGGATTTGAAAAGCGAGGCCCAAATGCTCGCCAAATCGGCCAAGCGCTCTGATGTCTTCCGCTGAAGCTTGGGCCAGTATGGCTCCGGCTAAAATGCTGAACGTTAACAAAGCCCCGGTTTTCAAACGATGAACGTTTTCCAGTTCTTGTAAGGAAAGCTTTTTTTCTTCTCCTTCGATGTCAAGAACTTGTCCACCGACCATGCCTTCGGCTCCGGAAGAAATGCTCATCAAATCAATGAGGCGGACCTTGTCGTCGCTTGAAACGTGTTCCAAGCGCGCAATAATGCCAAAGCTGTAAGTCAACAACGCGTCACCCGCTAAAATCGCCAGCGCTTCGCCGTAAACCACATGGTTTGTCGGCATCCCTCTTCTCAAATCATCGTCATCCATGCTCGGCAAATCATCGTGAATCAACGAATACGTGTGGATCATTTCGATTGCAGCTGCCACTTTTAAGGCATCTGGATGTTCACCGCCCAATTCATGGAGCACCGCCAACAGCAATATCGGACGGATCCGTTTGCCGCCTGCTTGCAATGAATAGTTCATTGCTTCTTTTAACGATGCCGGAATGGCCAAAGCCTTGATTTGCGCAGACAGTTCCTGTTGAATCAACGGTTCATAATGCGTGCGAAATTCGGCTAAGTTCATTTGGAAGGACCGTCCGTTTCTATGTTCGCCGGCACTTCTTTGCCGTCGTTCATCATGGTGACAAGCTGTTTTTCTGCACTTTGCAATTTATCATGGCACACTTTTGACAGTTTCATGCCTTTTTGATAAAGCGTCAGTGCGTGTTCAAGCGGCACATCTCCTTGTTCTAAAAGACGAACGATTTCTTCCAATTGTTCCATCGCTTCATTAAACATAATTTCTTTTTCAGCCATCTTAAGAATCTCCTTTGCTTGTTGGGATCACATCTTCTACGGACGCTTTTACGGTTCCATCTTTCAAAGCGATTTCAAGTTTATCGCCTCGTGCAACTTGGACCGTGCTTTTGACGACTGCCCCGTCTTTGTACGGGATTGAATAGCCGCGGTCCATAACTTTTAGCGGACTCAATGCATCAAGGGTGCGCATAGCGGCAGACAGCTGGTGTGAGCTGTTTTTTAAATGAACTTCCATCAATTGATCCAAGCGCTTGGCCAATTGATCGATGTCCAGTTCGGACTGCTTGATGCGTTTTAGCGGTGCTTTGCTTTGCAGCTGGCTATCCACACTGGCATGCCGTTCTTTGCTGCGCCGCAATTGCTGCAACGCTTCCCGCTGCAGCGAATCGGTCGCACGTTCAACGCGTTCGATAAACGGGCGGTACAACCGGTCCGGATAAGCGAGCGGAAACGAACTGGTCAACCGGCCTAGCGCCGCTTTTTCTTTCGCCAAACTGTTGGCAATGGTACGGTACATGCCGGCACGGTAGTTTAAGACGCGGTCCAGCAATTCCGTTTTGCTTGGAACAGCGAGTTCTGCCGCAGCAGTTGGCGTAGCAGCGCGCAAATCCGAAACAAAATCAGCGATGGTCGTATCGGTTTCGTGGCCAATTGCGCTTATGACGGGTATGCGAGAAGCGAAAATGGCGCGTGCGACACTTTCCTCATTAAATGCCCATAAATCCTCAATCGAACCACCGCCACGGCCGACGATCATCACATCATAATCGCTTTGGTTTGCCGCTTGGATCGATTTGACGATCGAAGGCGCTGCTCCCGTCCCTTGCACAAGCGTTGGATACAGCACGACTTTGGCAAGCGGGTACCGGCGGTTAAGCGTGATGATGATGTCTCGGACAGCCGCTCCAGTCTGGGCAGTGATGACCGCTATTTTTTTCGGAAACCGGGGGAAGGTTTTTTTGTGGGCAGGACTGAACAAGCCTTCTTTTTGAAGCTTTTCTTTCAGCTGCTCAAATGCCAAATAATAATCGCCGATGCCGTCCGCCTGCATAGATTGGGCATACAGCTGATACTGGCCAGAAGCTTCGTATACCGTCACATCGCCGCGAATCAAAACGGTCATTCCGCTTTCCGGCCTGAATTTCACCGATTTGGCATTGGCGGAAAACATGACTGCCGGAAGGCGGGCTGCATTGTCTTTGAGCGTAAAATAAATATGTCCGCTCGTATGGATTTTTACATTCGATAATTCGCCTTTAACGTAGACATCCCGCAAATGAGGATCCGCATCAAATTTCTTTTTTATGTATTTTGTCAACGCTTTGACGCTTAAATACGGGTCGGCCATTCCAATTTCAACCCCTGTCTCAGAAAGTAAAAAGCTGTCTTTCTCCCGAAAAACAGCCCTGCTTTTATTTAGTTTACATGGTTCCCGTACTTTTGTCTTTTGTGATGCTGTTTTCAGCTGATTGCACGGTGTTTTCCATCAACATGGCAATGGTCATCGGACCAACGCCTCCAGGCACCGGAGTCATATACGAAGCGGTATTTTCCACATCCGCAAAATCCACGTCTCCGCATAATTTTCCGAATTCATCGCGATTCATGCCTACGTCGATAACGACAGCTCCCGGTTTGATATGGGTGCTTTTCAGCATTTTTGGAATGCCGATCGCCGCAATCAGTATATCCGCTTGCTTGGAGTGGAAGGCCAAATCGACTGTTTTTGAATGGCAGTACGTCACCGTTGCGTTTTTTTGCAGCATCAATTGGCCGACCGGCTTGCCGACAATATTGCTTCGCCCAATGACGACGGTATGTTTGCCAGCAGGATCAATTTCGTAATGCTCCAACAGTTTGATGATGCCATGCGGCGTGCACGGCAAAAAGGCTTCTCTGCCGATCATCATATTGCCGACTGAAATCGGATGGAATCCGTCCACATCTTTTGCTGGATCGATCGCTAAAATGACATTGAATTCATCTATCTGTTTCGGCAGCGGCAGCTGGACCAAAATGCCATGGATGTTCGGATCTTGGTTGAGCGACTCGATGGTTGCCAAAAGTTCTTGTTCAGGCAGTGTATCTGGAAATTGGAGAAGATCTGACCGCATGCCAAGTGCTTCGCATGTTTTTTGCTTGTTTTTTACATATGTAAGAGAGGCAGAATTTTCGCCAACGATCACGACGGCAAGCCCGGGGACAATGCCTTGTTTTTTTAGTTTTTCGACTCGTTGCTGTACTTGCACTTTAATTTCTTGGCTTACTGCTTTTCCATCTATTCGTATAGCAGTCACAGTCATTCCTCCAAACTTAATTTGCTAGTTCATCGGTAAATTTCGACAACACGCCATTGACAAAACGGCTTGATTTTTCATCACCAAATGTCTTGCTGAGTTCAATTGCTTCGTTCATGACCACGCGGGACGGTGCATCTTCCATATAGCTCAATTCAAAAACTGCCATTCTCAGTATGGTCCGTTCAATTTTCGGCAAACGTTCAAGCGACCAATTTTCCAAGTGGCCTTTTAATTTTTCGTCGATTGCTTCTAAATTGGTATGCGTCCCTTGGACAAGCATATTGAAAAAATTATCGTTCTCGCCTGCCATGACATGGTCGATTGCTTCATCGATCGTAAGTTCAGTTCCATCCAATTGAAATAAGGTTTGGAGCGCCTTTTCTCTTGCTTCGTGTCGTTTCATAATAAATTCGGTCTCCTTTTTGGGCTAATTATCCCTCATTATACAGGTAAACCCGCTGAACTTCCATGTTTGAAATAGTCTGACAAGAACCAGCCCGAAAGGCACTTCGGGCTGGTTCTTTGCGTCGAAGCTAGCGCAGCGATGCAGGAGCACATGGTTTTAGCGGGGCTGTTTTACGGAATATCGGCAATTGGCAATTATTTATACAATTTATTTAACTTACATATTTTAAAAGATTAGAGCATAGTGTTATACATAAAAAGCTACCCATTAAAGCCAGAACAGGCGCTTCAACGGATAGCTCATGAGTTTATTCGATATGGGGTGCTGTTTCAAACTGGACGCCTGTAATATGGACGTTCACTTCCTGCGTTTGCAAAGAAGTCATCGTTTCAAGCGTTTGCCGTACTTGTTCTTGGATTTTTTGCGCCGTTTGAGGAATCGAAACCCCGTAATTGACGACGCAAAAAACGTCGATCATCAAACCGCCTTCGGTCAATTCGGTTTTCACGCCTTTGCCGAGCACTTTCTTCCCGAGACGTTCAACCACGCCGGAAGCGAAATTGCCGCGCATGCTGGCGACGCCTTCGATATCCGTTGCAGCAATGCTTGCAATGATTTCCAAAACTTCGGGCGCCACTTCAATATTGCCCAAGTTTTGCGCGCCAGTGGATTTCATTTTTAGGTAGGAAACTGTTTTTTCAGCCATTGGTGATTCTCCTTCCTAGGACTCTAGCACATCGTAAAGTTCAAGGAATTTCGTATTGAAATCCCCGGATTTAAACACTTCGTGATCCATTAATTTTGAATGGAAAGGAATGGTCGTATGGACGCCTTCGATTAAAAATTCGCCCAATGCCCGTTTCATTTTGGCAATCGCTTCTTCGCGCGTATCAGCAAAAGTGATCAGCTTCGCTACCATGGAGTCGTAATATGGCGGAATGCTGTAGCCTGGATACATCGCGGAATCGATGCGGACGCCCATGCCGCCTGGCGGCAAATAGACTTCCACTTTGCCTGCTGAAGGCATAAAATTCTTCGCCGGATTTTCGGCATTGATGCGGCATTCGATTGCCCATCCCTTGAATTTCACATCTTCTTGTTTGTAAGCAAGCGTTTCGCCAGATGCAACTTTTAATTGCTGCTGGATCAAGTCAATCCCCGTAATCATTTCCGTTACCGGATGCTCCACTTGGATGCGGGTATTCATTTCCATGAAATAAAACTGTTGGTTGGCCACATCGAAAATAAATTCAACGGTGCCCGCTCCGCGGTAGTTGACGGCTTGCGCCGCTTTTACTGCCGCGTCGCCCATTTGCGCCCGGATTTCCGGCGTAACGGCCGGTGAAGGCGCTTCTTCCACCAGTTTTTGCATGCGGCGCTGAATCGAGCAATCGCGTTCGCCTAAATGAATGGCATTTCCATGGGAATCCGCCAACACTTGAATTTCCACATGGCGGAAATCTTCGATGAATTTCTCGATGTAAACGCCCGGGTTGCCAAAAGCAGCGGCCGCTTCTTTTTGAGTCATTTGAAGGCCTTTGACAAAGTCTTCGCGGGTACGAGCTACGCGGATGCCTTTACCGCCGCCGCCGGCTGTCGCTTTGATGATGACCGGAAAGCCAATTTTCTCTGCAATTTCCAGCCCTTCTTTTTCGTTTGCCACAATGCCCGTCGATCCCGGAACAACCGGAACTCCGGCTTCGCGCATCGTTTCGCGCGCGACATCTTTTGTTCCCATCTTGGAAATCGCAGCAGATGTCGGCCCGATAAACACGATGTCGACCGCTTCGCAAAGTTCTGCAAAGCTAGCGTTTTCGGCTAAAAATCCGTATCCCGGATGAATGCCGTCGCAGTTCGTCAATTTCGCTACACTGATGATGTTGGAAAAGCTTAAATAGCTGTCTTTTGATGCTTTTGGCCCGATGCAATACGCTTCATCTGCCAATTGGACATGAAGGGCTTCTTTATCCGCTTCCGAATAAACAGCAACGGTTTCAATATCCATTTCTTTGCAGGCGCGGATAATGCGGACCGCAATTTCGCCACGGTTGGCAATCAATACTTTTTTCACGTAGTTTCTCCTCCTCAGTTTGTTTTTACGAGGAAAAGAGGCTGGCCGTACTCGACAAGCTGGCCATCTTTAACGAGAATTTCAGCAATTTCCCCATCTACTTCTGCTTCGATTTCATTGAATAATTTCATCGCTTCAACGATGCAGACCACTTGGTCAGCTGTAACGCGCGTGCCTTGCTGAACGTAAGCCGCTTCTTCCGGAGATGGCGATTGGTAAAACGTGCCGACCATTGGAGAAAGAATCGGGTGCAAGTTTTCATTTTTTTGAGCTGGGATTTCAGGCACTTCTTCGGAAACCAATTCTTCTGCTTTAGGCGTATTTGCAGGCGCAGCCGCTACCGGAACGGGTGCTGCAGGTGCTGAAGCCGCTTCGTTTGTCGGAGCGCTTGCTGAAGCTCCCCCATTTTTTTTCAATTTGATTTTTGTGCCTTCGGCTTCGTATGTGAATTCATCAATTGAAGACCCATCCACTAATTTAATGATTTCACGGATTTCTTGAATTTTCAAATTATCCTACTCCCCTTCACTATGTATATGCTATTCACCTAATCTATTTTAGACGTTTTCTCATCTTTTTGAAATAGGCAACCTAACATTTAAAAAAAGGCCTCTGCTTATAGAGGCCATTTCCGTTTTTATTGTGCGCGTGATACGTATGAAGAATCGGTTGTGTTGATGATCAGTTTGTCGCCTTCGTTGATAAAGAACGGCACTTGCACAGATAAGCCGGTCGAAAGAATTGCCGGTTTCGAACCGCCGCTCGCTGTGTCGCCTTTGATGCCTGGATCGGTTTCAACCACTTCAAGAATGACCGAGTTCGGCAATTCAACGCCAAGAACTTCTCCTTGGAACTGGATCACTTGCACTTCCATGTTTTCCTGAAGGAATTTCAATTCGTATTCGATGTTTTTAGCTGGAATTTCGATTTGGTCGTACGTTTCGGTATCCATAAACGCGTGGGCATCGCCACTGGCGTATAAGTATTGCATTTTGCGGTTGTCGATTTGCGCTTTTGCCACTTTTTCTCCAGCGCGGAATGTTTTTTCCGTTACGCTGCCTGTGCGTAAATTGCGCAGTTTTGTGCGGACAAACGCTGCTCCCTTTCCTGGTTTCACGTGCTGGAATTCCATAACGCGCCAGATGGCGTTATCCACTTCAATGGTTACGCCGGTTTTAAAATCGTTTACTGAAATCATGTAAGTTCCTCCGTTTGTTATAAAATACGTAGCTCTTTTGTGGAGTTAGTCAATCGTTCATTTCCTGACTCGGTTATCAGTATATCATCTTCAATACGAACTCCGCCAACTCCGGGCACATATATTCCCGGTTCAACCGTGACAGCCATGCCTGGTTCAAGGACCGTTTCCGATTTGAAGGATAGCCCAGGACCTTCGTGCACTTCAAGGCCGATGCCGTGCCCAGTCGAATGGCCGAATGCTTCACCGTATCCTTTGGACTTGATGTGATCGCGGGCAATCGCATCTGCTTCAATGCCGGACATTCCCGGCCCGATTTTTTCGACTGCCAATACTTGGGAATCCAACACGATCTGATAAATTTCTTTCAGTTCTTCAGAAGGTTCGCCAACTGCTACCGTGCGCGTGATGTCGGAAATATAGCCATTGTAAAGCGCACCAAAGTCCAGTGTCACCATGTCGCCTTGTTCGATTACTTTATCTGTCGCAACGCCGTGCGGCAATGCCGAGCGCGTTCCTGAAGCTACAATGATATCAAACGATGAAGAAGTTGCACCTTGTTGTCTCATGAAAAATTCCAGTTCGTTGGAAACTTCCAGTTCAGTCCGTCCAGCGCGGATAAAACCGCAGATGTGTTCATACGCCGCGTCCGCGATTTTCGCCGCTTGCTTCAATACTTCCACTTCTTCTGGTGTTTTGATCATGCGAATTTTTTCGATTAACCCGCTAACCGGTTTTAATTCCGCTTCGAGCTTCTCTTTGTATTGCACAAATGTGGCATAAGTTATGTATTCTTGTTCAAACGCCAAGGACTTGATGCCTTGTTCTTTGGCGAGTTCCGTCACTTCTTCTAATAGGCTTGTTTTTGCTTGGATAATTTCAAAGTCTTTTACTTGAGCTGCCGCCTGTTCGGTATAGCGGAAATCAGTAATGAACCATGCTTTGTCGCGAGTGACCACCGCGAGGCCCGCAGTTCCGGTAAAGTTCGTGATGTACCGCAAGTTATATGAGCTGGTTACCAGCAACGCTTCAAGCTGTTGTTTTTCCATTTCCGTGCGCAATTTTTGTAATTTCAATCTAGTCATCCCCTTTGGTTTGATAGTAATAACGCGTGCAGCGCCAATTTGTAGACATCCTTGCCGAAACCTGCGATTTGCCCTGCTGCGACCGGCGCAATAAACGAATGATGGCGAAATTCTTCTCGGCTGTAAACATTCGAAATATGCACTTCGATTACTGGAAGCTGAACTGACGCAATCGCATCACGAATGGCTACGCTTGTGTGCGTGTAAGCGCCGGCATTCAACACTATGCCGGACAATTTATCGTCTCCCGCTTCGTGGATCCAGTTGATCAAGTCCCCTTCTTGATTTGATTGGCGGCATTCCAGTTCGATGCCATGTTCCGCGGCAAACTGGCCCAGCTCTGTTTCCAGCTCTTGGAGCGTGAATGTTCCGTACGCTTCTTTTTCTCGCTTGCCGAGCCGATTCAAGTTCGGTCCATTCAAGCACAACACCCTCATTTCACCACTCCTCTCCTTCAACTCCTTCATTATTTTATCACAAGGAGTGAATCGAGCAACTATTACAAAAACAATAAACGGCACGAATTGCAAGCGCATAATCGCTTAGGCATGAAAACAGAAAAAAACGCGGCGGCCGAAGCCGTCGCGTTCAGATAGATCAAAGCCCGCATTTTAATTGGGCATTGCAGTTGGTGCAGGTGTTGCAGCCACCCATTTCTTCCACTGTCCCTTTTCGGCAAACCGGACAAATGTCGCCTACTTCAGAGCCGATTGTCACATTGGTAGAACGAAGATCTTGAATGGTATCAATAAGGACGATTGGACGTTTCGCTGTTACTTCCTCAGCATGCTCTTCTTCAAACGTGTTTTCTTCCGCTTTCAGCGTCAACACTTGAGAATCACGGCTGCCGTCAACGTAAACTGTACCGCCTTTTGCGCCGCCTTTGTAAAGCCGTTCGTAGACGCCTTCTACTTGCTCAACTGTGTAGCCGCGCGGTGCGTTCACCGTTTTCGAAATGGACGAATCGATCCAGCGTTGGATGATGCATTGCACATCAGCATGGGCTTCAGGCGCCAAATCCATTGACGTGACAAACGCTGTCGGAAGATTTTCTTCGTCGGCTTCTGGATTGTTTTTCAAATACTCCCGAACGATATCGGCTTTTACTTCGATAAATTTGCCGAGTCTGCCGCTGCGGTAGTAAGTGAAGGAATAATAAGGTTCTAATCCGGTAGACACGCCGACCATTGTGCCCGTCGAACCGGTTGGCGCGACCGTCAATAGATGCGAGTTGCGAATCCCTTTTTCAAGAATAGCTTCCCGGATATGTTCCGGCATGCCTTGCATAAAGCCGGTTTCCGTAAACGCTTTGCGGAGCGCCGCCGTTTCTTCGTCAGTCTTGCCGACTAGGAACGGGAAGCTTTCGCGTTCTACAGCCAATTCAGTTGATTCTTCATATGCCGCCACTGCAATCGTTTTGAAGATCTCATCGACCAGCTCGTTGCCTTCTGGCGAGCCGTATTCTTTATCGCAATAAATCAACAGATCCGCAAGGCCCATCACACCAAGGCCGACACGGCGTTCACCGAGTGCCTGTACGCGGTTTTCTTCCAAGAAATAAGGCGTTGCATCGATGACGTTGTCTTGCATGCGGACGCCGACGCGAACCGTTTCTTTCAATGCTTCAAAATCCACTTGTTTTGTAGCGGCATCTGCAAACTGCGCCAAGTTGACTGCAGCCAAGTTGCACACTGAATAAGGAGCTAACGGCTGCTCGCCGCACGGGTTGGTCGCTACCACTTTTTGGCCGTATGCTTTCGCATTGGTTTTTTCATTGGCGTTGTCAATAAAGAAAATGCCCGGTTCTGCTGAATAAGTCGCGCAGACATTGATCAAGTTCCAAAGGTCGCGCGCTTTCATCGTCCGGTAGGTGCGGACTTTGTGGCCCATTTTTTCCCACTCGCGGACATCGCCGACTTCGTGCCATTGTTCGTTGTAAATGGCCATTTCTTCTTTTGAATACGATTCAACAGCCGGGAAGCGCAATTCGAAATCCGCATCGTTTTCGACAGCTTCCATGAAATCGCTTGTCAATGTCACGGAGATATTGGCGCCGGTCAGAAATTCTTCGTTATGCACGGAGTACGTTCCGCCGTCGCGAAGTTTTGTTTCAGCGTCGCGCATGATTTTTTCATTAAAGCCGCCCATGCCTGGAATCGCACGATAATTTAAGATGCCTTGATACATCGCTTCTTCTTGCTCTGTCAATGGCTTGAATTTTAATTTCTCATTGGCCAGCTTTTTGATTGTTTCGTCTTCCGTGTTTTCAATCAAATAACGGAGAATGCGCGGATTTTGCATTTTCGAGATGATAAATTCCGCAATATCCGGATGCCAGTCAGCCAGCATGATCATTTGTGCCCCGCGGCGCGATCCGCCTTGTTCAACCAAATGTGTCAGTTTGGCAATGTCATCAAGCCATGAAACGGAACCTGAGGACTTGCCGTTGACGCCGCGCGCCAATGTATTGCGCGGGCGAAGCGTTGAACCGTTTGTTCCGACGCCGCCGCCACGTGACATGATTTCCATCACTTGTTTGCGGTGGTCCGAAATGCCTTCGCGTGAATCTGCTACAAACGGCATTACGTAGCAATTGAAATACGTAACGTCTGTGTCAGCCCCGGCTCCGTAAAGAACGCGCCCTGCTGGAATGAATTTCAATCCGACAAGCTGCTCGTAGAATTTTTTAAACCAATGCTGGCGTTTTTCAGGTGTTGCTTCTACTGATGCAAGTCCAGTCGCATTGCGTTTTGCGATTTGTTCGTAAAAGACTTCAAGCGGTTTTTCAATGACATCAAGCGAACGCAAAACAATGCCTTTTTCCTGTTCGTCCGGCTTGTCGATGGCGCTTCTGTAATCTTCTTCAATCCACACGCGCGCTTTGTTGGCCGCTTTATCAAGAGAGACGATATAGCCAAGCCCGCGTGCCGGGAATTTCGGATCTTCCTTAACCGTCAAGACGACAAAATCGCCCGCTTTCAGCGTCTTTTTTTCCGTATCCTTGAACGAATAACGGTCAATCATGACGAGGCGCGAAACCCCTTTGTGTGTAATTTTCATGTCTTTTGTGACGGCGTGGACTTGAGGAAACGATTTAATGTCCTCGTTTAAAGAACCAGCATCTAAAGTATATTCGGATTGTGTGGCAGAAACCATTTGACAATTCCTCCTTCATATTATATGGAGATGAACACTATATATAGTATTACTACATTCCCCATGATACTATATGTTGAAACACTTTTAAATAACAAAATTATGCTTCCCTTTTTTAATGGAGTGAAAAGCTCGATTTATCAAGGTTTTCATTTTCAAAATGAGCCAAAAGACTCCTTAGCCCTTGAAAACTCTCAGCATCTTCAGCCTTTTTATTTCTTTAAACACTTGACATCTGCTAGTTGCTCTGCTGTCAATTTGTAAGGCTGCAAGTTAACTTCACGAGCTGCGGTGAAACCGACTTTTCCAGCCAAAACGCACTCTATCTTTCGCTTTTTCATTTTATACTTGAAAACCGTTTGATAAATTGCCAAGAAGGATAATTCACAAGATTGCCTCCTAAATTCCGCAATAAGTGTAACATTGCCATTGAATAACCGTCACTCCTTCTTTTATAATGAAGAGAGAAAAGAAAGGGGCAAGAACATTGGAGTTACTTTATACAATTTTAGTTATTTTAGTAGTAGCGATCGCATTCGCTGTCGTTTCTTATTTGCGCATTAAAAAAGCGGTCACCACGTTAACGCAAGAACAATTTATCGAAGGCTACCGAAAAGCCCAATTGATTGATGTCCGGGAAGCAAAAGATTTTGCTGCTGGGCACATTTTAGGATCGCGCAACATTCCACAAACACAATTGCGCCAACGCTATAAAGAAATCCGCGCCGACAAGCCGGTTTACTTATACGACCAAAACGGAGCCCGCAGCGGCCGTGTCGCTCTTTTTCTAAAGAAAAAAGGCTACAACGACATTTATCAATTGCAAGGCGGGTTCAAGCAATGGACCGGCAAAATCAAAGCCAAATCCTAACAAAAAAAGTCTTTCCTAAGCGGGAAGACTTTTTTTTCTACAGCAAAATTCATTTGCAGGTAGTGAAAGTCCTTTTTTCTCTCGTTTTGATCACCAGACGAAGCCATTAAAGCACTCATTGCTTTTATGATCGTTGTAAGCAAACCGAATATACCTATTCAACTTCTAAAGAAATGAGGAACTTTGATGAAACCAATGATTTTATTTCCACATAATGATTCCCTTCGCGACATATTGCCGTATTATGCGGATATTGCAGCGGTTTCGAGCCGTATCGTTTCTGCGTTGAACAATCGGTCGGAAGGTTCCTGGATGCAAGTGGACATTTCCGATACCATCATTCAGCTGCATACCTATTTGTTGGAAATGATGGAAAATGGCTTGGTGCCCTACGAAACGCTGTCATTTGTCTACGAAGGGCGGCCGCTCGGCAAAATCACTCATGCAGCGGATGATTCGCACAGCGGCAAATTAAAAATCCAGGAAACGTTCGAAAACCGCTTGGTCTTTTTTCCGGAGCACGAAGTGGCCATTTGCCAGTTGGCTTATTACACGAGCTCGGACAACAGCTGGCCGGAATTCCATTGCTTTGCAAAATCGGTGGATGCGGCATTCACTTTCTTAGAAGCGATGAATGAAAAGCAGCGCCAAGTGCTGATGAGCAAAATCACGTTCCTTGTGGATACCGACGAAGGCATAAAGCGCCGCAAGAATGGCGAAATGGCCATCGTGGCCCGTGAAGAAGTAATGCTCAATGAAGGAACCAAAAAAGATATTTTCCGGTCCATTGATGAATTTTTTAACGCCGACGGCCAGTTTTTCAAAGATTACGGAGTTCCTTATAAACGCGGCATTTTGCTTTACGGCGCACCGGGCAATGGCAAAACGACTTTGGTCAAGTCCATAACCGGGTCGACAAATGCGCCTGTCGTCTATTGGCAAATAACGGAATTTACAAACAGCTACTCGATCCAGGAAGTGTTTGGCATCGTGTCGCGGCTGGCGCCGGCCATTTTGGTCATTGAAGACATCGATTCCATGCCGGAATTCACCCGCTCGGTTTTTTTGAACACTTTGGATGGCACACAATCGCGTGAAGGGCTTTTTATCATCGGGACGACCAATTACCCTGAACAAATCGATCCGGCCTTAATCAACCGTGCAGGCCGCTTTGACCGAGCCTATGAAATTCCGTCGCCGGACAAGAAGCTTCGTGAACGCTACTTGCGAAAACTTGACGTCAATTCAATTTTTACTGAAGCTGAAATGCTCGAAATGGCCAATTTGACAAAAAGCTTATCGATTTCCCAACTCAACGAGCTTTACATGTCTTCTGCCCTCAATTGGCATTATGACGGCGATTCGGGATTTGCCAAGCGGATTGCGGAGCTGCAAAAACAAAACAAGCGCACCAAGCAAAAAGATTGGGTGGAAGAAGAATCTCCGATCGGGTTTTAAATAAAAAAATCCCACTTATTTGAAGTGGGATTTTTTTATGTTTAGTTTAATACGACAAATTAGCATTTCTTGAAAGCACCTATAAAAATAATATATCCGCAATGAGAAAAAGCACGGTCAATAGCGCGACTGCAAAAACCGACTGCAGCGAAATCATTTTTCCATTTTTCTCTTTCTCAAAAAACGATTTTATCACGACGAAAACGACTGCTACAAAGAACGTTCCGATTACCTGTCCCAATTCTAACTCCTCTATGGCTTTCCCTGCTTCCTGCCGGCTTCATCGCCTTATTAACTAACTATATCACAGTATATTTTAGTATCAGCCTCTCCATAAAAAACCCCATTCCAACAAATAAACGGGGGGTTCACGTTTGTTTTGTAAAAATTCCTTTATCGCCGTGCCAAAGAATTACTTATAATATTTTTTCAAATTACCATTCTCACATTCTTCTAACAAATAACGAGAATAAGTCTGCAAAAATTGTGAGATCGCCGCAACTTCTGCAGTAGCTTCTTTCGCTCTTTTCTCATCGACTGAAAGCAAATAGATTGCCGCACTTTATTATATATACATTGTTTCCTTTTTCGATCCCTTTTTTGAATCCATACAGAAAAACACCCTCAACATCATTTGCACATACGAAGTTGGAGGTGTTTTTTCCTTGTCTCACTTTCATGGTCACTCTAGTGAAGACACTATATTTTCAATCTATCATTCAAGCTTTTAATTTATATTGTTCAATATGCTTTAATTTCCTTTTCACCCTAACTACCTCTTCCAATTCCGCAATATTGATTTTAGGGTTTGCGGGATCGAAAACTGTAGAAATATAACTTACGACAAAAGAGTATGTAGCTTTAAGCCGGAAGTTTCGATAGTCAACGGAATCTTCGGTCGTTGTCCAGTAAAACGTATTGTCATCTGCATCCATCAAAGCAATTACACGAAGTTTGCCATTTTTGAAACAAGATGAAAACTCCAAGTTCTTGATATACCGCTTTCCTTTTTCGAACCCATTCACTTCATTAATAGCAAGCACCATCGAAATCCACCTCTTTCCCATAGTGTGTACACTAATTAATATAACAGAACCTATGTTCTATTTGCAACAGAAAGTACTCAAAAAAGATTAAATTTCATCATATTTCTGAATTATGCCTACGACTTTTTTATTATTTTCAATAAGTGTTATTCAGCAAATCAAAAAAGGCGTCCCGAAATAACTTTTGGGACGCCTTTTTGCCTTCTATTATTCGGCTTTGGTGTAGCGCAATATTGGTTTGCGTGCTGCTTTTGTTTCATCTAGTCGTTTGATGACCGTCGTATGCGGTGCATCTTGAACGATTTCCGGATTTTCTTCCACTTCTTTGGCGATTTGGATCATCGCGTCGATAAAGGCATCCAATGTTTCTTTGGATTCCGTTTCCGTCGGCTCGATCATCATGCCTTCTTCCACATTCAACGGGAAGTAGATTGTCGGCGGATGATAGCCAAAGTCGAGCAGGCGTTTAGCCATATCCAATGTGCGAACGCCCAGTTTTTTCTGGCGGCGGCCGCTCAAGACAAATTCATGCTTGCAATGGCGGTCGTATGGCAAATCGAAATGCGGCTGAAGTCTGCGCATCATGTAATTGGCGTTCAGTACTGCGTATTCGGTAACCGCTTTTAAGCCGTCTGGACCCATCGAACGGATATACGTATACGCACGGACGTTGATGCCGAAGTTGCCGTAGAACGGTTTTACGCGGCCGATCGATTCCGGACGGTTGTAATCGAACGTCAAGCCTTCTTCGGTTTTCACCAGAACCGGTTTTGGCAAATAAGGAATCAAATCTTTCTTGACGCCGACTGGACCTGATCCAGGACCGCCGCCGCCGTGTGGGCCAGTGAATGTCTTGTGCAAGTTTAAATGGACCACGTCAAAGCCCATGTCTCCAGGGCGCGCTTTCGACATAACCGCGTTTAAATTGGCGCCGTCATAGTAAAGCTTGCCGCCGACTTCGTGGATGATGGCAGCCATCTCTAAAATCTGCTCTTCAAAAAGGCCGAGCGTGTTCGGGTTTGTCAGCATCAATGCTGCTGTATCCGGCCCGACAACACGCTTCAAGTCTTCCAAATCGACTAAGCCGTGTTCGTTTGATTTGACCGTAATCGTTTCAAATCCAGCGACTGTCGCTGAAGCCGGGTTTGTACCGTGCGCCGAATCGGGAACGATGACTTTTGTGCGGTTCATGTCGCCGCGCGATTCGTGATACGCACGGATCATCATGAGCCCCGTCCATTCGCCGTGTGCGCCGGCAGCCGGCTGAAGCGTCACTTCGTCCATGCCCGTGATTTCCACCAAATGCTCTTGCAGATCATACAGCAATTCCATTGCTCCTTGAACCGTTGATTCGTCCTGCAGCGGGTGGATGTTGGCAAATCCCGGGAAACGCGCAACGGTTTCGTTGATTTTCGGATTGTATTTCATCGTGCAAGAGCCAAGTGGATAGAATCCGGAATCAACGCCGTGGTTGCGTTTTGACAACGCCGTGTAATGGCGCATGATATCCAGTTCCGACACTTCCGGCAAATCGGCAGCTTCTTTGCGAAGCAAACCTTCCGGCAAAAATTCATTCAAATCAAGTTCTGGCACATCTAATGTCGGCAAGCTATAGCCAACGCGGCCTTCTTTTGTGATTTCAAAAATGAGCGGTTGATTGTCTTTATGCATGAGTAGCCCCCATTTCCTGCACCGTCGCAGCCAAAACCTGCACAAATGCATCAATTTCTTCTTTTGTCCGTTGTTCGGTCACGGCGACCAGCACATGCCCTGCCAATTCTTCAAAGCTGCGGCCAAGGTCATAGCCGCCGATGATGCCTTGCTCCAATAGTGCAGCGTTCAATTCGCGGACATCGGCAGCTGCCTTGACGACGATTTCATTGAAATGTGCGCCTTCAAATGCAATTTCAAAGCCCGCTTGTTTTAATTGCTGTTTCATATAATGCGTTTTGGTGATGTTTTGAACCGCGATTTCTTTTGTACCCACTTTGCCTAGAGCCGTCATCGCGACTGACGCAGCTAATGCATTCAATGCCTGGTTCGAGCAAATGTTTGAAGTCGCCTTGTCGCGGCGGATATGCTGTTCGCGAGCTTGCAGCGTCAACACAAATCCGCGGCGTCCGTCTTCGTCTGTTGTTTCGCCGACTAAGCGGCCCGGAACTTTGCGCATCAACGCTTTTGTCACGGCAAAATATCCGCAATGCGGCCCGCCGAATGCTTCGGCAATCCCGAAAGGCTGTGCATCGCCGACTGTTATGTCCGCACCCAGTTTTCCAGGAGGCGTCAAGGCGCCAAGCGCAAGCGGATTTGCCGATACAGCAAACAAAGCGCCAGCTTCATGGATAATCGGCTCCAATGCTTGCAAGTTTTCCACTTGGCCGAAAAAGTTCGGGTATTGGATCATGACTGCAGCTGTGTTTTCATCGATCATTTCTTTTAATGCATCGATATCCGTATGGCCATCTTTCAATGGGATTTCTTCCACTTCAATCGATTGGCCAAGCGCATAAGTCCGGACCACGTCGCGGGATTCCGGATGAACCGCGCGAGACACAAGGATTTTTTTGCGGCGCGTATGGCCAGCCGCAAGCATTCCCGCTTCAGCTAAAGCCGTTCCGCCATCATACATGGAAGAGTTCGCCAAATCCATGCCCGTCAATTCGCTGATCATCGTTTGGAATTCAAAAATTGCCTGCAATTCCCCTTGCGAAATTTCCGGCTGGTATGGTGTATAAGCCGTATAAAACTCAGAACGCGAAATAACATGGTCCACAATGATCGGCTTATAGTGATCGTAGACGCCTGCTCCTAAAAATGAAGCAAAACGGTTTGTGTCCGCATTTTTAGCCGCCAGCTGCGCCAATTCTTTTGTCAACGAACTTTCGGATTTGGCCGGTTTGATGTTGTACTCGCCTTTAAAACGGACTTTTTCCGGAATATCGGCAAACAATTCATCGATCGACTGGATGCCAATCGCATCCAGCATTTCTTTTTCGTCTTGCGACGTCATTGGTAAATAGCGATGTTTCATGGAGTGCTGTCCCCTTTGCAAATTAGTTTAGTTGGATCGTTTATAAAATGGCGTTTCAACGGTCTTCGCTTTTAAACGTTTGTTGCGGATTTCAATTTCAACTTCCGTTCCAAGTTCCGCAAATTTCGCAGCAACAAGTGCCAGACCGATATTTTTCTTCAGTGTAGGAGATTGCGTCCCTGTTGTCACTTCTCCAACCTTTTGGCCGTCAATATGAACTGGGTAGCCGTGGCGCGGAATGCCTTTGTCGATCATTTCGATGCCGACCAATTTGCGCGGAACGCCGTTTTCTTTTTGAGCAGCCAGTGCCGCTTTGCCGTTAAAGTCTTCTTCTTTTTGCAATTTCACCACAAAATTCAATCCTGCCTCAAGGGGCGAAATGTCTTTTGACAATTCCTGTCCGTAAAGCGCGAGACATGCTTCAAAGCGCAATGTATCACGGGCGCCAAGGCCTGCCGGCACGACGCCTTGTTCTTTGCCTTCAGTTAAAATTTTATCCCAAAGCGCGACTGTGTCTTCCGGGCTTGCATAAATCTCAAAACCGTTTTCCCCTGTATAGCCTGTGCGCGACAGCAAGACCGTGTGTCCCGCGATCAACACATTTTCTTTAAAACGGAATGGACGGATTTCGGACAAGTCTTCTTCGGACATGCGCTGCAGCACCGATTCTGCCAATGGCCCCTGAAGCGCCAATAAACCGTACTGATCAGAAACGTTTTGAAGTTGGACATCGCCTGTTGCAGTTTGTTTCATCCATTCGAAATCCTTCTCAATATTGGAAGCATTGACCACCAGCAAAAAGCGCGTGTCGTTTATTTTATAAACCAATAAATCATCGACTGTGCCGCCGTCTTCATAGCACATTGCCGTGTATTGGGCCTGATTGTTTTTAATTTTTGAAACGTCATTGGTTACGAGGTGCTGCAAAAATGTTAAGCTGTCTGGCCCTTCCACTAAAATCTCGCCCATATGGGAAACGTCGAATAGCCCTGCTTTTGTTCTTACTGCTTCATGTTCTTCTTTAATGCTTGAAAACTGCACCGGCAATTCCCAGCCGCCAAAATCGATTGTCTTTCCGCCATACTTGGCGTATGCCTCAAAAAGAGGGGTGCGGTTCAGTTGCGTTGTTTCTCCCATGAAAAGATTCCTCCTCGGTTATCAAACTCCATTAATCAAACAGCGGCCCGTCCATTATGGACATGAAAAAGGACAGAGATTTCCCTTTAATAGGGAAATCTCTGTCCTGGAACCTGAAAGTTTACCGTAACGGCTTTCCTCTTTGGTAGCTGACATGCAGCGTTCTCCAGAGATGCGTCCTGCACGAGTCTGTTTGCCTGAGAGATTCATAACTTCCGTTATTTGCTCCTTCGGCGACGCTTTTGCGTACTCTCCCCGTGCAATCATCCGCCCAAACCCGATTGTTTGGTCCAAATCGCTATACAGAATAGTATAACTTCGTCTATATCCTAACATTGATAAGCGGTAAGCGCAATCACTTTTCATTAGATGTTTAAAACGCGAACTATTATCGCTTTAAAATAAAAAATCATTCGCCTTTTAAGCGAATGACTTGAAATGCCGCATATTGCGTAATTTGGCGGAGCGTACGAAATTCCGTCCGTATGGAAATGTGGGCTGCCGCTTTATAATGCGGATAACGCATTTTATACAACGCTTCTATTTCTTCCCGCGTGGATTTTGCCACAATCGGCCGGTTTGGATCTTTGTGGATTCTACGCCAAATTTCTTTGAATGGCGCATCCAAAAACAGCACGAGCCCGGTTTCCCGCATGATTTTCTTGTTGGCTTTCCGCATGACGGCCCCGCCGCCTGTGGAAATGATGCAATAATTGCCTGTGAAGTTCCGAAGAAATTCCGTTTCCAGGTCCCTAAAGTATTTTTCCCCATGCTGTTCGAAAATTTCCGGGATGGTTTTTCCAGTCTGTCGGACAATTTCTTTGTCCATATCGTAGAAAGGCAGTTTCAGCAAAAAGCTTAACCTTCTGCCGATGGCACTTTTTCCGCAACCCATAAATCCAATCAAATAAATTCTTTTCATCTTACCACCCGATGCTACCCCTACTCAGGAATATTATTTTTTTCGATTTCTTTTAGTAGTTGTATCGTAGCATGTCTATGAAGATTTTCCAATCCATCATATGTTTTGTAATGGACCGAATACAAGACAACGCTATGGGCTATTAAAACAAGAGCGGAGATAAAAAAAACAATTGAAATCGGATACAAGGCGCCCTGTTCGCTTTTAAGGATGCGTAACACGATATTCCGCCTCTTCCCTCTGGCCGGTAGAAAACTCCAGCTGCACCGTCAGCCGGTCGCCGTCCAACAAAAATTGGCACGTCTTGACTCCGGTGAGCATGATTTCATGGCCTTCCCTAAATTTTTGTTTTCGCAGTACATTGGCATAGGATTCAATATCGTATTCCGTTCCTTGCTGGATGATGCGGATTCCGCTTCCGCTAGTGATTGCTTCAACCGAATCCACTTGCGTTAAATACGAACGCAAGTCTTCTGTAAACAGCAGCCATTCCAATTGCTTGGCATCCAGATCTTCCGAAAACGACAACGCAAAACTGAAAAACAAAACAATCAGCGGCAGCAGCACCAACAACACCGCCAGGTCAAACAAGGAATTCAGGAACAGCATCCCTTTTTCGCTGCGCAAGGTCATTTGATGCAAATATCTCTTTGGGCATTCTGGTAATCCGTATACGCGACGCACAGGTTTTCGGTCTTCTCCCACGTGTAAACCACCCCATTGACTGTCCTCGCGCCTGTTCGAACCTGTTCCGAATGGATTTCCTTCGCCGCTTCGTGAAGCGTTTCATAGGCAGCCACCCGCTCTTTTTTCAGCTGCAGCGATTGATGCATATGCTGCATGATGGGCAAAAGGGATCCGAATAAAATAAACAGCATCAATAAGCTCACCATCGTTTCTGCCCATGAAATTCCTTTTTCATTCAGATAGAACCACTCTCCCATTACCCAAATGGACGATCAGCGACCGCTCACCCTTGCTTGTCCCAAAACGGATCGTCCCCGAACTCCTGATGGCTCCGTTCGACCGGAAATAAATTTCGGTGATGTTGCTGGATTTTTTCACCGTTACCGTTTTTGGCAATTTGCGGGTTGCCAGCGGCGCGTAAAGGTTCTGGACCACTTCATAGTTGCTGGCCCCTTCCCGAAACTTTACGGCTACGGCTGTTTGGGTGCGGTAGCTTTCGCTTTGGGCAAAATAAATATCATGGATCAATAATTGAAAAAAGCGCTGTTCTTCTTTTTCGGTTTCAAACGTTCGGTATGTCGGAATCAAAATGCCAACGACCGCCATTAAGATGGCCATGACCAGCACCATCTCAATCAGCGTAAATCCCCTTTCTTTTAAGAGGCTTTTGATGACACGATACCTTCAGTGGTGATTTCAACCAGGTCGCCATTTGGGCAACTGGTTTCATTTTCTTTTAAATAGCCTTTTGACACGAGATTTTCAATCGTTGGAATCGCTTTTTCATCCATTCGGTATGATTCCACTTGGCCTTGCACCATTTGCACAAACGCTTTACAGCCTTTTTGATCGACAGCAGACGTTTGCTTGGAAACATTCGGAATGGCGATGGCAATCAAAACCGTAATAATTAACATGACGATCAGCATTTCAATTAATGTGAACCCTTTTGAATTTTTTAATAGACGCATCAAATTTCCCCCTTAAATGGTTTGGACGAGACTGTACATCGGCAGCAAAATCGCCAAATAGGCGCCAATAATGCAAGCAGCGATCATCAGAAAAAAAGCCGGCTGGATAATGCGCATGAGCTGCTGCGTTTTTAATTCGATTCTCTCCATCAGCACTTCACTGAACAAAATCAATTCTTTTCCTAAATGTCCGGTCGCTTCGCCGTGCTGGACAAATGACGGCATGTCGCTGACGACAAAGGGAAACCGGGAAAGCGCAACCGACAGCGGCTGCCCCATGATGATTTCTTGTTCCGATGCATGGGCAATATAACCGATGGCTCTGTGATAAGTTTGGTTTTTCAGCATCCCGAGCGATTCCTGGATCGATATGCCGCTATGCAAAAGCGTACCGAGTTCGCGTGCCAATAGCTGAGACCAGTACATTTTCACGTATAGCCGGACGAGCGGAATGGACAAAAGCAGCGAAACTTGTTTTTCGATGGGCTGCTTTTTCAAGATCCACGAAAAAACAAAAGCGATTGTCCCAGTTACCAAAAACATGCCGATAAACAAATCCGGCAATTTCAGCAAATAGTCGGGCATGGCCGCTCCTTCGCTGCTAGACCTGAGAGATTCGGTCAGTTCCACCAAATTTGGCACGTAATTGGTCCGGAAAAACAAAAACAAAATGGAAGTGAACACCAATAACGAAACCGGATAAACAAGCAGGTTGCGCAATTTCTTTTGGACATTTTCCGTCCGTTCAAAACTTTTCGCGATGCTGCCAATGGATTCCGCCAGCCGCCCGTGGTACTCGGCAATTTCTATCGGAAACAGCACTTGTTCTTTAAAACCCAAAAAGTGAAGGATTTCAGCTGCGTTGCCGCCGCTTTTCAATATGGATGTTACTCCGTCGAGCGATGGCTGCAGTTTTTTTGTGTGCATCGGCAATAGCAGAGTCAACGCGGTCGGCAGCAAATAACCTTCCTGCATTAAAACAGCCAGCCGTTTTAGAAAATGGTGGCGGTCAAAAAGAACGGTCCGTTTTGATTTCGTACGAAGGTTCAATCGCACCGATTTTCACCCCTTCCCGGATTTGGCCGCCAAACGTCAAAAATTCCGGCAACGTGTAGGTTTTTTGTTCTTTAGCTGAATGCAAGGCTTCCGCAAGCCGGTCTCCGTGCAGGATCTCATATAGCGCCCGGTAGGAAACCTGCGGCTCATCCAGATCAGGAAACACCGGAATTATGCGCTGTGCAGATACCGCAATCAGCGTTTGTGCCATGTCTTCATAGGAAATCCCTAAATCAAACAGCCGGTGCAAGCATCCGACTGAATGCCGGGCGTGAATCGTTGAAAAGACCAAATGGCCAGTCAGTGCTGCCCGTATGGCAATATGCGCGGTATCGGCATCACGGATTTCACCGATCATGATGATGTCCGGGTCGTGGCGAAGAATCGCCTTCAACCCTGTTGCATAGCTGAGGCCGGCTTTTTCATTCACTTGAATCTGCAAAATCGATTGGTTTTTCCGTTCAACCGGATCTTCAAGCGTGATGATGTTGCGGCTCAGCTTTTCCGCGCAATGCTTGAGCAGCGAATACAGCGTCGTCGATTTCCCGCAGCCGGTCGGGCCAGTTAATAAGAAAAGGCCTTGCTGTGCTTCAGCTAGTTTTTCAAGCAGCCTCGCCGAGTCGCGAAAAGCCGCCAGTTCATGAATCGATTGCGCCACTTCGTCGGGAATGACGCGGATGACCACACTTTCTTTCGTCAAAACAGAAGGAAGCGTTGATATTCTAAAATAATAAGCTTGGGTGTCAATCGGCAATTGGAACGAGCCTGTTTGGGGTTTTCGTTTTTCACTCATGTCTAAAAGGGAAAGGTATTTGAAATAAGCAATCATTCGATCGCCTAAATCAAAGGGGATTTTTGTTACTTGCCGCAAAGTTTGAAACGATCGGAAAGAAACGTTGTAACAGGATGTTTCGGGTTTGATGTGGATATCGGTTGTGCCGCTTTCGGCTGCCTGTTTTAAGAGATCGGCACATCTCTTTTCGATTATCGCTTGCATAGCCACCTCCTGTTTTGAATTGAACAAAGGGCATCGCTTTGTTCCCCCATAGTATAGATGGCCATTTTTAAAATGGGAATACTTTTCCACATAATAATTATTTGAACGCTGGATTCGGGGCAAATTTCATTTTTGGACGCTATGCGCCGGATTGGGCCTGCAAATTGAGCATCAAAAAATGTTTTTATTCACTGGGAGTTGGACTATACACCGGTTTGTCACAAAGAATGGCCAACTCGTAGTTTACACAATCACTCTGATTCCTATATAATAACAAAGAGAATATTGTGTTGTGGCAAAGGAGGGATTACCCATGGATAAGATGTTCAAATTAATGGGATGGTGGACAGGAATTTTTGCTGTTCTTTTCTACGTAGGCGATATGACTGAAGTAGCGTTATTAATGGTAGCCAATACTGGATTTTTTGTACTTCTAGGATTCTTAAACATTTCAGAGCGTATGTACCTGTATATTTTCGGAGCTTACTTAACTGTATTCTTTGTCGGATTTACGTATTATACGACGTTCATCCATATTCCCGGTGCTGGACATTAATCAAAACAGAAAAGCAAAAAGCGGCCAAATTTGGCCGCTTTTTCCAATTCTTATCGTCCTTTTAAAAAAGGATTGCTGTTTTTTTCCTGCTCCGGCGTCGTGTCCGGCCCATGCCCTGGGAATAATACCATATGATTCGGCATCGTCAGCAACGATTCCCGTATGGATTGCAGCAATTTTTTCTCCGACCCGTCGATTAAATCCGTTCTGCCAATGCTGCCGCGAAAAAGCGTATCCCCGACAATCGCAAAGCCTTCATCTTTAAACGAATATGTCACACTCCCTGGTGAATGCCCTGGCGTATGGAATAAATCCATTGTAAACGAGCCGATTTGAAGCTGCTTTTCCCCGCTCAGTAAAACGTCCGCTGCGTTCATCCGGTAATCCGGCACCATGTCGTATTTGCCAGAGCCGTTTAAATTCGGTCGGCTCAGCCAGTCTTTTTCCAGCTCATGCAGATAAACTGGAATTTCATATGCTTCGCGCAAATCATCAATCGCTCCGATATGGTCGAAATGGGCATGCGTCAACAAAATTGCAAGCGGCTTCCAGTCTTTTTTCTTCAGCAACGCGATGATTTTTCCACTTTCTTCTCCCGGATCGAAAATCAGGCATTCATTTGAATCATTTATGATGATATAACAATTTGTTTGCACTGGACCGAGCTCCAGTTGATTGATTTTCAGCATTTTATTCACCTCAGCCCTATTATAACACGGCTCCATGCGCGTTCACTGTTCAACGGAATGACACTTTTAACGCTCGACAAACCGAAAGAAACTCTTTACAATATAAAGAGAACAAGACGGCACTGGCTGTTAAAGTTGAAGGGAGTGTCATAGATGAATTTACTTATGGTTATTTTTGGTCTGATTGCTATTTTTGCAGCAGTAGGCACTGTTCAAACCTTGAAGAAAAAACAAGTTTTAGGATTTCTTTTTAATTTAGTAACATTTTTGGTTTTCGGTGCATTCACTGTTGCAACCGTCATTACACAAGGTTATCCACCAGCCTTGCATTAATCATTAAAAGCTGATGCAGAAGCATCGGCTTTTTTGTTTGGCCATTTTTTCTCAGCTTCCTTCTTTAATTTATATCAATTATACTCTTTCTTTAAGGTTACATAATAAAAATATTGTCTTATGAATTTGTTTAGGAAAATATTGTTGCATCTACCGTCTTATTCTTGATTAATCTAATCCTTTGTAGGCTCATAACTGAACATGAAAAAATGCAGACCATCTCAGGATTTTGAGATTGCCTGCATTTAAATGCAAGTGTTAAAATGCTTTTTTATTTTTCGACCGGTTGAACTTGTGTCGTCAACTGCCCATTTTCTTCATTGTAAAACCTTAACAAATCGCCATTGATGATCGACTCTGAATAATCGAGTTCTGTCATCGCCTGTTCAGCGAATGGCTCACACAACGCCGGATCGGATTCTTCGCCGGTTCCCCTGTCATAGCAGACGTTTCCAGCAAACACATGGTCTTCCGTAATAAATCGGCCGTCGCGGAAAACGACAAATTCATCGTGTTCCTCAGAGAGCAAATCACCACCGAATTGGATGTCTTTCGTCGTATCCACTCCCATCATGTGAAGAATGGTTGGGCGAAGGTCAATTTGGCCGCCGACTTCTTCGTCAACATGTCCTTTTCCATAGCCCGGAATGTGGATGAAAAGCGGCACCCGTTGAAGCTGGGCCGTTTCATAAGGTGTGATTTCTTTTCCTAAATACTGTTCCATCGCAGCGTTATGATTTTCGGAAATGCCGTAATGGTCGCCATACATAACGATGACCGAATTTTCATATAGTCCGCTTTTCTTTAATTCATCAAACAGCACTTCAACCGATTCATCCATATAGCGGACAGTTTGGAAATAGCGGTTCACCGTTCCGGAAACGGAATCATACTCTTCGATAAACTGATCTTCTTCATCCAAATAAAACGGATGGTGGTTGGTCAGCGTGATCAGGCGGCTGTAAAACGGCTGCGGCATGTTTTCCATATGGGCAACTGACTGTTCCATGAAAGGAATGTCTTTCATGCCCCAGTTGACCGCATCGCCTTCTTTAATATCAAAGCTGTCTACATCAAGGAATTCGTCGATGTTCAACGATTCATACATCATGTCGCGGTTCCAAAAACTTTTTGCATTTGGATGCTGGACCGTGGAAAAATAGCCCTTGTTTCCAAGGCTTTCTGCCATCGAGTTGAACGTATTCCCGCTATGGGTGAAGAAGACGGCCCCGCCGCTCAGCGGATACAAGGAGTTCTCCAGCAAAAATTCAGAATCCGATGTTTTGCCAAGCCCGGTTTGATGATAGAAATTCGGGAAGTAAATCGTATCTTCGTCTTGCGTCAATTCGTTTAAAAATGGTGTGACAGTTTGTCCATTCACTTTATTGTTGATTGGGAACGTTTGCATCGATTCCAGCGAAACCACGATCAAGTTTTTGCCTTCTGCGATGCCATACATATCTTTTGATGGTTCCGGCTGGTTTGCACGGATAAAGTTGTTGACTTCCACCAGTTCCGAGCCATCTGCCAGAGCACGCTGCGCTTGCGACTTGGACTGAATGTAAATGTCATAAAGATGGTAATTGTACATCCCGATGTTTTTGACCAGCATTTCCCGATCAAAACTGCGGGTCAAGAGCTGCGGGCGCTCTGCTTCGGATAACCCCAAATTGAAAAACAAAATGGCGGCTGACAGCACAAAATAGGCTTTTCGCTGAGAGGCTCCACTCGTGCCTGCTTCTTTTTTCACCCGAAGAAATTTTATGGCCAGCAGCAACACGATGATATCCGCAAAATAAGCAATATCCGTCATAAAAATGCTTTCAGAGGCGCTCGATCCCAAATCACCGAAATTATCGGTTTGGAATAAAACCGGCAGCGTGATAAAGTCGCTGAAAAACCGGTAAAATGCGACATTGGCGTACAAGATGACCGAGGATAGAGTCATCACTGCAAGCAAATAACGGTGTCGGCCTTTTTCACTTTTAAAAAACAGCGCCAAGCCGTAAACAAACAAAACCAAACTTAGTGGATTGATAAACAAAATAAACTCCTGCAATGCATTATCAATGGTGATTGAAAAACTTGTTTTGTAAACGATGTAAGTTTTTATCCAAGTTGCAATAATTGCGATTGCCAGGATTGAATGTTTAGGCCATTCTTTTTTTAACACGCCGCACATCCTCCTTTACAAAAACGTCAAATTAATTTAGCCAATCTTTGCATAGGGCTCTTATCCCCTCTAGTTATCTAGTATAAACGGTTCTGTATGCAACTCAACTGAAGGCCCTCAATTCTAGACGGATTTTACAGGAAAAAGTTTCAGAATCCGAAGAACTTTTAGTTTTTTTCATTTTTTCTCTGGCGCAATATCAACAAAGCGGTTGAAAAGTCTTTAGCTGAAATAAATTGCATGCGGTAAAGTTCCTTGATTTCGTCTTCCATTAACGCCAAGTCCGCTTGGCGGTCTCCGGTATAAATGACGGTTCCGTAGCTTTTCAGCAGTTGCATGACGTCAAACAAGGTTTTCATCGATTCACCTTCTCTGTATCAATATAAACGCTTTCTGTATGTATACCCTTTACCGGGACATCATGCACCTCCACCGGCACAGATTTCTCGAGCTGCACATCAAAAGCCAGCGAACGCGTCTCGCCATTGAAAGAAACCAAATAGCGGTCGAAATAGCCGCCGCCAAAGCCGATGCGGTAGCCAGTTTCCGAATAGACGACACCGGGGACAACCATCAAATCGATGTCGTTTGCGCTGACGTATTCAGTTTCCGAAATTTTTGGCTCTTTCAGCTTCATGTAAACGGTTTCTAATTGCCCGAAATGGTCAATCGCATAAAAATCCATGGCATGGGTGAGCGGCTCGCATTTGGGGACCGCCACTTTTTTTCCGATGTTCCAGCAATGCTCGATTAGCGCAAGCGTATCCACTTCCGGAAAAGCCGAAACGGTAACGCCAATGGTTTTCGCGTTTTGGAATGCGGGATCCCCGAGCAAACTCGTTAGAATGGCCGCTGATTTTTGTGCGTGTTCCGTGCGATCCATTTTGGTTAAATGGGCTAACACTCGCTTTCTGCTCGTAACCTTATCCATTATAATCACTCCTTGGTAAAGAAAAAAAGCCAAAACCCGTAAAGGTTTTGGCGGTCAATGCATTACTTCGTTTCACGGTGTAAAGTCATTTTTTGTTCACGTGAGCAATATTTTTTCATTTCAAGACGCTCAGGGTTGTTGCGCTTATTTTTAACAGTGCTGTAATTACGTTCATTACATTCTGTACAAGCTAATGTGATGTTAACACGCATCGATATCCCTCCTAATTCTTTCAAAGATCGATTTGTTACTAAGCAGTTGATCTATACGACTTAATTATTATAGCATATCCGCATGTAAAGTCTACTGTGAAAGTTTAATATTTTATTTATTAATCAAAAAAATTCTCGGCATATTACCGCTGCCGAGAACTCTGTTAATTGTTCAAGTAATAATGCTTGCCTCGCACCAGGTAAAACAATTGCTCGGCGATGTTGGTGGCGTGGTCTGCCGACCGTTCCATATAGCGGGCAATAAAGGCCAGCTGCGTGATTTGGCTCAACTTATCCGGGTTCTGCGTGCCGCTCACCATTAGTTTGCGGATGGCTTCGCCGTACAAATCATCCACTTGGTCATCGAGCTCGGCAATTTCCTTTGCCTTAACGACATCTTCTTCGATAAATGCCTCGATGACTTGATTGAGCATCGCGGTGGCCAGTTGGCGCATCGGATTGATCAAAGCCGCTTGTTCGAGCAGCTCTTCTTTTCCAATGCGGATGGTTTCTTTCGCAATATTGACCGCATAATCACCGATGCGCTCTAAATCCGACGCAATCTTAATTAAGACAACCAAGCGCCGGAGGTCTGTAGCGACTGGCGATTGTTTGGCGATGATCAAAATGACGCGGTCATTAATGTCTTCTTCAAGTGCGTTGATATCGGCATCGTCTTCGATGACTTCTAGTGCTGCGTCAATGTCTGCGTCCATCAAAGCGTCCACTGCTTTGTTGAGCGCGGCGATGGCCAAGCCGCTGAGTTCAATCAAGTGCTGCTGCGCTTCATTTAATTCAAAATCAAATTTTTCGCGAACTGACATGGTTACTGCCTCCTTTAATCAACCGAATCGGCCTGATATATAATCTTCCGTCCGTTTGTCGGAAGGAGTGGAAAAGATGGTGTCGGTCTCGTCAAATTCAATGACTTCTCCGTTTAAAAAGAATGCCGTTTTATCTGATATCCGCGCTGCTTGCTGCATGTTGTGCGTGACAATGATGATGCTATAGTCTTTTTTCAATTCCTGAACAAGTTCTTCCACTTTCAGCGTGGAAATCGGATCGAGCGCCGAAGTCGGTTCGTCCATCAAAATGACATCCGGTTCAATGGCGAGCGCGCGGGCGATGCAAATACGCTGCTGCTGGCCGCCAGACACGCTATAGGCGTTTTCAGTGAGGCGGTCTTTGACTTCATCCCAAATCGCCGCTCCGCGCAAACTTTTTTCAACGATTTCATCCAATATTTTTTTATTTTTGATGCCGTGGATGCGCGGCCCGTAAGCGATGTTGTCGTAAATCGATTTCGGGAACGGATTCGGTTTTTGGAAAACCATGCCAACGCGCGTGCGCAATTCTTCCACGCTGTAGTCCGCGTCAAAAATATTACGGTCCCGGTATAAAATTTCTCCAGACGTTTTAACAGATGGCACCAGTTCCACCATGCGGTTCAAAGTTTTGATGTACGTCGATTTCCCGCAGCCGGACGGCCCAATAATCGCTGTCACTTCATTTTCTTTAATATCCAAATCGATGTTTTTCAATGCATGCTTGTCGCCGTACCAAAGGTTTAATTCTTTTGTTTGATAAACCGGCTTTTTGTTTGATTCAGCCGAGACGATTGTTGGTTGTTTCTTTTCCACTTTTGTAATGGTCGTCATAGTGATGCTCCTTCCGCATTCTTAAGGCTAGTAGCGTTTCTGGAATTTATTTCGGATCAAGACCGCAATTGAATTCATAATCAACAAGAAAATCATTAAGACGATAATACCGGCAGCGGCAACCACTTGGAATTCTTGCTGCGGGCGGCTCGCCCAGTCGAAAATCTGGATCGGCAAGGCAGTGAACGTATCCATAACGCCGGCCGGAAGAAACTGAATGATGACCGGCACCCCGATGACGATCAAAGGAGCCGTTTCCCCGATCGCTCGCGATAGCGCCAGAATGCTTCCTGTTAATATACCGGGAATTGCAGCTGGCAAAATGATTTGGACAATGGTCTGCCATTTGGTGGCGCCCATGCCGAATGACGCCTCACGCAAATCTTGCGGCACGGCACGAATGGCTTCTTGGGAAGCGACGATGATGACTGGCAATATGAGTAAACTCATCGTAAATCCTGCAGCCAGGATGCTGTTGCCGAGAGCCAAGGCACGGACGAAAATTGTCAAACCCAATAACCCAAAAACGATTGATGGCACACCAGCCAAATTGGCTATATTGATGCGGATAAACGCTGTAATTTTATTTTTCTTAGCGTATTCTTCAAGATAAATCGCTGAACCGACTCCTAGAATGATCGATGTTGGCGCAACTACGGCCATCAGCCAAAGCGAGCCGATGAGCGCCGCCTTGATGCCTGCCTGTTCCGGGAAGCGTGATGCAAAATTGTTCAAGAAGTCGAATGATAAATGGGCGGCGCCTTGGCCGATGATCCGGTACAGCAAAATCACCAATGCCAAAATGGCCAAAAGCGTTGCCGCTAAGAAAATGCCCTTGAATACACTATTTAATGCCTTGCGGCCGTTCATGCGTTTTATGACGCGTTCCTGTTCAATATACCTCATCTTAATATTCCTCCCTGAAGCGCTTCGATAGATAGCCTGCGAGGACGTTCATCAACATGGTAAAGACAAATAGAGTGAAGCCGACGGCGTAGATGGAATAATATATTGTCGTTCCATAGCCGGCATCCCCTTTTGATACTTGGACGATATAAGCCGTCATCGTTTGGATCGAACCGGTAAAATCGCCGTCAAATTTCGGCGTCGATCCGCCGGCTAGCGAGACGATCATCGTTTCGCCAATTGCCCGGGAAACTGCCAAAACGACAGAAGCGATTATGCCTGAAAGCGCAGCTGGAACAGTGATTTTCCAGGCCACTTCAAATTTCGTTGACCCCATCGCCAAGGCCCCTTCACGGATTTGCTTTGGCACGGAGCTCATGGCATCTTCCGATAAGGATGCGATCATCGGGATGATCATGATCCCGACAACAATGCCGGGGGAAATTGCGTTGAAGATTTTGATTTCCGGAAACATGCTTTGCAAAATCGGTGTAACAAACGTCAATGCGAAAAATCCGTAGACGATCGTCGGAATGCCAGCAAGCACTTCGAGCACCGGTTTGACGATGCGGCGGACCGTTTCGCTGGCGTATTCGCTCAAATAAATAGCGGACGCAATCCCAACCGGAACGGCAACAACGACGGCGATCAGCGTCACTTTCAGAGTACCTGCAATCAGCGGCCAAATGCCATAAAATGCTTCTTTATTCGAAAATGGCAGCCAGGTCGTGCCGAATAGAAAATCAGCAACGGATACCCGGGTGAAAAATGTAACCGTCTCTGCCACCAGCGTGATGACGATGCCGATCGTGGTCAAAACGGACACGGAGGCGATCAAAAATAAAATCACCGGCACCATTTTTTCTATGATTTTTTTGTTTTTCTTTCCTTTAGACTGCGCGATCATGTCCTGCACAGATAAGCCCATAACGAATCCCCTTTCAACCGCAAAAGGCGAGCAGTGGCTGCTCACCCCGAAATGATTTTTTAACCGCCTTTATTTCAAAGCTTCTAAGTCTTTCATCCCTTTTTCGTATTCTTCTTCAGGCAAAGCCACGTACCCGACTTCTTCTGCCATTTCCCCTGCATTTTCAATTGTGTATTTTAAGAAATCGTAAACCACTTCTTCTTCAGCTGCTGCTTTGTTGTTGGCATAAGTGAACAATGGGCGCGAAAGCGGTGCGTATTCCCCCGAAGCAATCGTTTCATGTGTCGGTTCGATGCCTCCGATGTTCACAACTTTCAAAGTGTCTTGGTTCGCCATGTAATACGCAAATCCGAAGAATCCGATGGCGTTCGGATCAGCTTGAATACCTTGCACCAAAACGTTGTCATCTTCTGAAAGCGTTGCTGCACTTACCAAGTCTTCTTCTTCAAGAATCACTTCATTGAAGTAATCAAATGTTCCGGAGTCAGTTCCTGGTGCATAAAAGACCACTTCTTCATCCGGCCATTCCGGATTGATATCGGACCATTTTTTTGTCGTGCCATCTTCTACCCATAATTTTTTCAAATCTTCAACAGACAGGTCTTCAACCCAATCATTTTCTTTGCTGACTACTACAGACAATCCGTCATAAGCTAATAAAATCTCAGTATAGTCGATGCCCGCTTCTTCAAGGCTCGCCGCTTCTTCTTCTTTTATCGGGCGCGACGCATTCGCAAAATCAGTCTCGCCTTGGATGAATTTTTCAAATCCTCCGCCTGTTCCTGAAACTCCGACCGTTACTTGGACGCCTGGCTGCGCTCCTGCGTATTCTTCAACAATTCCTTCCATGATCGGAGCAACTGTGGAAGATCCGTCGCCGGTAACTTGCCCTTCCAACTGCTCTCCTGATCCTGAAGCGTTGCCTTGCTCAGCATTGTTGCTTCCGCAAGCACCAAGCAGAAGAGATGTTCCAAGAATTGATGAAGCCATGACGAATTTCCAGTTTTTCATTGAGTAGTCCTCCTAGTGGATGTGTTTGCTTTACAAGTTTTACTATAGACTTGCTTTGTTGAGGACATATAAAGCAATTGTTAAGAAAATGTAAATGTGAAAAATAAAAAAACCGCGGCAGCTGCATGTTTCCATGCGGCTGCCGCGGTTAACGCGAGAATCTATTCTTCGTCCTTACCCTTTTCTTCTTTGCTGGTATAAGGCCCTTTGATTTCAGTCGGAGATTGTTCCGAGTGCTTGCCCTTCAATTCAAAATACTTGTCTACTGCTGCACGGGCGATTTCCGGCGTCGTTTTCGGAATAAAGCTCGTATTCGTGGTGATGTATGGAATCACAACCGCGTAGGCAATTTCCGGATCTTCATATGGAGCAAATCCAACATGAGTGGTATTGATGGAATCCGTGTTATAAAATGGACTTTCCGAATCGTCATAATACCTAATTTCCGCTGTGCCCGTTTTGCCGGCTGCCGTGTACTTGGCATCGCCAAAATAAGCTCTTGCTGACCCGGTGGCGCCCGTATAAACGCGACGCATCCCGGTTTTGATGTGATCAATTTCCTGCTGGCTGTTGTTGATGCGGTTTAACACTTGCGGTTCAATTACCGTTTCAACCGGCCCCAGTGTTTTGCCGTCATCGGAAGGTTCGCGGATTTCTTTCACCAAATGCGGCTTCATCCGGTAGCCGTCATTGGCAATAGTTGAAACATACTGGGCCAATTGAATCGGCGTGTACGTATCGTATTGGCCGATTGCCAAATCGAGGAAAGTCCCCGGTTCGCTGGCAATCGGAGTTCCTTTAAAACCGCTGCCTTCATTCGGCAAGTCGATGCCAGTTGCAACGCCTAGCCCGAATTGGGCAAATGAATTTCTAAAAACATTGTATTCGTTTGCTTTTACGCTAAAGCCACGCTTTGGCTGATACGTATTGCCGGATAGTGCAAGCGCGACTTTGAACATATACACGTTGGAAGACCGTTCAATCGCCTGCAGATCGCTCATCGGAATCCGGTTGTTCAATGATCTGTTGAAAACGGAGCTTTTCTTTTTTCCGCCAGGCAATTGCAGCGGCTCGTCAATCATGACTTGGTTCATTTCAATGGCATTTTCCTTATAGCCTGTAAGCAAGGTTGCCGGTTTGACTACTGAACCAGTCGGATAAGCGGCAGTGATGGCACCAAATGAATAATCATTAACAATCGTTTTGCCATTTTCGTCTTTGCCGATTTGTTTGCCGACCATTGATAAAACTTCTCCAGTATTTGGATCCATCATAACCAAATAAGCATCTTTGACCAATTGCGAGCTTGGTCCTGCTTTTAGTTCAAGCAGCTTGGTTTCCACTATTTTTTCCAATTCCGTCTGCAATTCCGTGTCAATCGTTAAAATCAAATCCCGGCCAGGCGTTCCTTCATCGACCGGAACCGTGTCAATCACACGGCCGCGGCCATCGGTGATGTTTTTGACCACTGATTTTTGCCCTTGCAGCACTTCTTCGTATTGCTGCTCAAGGAATGAAATGCCGACGCGGTCATTGCGGGAATAATCGCGGGCAAGATAATATTCCAGTTTATTGGCCGGTATGCCTTGTTCCGGCTTTGTCGTGCTGCCTAGAAGTGTCAAATCGCTCGTTTTGACCCGTTCCCAGTCGGTTACCGTATTGACGCCGTTCAATTTCGGATCGGTGAGCCGTTCGGAAACACGGGCGAATTCTTCCGGCGTCACATCATCGTTTTTGATGATCTGCGGCGTCATTGCATAGCCTGATGTCATTTCGCGGAAAATCGCCAAAACTTCCAGCTGGTCTTTCGTCAAGCTGCCCAGTTCTTTTTCGGAGATTTTATCCCGGATGAGTTTGTCCAGCTTTTGCTGTTTCTCTTTTTCTGGAATGTCTTCAGCTTCAATCGCTTTTCTTTCTTCGTCTGTCACTTTAGCTGTCGCTTTTTCCGTGTTCAGCATAATATAGAAATCCTGCTTATCTCGCAAGGTCACTTTTTTGTCATCTTTTTCAATCAATGATGCGAGTTCCGTCGCCACGTCCATCATTTCTTCTCTTTTGGTCGTTTGCATGGCCGTGTAGGTGATTGCATTGATGGGTTTATTGTCTACTTGGACGCGCCCTTCGCTGTCAAAAATGCGCCCTCTTGGCACATTTGTATTGACTGGAACTTCTTCCGTCCTCGCCAATGCTCGCGCAAAATCTTCCCCTTTTACAATCTGCAAATAGCCCAAACGCAAAATCAAGAGCGAAAACAAAAGGAAAATGGAGAAAAAGAGGATATTCATCCGGAAGACGGTATGAGATTTCAACTTGGACTTTGCCAAAATAACCCGTCTTTTTTGAGGGGTTTTCATGCTCGATGCACTCCTTTCACTAAAATGTGCAATTGTAAGTATATCATCCTCCATAAAAAAACACACACTTTTTCAGACGAAAAAGTGTGTGTAGAAGTTTCAATTATTGGAAATTATTTCGCAGCTTCAAAGCGGCGGGATACTTCTTCCCAGTTTACAACGCTCCAGAACGCAGCCAAATAATCCGGGCGTCTGTTTTGGTATTGCAAGTAGTAAGCATGTTCCCAAACGTCAACGCCAAGGATCGGCGTTTGGCCATCCATCAATGGAGAGTCTTGGTTAGCAGTTGAAGTTACTTCAAGGTCGCCGTTGTTGACAATCAGCCAAGCCCAGCCAGATCCAAAGCGAGTTTTTCCTGCATTTTCAAATTTGGCTTTAAATTCATCAAAGCTGCCAAATTTGCTGTCGATCGCTTCAGCCAAAGCACCAGTCGGGTTACCGCCTCCGTTTGGAGAAAGCAATTGCCAGAATAGCGAGTGGTTTGCGTGTCCGCCGCCGTTATTGCGCACTGCTGTGCGGATTGCTTCAGGAACTGAACTTAAATCAGAAATCAATTCTTCCACTGATTTTGAAGCAAGTTCTTCGTGGCCTTCTAGAGCCGCATTTACGTTAGTTACATACGTGTTGTGGTGTTTCGTGTGGTGAATGTTCATCGTTTCTTTGTCGATGTGTGGTTCTAGCGCATCGTATGCATAAGGTAGTTCGGGTAATTCGTAAGCCATGATCAAATTCCTCCTTGAGTCTATTGTTCTACTTTCATAGCGTATCAAAATTTCCAAGACCGCACAAACAAAATGCACGCCTTTGCCTGAGATTCAGACCTTTGACTGATTTAGATGACAAAAAAGAAAATGGCGACCATGACGATTTGGATCACGCCTTTTGTGATGACCGACGTTACAAAGCCAACAACCGAACCAACGCCTGATTTAATGGAAGCTTTTATGGTAGAACGGTTAAACAGAAGTTCCGCGGCAATCGCCCCTACAAATGGCCCAATCAAGATGCCGACGATAGGAATGATGAACGGCCCGACAATCAAGCCGATCGTGCTTCCCCAGAGCCCCGCTTTTGAACCTCCAAACTTTTTGACGCCGAATGCGTTCGCAGCGGCATCTGCTCCAAACAGCAGCACAACAAATAAAATTTCAATTGCCCAGAACCACCAAGGCAAATCTGCAAAATCAAAAAACAAGCCGTATACTAAAAATCCGCCGATTAAGAATAATGACGCCGGGATGATTGGATAAACCAATCCGATAAAGCCGATGAGAAAAAACAGCAGCACAACTGTCCAACCGATTGCTTCCATTTTATGTGACCCCCTAATTAAAAAACTCTCTTTCATCCTGCCTTACATTTTTTCGAATGTAAAGAAATGAAAGAGAGAATGTTTTTTTATGCCCGATTGCCTAGGATTGATTCAGCAATATTAACCGAATGGTCGCCGATTCGCTCCAGGTTGCTGACAATATCAACAAAGACAATACCGGCCTGTGCCGAACAAGCGCCTTCGTTCACCCGCAAAATATGCTTTTTGCGGAATTTCCGTTCCATTTTATCGATCAAGTCTTCTTGTTCTGCGACTTCACGCGCCAATTCATGGCTGGTTGTGTCAAGTGCATTCAGCGCTTTTTGAACGGTTTGGATGGTCAACGTGAACATTTCCGTCAGATCCTCCATTGCTTCTTTAGTCATCGATACCCGGTTTTCTTCTTGGTAATCAACCAATTCCAAAATATTCTCGAAATGATCACCAATCCGTTCGATGTCTCGGACCGTTTCCATCAGCACCGTATGGCTTGAAGAATCGGCAGCTGAAATGGATTCAGCAGAAATCAACACAAGATACTCGGTGATTTTTTGGTCCAGATTGTTGATAGCCTGTTCTAGCTGGTAACCGAGTTCTGCATTTTTTTTGCTCTTCGTCATTAAGTATTCATATGTTTCTTGAAGCCCTTGCACCGACAAGTTCCCCATGCGGATGATTTCCTCTTTTGCCTGTCCAAGCGCAATCGAAGGCGACTGCTCAATAAAGTGGACATCCAAATGTTTCGGCTTGTATTCAATTGTCACATCTTCTCCTGGAATGAATCGAGTCACCAAGTAAGCCCATGCCCCGATCAACGGGAATTGAATAATGGTATTGACGACATTGAAAGATCCGTGTGCAAATGCAATTTGCATTTTCGCTTCCAGATTGAGAACTCCGGAAATCCAGCCAACATACGCCGTAAATGGCACCAACAAAATCATGAAGATAATGGTGCCGAGCACGTTGAACAACACGTGGACTGCCGCTGCACGGCGCGCAGCAATTGAAGCTCCGATCGAAGCTAAAACGGCTGTAATCGTTGTTCCGATATTATCGCCAAATAAAACAGGAAGCGATGCCTGGAGATCAATTACGTTTTCAGCATACAACCCTTGTAAAATGGCTACAGTTGCACTGGAGCTTTGGACGATTAAGGTGAAGACAGTTCCTACTACTACACCTAAAATAGGCAAATCGCTTAAACTGACGGTCAAATCAATGAATGCGGGCAATTCGCGCAGTGGCTTCATGCCTTCACTCATCAGTTCCAATCCGAAGAAGAGCCCGCCGAAACCAAAGATCACTTCCCCGGCGTTTTGAATACCATGTTTCTTAAAGAAAAAGATCAAAAGCGCGCCTAAGGCCATAATAGGCAAGGCATAAGCGCCCACATCCAGTCCGATGATAAATGCCGTAATCGTTGTACCGATATTGGCTCCCATAATAACACCGATTGCTTGGCGCAGTGTCATAAATCCAGCACTCACCAAACCAACGACGATTACGGTCGTCCCTGAACTTGATTGAATGAGGACAGTTACTAGAATACCGACAAGCACTCCCATGAATGGATTGGTAGTGAAACGGTCAAGAATGCCACGCAGCCTGTTGCCCGCCGCTTTTTGCAAACCGTCCCCCATGTATTTAATGGAAAATAGGAATATCCCTAATCCTCCAAAGAATGTAAAGAGCATCTCTTGCCAGTTCGTTTCCATGATGTTCAACCAACTCCTAAATTAGATTTTCTAGTTTTATTATGCCTAGATTGTGAAGGCTGTGTGAAGGCTTCCTGAGAATCTTTACAAAACCTTAACAATCGAGAATAAATTTTTGAGTGCTGCATGGTAGGATATAAATAGGAACGAAAGGAAGATGGCTGTGAATTTATTTCAGTTGTTTAAAGCAAGTTTAATGGAACCAAAAAAGCAAGCCGCCGTCCGTATACTGACGATCGGAAAAATTTTAAAGTTTGTTTTCGCCATCATTGCCACCATGGCGGTCATCTCTTTTTTTGAGCTGGCGGCCGGATTAACTGTCTCGGCACAAGGGCTAGATGGTTTGTTGCAATACGTGGAAGATATCAAATGGCTGCTATATCCATTTGCACTTGTTTTCTTGTTTGTCAGCACGACGGTTTACCATTTTGTGAAAATCAGCATTTTTGCGTTTATCGGATTGGGCATGGTGAAAATGCGGAACCGGCGAGGCGAATACCGCCATCTTTGGCGGACGGCAGCACTGTGTGTAACGATTCCCACGCTTGTGTCTTTTGCCTTTAGCTTTTTCTACACCCATTGGTTTGTTTCGGCAGCTACTGCGGTATGGACGCTGATCTATCTTTATTTGGCGGTTGCGTATTATCCGAAAATGCCGCAAGCGCAAAAGAAACAGGGATAATCGTCTTTCTTGTATTTTCGGTTGTCAGACTGCTAAAATGGCTATAGGTATTGGAAACGCCAGCGAGCTTGCTGGCCCAAGAAATGAGGAATTGGCTGCTCGTATAGCTGTTCCCCAAAAGGAGAGAAATTTAATGAGTGAAATTCTTCACCGTACAAAAACACGCCCCGTTAAAGTCGGAAATTTGACTATTGGCGGAAGCAATGAATTGTTCATTCAAAGCATGGCAACAACAAAAACCCACGATGTGGAGGCGACCGTAGCTGAAATCCTTCGCCTCGAAGAAGCCGGCTGCCAAATCGTCCGTGTAGCTTGCCCGGATGAGCGTGCCGCTTATTCAATCGGCGAAATTAAAAAACGCATCAATATCCCGCTTGTTGTTGATATCCATTTTGATTATAAATTAGCGTTGATCGCAATCGAACAAGGAGCGGACAAAATCCGAATCAATCCTGGCAACATCGGACGCCGCGAAAAAGTGGAAGCTGTCGTGAATGCGGCTAAAGCAAAAGGCATTCCAATCCGCATTGGTGTTAACGCAGGTTCACTGGAACGCAAAATCCTTGAAAAATATGGTTACCCGACTGCAG
Source organism: Planococcus sp. YIM B11945 (assembly GCF_050864155.1). Classification (NCBI taxonomy): domain Bacteria; kingdom Bacillati; phylum Bacillota; class Bacilli; order Caryophanales; family Caryophanaceae; genus Planococcus; species Planococcus sp. YIM B11945. The sequence goes on along the minus strand of NZ_JBOZWR010000001.1, from coordinate 319,224 downwards.
ATGGCATGGTTGAAAGCGCCCTTCACCACATCAAAATTCTTGAAGACTTGGATTTCCATGACATCATTGTTTCCATGAAAGCGTCGGATGTCAGCCTAGCAATCGAAGCGTATGAAAAAGCTTCTAAAGCGTTCGATTACCCGCTTCATTTGGGAATCACTGAATCGGGCACACTCTATTCCGGTACGATCAAAAGTTCTGCCGGCATTGGCGCACTTCTTGCAAAAGGCATCGGCAACACGCTTCGCATTTCCTTGAGCGCAGACCCTGTTGAAGAAGTGAAAGTGGCACGTGAATTATTGAAAGTGTTCGGCTTGTCTTCAAATGCCGCTACCTTGATTTCTTGCCCGACCTGCGGGCGCATTGAAATCGATTTGATTTCGATTGCCAACGAAGTGGAAGAATACATTTCTCATATTAAAGCGCCGATCAAAGTGGCCGTTCTTGGCTGCGCGGTCAACGGCCCCGGCGAAGCACGCGAAGCGGATATCGGCATTGCCGGCGCTCGCGGCGAAGGACTTCTCTTCATGCACGGAAAAACAGTCCGCAAAGTGCCTGAAGAAACGATGGTCGAAGAATTGAAAATTGAGATCGACAAAATCGCACAAGAATATTTCGATAAACAAGCAGCGGAAAAAGCAGAAAAAGAAGCGCTTGAATCACAAGTATAAGGTTGTGGCCTGATGAGATACCGTTTTGGAATAGACATTGATGGAACAGTGACAAGCCCGACGTCATTGATTCCGCATATCAATGAAGCATTCAATAGCGCATTAACACTGGATGACATTAAAGAATACGATTTGACGGCTGCTCTTCCCCAGCTGGCGCCGGAAGAATTTTATACGTGGTTCCGCGGAGCTGAATCCAAAATATACGCAAGCTCCCCTATCTCGGAAAATGCAAAAAGCATTTTAACCGAGTGGAAAAACCATTACGAGTTGTATTTCATTTCTGCCCGCGGCGAAAACGTTCGGGACATTACGTTTGACTGGTTTAAAGAGCACGCAATTGCTTACGACCACATCGAATTGATCGGCACGCATAAAAAAATCGAAACAGCCAAACGCCATAACGTCGATTTGTTTTTCGAAGACAAGCACGACAACGCCGTGGAAATTTCCGAAGAACTCGACATTCCCGTCTTGTTGTTCGACACTCCGTACAACCGGGACCCCATTCCTAAAAACGTCATTCGCGTCTTTAACTGGCTCGAAGCAGACGAATGGGTAAAACGTGAGTTTTCATCGGTAAAAGCATAGAAATAGTTAAGGCGCATGCATTTTTGCAGGCGCCTTTTTTGTTCAGTTTCATTATAAGAATTTTTAACGCTTCTTACCATTTACTTGCGCTTCCCCTTAAAAGCAAAAAAAGCGGAAACGGAAAAATCCGCTTTCGCTTTTTACCTGCAATCCGGGCATTTGCCGTAGATTTCGAATTTATGGTTGGCGATTTCGTATGCCGGCAAAGCCGCACCGAGCATATCCATCGGGCAAACCGGAATTTCTTTGATTTTGCCGCAATCCAAACAAATAAAATGGTGATGGTGATGGTCGCTTTCGCATTGCATGCGGAAATGCCGTTCGCCCGACAATTCCGTTTCTTCCAAAATGCCGAGTGAGACAAAAGTGGCCAAGTTGCGGTACACCGTATCGTAGCTCATGCTTGGATAGTCTTTTTGCATAACATCCAGCAAATCACGCGCTGTCAAATAGCGGTCGTCATCTGAAAACAATTCCAAAATCTGCTGGCGTTTTGACGTTTCCTTATAGCCGTTTTCTTTTAAAATGTCCCATGCTTTTGGCAAGTTCATGCGGCAGCCCCCTTTTTCATTGAAACCGAGATTTTCTTATAGGCAATGACAAGCAGCAGCAATAAAATCGACGTCACCACTATGGTGCCTCCGGGAGCCAAGTTAAAGTAAAAGGCGGTAATCAGTCCAGTGATGACCGACACTTCGCCAAAGACGATGGACAAAATAATGGTTTGCTTGAAGCTCGTTCCGACGCGCATTGCTGCAGCTACCGGAATGGTCATCAATGAGGACACCAACAAAATGCCGACAATGCGCATCGATCCGGCAATGACAAGCGCTGTCACAATCATAAATAAAAAGTGAATCGCTTTTGCGGGCAATCCCGAAGCTTTCGCGTATTCATCGTCAAAGGACAAGACAAACAATTCTTTGAAAAACAAGCGGACAAACAATAAGACGACCACTGCGATGGCAATGACGATGCCCAGATCTTCCCTGCTGACTGCGGATACCGTGCCAAACAGGTAGCCGAACAAATCAGAAGAAAACCCTTCAGCGAGTGAAATGAAAATCGCGCCAAAACCGATGCCTGCTGACAAAATAATCGGTATCGCTAATTCCTCGTAATGCTTGTACAGGCTCCGCAGCCGCTCAATCAATACCGAACCGCCGACGGAAGCCGCAATTCCTAAAAACAATGGATTTAAGGTAGAAAACAACGCGACGCTTTGGCTCAAATAAAGGCTCCCGGCAATTCCGGCAAGCGTCACATGGCTGAGTGCATCCGCAATGAGCGACAACCGCCTAACGACGATAAAGACGCCAAGGAGCGGTGCGATAATGCCGATAATCAATCCTGCCGCAAAGGCATTTTGCAAGAATTCATAAGTAAAAATAGCTTGGATCATCAATGGCTTCCTCCGATATGGTGTATTTTCCGTACCGAGTGGCCATACCAGGCTTCGCGCTGTTCATCGCTCATTGTATGAAGCTGGTCTTTAAATCCGTGGAAATGAATGGTCTGGTTGAGGCAAGCGACATGCGTAATGCGGTCTGTCACCGTATCGACGTCATGCGTCACCAAAACGAGCGTGATGTGCTTGTCGCGGTTGAGCGATGCCAGCATATTATAAAACGACTGGACGTTTTTATGGTCAATACCGACTGTCGGCTCATCGAGTATCAGCATTTTCGGCTTCGCCACAAGCGCCCTTGCAATAAATACACGCTGCTGCTGGCCGCCGGACAATTCACTGATGCGGTTGTCTTTAAAAGCTTCCATCCCGACAGCTTGTAATGCTTCATCGACTTCCGCTTTTGCCGACTTTGGCATCCGGCGGAACAAGCCGGTTTTTTTCGCCAGTCCGCCGGCTACGACTTCTTCCACCGTTGCCGGAAATCCGGAATTGAACGAATTGGATTTTTGCGAAACATAGCCGATCCATTCCCGGTGCTTGAAGTTTTTCGAATCCACACCGAACAACTGGATTGCCCCTTTTGTCGGCTTGATTAAACCCAGCATGATTTTCAACAGCGTCGACTTGCCCGAACCGTTCGGGCCAAGAATCGCGAGAAAATCCCCTGCTTCGACTTTTAACGAAATGTTTTCCAATGCTTTTGTTTGTTCATATTCATAACTGATGTTTTCAATGGCAATTAATGGCGCATCCATTTGGCCGCCTCTTTTCTAATTAATAATCATTACGATTTACATTAGAAAAGTATAAGACAGTTCGAGGACATTGTAAATAGAAAGAACTCAAAAAAAAAAGCCCCTCTACTTAAAGAGGAGCTTTCATGTCTTCGATTACGCCGGGCATGAACACACCAGATTTGAACATTTCGATTTCAAACGCGTATGGCGGTTTTTTGTTTTTGGCATCCAAGCCAACATACGGCGTTTCCAAAATTTTGGGCACATGCATCAAGTCCGGATGATGGACGATGCCGTTTAGCGCTTCAAAACCGATTTCGCCAAATCCGATGTTTTCGTGGCGGTCTTTTCCAGCCCCGCGGATGTTTTTGCTGTCATTGATATGCAGCACTTGCAGGCGATCGATGCCGACAGTGCGGTCGAAATCTGCAAGCACTCCGTTAAAATCTTCTTTAATATTATAACCGGAGTCGTGAGTATGGCACGTATCAAAACAAACAGACAGCCGTTCGTTGTGCGTCACGCCGTTGATGATCGCAGCGATTTCTTCAAAATTGCGGCCGCATTCTGTCCCTTTTCCAGCCATCGTCTCAAGAGCGATGTGGACCGGGAAATCCTGCGACAGCACTTCATTCAAGCCTTCTATGATTTTTGCAATGCCTGCCTCTGTTCCGGCTCCGACATGCGCACCGGGATGCAAGACAATTTGCTTGGCCCCGAGTGCCGCAGTCCGTTCAATTTCTTTTTGAAGAAACTCGACGGCCAGTTCAAACGTTTCCGGTTTTACCGTATTGGCAAGGTTGATGATGTAAGGCGCATGGACGACAATATTCGACAAATTGTTCGCCGCCATATGCGCTCGTCCTGCTTCGATATTCAATTCTTCAATTGGCTTGCGGCGCGTGTTTTGCGGAGCTCCGGTATAGATCATGAACGTAGAAGCTCCGTATGAAGCCGCTTCTTCGCTGGCTGCCAGCAGCATTTTCTTGCCGCTCATGGAAACATGAGATCCTAATAACATGGGAAAATCTCCTTACTTTTTGCGATTTTTGCGGCGTTCTACTTTTTTGATTTCGTCCATTTTCCATTTCATTTTCTTTTTATACATCGGTTTAACGCTTTTCGGTTTATGGACCATCGATTTCGCTTTTGTATCAGCTTCGTTTGCTGTTCTTACACGGTTTTTGCGGCCATGGCGCTCTTTCAAATCAATAAATTCGCCTTTAACAATGTCTTTTTGCTGGAACGGAATGCCCATTTTCTCAACGCGGACAATCGCATCTTCTTCTTCCGGTTTGAACAGTGTAATGGCCAAACCTTTCATGCCGGCGCGTGCTGTACGGCCAACACGGTGGATGAAGAATTCCAGGTCTTCTGGCAATTCGTAGTTGATGACATGGCTGACGCCTTGGATGTCGATACCGCGCGCTGCTAAATCTGTCGCGACAATATACTGGTATTCCAAATCGCGGATTTGCTTCATCATTTTGACGCGTTCACGCGGTGCCAAATCTCCGTGCACCCGTCCGACGCGAATGCCTTTTTTCGACAATTCCGTTGCTACATAATCAGCATTGGTCCGTGTGTTGACAAAAATGATCGCCAAATACGGGTTGATGATGTCCATCACTTCGATCAAGCGCTCGACTTTTTTCTTGCTGCGCACTGGCACCAAGTAGAAATCCAATCCTTCAGCAGTTGGGCGTTTGTCGCCGATGTTAATGTGGACTGGCGATTCCATGTATTTTTTCAAGAATGGCTTTAATTTTTCAGGAATGGTTGCTGAGAACACGTACATTTCCAAGTTGTCCTGCATCTTGCCAGCCACTTGGTCAATTTCTTCTATAAAGCCCAAATCGAATGCCAAATCGGCTTCATCGACTACTAAAATTTTCGCCGTGTGGACCAACAATGCGTTCTCGTTGACCAAATCTTTCAAACGCCCAGGCGTTCCGATAACGATATGCGGTTGCGTCTTTAATTTATTGATTGAACGCTGTTTGTCTGTTCCACCAATAAAAGACTTGACTTCAATATCGGATCCTTCGACCAATTTTAAGATTTCGTTGTAAATCTGAGTTCCTAGTTCACGTGTAGGAGCCGCAATCACTGCTTGGACTTCCTGTTTTTCCACGTCGATGCGTTCGACGATCGGAATGATAAAACTATGTGTTTTCCCTGTTCCTGTATGGGATTGTCCGATTGCTGAGCTGCCTTTTAATATATGGGGCATCATTTCTTTTTGAATCGGGGTCGGTTCCTGGAAACCGAGTTTTGCTACCGCTTCCTGCAGAAACGGTTTGAATGGATAATCGTTGAATTTTGTCATGGGATGAATCTCCCTCCTTAAGCTTTGACCATTATAGCACGAATTAACACCACTTTGCATTTCATCTTTTGTAATAGATGGCCGTCTCCGTTATAATGGATGTATGATTGTCGAAAGGAGTGCGGTACATGAAAGTCAAGAAAATATCGCCAAGAGGTTATTGCTACGGAGTGGTAGATGCGATGGTCATTGCAAAGAACGCTGCGATGGATGAAACCTTGCCCCGCCCGATTTATATATTAGGTATGATAGTGCACAATAAGCACGTAACAGATGCATTCGAAGAAGACGGCATCATCACATTAGACGGCAAGAACCGTTTGGAAATCCTGGAAAAAGTCGAATCAGGCACGGTGATTTTCACTGCTCACGGCGTTTCGCCGCAAGTGCGGGAACTGGCAAAACGAAAAGGCCTGGTGTCCATTGACGCAACTTGCCCGGACGTAACAGTGACACATGATTTGATCCGTGAAAAAACGGCGGAAGGCTACCAGATCGTCTATATCGGCAAAAGCGGCCACCCGGAACCTGAAGGCGCTATTGGCGTTGCACCCGGCATGGTGCATTTAGTTGAAACCGTGGAAGACGTCAATCAGTTGGAACTGGATTCCGAAAAAATCATCGTGACCAACCAAACGACTATGAGCCAATGGGACGTAGTCGAAATGATGAAACGCTTGAAAGAAAAATTCCCGCATTCGGAAGTCCACAAAGAAATTTGTTTGGCAACGCAAGTGCGGCAAGAAGCTGTGGCTGAACAAGCAGTGGATGCTGACTTGTTGATCGTCATTGGCGACCCGATGAGCAACAACTCGAACCGTTTGGCACAAGTGTCCCAAGACATTGCCGGCACGCCTGCCTACCGTATTTCCGATTTGTCGGAATTGAAACTTGAGTGGCTTGAAGGCATCGACAACGTAGCGATCACTGCAGGCGCATCGACGCCGACACCGATTGTCAAAGAAGTGATGACTTTCCTGGATAAATACGATCCAGCCGATCCTTCTACACACGATTTAACGCGCAGCGTACCGCTCAACAAGATTTTGCCGAAAATCAAACACCCGAAACCATCTGACCGGATCGAACCGTATCCAGTCGGCGAATAAACGATGAAAACCCGCGCGTTCTGCAAAAGAACTCGCGGGTTTTCAAACTGTCGAGAAAGTTAGATACCCTTCTCATTCCGCTTCAGGCGGACGCTTTCCGCGGGCACGGCTTCAGCTTCCTCGTCGCTTGCGCTCCTGCGGGATCTTCAGCTCGTGCTGTCCCGCAGGAGTCGCCGCCTTCCGCTGCATTCGAAGAGAGAGGTTACTCGAAGAATTTCCAGAAATAGAAAGCAACTAAGAGCCCGTACACTTGAGTTGTCTTACTTATAGCGGAATTTTTATTGAGAAGTGATCCATTTATGCTATGGAGCAAACCAGCGGAGACGCCTGCGGGAAAGCGAAGTGCCGAAATCCACTCGGACGCGAGTCCGAGTTAGTTCGGCGCGAGCCCGAGTTAGTTCGGCGCGAGCCCGCGGCAAGCGCAGCTGGTTTGCGGAATAGCCACTACAAAAGAATACTCTCTACCAGTTGAAAAGATTTTTTCAACAAGCTGAAAACCCGCGCGTTCTGTAAAAGAACTCGCGGGTTTTCTTTGTTCATTAATCTTATTCCAAAAAATGTAAATCATCGAAATTGAAACGGTTCGGTATCCACTTCAGACGCCAGAAATTCGCATTGCCAGTTTTGTGCATTGGCCAGTTTGTCGACGACGCCTTGGATCATGACTTTTTCGACGTGATGTCCTGGGTCTACAACGGCAAGGTCCATCGCTTCGGCATCTTGGGCTACATGGAAATACAAATCGCCTGTCACGTAGACATCGGCACCGGAGCGCTTTGCCGCTTGAATGTATTTATTGCCATCTCCGCCGAGCACGGCCACTTTTTTCACCGTTTTTTTCAAATCCCCAACAACGCGTGCTGCCGGAACGTCCAGCCTTTTTTTCACGAGTTCTGCAAAATCGGCAAGCGGCAGTTCTGCTGGCAGTGTACCGACTCGGCCAAGCCCCATTGCCACTTCTTTGTTTTCCAACGTAAACACATCGTACGCCACTTCTTCGTAAGGATGCGCAGCGATCATCGCACGGATGGCTTGGTCTTTTTTGGTTTTTGGAATGACGACTTCAATTTTCGACTCTTCCACGGTCTCCATCTTGCCCGGTTCGCCGATATACGGATCAGCGCCTTCTGTTGGAAGGAAACGCCCAGTGCCTGCCAATGAATAACTGCAATATTCGTAATCACCGATTGCCCCTGCCCCTGCTTTTCCAAGCGCATCCCGCACGGCATCTGCATGGCTTTCCGGAACAAATACTGCGATTTTCACCAGTTCCGCTTCATATGTCGGCACGAGCACTTTCGTGTCTTTCAAACCGAGCGCTTCGGCCAATAAATCGTTGACGCCGCCTTTTGCAACATCGAGGTTGGTATGAGCTGCATATACCGCAATATCGTTTTTGATTAATTTTTCCATCAAGCGGCCTTGTGGGAAATCTGTCTGCAGCGATTTTAATGGCCGGAAAATCGGTGGATGGTGCGCGATGATAAGCCCCGCACCTTTTTCAATCGCTTCATCAGCGACTCGTTCGTTGACATCGAGCGTCACCAGCACACGCTCGATTTTTTTATTCAGCGTGCCGACGTGCAAACCGATGGGATCGTTTTCCATCGCTAAATATTTAGGCGCCCACTTTTCAAACTCATCGATGATTTGTTGGCCATTAGGTATTTTCACCATTCAACACCTCTTCTGCAAGTTCAATTTTCTTCTGCAATTCGTGTTTTCGCTTGGCAATTTCTTCGGTTTCTGTCGTGGCTTCCATCGACTGGATGATTTTTTGCCATTGGGAACTTTCCCGGCGCCATTTTTCTTGGAAAACCGGCGAAAATTCTTTTATGAGCATCGGCCCCATCAGCAGTTCCGCTTCGCTGAACGCTGCTGGCTGCTGGTGTGGTTCCAATACGAGAATTTCGTAGATTTTGTCGTTTTCTTTCAAGATTTCTTCCTGGACCAAAGCCCAGCCGTTTGTTTGGGCCCATTCCCGTATGGCTTTAGCATGGACATTCGGCTGCAAAATCAAACGGCCGACGCCCGTAAGCTTGTCTTTTCCTTGATCGAGTATGGAAGCGATCAACGGGCCGCCCATCCCGGCAATCGTAACGGCAGTAATGCCGTCTTCATGAAAAATAGCATCCAAACCGCTCGCCAGCCGGACGTCGATTTTCTCGCTTAATTGTTCAAGCCGGACTTGTTTTTTTGCGGATTCGTACGGCCCTTTCACGACTTCTCCGGCAACGGCGCGTTTTGCCTTACCGTTCAGCACCAGGAAACACGGCAAATACGCATGGTCGCTGCCGATGTCCGCTACGACCGCTCCTTGCGGCACATAGTGGGCTACGCGCAAAAGACGTGTTGATAATTGTTGTGCATTCATTGAAACCCTCCTAATCGAAAGAAAAACCCTTAGCTCTGGAAGAACTAAGGGTTTTTTTGTGCTATTCGAGTGATAATACCCACTCTGCCATTGCTGGAATGTTTTCGCCTTCAACAAGTCCGCCTGGCATTGCGCCTTTACCGTTCGCAATAATGTCTTCAATTGCTGCTTGGTCAAGTTCTGTAGCTACTAATGAAGGACCAACTTGGCCTTCGTAACTTGAACCGTGGCAAGAAACACAGCTTTGTTGAGCTTGAGCTTCAGGATCGAATTCAGTAGATTCAGTGCTTCCGCCGTCTTCGCCTTGAGCGTCGCCAGCTGCTCCGCCTTCTTCGCCTGTTGCCTGTTCTTCGTCTTGGCTGGCAATTTCTTCTTGGTTATTGACTCCTTCTAATGATAGGAAGAAAATAAGGCCAATCCCAAATGCCATGATTAAGATATAAGGTACAATTGCATTTTTTTGCATCAGTTACCCTCCTTCTCTATGTTCTGCTATTGATAGTATTCGTATCAATCATTATTGTACTGTATTATTGGCAAAACGAAAAGTATTAACGGATAACTTTTGCCTGATTGTGACAAAATCAGTAATTTAACAACCGATTTGTCTTGCAATGACCATGCGCTGAACTTCTGAAGTTCCTTCGCCGATTTCTAAAAGTTTCGCATCGCGCATATAGCGTTCGACTTCGTATTCTCTCATATAGCCATAACCGCCATGGATTTGAATCGCTTCATCCGCCACTTCCATGGAAATTTCCGATGCATATAATTTCGCCATCGATGCTTCTTTTGTAAAAGGACGGCCTTGGTCTTTCAGCCACGCCGCTTTGTACACCATGTTCCGTGCCAATTCGATTTTCATCGCCATGTCAGCCAACTTGAATTGCGTAATTTGGAATTGGGATAATGTTTTGCCGAATTGCTTCCGTTCTTTGGAATAGCTCAAAGCACGGTTAAATGCCGCCTGAGCAATTCCAACTGCCATAGCAGCGATTCCAATGCGTCCGCCGTCCAATGTTGTCATAAACTGCTTAAAGCCTTCTCCGCGCTTGCCAAGCAGATTTGCTTTGGGCACGCGGACATTTTCAAATACCAATTCCGTCGTATTGGATGAATGAAGGCCCATTTTTTCGTAGTTATCGATAATCGTGAAGCCTTCTGCGTCGGTTGGGACAATAATGGCGCTGATTTCTTTTTTGCCGTCCACCATGCCCGTAATGGCCGTGATTGCCAAATGCTTGGCATAGCTCGCGTTCGTAATGTAGACTTTTGATCCGTTGATGACCCAATCGTCGCCGTCTTCAATAGCACGCGTCTCGGTGCCGCCAGCATCCGATCCGGCATTGGGCTCCGTCAATCCGAATGCTCCAAATGATTCGCCTGAACAAATCGGCGTCAAGTATTTTTCTTTCTGCTCTTCAGTGCCGAATAAATTCAGCGGAGCGCCGCCAAGTGAAATGTGTGCCGAGTACGTGATGCCCGTCGAAGCACAGGCACGGCTTAATTCTTCTGTGACGATCGCAAAGCTTGTGGTATCTGCTCCAGCGCCGCCGTACTTTTCATCAAACGGCAATCCCATCATCCCCATATCGGAAAGCTGTTTGAAAATTTCTTTCGGAAATGCTTTTGTCCGGTCGCGGTCAATTGCGCCAGGAGCTACTACCTTATCGGCAAATTCTTTAATGGTTTTTTTAATCATCTGCTGTTCTTGTGTTAAATCGAAGTTCATTTCTGACATCCCCTTTGTTATGAATACGCTTACAACATTCATTATATCGCTAAAATTCAGACAAACTCAACATTTAACCAAAAAAAGTCGTTTTCCCACCTTAAAATATAATAAAAGTAAAAAATGCCGCTCTTTTAAAAGAGCGGCATTCAGGCAATCGTATTTTATTCAAGAAAGTCTTTCAAACGTTTGCTGCGAGACGGGTGGCGAAGCTTGCGAAGCGCTTTTGCTTCGATTTGGCGGATGCGCTCGCGCGTAACGCCGAAAACTTTGCCTACTTCTTCCAGCGTCCGCGTACGGCCATCATCTAAACCAAAACGCAGACGCAATACGTTTTCTTCACGGTCAGTCAACGTATCCAAAACGTCTTCAAGCTGTTCTTTCAACAATTCATATGCTGCGTGGTCAGACGGCGACTGAGCATCTGAATCTTCGATAAAGTCGCCCAAATGCGAATCGTCTTCTTCCCCGATCGGCGTTTCAAGCGATACCGGCTCTTGAGCGATTTTCAAGATTTCCCGGACTTTTTCTGGCAAAAGGTCCATTTCCTCGCCGATTTCTTCCGGAGAAGGTTCGCGGCCAAGATCTTGCAGCAATTGGCGCTGCACGCGGATCAATTTGTTGATGGTTTCCACCATATGCACCGGAATGCGGATCGTCCGCGCTTGGTCGGCAATGGCGCGTGTAATGGCTTGGCGAATCCACCAAGTGGCATACGTACTGAATTTAAATCCTTTGGAGTAGTCGAATTTTTCTACGGCTTTGATCAAGCCCATATTCCCTTCTTGGATCAAATCCAAGAACAGCATGCCACGCCCAACATAACGCTTCGCAATGCTGACAACAAGGCGCAAGTTTGCTTCAGCCAAACGTTTTTTCGCTTCTTCGTCGCCTTGTTCGATCAATTTGGCCAAACGGACTTCTTCTTCCGCTTTCAGCAAATCCACACGGCCGATTTCTTTCAAGTACATGCGGACCGGGTCGTTGATTTTCACGCCCGGCGGGACGCTCAAATCATTCAAATCAAATTTTTCTTCTGTCGGTTTCATCAAACGGTCCAAATGTTCTTCGTCATCGTTTTTGCGTTCCAGCTCAATGCCATGGCCTTCCAACTGGTCGATAAATTCTTCCACTTGGTCGGATTCCATTTCAAAAACCGCTAATTTATCGGCAATCTGCTCATAGTTCAGTTCCCCTGTTTTTTTGCCCGATTCAATCAATTGTTTTTTTGCATCTTCCAGGCTCACTTCTGGAACTTCGGTAGTTGTTAATGGGACATTGCTTGCTTCGACTTCATTTGAGCGTTCAGACTTTTCAGCCATACGACTTCCTCCTTGTAAAACGGAATGCATTCACAACGATTTCTTTAACGTGATCACTTCTTGTGCCAGAAGCAAAGCCCGTTTTAAATCATGTTGTTTTTCCGCTTCTTTTGATTGCTGGATTTTTAATTTAATTTGTTGTTCGATTCGATGTTTTTCAAGATGCTTTAAACAATCGGCGATTTCTTCATCCGGATGTTCCGGATCGCGTTCGGACAACGCGGTTTCCATGACCAGTTTGCGAAGTTCTGCATCTTGCAGCGTCTCTAAAAACTTATGGAAATCCGCTTTGTCCCATTCTTCATAGAAACCGAGCAATTGCACGTAAAGTGCTTGGAATTCCTCGCTGACAAACGGTATGCCCGTGCGTTCGACCGCCACTTTCTCCATCACAGATGCATCGGCCAGAAGATGTGAAAAAAGCAGCCGTTCTGCCCGGTGCAACGCCGTCACTTGCTTTACCGCTTTTTTTTGCGGCTTTGCAGGCGCTTCTGGGCGCGTCCGTTCAATGGAGCGGTTTTCTAGTTTCCGGTAATGCTGAAGAATTGCTTCTTCTGAAAGGCCGGTTTCATTCGATAGCTGTTTGATATACAAGTCACGCTCGATGGGCGTTGAACGGCCAGCGAGCAATTGCAGCACTTCTTGAATATATTGCAACAGGTCATTTTCATACTGAAAATTTTTATGCCTGCGCGCATGCATCATGCCGAATGCGATAAACGCATGAGGCTTGCCGATGATCTGCTCTTTAAATGCTTCAGCGCCATGTTCGCGGACATAATCATCCGGATCCATTTTACCCGGCAGTACAGCAATTTCCACTTTGAAATTTTCTTCATTCAATGCAATTGCGGCTTTTTTAGCTGCTTCCCACCCGGCGTCATCACCGTCAAAACAAACGACCACTTCCTGGGCAAAACGCTTCATAAGCCGGATATGCTGGCTAGTCAAAGCAGTCCCCATTGTTGCCAATGCGTTGTCGACTCCAGCTTTGCCAGCGGCAATCACATCCATAAATCCTTCAAACAAAACAATTTTCCGATTTTTCCGTATGGCGTTTCTCGCCTGATGGACATTATAAAGCACTTGGCTTTTCTGGAAAATTGGCGATTCTGGGCTGTTCATGTATTTGGCTTCTTGCTTGGTGTTTTCCATAATTCGACCGGAAAAAGCAATCACTTTTCCATTTTCGTTCGTGATGGGAAACATGATTCTTCCCCGAAACCGGTCAAAATAGCCATTGGACTGCTCTCGCGGAATAGCAAGGCCGCTGGTTTCCAGTTCTTCTTCGCTATAGCCTTTTCGCTGCAGCGCACTAGCAATGTAGTTCCATTCCGGAAGCGACCAGCCGATCCGATTTTTTTCAATCATTTCCCGCGAAAATCCCCGATTCTCCAAATAATCCAGCGCGGCTTGGCCTTCTTCGGTATTCAATAAAATATGATGGTACATATCCGCAGCAAATTCATGCATGGCAATCAGCTGTTGATCGCTTTTTGATGGAGCAGCTGCTGATTCAGCCGGTGCACTCACTTCCACGTCGACGCCTGCACGGCCGCCTAGTTTTGACAAAGCTTCCTGAAATGAAAGGTTTTCTATATCCATCAGAAAGGTGATTACATTTCCGCCTGCCCCGCAGCCGAAACAATGAAAAATCTGCTTGTCGGCGGTAACAGAAAACGACGGAGTGCTTTCGCCATGAAACGGACAAAGGCCAAACCAATTTCGGCCTCTTTTGGTCAATTGGACATACTCTCCAACAACATCCACGATATCCGTACTGGAACGAATTTTCTCAACCACTTCTTCAGGCACTCGATTAGACACTTTATCACCATCTTTGTATGTTCACTTTAAGTTAATTCGTGATATAGCGGCAAATCCCTTTATTTTTCCGATAAAAAGATAGACCTTCTGAAAAATCTTGCTATATAGCTTTAGCCACAAAACTATATTATAAAACGTTTTTCTTTAAAAATCTACTAAGAAACTACGCTCTTTTCGTAGAAATATATCTTTAGCCCCTGCCTTTAATTATAACCGTAGAGATTTAGGCGCTGAAAATAGAATCTATTACGAATCCCAAGTACTTAGCCGGTTTCTGTTCGTTGAAGCAGAGCTCAAAAAAAGCAGAAAAACCGCCTTTTCAGGGGGCTTTTCATGCTTCATCCTTTTTGTTTGCTCAGTATAAGGTTGGCTGTTTCTTCGACTGCCCGATTGGTCACGTCAATCACTTCGCAGCCGATTTTGCCGACGACTTTTTCGAAATGCGTAATTTCTTCGTGGATGCGGCTAATGCGCGCGTAATTGGCGTCGTCGTTTAAGCCTAACGCAATCAAACGTTCCTTGCGGATGGAATTTAATTTATCCGGTGAAATGACCAGCCCGAAACATTTTGCAGGATCGACTTGGTACAATTCTTCCGGCGGATCCACTTCGGGAACAAGCGGCACATTCGCTACTTTCAGGCGTTTGTGGGCCAAGTATTGGGATAACGGCGTTTTCGACGTCCGAGAAATGCCGACGAGGACGATATCTGCCATTAAAATGCCGCGCGGATCGCGCCCGTCATCGTATTTCACGGCAAATTCGATCGCTTCGACTTTTTTGAAATAATCGTCGTCTAATTTGCGCACCAGCCCCGCTTCTTCAAGAGGTGCTGCTTTCAGCTCTTTTTCAAGCGCATCAAGCAACGGCCCCATTAAATCAACAGCAGATACGTCGCGTTTGCTTGTTTCCGATACAATGTATTCCCTTAATTCCTTTGAGACAAGCGTATAGACAATAAATGCTTGTTGCTCAGCCGCTAATTTTATAATTTCCTGCAAGTGCGCGATGGAATCGATATACGGAAATCGTTTTAACACGACATTTTGGTCCGCATTTAAATATTGGCTAATGGCTGCTTTGGCAACCAGTTCGCCCGTCTCTCCTACTGAATCAGAGACGACAAACAAGCGGAGTGAATTCATTTGCTAGCACCTCACAATTCGTGGCTTTCCGATAACGATAAAAACGCACGGGTAATATTCGTCTTCGTTAAACGGCCAATGACTTTAAAGCCTTCCGGCTGTTCAACGACGACCGGCAGCGCATCGATTTGCTGGTTGATCAGTCGATGCGCTGCTTGGATAAGCGACTCGTTTTTGAAACAATACGTAATGTTCGGCATTCGGGTCATGATAATATGTACAGGCATGTTTGCTAAGTCTTGATTGCCAAGGCTTGTCCGAAGAAGATCTTTTCTAGAAAGAACTCCGGTCAAGATGGATTGCTTGTCTACAACAAAAAGCGTTCCGACATCATCCAAGAACATTTGGCTAATGGCGTCATAAACGCTCATGTCTTCCCGTACTACGACCGGAATCGATTGAAAGTCGCCAACTTTCATGTTGTTCATCGTTTCTGCAATATCTTGCCCTGGTTTTTTGCCCGAATAAAAATAGCCAACACGCGGGCGGGCATCTAAAAAGCCGGCCATGGTCAAGATGGCTAAATCGGGCCGCAAGGTAGCTCGTGTTAAATGCAGACGGTCTGCAATTTGCTCTCCCGTAATCGGGCCATTGCCTTTGACGATCTGCAAGATTTCTTCTTGCCTTTTATTGAGTTCGATCGGACTCACCGCCTCAAAATATGTTATACTCAATGTTCATTATTATATACTAATGAACGCTATATTGCGAAGAAAAGTTTGCCATGATACAATTAGTCATGAATTGCATACGAGACAATGAAGGATACAAAAGTACTGTCGCATCAAGCGAGCGGGGACTGGTGAAAGCCCGCAAAGACAGGAACAGGCAATCTGGAGTCTATTTTTTTAAGAGGGCTGCAATTGCAGCCAATCGAGGTGGAACCGCGGGTCTTAACGTACTCGTCCTCGGACATTTGTCCGAGGGCGTGTACGATTTTTTATTTTATGGAGGTTTTTTTATGTTAATGGAAGATGTAGTAAATTTAGCGAAACACAGAGGGTTTGTGTTCCCAGGTTCAGAAATCTACGGAGGACTAGCCAACACATGGGATTACGGCCCACTCGGCATTGAATTAAAAAACAATGTCAAAAAAGCATGGTGGAAAAAATTCGTCCAAGAATCCGCTCATAATGTCGGCTTAGACGCTGCTATTTTGATGAACCCGAAAACATGGGTAGCTTCAGGGCATGTCGGCAATTTCAACGATCCAATGATCGATTGCAAAAGCTGCAAAACGCGCCACCGCGCTGATAAATTGATCGAAGATGCATTGGATGCAAAAGGCATCGAAATGATCGTAGACGGCTTGTCATTTGAACGCATGGCTGAACTGATCGACGAACACGACATCAAATGCCCGGTATGCGGTGCGAAAGATTACACCGATATCCGCCAATTCAATTTAATGTTCAAAACTTTCCAGGGAGTTACGGAATCATCGACAAACGAAATTTTCCTGCGCCCGGAAACGGCTCAAGGAATTTTCGTCAACTATAAAAACGTTCAGCGTTCGATGCGCAAGAAAATGCCGTTCGGCATCGCCCAAATCGGCAAAAGCTTCCGCAACGAAATCACTCCAGGGAATTTCACGTTCCGTACGCGTGAATTCGAACAAATGGAATTGGAATTTTTCTGCAAGCCGGGTGAAGACCTGGAATGGTTCGCTTACTGGCGTGAATTCTGCAAAAACTGGCTGCTTGAATTGAATATGACTGAAGAAAATATGCGTCTTCGCGACCACGATGAAGACGAATTGTCGCATTACTCCAATGCCACAACGGATATTGAATACAAATTCCCATTCGGCTGGGGCGAACTATGGGGCATTGCTGACCGCACCGACTTTGACTTGAAGCGCCATATGGAGCATTCAGGCGAAGACTTCAACTATATCGATGCTGCAACAAACGAACGCTACGTGCCTTATTGCATCGAGCCATCGCTTGGCGCGGACCGTGTCACACTTGCTTTCCTTATTGATTCGTATACGGAAGAGCCATTGGATAACGACGACAAGCGCACTGTCTTGAAATTGCACCCGGCGCTTGCACCTTATAAAGCAGCGGTATTGCCGCTATCGAAAAAATTGGCTGAAGGTGCAACTGACGTATTTGCATCATTGGCGAAACACTTCATGGTCGATTATGATGAGTCTCAGTCGATCGGTAAACGCTACCGCCGCCAAGACGAAATCGGAACACCGTTCTGCATCACGTACGATTTTGATTCAGTCGAAGATGGCCAAGTAACCGTACGCCACCGCGATTCGATGGAACAAACACGCATGCCAATTGCCGATGTGCAAGCGTATATCGAAAAACACATTCAATTTTAAAATCAAAACGCGCTGCCCTCTTATATTGGGTGCAGCGCGTTTTTTAATGTCTATATAAGTTGAACTAATGATTCTCACTTGTCGATATTCCGCAAACCAGCTGCGAGGATATTGGCCAAAGGCAGTTTGGCCAATATTTTTGCGACGAGCTTGCGCAGGAGCACTATTCTTTGCCTTGCCCAAAGCGACCGAAGCGGTGTGTAAAAGCTCGTTTCTTTAGTTCAACATATATAGATAGTATTTTAGCCAGCTCGGATAATATTTTGCCGTTTCCGGACAGTATTTTCACCATTCCGGACAGTAAATCCAATAAACGGAAAAAGGATGGCCCAAAAACCGCAAGTTCAGCGGTCTTTCGGGTCATCCTCTTCTTTTTTCGGAAAAAATTCCGGCGTCCGTTCGATTTGTTCCAAAAAGCTGCGGGATTTCAAGCGAATCCCCGCCTGCTCTTCGTAGATCGTACGGACGATTTGTTTTAACAGCGATTTGGATTCTTTTTTCAGCGTCAATGAGCCGACTCGTTCGATCGGCACAAAAAAGAATGTGCGGATCAATTTTACGAGCGCGGGGCTAAGCCGGATAATGTAGCGGTCGATTTCAAAACAGCGGTGGCATAAAAAACCAAGCTCTTGAAATGAAAACGCGAACTCGCCTTCAGTCGCTCCGCAATTGGCACATTGATGCAGCGTCGGCGTCAGACCGGCATACGGCAGCATCTTCCACTCCACAAACAAGGTGATCGCTTCCGGGTCATAGCCTTCGTCGATGGCGTGAAGGGCTTGAAACAGAATCTCGTAAACGACTGGCTGCGGTTCATCCTGCTCGGTCAGACGGTCAATCAATTCGGTGATGTAGCTGGCATGCGCCGTCGCCATGATGTCTTCCCGGATATGGCGCAGCGACTCTAATGGATCGCCGTGCTGGATCGTCCCCATGCCTCTTCCTTTGTAGATGGAAAAAGAGCCGTGCGTAAACGGCTGCGTGATGGCAGCGAGCCGGCTGGCCGGTTTTTTCGCACCTTTAGCCATGCAGGTGATTTTGCCGGCTTCCCTCGTAAACAAGGTCACGATTTTATTGGTTTCGCCATACGGGCGTGCACGGATCACAATGCCTTCTAATTGGTTTTGCATGGCGGCCGCTCCTTAGTATTCGTCGTCCCGGAAACCGAAGTCGCGCAAATGCATGGCTTTGTTGCGCCAATCTTTCTGCACTTTTACCCATAGCTCCAAATACACTTTAGAACCAAGCAAGTTTTCAATATCTTGACGTGCGCGTGTGCCAATTTCTTTCAGCAGCGCGCCTTTTTTGCCGATGACAATGCCTTTTTGCGAATCACGTTCAACCATGATGGTTGCCTCAACCCGGATCATGTCTTTGGTTTCGGAATCCGGAGCGATTTTTTCAATGACCACTGCGATCGAATGCGGAATTTCTTCACGCGTTAAATGCAGCGCTTTTTCGCGGATCAACTCGGAAATGATAAAACGTTCCGGATGATCTGTCACTTGGTCTGCCGGGTAGTATTGCGGGCCTTCAGGCAGACGTTCGGTAATTTTAGCCAAAAGATTTTCTACATTGTTTCCTTGAAGCGCAGAAATTGGAATGGCTTCTGCAAAATCAAATTCTTTTCGGTAGGATTCGATCATCTTCGGCAAATCATTTGGATGCACTTGGTCGATTTTGTTGAGCACCAAAAATACTGGAACTTCAAGCCCTCTCAGCATATCTAGAACAAAGCGGTCCTGTTTTCCGATGCGCTCGTCCGCACTGGCGACAAATAGCAGCACATCCACTTCCCGGAATGTATTCTTTGCCACTTTCAACATGAAATCGCCCAGTTTATGGCGAGGTTCGTTAATGCCTGGGGTATCGATAAAAATCATTTGGCTGTCGTTTGTCGTGACAACGCCTTGCACTTTGTTGCGTGTTGTTTGCGGCTTATCGCTCATGATGGCGATTTTTTGTCCGACTACGCGGTTTAAAAACGTCGATTTACCGACATTTGGGCGGCCGATGATCGAGATGAACCCTGATTTAAAGCCGTTATTTTCTAGCTGCATAGTCTAAATCCTCCGTAGAAAAAGCGCCAGGAAGCAATTCTTGTACAGACGTTTCCTGAACGTCTCCTTTTAAATTTGTTAAATAAACCGGCATATCCGGAGGGCAAAATTCAGCAAGCACTTGGCGGCATGCACCGCAAGGCGATACAGGCCCGTTCGTATCTGCTGCAACCGCTATAGCAGCAAACTTCAAATCTCCTTCTGAAACCGCTTTAAACATCGCGGTGCGTTCAGCGCAATTTGTCATAGAGTAGCCAGCGTTTTCAATATTGACGCCGCTGTATACTTTTCCGTCTGCAGTTAAAAGTGCTGCCCCTACCGGAAAATTTGAATAAGGCACATATGCATTAGCTCGTGCTTCTACTGCTTGTTTCATCAACTGTTCTTTTTCCATTTAAAATCACCTCAATAAGATTAAAACCACTTAGGTATAAAAATAAGTAACCCAATTATAGCACTTGCAATAGCAAAAACCAAAACTGCACCTGCTGCCATGTCTTTTGCCTGTTTTGCAAGCGGATGAAATTCGGCGGTTGCCAAATCCACCACCCGCTCCAAAGCAGAATTGACCATTTCCAGCGCGATTGTCCCGCCAATCAATCCAATGACGATGATCCATTCGGTATCGGACAATCCGGTTAGGAAAGCCGCTGTTAACACCACTGCTGCAGCAAACGCGTGGAAGCGGACGTTTTGTTCGGTTTTCAACGCCGTTTTTATTCCTTCAGCAGCAAACTTGAATGAACGGAAAAACCTATTCGCGTTCATCTGAGTTGCGGGTGATGCCTAAGGAAGATAAGATTTCTTCTTGTCTCGAAAACATCTTTATCTCGTCTTCTTTATTCATATGATCATAGCCAAGCAAATGCAAAAAGCCGTGTACCGCCAAAAATCCGAGTTCCCGTTCGAACGAATGGCCGTAATCCGC
Organism: Planococcus sp. YIM B11945; assembly: GCF_050864155.1. NCBI lineage: Bacteria > Bacillati > Bacillota > Bacilli > Caryophanales > Caryophanaceae > Planococcus > Planococcus sp. YIM B11945. The sequence goes on along the minus strand of NZ_JBOZWR010000001.1, from coordinate 298,650 downwards.
TGCTTGCTCTTTTGTGCGGTCCAGCGAAATAATGATGTCGCCTAGAACGCGCGGCGCCAGTTCCCCGACAATTTCCACTTCGCCATCACCCATTTCTTCCATGGCAAACGAAATCACATCCGTCGGCTCGTTTTTTCCGCGGTATTGGTTGTTGATGTCCCGGATCATGTCATTTGTCACAAAGGTAACTGATAGTTCCGCTGCTGCAATGGCTTCTGTCTCTGCCGCATGCTGGAGCACTTTTTCTACAAATTGAAGATTGGTTTCGTCTACACTCGCTGTTTCATCCATAAAGTCAATTGACAACAATAGAAGCCCCTCCTGTCATTTTGGGTATTCGATTCGCGAATGGAAAAAGCCATTCAACGTTTCACACATGACGCTTTTCACTTTTTTCAATTCTTTCATCGTTAAATCACACTCATCAAACTGCCCATCTTTCAGTTTATCTTCAACAATGGCATCCACCAATTTTTTTATCTTTTCTGATGATGGCTCTTTCATCGACCGGACAGCGGCTTCGATGCTGTCCGCAATGGCGATAATGGCAATTTCTTTTGTTTGCGGTTTCGGGCCGGTGTATCGGAACGCTTCTTCATCTACATTCGGATCCGCTTCTTTCGCTTTATGGAAGAAATACTTTAGCAAGCTGGTGCCGTGGTGCTGGGCGGCAATATCGATAATTTCTTTCGGCATTTTATGTTTTTTCAACAAGTCTGCGCCTTGTTTTCCATGAGCCAAAATAATGTCCCGGCTCGTTTCCGGAGGCAAGGAATCATGCGGATTGCGGATATTCACTTGGTTTTCAATGAAAAATTGAGGCTGCTTGGTTTTGCCGATATCGTGGTAATAACATCCAACCCGGGCCAGTAATCCATTTGCTCCGATGGCTTCACACGAAGCATCTGCAAGATTGGCGACCATGACGCTATGGTGATAAGTGCCGGGCGTTTCCGTTAAAATCTTTTTCAATAGCGGGTGGTTCGGGTTCGACAACTCAATCAAGCGCATCGTCGACAGCATACGAAATGCCGATTCAAAAAACGGCATCAGCCCAATTGCCAGTGCACCGGATAACAAACCGGAGATTAGGGCGGCCGCAAAATAAAAGCCGATTTCAGCCCAATCGTACTGGCTTTGCCCAACCAACAAATAAAAGCCGACATACAGCACATTGACCGCTGCCACTGCTAAACTTGCCTGCATAAGCCGCGCCCGCTTGTCATCCCGTTCGATCAAATAAACCCCGGCAATTCCGCCGAATAAAATGTAAAGGACGATGTTCATTTCGAGCAGTTCAGCATAGCCGCCTTGCAGCATGATGCCGGCACTGACCGCAATTAAAAATGTGGCAAACAGCGCATAGCGTTCGCCAATCAACAGGCGGATGACAATTCCGGCCATAGCCGTCGGAAACAAAAACGCAATCTTCACATCAAAATTGCCGCTGACCACGCTGATCAATTTCATAACGGCCAAAGAAATGGTAAGGACAATGCCGATGATCAGCAAAGCAGTCATTTTTTCCTGTTCAGTTCCTGATGAACGCACAAGTACAGCGAGCAGCAAGCCCATTGCGATGACCACGAATAAGAACAAGCCGATCGATGGTTTGAGGTTGGCTTGTTCGTCTGTCATTCCAGCAAGTTCCAGCTGGCGGTATACTTCTCGGTCAATAACTTGCCCTTCTTGGACCAGCACTTGTCCCTGCAAAATCCGCGTCGGTTCAACGCTTGCCCGAACTTGCTCCACTTGTGCAGCCGTCAAGTCTTTGTTGACGGTTTCGTTCGGCACAATGCTGAAACGGGCAATGGCGATCACTGCCTGCAAAACAGATCCCGGAATTCCTTCGTTTCGCCGCAACTCTTGTTCCACCGAATTCCGGACTTCCGGTACCCGTTCATCCCTAATCGATTCACTCAAGTGTTTTTCAGCCATTGCTGAAACCGTCGATTGAATGGCAGCAATGGTTTTATTCGGCATGACCAACAAGCTTCTTAACATGTCATCCGTCAGACGAAAACCGTTTTCGCTGGTTTCCATTAACCGCAGCTTTTCCCTCAATTTCGGGATGAGCGCTTCCACATCCGGTTTTTCGTCCGTTTCTGCTTCCGCTTCTTGTTTTGTTTCCAGGACATAGCCGAAAAGCGAATCAATGACAGCCGCTTGGTTGCCCGCTACAGCATCATCAAATTGGTAGCTCGGCGGGATTTCCCCTGCTGCCCGTTCTCGTTCTTCTTCCGTCTTGATCGGATCTTCCACGGTTTTCTCGGAACGGATCGTTTCTTCGGATAGCTGGAAAAGCTCTACATCATATGTATCGCCTCTTACTGAACTATATAAAAACGCATAAACAATCATTCCAATTAAAATAATCAAAGCCGCTGCAATCGATTTATAGCCAGCTTGGTAGTATAGCTGTTTTGCCCGTTTCCTCATGAAACCACCCCACTCTTTATAAAACCATCATATCAATAGTAGGGAGGGATTTCACGGCCTATTTCAAGAATTTTGAAAATCACCAGTTCTTTCATACGATTATAGAGCAAGAAAACCAACCTGTTAAGAAGGTTGGTTTTCATAAGCTTCGATAATTTTAGCCACCAGCGGATGGCGCACGACGTCGCCGCGCTCAAGGTACTGGAAATGAATGCCCTTGACGCCTTTAAGCGTTGTTTCTGCCGCAATTAGGCCCGACTCCGCGCCGCGAGGCAAATCAATTTGTGTTTTGTCTCCAGTGATGATCATTTTCGAATCAAATCCCAGGCGGGTCAAAAACATTTTCATTTGTGCTTTTGTTGTGTTTTGCGCTTCATCCAAAATAACAAACGCTTGGTCAAGCGTCCGGCCTCTCATATAAGCAAGAGGAGCGATTTCAATGATGCCCCGTTCAAGGAAGCGGTTGGTTTGTTCTACACCCAGAACATCGTGCAGCGAATCGTAAAGCGGGCGCAAATACGGGTCCACTTTTTCTTTTAAATCTCCTGGAAGAAAACCAAGGCTTTCCCCTGCTTCTACAGCTGGGCGCGTTAAAATGATGCGGTTGACTTGGCCATTTTTCAAGGCTTGGACAGCCATCACAACTGCAAGATACGTTTTCCCGGTACCAGCAGGCCCTATTCCAAAAACCAAGTCTTGCCGGCGCACGGCATGAACATAATGGCGCTGTCCGATCGTTTTTGCACGAATCGATTTGCCGTTGGCATTTTTAGCTACTTCTTCTGCATAAAGCTCCGCAAAATATTCGATAGTTCCGGCTTTTGCCATTTCGATCGCAGAAACGATGTCGCGCTGGTCAATGTTGATGCCTTTGCGGATGACCATCAGTAATTGTTCTATTAAAATTTTCCCCGTTTGTTTGCCTTCTTCTGTGCCTGAAAGCCGAATGACATCTCCACGGGTAATAATTTGGATTTCTAGTGCTTCTTCGATTAAAGTCATGTGATTATCCGAAATTCCAAGCAACAGCAAGGCTTCGTTTGGATCTTTTACATGAAGTTCGAGTAATTGGTTTTCAGTCATGCCGTCTCTCCTTGAAATTGAGTATTTTCTACTAACTTCACTCTATCACTAAACACAAGATTCTGTAAAACAATTCGGCGCTTTTTGCCGGCAAATCACGGTGCAAAAAAGCCGGCCAACTTTCGCTGGCCGACCGCAATTTTTACCTTTTCGATTTTGGCGGCATAAGAATTTCTGCCAGTATGATGCCTTTTGAGATATCGTTTTTGTCCAAAGGAAACAGCTTGTCGCCAGAAGCCGGTTGTTCGTTCCGAACGAGCGGGCGGTTTTGATGCGCCGACAATCTTCCTGTGCCTTCTCTTTCTTGAACTTCTTGCCGCGTTTCACGAGAAGACGCAGCTTTCGCAGCTTTTTGCACCACTTGTTTTACTTGTTCGGTTCGTTCCGGCTGGTCTTTCATCTGGTTTTGCAATTCGCCGTAAATTTCTTTTGCATAGTCTTCGACACGCTTATAGTTTCTTTGCCTGCTGGCGCCCGGTTGACTGCGGGTTTCTTGTGGGCGTGCAGGTTTCTTAGCGGGAGCTTCTTCTTTTTTCTTTTGGCCAAACATTGCGCCAACAGCCATTACGATCAAAGCGATAATAAAGCCTTCCATTCGTCAAACCTCCTTTGACCGGCAAGCGTTTATTTGCTTTCGGAAGCTTCTGTCCCGGTTCTGGCAATCGAATCGCGCATGCTTGTATCAGCTTGGATGTTTTTGTAATTGATATAATCCATGACGCCGAAATTACCCGCTCGCAGCGCTTCGGACATGGCCATCGGCACTTCCGCTTCCGCTTCGACGACTTTCGATCGCATTTCCACAACTTTCGCTTTCATTTCCTGCTCGCTTGCAACTGCCATTGCACGGCGTTCTTCCGCTTTTGCCTGGGCAATTTTTTTATCTGCTTCGGCTTGTTCCGTTTGTAGTTCTGCACCGATGTTTTTGCCGATGTCTACATCCGCAATATCGATTGACAGGATTTCAAATGCCGTACCGGAATCGAGTCCCTTTGATAATACCGTTTGGGAAATTAAATCCGGATTTTCAAGCACTTGTTTGTGGCTTGTACTGGAACCAAGCGTCGAGACAATCCCTTCGCCTACTCGGGCAACGATTGTGGCTTCTCCGGCACCACCGACAAGGCGGTCGATGTTGGCCCGCACCGTAATCCGGGCTTTTACTTTCACTTCAATCCCATTCATTGCGACACCCGCGATAAACGGCGTCTCAATGACTTTCGGGTTAACGGACATTTGTACCGCTTCCAGTACGTCGCGGCCTGCCAAATCGATCGCAGCGGCACGTTCAAACGGCAATTCAATGTTTGCCCGGTGTGCAGCAATTAACGCGTTAACGACACGGTCAACGTTCCCGCCTGCAAGATAGTGGCTTTCAAGCTGGTTGATGGTCACTGTCAATCCGGCCTTTGAAGCTTTGATCAATGGGTTCACAATCCGCGATGGAATAACTCGGCGCAGCCGCATTCCAACCAATGTGAAAATACTGACTCTGACGCCTGCCGCAATTGCGGAAATCCAGAGTGTAATTGGAACGAATGTGAAAAATATGGCCAGTACAACAATGATGGCGATTATTGCAGCGCCCAATCCTAGTGTTTCAAGTCCCATTTCTTATTCCTCCCCTTCTTGGTCAATCTCTCGTACAACAATGCGTGATCCTTCTACTTTAATGATTTTGACGCTTTTTCCAGGATTGACAAAACGGCCTTCCGACACGGCATCAATCCGTTCGTCATTAAATTTGATGGTTCCGGATGGCCGAAGCGCTGTCATGGTTTCAGCTACTTGGCCAATTAATTCCGTCCGGTTGACGTTTGATACATAACCGCTTTCAGTATCGGTCGCGTCCATCAAAATAATCCGATTGAATAAGTGAAGACGCTTGCCAAAAAATTTCAACAAAATCACCATCCCTGCTGAAGCTACAATCAATGCAATAAGTATGGCAATGGACGTTGTTTGAAAATCACCGCCGGCCAATAAAATACTGCCAAAAATTGCCGCTAATCCTAAAAAGCCGATTATTCCACCCGGCACAAAAAACTCGGTTGCTAAAAGACCAAACCCGATAACTAGCAAAACAACGGCTTCATATCCTGCCAGCCCTGCTACAAGATGGCCATAAAAGAACAACAGCAAGGACGACAGCCCAATAATTCCCGGAATGCCGACACCAGGCGTGAACAGCTCCAAAATCAATCCAAGAAAAGCAATCGACAGCAAGATGGGCACGACAAACGGACTTGTCAAAAACCGGGCAAGTTTCTCAGAAAAAGTTTCACTGACGGAAACGAGCTGGGCATTGTCGTAATTTTTTAAAGCCAGCAATTCATCGACCGACGAAACGGTTCCTTCCGAATATCCCACTTCCTCTGCTTCCGTTGCATTCAACGTAAGCAATTTGCCATCTCCAGCCTGAAGCTCCGGCAAAGCGATGGAAGCGTCTGCCATGGCCAATGCGTAGACAGGATTCCTTTTGGACGATCTGGCTGCATTTTCCATCGAAGTCAGCCAGGCGCTATTTGCTTTCGCTTCTGCAGCATTGCCGGCTTGGTCAATTATTTGCGCTGCGCCCATGCGCCCGTTCGGATGCATGTATATTTCATCGCTGTTGAGCGCCAGAAAAGCTCCGGCTGACAACGCATCCGGATTGATAAATGCCAAAGTTTCAATCTCGGTCTTGTTCATGAGCCTAGCAATGCCGTCTGCTGCATTTACAAATCCTCCGGGAGTATCAATCTCTAAAATAATCGCTTCAGCTTCTGCATCTTCCGCTTCCTCAAATCCCCGCTCCAAAAATGCCTGCAGCCCTCTTTCAACTTCTGCTTTAACCGGAATCACATAAACGACAGGTGCTGCCGCATGAATAAACGGCACAATAAAAACAAATGACAACAGCACAAGAGCAAAAGCACTCACAATCTTGGCGCTGCGCAAAGGAATTCCTCCTTTCGTTTTACTGCACACTTTGTTTACGTATCAATCTCAAAATAGTTTCAACATTTTGCTATTCATCTACTATATTACAGAAGATTTCCTCCCAAGCAAAAGAATGCGCTTACAAATTGCCATTCAATCGAAAAGAGAAATATTTTTATAGCCTTCGGCAATGCGAACTGACAGCCCTTGGTTCATTCGTAAGCCTGCAAAGAAAAAAATCGGCTGCACGAAAAAAATTCGTACAACCGATTTTAGCTGATCGTTCATATTATTTTAATAGTCGATTTTAAAAGAAAGTCAATTAAAATTTACGTTTACGCGCAGCTTCTGATTTCAGTTTGCGTTTTACGCTTGGCTTATCATAAAATTCACGCTTTCTTACCTCTTGCATTGTCCCGGATTTAGAAACAGTGCGTTTGAAGCGGCGAAGAGCATCTTCAATCGATTCGTTTTTACGAACGGTAGTTTTTGTCATCTCTTTTTCCCTCCCTCCGAACACACGTTGAAACAAATAACAACAAGTGTTATATATTAAGAAATTATATCGTATTTTCCTATATAGGTCAATAGTTAATAATCTGAATTAGAAGTAAGGCCTTGCATAATTTTAACTCCTGAACTAGCGCCAATGCGAGTTGCGCCCGCATCGATCATCGCTTGGACATCCTCAAGGCTGCGGACGCCGCCTGAAGCTTTTACCCCAAGTTCTGCGCCAACGGTTTTACGCATCAATTTCACGTCTTCCACTGTAGCGCCGCCTGTAGAGAATCCAGTGGACGTTTTTACAAAATCAGCGCCTGCTTCTTTTGTTAAACGGCTTGCCACTTCTTTTTCTTCATCTGTCAAAAGTGCAGTTTCGATGATTACTTTGACGATCGCTTTTCCTTTTGCTGCTGCCACAACCGCTTGGATGTCTTGTTTCACTATATCGTTGTTGCCGCTTTTCAATGCGCCAATGTTAATGACCATATCGATTTCGCCTGCTCCTTTTGAAATAGCATCTTTTGTTTCGAATGCTTTTGTCTCAGAAGTTGAAGCGCCTAAAGGAAAACCGATAACCGTGCAAACTTTCACGGTGCTGCCTTGAAGTTCTGCCGCTGCTGTTGCAACCCATGCAGGATTAACGCAGACAGATGCAAATTTGTATTCTGCCGCTTCTTTGCAAAGCTCAACGATTTGTTCTTGTGTAGCTTCTGCTTTTAATAAAGTGTGGTCAATGTAAGATGCAATGTTCGTCATGTAAAAAATCTCCATTCTCTTTTCGGTTTTTGTTAAACAGTCAGTTCTTCCATTACGCGGACAAATTGTCCTGCGTTATGCGGATAGCCGGCTTTTGTTATTTTCACTTTGACAATTTTGCCGATCAGCGAATCCTCACCCGGTATCACGACTTTCAAATAATTATCGGTATAGCCTTCGACCATTTCAGTTTTGCCCTCGCCTGCTGCCCGCTCTTCCGGGATGATTTCAAGCAGTTCGCCTTCAAAACGAGAAGCATATTCTTTCGCTAGCTGGTCATTCAACGAAATCAAGCGATGGACCCGTTCATTTTTAACATCCTCATCAATTTGGCTATCCATTCGCGCAGCAGGAGTTCCTGTGCGCTGTGAGTACGGAAAGACATGCAGCTCAGAAAATTTTTGGTCATTGATGAAATTGAACGTTTCCCTGAATTCTTCTTCCGTTTCTCCTGGGAATCCGACGATGACGTCAGTTGTGATTGCCAAATCCGGCAGCGCTTTGCGCAGCTGTTCCAGCCGCTCAGCAAAAAAAGCCATCGTGTACTTGCGGCGCATTCTTTTTAACACGGTATCTGATCCCGATTGAATGGGAATGTGCAAATGGCGGACGACAATTTTAGACTCCCGGAGCACAGCGATCACTTCATCGGTCAACTGGCTCGCTTCGATGGAAGAAATCCGCAGCCGCTTTAACCCTGTGACTTGCGTTTCCAAATCGCGCAAAAGCTGGGCCAGATTGTAATCTTTCAAATCCGCGCCGTAGCCCCCAGTATGAATGCCGGTCAAAACGATTTCCAGATAGCCTGCATCCACTAATTGCTGAGCTTGGCGGACCACTTCTTTTGGGTCACGCGACCGCAAAAGCCCGCGGGCCCAAGGAATAATGCAGAACGTGCAAAAATTATTGCAGCCTTCTTGGATTTTCAAGGAAGCCCGGGTGCGATCCGTAAACTCCGGCACATCCAGTTCTTCATAAATCCGGTTTTTCATAATATTGCCGACCGCATTAATCGGCTTGCGTTCCTGTTTAAACTGCTCGATATAGCCAAGCAGTTTCGTCCGGTCCTGAGTCCCGACCACAATGTCCACTCCAGGAATTGCCAGTATTTCTGCCGGAGAAGTTTGGGCATAGCAACCCGTTACGCAAATGACAGCATCCGGATTTTGGCGCACCGCTCGCCGGATGACTTGGCGGCTTTTCTTGTCTCCTGTGTTGGTAACCGTACACGTATTGATGACATAGACATCAGAATGATGATCAAACTCGCCGCGGTCATAGCCTTGTTCTTTGAACAACTGCCAGATCGCTTCAGTTTCATAATGATTCACTTTACAACCTAAGGTATGGAACGCTACCGTCGACATAAGTGGCCACCTCTTTCATTCAAATTCATAAGACATTGCGGACAATGCATATAAAGGTGCGGTTTCTGTCCGCAAAATTCGCGGACCCAAAGACGTGAATAAAGCCCCGCTTTCTTTCAAACGGAAAATTTCCTGTTCAGAAATTCCGCCTTCCGGACCAAAAACAAGCAGGATTGAATCTTTATCATACAATGTTTTTAAAACATCGGCAAATCGAGTTGGAGCGCTTTGGCGCGCTTCTTCTTCATAAGCAACGACAACAGCATCAAAAGAAGAAGCAGTCTCCATCAATTGGTTAAAGCTCTGGACATTATGTATTTCGGGAATATGGGTGCGATGGGATTGCTCTGCTGCCTCTTTTGCAATTTTTTGGAGCCGCGCCGTTTTTTTGTCATTTTTTGAACTGTCCCATTTGACGATCGACCGTTCGGCTGCAAACGGAATCAGCGAAAACATTCCTAGTTCAGTCGCTTTCTGGGTAATCAGTTCCAGCTTGTCGCCTTTTGGCAAACCGCAGGCAATGGTCACACGCTTCGGCATTTCAGCTGTCGCTTCAATAATTTGGCCGAGTTCCACTTTCACATCAAAATCAGCAGATAAGATTGTCGCAAAATAAGCCCGTTCTTCCAAGACCACAATTAGCTGGTCCCCGATGGTTTGGCGCATAACTTTGGCGATGTGCTTTGCATCATCGCCAGTTATCACCGTTATGTGGTTATCAGGAACTTTGCCAGTTAAAAAATATCGTTGCATCGTTGCACCCCGTTATTCCGGTTTTTTTGAAATGATTGTGACCCAGTCTTCCATCATCATCACGTCTTCTATAACAAAGCCGGAAGCTTCGAGCGCTTCTTTCACATCATTTTTCTTCGGTGAAATGATGCCGGACGTAATATAATAGCCGCCTGGTTTAACCACCTGAAACGCATCATCGGTAAAGGAAATAATGATTTCAGCCAAAATATTGGCCACTACGACATCTCCTGGCTCTTGGATGGTTTCGAGCAGATTGCCATGGACGACGTCCACTTTGTGCTGCATTTTATTTAAATTGACGTTAAATTCAGCTGCCTGTACCGCGACTTCGTCTAAATCTAGGGCGTGAATGTGATCAGCGCCAAGCAATGCAGCGCCAATCGCCAACACACCGGATCCAGTCCCGACATCGATTACTTGCTGGCCCGGCTGGACAGTTTTTTCCAAAGCCTGCAAGCTCATCACCGTTGTCGGATGAGTGCCCGTACCAAACGCCATGCCGGGATCCAGTTCAATGATCAATTCATCGCTTGAAACCGGATGATAGGTTTCCCAAGTAGGGACAATCGTAAAGCGTTGCGAGATTTTCACCGGATGGTAATATTTTTTCCACGAAGTTGCCCAATCTTCTTCGTTGACTTCACTGATGGTCACTTTGTTTGCACCAAGGTCAATATCAAATTTTACCAGGTTATTAATCGCTAATTTTACCGCTTCAACGGTTTCGCCTATAAAACTGTTGACAGGCAAATAAGCTTTCACGATGACCCCTTCTTTCGGGAAATCATCTGGGTTCAGTGAATAAATTTCCCCAAAGCGGTCTTCCCGTTCTTTTCCAAAATCTTCCGAGTCTTCAATGACGACTCCGCTTGCGCCCGCTTCATGCAAAATATTCGAAACAGATTCAATTGCTTCATTCGTTGTATGAATCGACAGTTCTGACCATTTCATATACGTCCGGCTCCTTTTTCCTGGGTTCAGCTAATGAAACATGAGTCTAGCCCTATTTTCAGTAGGCCGTTTAATCGCCTTTGATGGTGCGTTTGATTTTATCAAATAATGAACTGCTCTGCTCTTCTGGAATATCGCCGCTCACTTCCGCAAATTCACGCAATAGCTGCTTTTGTTTCTCGCTTAGCTTGGTTGGCGTCTTGACGCGGATGATGATGTGCTGATCGCCCGTTCCGTAGCCGTGGACGTTTTTGATTCCTTTGCCTTTCAAGCGGAATTTGGCACCGCTTTGTGTACCGGCCGGAATTTTCAATTTTACTTTTCCAGTCACCGTTGGAACTTCGATTTCGTCCCCTAAAGCAGCTTGGGCAAATGTAATCGGCAATTCCAAGTAAATGTCGTCGCCGTCGCGCTGGAATTCTTTATGCGGTTTTACGCGGAATACCACATACAAGTCGCCTGCCGGACCGCCGTTGACGCCTGGGCCGCCTTGGCCGCTGACGCGCAATTGCTGTCCATCATCGACGCCTGCTGGAATCGTAACTTTGATCTTTTTGACTTTGCGCACTTTGCCTTCGCCTTTGCAAGTCGGACATTTTTCTTCGATAATTTGTCCCGATCCAGAACAATGGTGGCAAGCTCTGCGGTTGACCATGCGGCCAAACGGCGTGTCTTGCGTGACATTCAACTGGCCGCTGCCTTCGCAATACGGACATGTTTTCTTTTTGGTTCCTGGTTTTGCGCCCGAACCGTCGCATGTTCCGCACGTTTCGTCTTTTGGCAATTCAACGGTTTCTTCTTTGCCGAAAACCGCGTCCATGAAATCAATGTCCATCGTGTATTGCAAATCGTCGCCTTTTCGCGGCGCATTTGGATCGCGGCGTCTTGTGCCGCCGCCGAAAAACGTGCTGAAGATGTCTTCAAAGCCGAAGCCGTCAGCTCCTCCGCCGCCGAAACCTTGGTTCGGGTCTTGATGGCCGAATTGGTCGTATTGCGCTCTTTTTTGGTCATCGCTCAACACTTCATAAGCTTCTTTTACTTCCTGGAATTTTTCAGATGCATCTGCTGCTTTATTGATATCCGGATGGAATTGTTTGGACAATTTCCGGTAAGCTTTTTTGATTTCTTCTTTCGAAGCGGTTTTGGAAACGCCAAGCACTTCGTAATAATCTCGTTTGTTCATATTGTCACTCTCCTGTTATTGCAATCACCTGTAATTGTACACGGTTCTATTTGCTGTTGCAAAGACTCCGAAAAAAGCGCGGGTGCCCAATTTTCCGCGACCGGCGTAACTCAGCCCAGCAAAGCGGCTTTACTGGCCGCGCAGCTGGGCTGAGTTTTGCTTTAGCGGAGGCGCGGCATTAAAGAAAAATTCTTGTCCGGCGCTTTGGACCTGGCCATGCATGTTTTGATCGAGCCTTTCTATTGCAAACGATCCGTTTTTATAACCAAGAAAAAGCCAAAGCATGTGCTTTGCTTTGACTTTTTCGGGTCTTACTTATTATCGTCGTTTACTTCTTCGAATTCAGCGTCGACTACGTCGTCTCCCGGATTGGAAGAAGCTGCGCCGTCTTGAGCGCCTTGTTGAGCAGCTGCTGCTTGCTCGTAGGCTTTCATGGCCAATCCTTGAAGAATTTCGTTCAATTTATCTTTTTTCTCACGGATATCCTCGATGCTGCTGCCTTCTAAAGCAGTTTTCAATTCGTCGCGTGCAGCTTCAGCTTGTTGTTTTTCTTCATCTGTAACAACTTCGCCAAGGTCTGTGATTGTTTTATCGGTCGTGAAGACAGCTTGGTCCGCTTCGTTGCGAAGTTCCACTTCTTCTTTCACTTTTGCATCTGCTTCCGCATTTTCTTCCGCTTCTTTGATCATGCGTTCGATTTCATCATCAGACAATGAAGTACTAGACTGGATCGTAATCGTCTGCTCTTTTTGTGTTCCCAAATCTTTTGCTTTAACGCTGACAATACCGTTTTTGTCGATATCAAACGTTACTTCGATTTGCGGGATGCCGCGTGGTGCTGGCGGAATATCCGCTAATTGGAAACGGCCAAGCGTTTTGTTGGCTGCAGCCATCGGGCGTTCGCCTTGCAATACATGAATGTCAACAGCTGGCTGGTTGTCAGCAGCAGTTGAGAATGTTTGTGATTTCGAAGTCGGGATTGTCGTGTTGCGTTCGATCAATTTCGTGAACACGCCGCCCATAGTTTCGATACCTAGAGAAAGTGGAGTTACGTCAAGCAATACAACATCTTTAACGTCTCCTGTCAATACACCGCCTTGAACAGCTGCGCCCATTGCTACTACTTCATCCGGGTTAACGCCGCGATGTGGTTCTTTGCCAGTTTCGCGTTTAACCGCTTCTTGTACAGCCGGGATGCGGGTAGATCCGCCGACAAGGATAACGCGGTCAACTTCAGATGCTGAAATGCCCGCATCTTTCAATGCTTGGCGAGTTGGCCCCATTGTGCGTTCAACTAGAGAAGAAGTCAATTCGTCAAATTTTGCACGAGACATAGTCACTTCCAAGTGAAGCGGCCCTGATTCTCCCGCAGTGATGAATGGAAGCGAGATTTGTGTAGATGAAACGCCAGACAAATCTTTTTTCGCTTTTTCAGCCGCATCTTTTAAGCGCTGAGTCGCCATTTTGTCTTTTGACAAGTCGATGCCGTTTTCTTTTTTGAATTCTTGCACCAAGTAGTCAATGATGATTTTATCGAAGTCATCTCCGCCAAGACGGTTGTCGCCGGCAGTTGATTTTACTTCAAATACACCATCGCCAAGTTCAAGAATCGAAACGTCGAATGTACCGCCGCCAAGGTCATAAACAAGGATTGTTTCGTCTGTATCTGTTTTATCCAAACCATATGCAAGTGCTGCTGCAGTCGGTTCGTTGATAATGCGCTCTACTTCAAGTCCGGCGATGCGGCCAGCGTCTTTTGTCGCTTGGCGTTCTGCGTCGTTGAAATAAGCCGGTACCGTGATAACCGCTCTTGTTACTTTTTCGCCTAAGTATTCTTCTGCATAGCCTTTAAGGTATTGAAGAATCATTGCAGAAACTTCTTGTGCTGTATACTCTTTGCCTTCAGCCGTAACTTTTTCTGAAGTACCCATCAAACGTTTAATTGATTGGATGGTGTTCGGGTTGGTGATTGATTGGCGTTTTGCCACTTCCCCAACTTGGCGTTCGCCATTTTTAAATGCCACGACAGAAGGAGTTGTACGGTTGCCTTCTGGATTTGGAATGATTTTTGGTTCGCCGCCTTCTAATACCGCGACTGCTGAGTTTGTTGTTCCTAAGTCAATACCAATAATTTTGCTCATTTAAATTCCTCCATTGCCAATTATTCGTTTACTTTTACCATTGCCGGACGCAACACTCTGCCTTTTAAGGTATACCCTTTTTGCAGTTCTAGCAATACGGAGCCCGGCGCCGCATTGTCATCTTTTTCTTGAATGACTGCCTGATGGACATGAGGGTCGAAAGCTTCTCCGACCGACTTAATTTCTTCCAGCCCTTCGCGTTTGACCGCTTCGAGAAGTGTAGAATGGACCATTTCCAGCCCTTTCAACAAAGAAGCCGCTTCTTCGCTTTTCGCTTCAACGGACAACGCCCGTTCGAAATTATCCATTACTGGCAATAAATCCGAAAGCAGCGATTGAGCTCGGAACTTTTCTGCGTCTTGCCGATCTTTTACGGTACGCCGTTTAAAGTTATCGTAATCGGCCATTAGACGAAGGTATTTGTTTTGCTCGGCTTCTAATTCCTCGCGTAGCAAAGCAGCTTCATCTGGTTTTTCTTCAGTTTGTTCAACCGCTTCTTCAGAAGTTGCCGCCGGTTCCACAGATTCCATGGCAGCGGTTGCTTCTTCTGTTTCGTTTGTCACTGTTTCTTCTGTCTGTAGTGGTTCATTTTCTTTAGACAAATACTGTTCCTCCTTTTCATCATTTACCCCGGAACATACGGGTCAGCTCTTTCGACAAATCGCCGCTTAGCACATCGAGTAATGTGACGATGCGCTTATAATCCATACGTTTTGGACCGACAATTGCGATTGATCCCGTCTGTTCTTCGCCGATATCATAAGAAACTGTAATAACGCTGCAATCTTCCATCGCTGAAAGTGCATTTTCTGAACCGATTCGAATGTGAAGGCCTTGGCTTCCAACTGGCAAAATCATCGGGATATGCTTGGTTTGATCCATCACATCCATCAAGTTCCTGATTTTCTGAATATCATGAAAGTCAGGCTGCTTCAGGATGTTCAGTTTCCCGCCATAATACACGTTGTCTTCATGCGGCAATACAGCCGCTTTCCGCAAGGTTTGGAACAAATCTCCATAACGCTGTACATGCTGTTTCAATATCGTCATTGTCTCTTGTTCGAGCCGCCGATGCAAATCATTTAACGGCGCTCCAACAAGGCGCTCATTCAAGATATTGGTCATTTTTTCAATATCTGACGGATTGATGCCTTCTGGAATCGAGAACACCCGGTTTTCTACATGGCCATTGTCGGTCACGATAATCGCGACTGCCGTGTCCGTTGAAAGCGGGACAATCGATAATCGTTTAACAATGTGTTTTCCAACATCTGGACCCAACAAAATGGACGTGTAATTCGTCAATTCCGACAGCATCATTGCAGCGCGCTTGATGATTTCTTCGGTTTCGGTCAATTTTTCTTCGAAAATTGATCGAATTTGAACGATGTCCTGCTGCGGCAGCGGCTTGGGCGTCAACAAATGGTCAACGTAATAGCGGTAACCTTTTTCAGAAGGCACCCGGCCTGATGATGTATGCGTTTTTTCAAGAAAACCCAAACCTTCGAGATCGGCCATTTCGTTTCGAATCGTCGCCGGACTAAATGGAATTTCGGATTTTTTGGATAGTTGGTTCGATCCGACCGGCTGAGCTGATTGAATAAAATCATCAACTGTCACTTTTAAAATGAGCAACTGCCGTTCTGTTAACATGATCATCACCTCTGTTAGCACTCTAGTTACCTGAGTGCTAATACTATACTAAAATTACCAAAATCCATTGTTAATGTCAACGGTTGTGCTTTTTCCTTTTGGAATCTATTTCTCTTTTTTTATTCTTAAGCCAACAAAAACTGCTCGAATACTTCGTTGCCGACAAACCGGCCTTTTTTCGTCAGCTTAATAAAGTCGTTGTCTATCACCAAATTTTCTTTAGCGATTTCTTTTTGCAGAATATCTCCGTATACAGCGCCCATCGATTTCCGGAATTTTTCTTGGAAACCGCTCATGGAAACACCGGCCGTTTTGCGGAGCCCTAAAAACATTTCCTCTTCCATTTGTTCATGGAGCGGAACTTCGTGGGTGTTTAATAGCGGACGTGCGCCTTCATCAAGCGGTGCCATGTATTTTTTCAGCGGTCCGGCGTTCGAATAGCGGACGCCGTGGACATATCCATGCGCACCGGCGCCGGCGCCGATGTATTCGGCATTGTCCCAATACAATAAGTTGTGGCGCGATTCAAATCCGGGACGCGCAAAATTCGAAATTTCGTATTGCTTTAATCCGCGGCGCTCCATTTCATTCATGAGCTTGTCGTACATATCCGCTTCAAGGTCTTCGGTGACCGTGTTCAATTTCCCTTTTGTCATGAGGTTATAGAAGACGGTTTTCGGTTCAATGATTAAGGAGTATGCCGAGAAATGCGGCAAATCAAAAGCAAATGCCTGCTCGAGCGTATCGTCCCATTGCGCCATCGTCTGCCCAGGCAAGCCGTACATCAAGTCGAAGCTTATGTTCGTGAAGCCGACTTCGCGCGCTTCTTCGACGGCCCGTGCGACGTCTCCGTTGCTGTGCGTGCGGCCAAGGCGCTTCAGCAGATCTTCATCGAACGATTGGACGCCCATGCTCAAGCGGTTGACGCCGCCTGCAAATAGCACTTGCATTTTCTCCTTAGTCAGTTCATCCGGATTTGCTTCAGAAGTCCATTCCAGATTGTCCGCCATCGGCACATATTGGTGGATATAGCCCAATAATTTTTTCAACTGCTCGGGCGTCAGCGACGTAGGGGTCCCTCCGCCGAGAAAAATGGTTTGGAGCGGCTTGTCGAGTGCGCCTTCTTGTTTCCAAAGCGCCAATTCTTTGCCGAGCGAATCAATATACGCATCCACCGGCTGGTCTTTGAAAAAGACTTTATTGAAATCACAGTAATGGCAAATCTGGTGGCAGAATGGAATATGGATGTATAATCCTTTTACCATGCTCGTTTTTCCTTCTTTCTAATAGGAAAAGGAGGCACAAAATCGGCCTCCTTTTTTTGTTTATTTGGATTGGTCGTCCATTTTTAGGATGGCCATAAATGCTTCTTGCGGAACTTCTACAGAACCGACTTGCTTCATGCGCTTCTTGCCTTCTTTTTGCTTGTCCAATAGCTTCCGTTTACGGGAAATATCGCCGCCGTAGCATTTCGCCAAGACGTTTTTGCGCATCGCGCTGATGGTTTGGCGAGCAACGATTTTCTGGCCGATGGCAGCTTGGATCGGCACTTCAAACTGCTGGCGCGGGATCAAGGTCTTCAGCTTGTCGACGATGACTTTTCCGCGCTCGTAGGCAAAATCTCTATGGACGATAAAACTCAGTGCATCCACTTGCTCGGCATTCAGTAAAATATCCATCTTCACAAGTTTTGATTCTTTATAGCCAATCAATTCGTAATCGAAGGATGCATAGCCTTTTGTACCGGATTTCAGTTGATCAAAGAAATCATAGACGATTTCCGCAAGCGGCAATTCGTAAATGATGCTGACGCGCGTGGCGTCAATATAATCCATTGTCAGGAAGTTGCCGCGTTTTTTCTGGCAAATTTCCATGACCGCTCCAACGTAATCGTTCGGCACCATGACCGTCGCTTTGACATACGGCTCTTCTACCACTTGAATCTTTTGGGCATCAGGCATCATTGCCGGGTTATCGATTTTCAAGATTTCCCCGTCCGTCATGTGAACGTCGTAAATTACGCTTGGCGCTGTCGTGATCAAGTCAATATTGAATTCGCGTTCAATGCGTTCCTGGATGATTTCCATATGCAATAAACCAAGAAAGCCGCAGCGGTAACCGAAGCCCAGCGCTTGGGACGATTCCGGTTCAAATTGCAGCGCGGCATCGTTCAATTCCAGTTTTTCAAGCGCATCACGCAAATCGTTGTATTTCGATGTATCAATCGGATACAAGCCGCAATAAACCATCGGGTTCAAGCGCCGGTAGCCTGGCAACGCTTCTTTAGCCGGGTTGTTTGCCAAAGTGATGGTATCTCCGACAGTCGAATCGCCGACGTTTTTAATGGCGGCTGTCAAAAAGCCAACATCGCCAACGGTCAATTCTTTTTGCAAAGAAACATGCGGCGTAAAGACGCCCGCTTCAATCACTTCAAATTCTTTTCCGGAAGCCATCATTTGGATGCGGTCTCCGGGTTTAACCGTTCCTTCCATAACCCGGATATAAGCGACAACGCCTCGGTACGGGTCATACAGCGAATCAAAGATCAAGGCTTTTAACGGTGCGCTCGGATCTCCCGTTGGCGCCGGCACTTTTTCGACGATTTGTTCCAGAATATCTTCAATGCCGATGCCTGCTTTGGCAGAAGCCAAAACCGCTTCAGACGCATCAAGCCCGATAACTTCTTCAATTTCGCCTCTCACCCGTTCAGGGTCAGCAGCCGGCAAATCGATTTTGTTGATGACAGGAAGAATTTCAAGTTCATTATCAAGCGCCAAGTAAACGTTCGCAAGCGTTTGCGCTTCAATGCCTTGTGCAGCATCAACAACTAGTACCGCCCCTTCACAAGCAGCCAGGCTGCGCGAAACCTCATACGTGAAGTCGACGTGTCCCGGCGTATCGATCAAGTGCATAATGTACGTTTCCCCATCTTTTGCTTTGTAATTCAATTGGACGGCATTCAGTTTGATGGTGATGCCGCGTTCGCGTTCCAAATCCATGGAATCCAGGGATTGTGCTTTCATTTCACGGGAAGTCAAAGCTTCCGTTTTCTCTAGTATCCGGTCAGCAAGCGTCGATTTTCCGTGGTCAATGTGCGCAATGATGGAAAAGTTTCTAATCTTGCTTTGCCGTGCTAATCGTTCCTCATGATTCATTCTCTTCACTCCTAAATAAACTACTTTGAATTATAGCAGTAGAGAGGCCATTGGGCAATGAAAGGCTGTTGGAATCGTTTCGCTGTAAAGGAAAACTTCTTTGCACGTATCTATTGCATTCCTTCTTGTGATTTGATAAAATAACTCTTGTTGTATAGAGACATAAAAGATGCGAGATGCTTTCATCTCGGTTCCTATTTGTCTAGGAGGTGAAATACATGCCAAACATTAAATCTGCAATCAAACGTGTACGCACGAATGAAAAGAAAAACGCTCAAAACTCACATGTGAGATCGACAATGCGTTCTGCTGTTAAAAAAGCTGACTCAGCTGTTCTTAACAACACAGAAAACGCTAGCGATACTGTAAAAGCGGCAATCAAACAAGTGGAAAAAGCGGCTTCTAAAGGGCTTATCCACAAAAACACTGCAGCTCGTAAAAAATCTCGCTTGATGAAACAAGCGTAAAACGCTAAAAGCCAGCCCCGTTTCGGGACTGGCTTTTTTTCTTTGCTATATAAGTTGAACTAAAAAAATGTTCTTTTTTATAAGCCGGTTAGGTCGCTTTGGGAAAGGCAAAGAATAGTGCTCCTGCGCAAGCTCGTCGGCTTACGCCTGCCGCCCGTGGACGCGCCGAAGCTAAGAGATTTCTTACTACCAGAAGAAATGACCAGCAGGATCACTCTATTACTGCTGCTGGCAGGCTAGAAGATATGGAGCAAAACAGCGGAGAAAACTTTACTGTTTTTGCATCGCTGCGCTGCTTCGTCGCAAAGACTTGGCCTTGCAAGCTACGGCCAATGTCTTTAGTAATGGAGCAAAGCGACAGAGCGACTGTGCCGAAATCCACTTTGGCGCTAAACCCAAGTTAGTTCGGTGCTAGCCCGCAGGAAAGCGGAGCTGTTTTGTGGAATATCGACAAGTCAAATACTCAGTTCAACTTAAATAGTTATTCGCTTTTGCCCGTTTCATCAAAAAGAATTCCAAAATGCGTTCGCGGTTGCCGCTTACCGTTTTCAGCTGCAAATCGATGTCTGCTAAATCGCCCAGCACTTCAAGCAGCCGGTTCTCTGGAATTTGCTGGCGTTTTTCCACCAGCAATTTCACCCGGTACGGATGGGCTTTTAGCTGTTTAGAAATCTGCTGCGCGTGATAGCCTTTTTTCTGCAAATAAAACACGTGGATCATAAAGCGGATTTGCGACGCGAGCAATGCCGTCAAGGCAACCGGCTCTTCTTTTTGCCGCAGCAAATCGTAATACACCGACAAAGCGCCGCTGACGTCGCCGTCAAGATAGGACTGCAGCATCTTAAATGCATCCTGCTCCAGTGTCCGCGCCGTCATTTTCTCCACGAGCTCTGCCGTAATTTCTTCTTCTCCAGACCCCAGATACAATGACATTTTCTCCAGTTCTGAAGACAAAAGCGTCAAATTCGTGCCGGCCATTTCGACCAATTTATCGGCTGCGCCTTTTTTAATCTGCTTGCCGAAACTTTTTGCTTCGTGCTGCAGCCAAACTTCCAAATCATTCGCTTGGAGCGATTTTGCTTCCACAAGCACCGTGTGCTGCTTCATAAGTTTCGTCACTTTTTTGCGTTCGTCCAATTTTTCGTATGGCGCGATAAAAACAGTTACGCAGCTTGAAGGCGGATTTTCCAGCCACGCTTCCAGCAATTTTAAATCATGGTCGATTTTTTCCTTGCCGCGTTCAGCCGCTTTTAAAAACGAAGCGTTTTTGACCACAATCAATTTCCGGTCTGAGAAAAACGGAATCGTGTCCGCTTCTTCGATCACCCGGTCGACCGGAACTTCCTCCAAATCGAATATCGACAACTCCAATTCGCCGTCCGTCAATTTATGTTTTAACAAATCCACTGTTTTCTCAATAAAATAACTTTCGTTTCCTACCACGAGATAGACAGGGTCGATTTGGCCGCTTCGAATGGCTTTCCATATTGATGTAATCATAAATGCGCACCCCCTTTCTACTATAGCGGATTTCAGGCCTAATTGGTATTTGACATATTTGTGACGGAGCCGAAAATTGATCTGATTAATCGAGTTCAATCTAGATTTTTCTCCCCTGTTCGCTTATAATGAGAAGGAATTAGGAGGGGTACTCATGAATGAATTTGAACAGAACGTCCAATCAAAACGCAACGACGCAATAGACGCTGGAATGGGCTTTGTTGTCTCATTCGGTTTCTTTGCAGCTATCTTTGTTATTGCAGTAGTGGTAGATTTCATAGCAAGCTAAATAGAAAAAAGGTTCCAGCCAGTGGCTGGAACCTTTTTTTATTTGGTTGTGAAAGCAGCTGCTCCAAGAGATATTCTCTTTTGCATTATTTTATTTGCAAATCCCATTCACCGCATGGTGCGAATTTCCACGTTGCCGTTTTGAACCGCCATTTCAATCGTACCCCGCTCTGCCGTATTAAGCGTTTCAAGCTGAAGCTTTCGAAAGCGCTCGACCACTTCTTTGCTTGGATGGCCGTAGCGGTTCTCGGCGCCAGAGGAAAAAATCGACAGAGACGGTGCCACCACATTTAAAAACGCTTCGCTGCTGGACGTTTTGCTGCCGTGATGGCCGACTTTTAGCACGGTCATGTCTTTGATTTGGCCACCGTAATCCTTCAACAGCTTCCCTTCGCCATTTTCTTCTAAATCCCCTGTAAACAAGACGCGGAATGGTCCGTTCGCCATAAGCAGGACAAGCGAATCGTCGTTGCCAACGTATTCCGCATCATCCGGCGCCAAGTAAGCAAAGCCCGTCTCTTGCACCTGCCAAACAGAACCGCTTCCCGGGTAAAAAATTTCCGCTTCTTTTGTGAATGGCATCAGCTCTTGCATCAAATCGGTTTGTTCCGAACCCGGCGTCAAGTGGAGCTCTTTTACCCGGAAGCGCTGAAAAATTTCTTCTGCTGCTTCCGCGTGGTCGGCGTCGGCATGGGAAAGAATCATTTTGTCTATAGACGAAATGCCTCTGCCCTTTAAATAAGGCGCCACCACTTGCCTGCCGATTTCATAAGGGCGCTCGCGCCTGCGGAACTCTTCTGCATCAAACCGAAGCAGCCCGCCGCTGTCGATCAAATAAACCCCTTTTCGGTAGGGCAATTCAATGAGTGCGCTATCGCCTTGCCCGACATCTAGGAACACCACTTTCAATGCCGGGTCGAAATAAGACGGCAATGTGATAGCTGCAGCGGGCAGTATAATAATCAGCAATTGACGCCATTTAAATCCCCGCTCCGCCCAACTATAAAATAGCCATACGGAAGCCATTAACACTACGACGAGCCAAGCAGCCGGTTTTCCGGGATTCCACATTTGATAAGGCAAAGACGCAATCCACGCCATCGCATCTCCGACAAACGTGCGAAGCGGTTCATATAAACCGAAAAGCAAATCCGCAGCCGGCTGAAACACCCACGTGCACACCAGCAATAAAAAATTCACCGGCAAAATAACGAGCGTGTAAAGCGGCACAAACACGCTGTTGACAAAAAATGCCGAAAGCGAAATTTCGTAAAAATGAAAAATCAGCAAGGGATAAAGGGTCAACTGGGAAATGAACGTGATAACAAATCCGATTTTTATATTGGATGAGTCGCGGGACAGGAAACGAGCCGAGTAAATAATGGCAAACGTCGCGCCATACGACAGCTGAAAGCCAATGTTGTAGAGGCTATACGGATTCCACAGCAAAAAACAAACAAAAGAAATCAACAAAATCTGGCTAATCGGCAAACGGATTTTGAACAGCCGGCATCCTAGCACCGCACAAACCATCCAAACCGAACGCCAAACCGACGGCGCTCCTCCTGCCAAAACGGCATACAGGGGCAAAGCAACGAGCATCAGCACAAGCACCGATTCTTTCCGGATGTGCAGGCGGACGAGCAAAAAGTAAAGCAGGCCTGCTGCAATTTCCACATGCAGCCCGGAAATAGCGAACAAATGGGTGATGCCGAGCGTCTGGTAAATTTGCTGTTCGTCCATCGTCATTTTTTCTTGTTCGCCGATCAACAACGCTTCAGCTTCCGCCACCAGCGAATCCGGAAACGTTTCCCGTATATGCGTTTTCAGCGATTCGCGCTGCCCATTCAAACTGCTTAAAAAGCTTTGCTTTTCTGAAGCGCCAGCCATTTTTTCAATGGCCAGTATTTTAGATACGCCATTTCGCTTTAAATACGTTTCCATATCAAATGCGTAGCGGTGCGGCGGCGGTGACGGCACTTCAAACAGCCCATCCACTTGCAAGATGGTTTTGTAAAGATTCGCTTCTAAGGCCGCCTTTTCTTCTGCCGATTGAATTTTGTAGCGCGCGTAAACTTTCGTTCCGTCTTCAAGTTCAGCAAAACCCTTTAGACCGTCGCCGTCGATTGTATACTGGCTGCCAAAATCGAGTTGGCCAGCAAACGGCTGAGAATAATCAAAGCTGTCTTGTGCACGCATGTCTTGTAAAACAAACACGGCCAGTGCGAATACCACAACACTTGCCATGAGCAGCAGCCGTTCGCGTTTCCAAGCCATCCAACAAAAAAGCAGCGCCATGAACCCGAGAAATGCCGGTGTTTCATGCGCTGCGTAAGTTGCGAGAGCTGTCGCTGCCGCTAAATACAAAAATAAATGGGTTGTTACACTTCCACTTCTCCGAATAATTGCTTCACCCGCTCGTTGTAATAGGCCAATTCTTCGTCACTTCCGCCTTTTTCACGCAGTTTCTCGAGCAGTTCCATATACAAAGCCGTTTTTTCAACGCTTAAAAAGTCAATTTTCCGTTCATCAAATGGCACTTGAACCACCTCTACACCCGCTTGCTCCAACAATTCAATGGCGTATTCGTGGTTCTTATAATCCGCTGCATAGTACAATCTCGAAATGCCGGCTTGAATGATCGATTTTGTGCATTGCAAGCAAGGAAAATGGCTGACGTACATATCCGCGCCGCCGACATTGATGCCGTATTTGGCACATTGCAGCAAGGCGTTCATTTCCGCGTGAATCGTGCGGACACAGTGCCCGTCGACCACGTAGCAGCCTTTATCGATGCAATGGTCGCCGCCGGAGATGGAGCCGTTATAGCCGCCTGCCATGATGCGGCGGTCTCTGACAATCGTTGAACCGACAGATAACCTTGTACATGTGCTTCTCAATGCTAATAAATGGCTTTGTGCCATGAAAAATTGGTCCCAAGTTATTCGCTTCATCTAATTGCCTCCTGGTGATTGGTTTAAAACTAGTGTAGCAGAGGCAGAAATTTCGTCAACCGGCTGCTCAAAACAGAAAAACAGCACGCCAGTGGCCAAGCCGTTACTTTACGCTGATCAACTCTTTTAATTTTTCAAACGTTTTTTCGCCGATGCCAGTAACTTCTTTTAAATCTTCAACCGTTTGAAAATTGCCGTTATCCGTCCGGTAAGCAATGATCGCAGCCGCTTTGGATGGTCCGATGCCTGGCAAGGTCATTAATTCCGTGTCTGTTGCGCTGTTTAAATTGACCGTTGCGTCGCTGCTTGCTCCCGGAGAATCGCTGCTCACACCCGGTGCAGCAGGCATAACGATTTCCTCGCCTTGTGCCGGGACGTAAATGGCCATTTCATCCTGCAATTTTTGGGCAAGGTTGATGGCGCGATTGTCGGCTTTTTCGGAAAAGCCGCCGGCCGCATCAATGGCATCTTGCATTCGCGCATCAATCGGCAATTCATAAACGCCAGGATTCGCCACTTGGCCTTTTACATCGACCATAACAAAATCAGGGATTTGCACTTCTTGGGGTTGGGGTTCAGTCTGCTGAGGGGATTCAGCTTGGATCAAATCTAAGGATGCAGCCGGAACAGCGTCCGGTTCGTCTTGAGGAACTAAAAAATAAATAGCAAGAATCAAGATAACTGCCGCGGGGATCAGCAGCCAACCGATTTTATTCTGAAGCTGAGAAAAATTCATGGGAATTTCCCCTTTTCTTCAGAAGGCAATTAGATAAGAAGCTATCTGAATTATATAGCAATTCACTTTAAATTGGGAAGGATTTTTTTCTGCCAGTTTACAGCAAAAGAAAAACTTCAATAAGCTAGGGAAATCCCCTGCTAATTGAAGTTTTTCTTTACTGCATGGAAAAAGATGCGTTCGCTTTCTTCATTCGGTTTGGATTCGGCGAAATCCGCCGTAATCGACTCGACTTGGAACCCGGCGTGTTCCAGCCACGTTTGGTAGGTTTCCACTGTGAATGTGCGCTGCTCATGCATTTCTTCGAAGCGTTCAAACAACTCACCTTGCCGCACAAAAAATGTGATGTCGTGGATGACGCTCAGCGGAAATTCGCCCGGCTCTGTATGCCAAATATACGCCACGTCTTCACCGTCCAGCACAAATGGGCTGTCCATATAAACGGTTTCCATTTTATAAGTTGAATGCACGTCAAAGAAAAAATGCCCGCCTTCATTCAGCGCTTGGTGCACTTCGCTGAATGTCTGCTGGACTTTTTCTTCCGCATCTAAATAGTTTAAAGAATCAATGGCGATGGTTACGGCGTCAAAACCAGCCAGCCCTTCCAAATTGTCCATCGACAATTGAAGCGTCGGAATTACAAGCCCCGCTTCTTGAAAGCGCTGGTTGGCCATTGTCAGCATTTCTTCCGACAAATCGCTCGCCGTAACGGAAAAACCTATTTCGGCAAAAAGCTGCGACAAGGTGCCGGTGCCGCATGCAAGGTCCAGTATACTGCCGGACTGCACATGCGCCGCCACCCATTCCACATACTTTTCGTACGGAATATCTTCCATCAGCCCATCATAGACAGATGCGAACTTTCCATATCTCATATATCCAGTGTCGGCGCTTCTCTCCAGAGGCGCTCAAGGTTGTAATAAGATCGTTCGTCTTTATGGAAGACATGCGCCACAACGTCGCCTAAATCGATTAAAATCCAGCGGGCTGCGTCAAATCCTTCAACGCTTTTCACCGGGTTTCCAGCTTCGTTTGATTTGTCGATCATTTCTTTTGCGATGGCTTGCACTTGGCGGTCTGAGTTCCCGCTGCAAATGACAAAATAATCGGCAAGCAACGAAATTCCCGCCATATTCAATACGACGATATCCTCGGCTTTCTTGTCTTCTGCTGCGTTGTAAGCGGTTTGCAATAATGTTTCTTGTGTCATTCGTTCACTTTCCCTTTCTGTTGCACGAAGTATTTAAAACACTTCAGTGAATCCGGATAGACCGGCTGATTTTTTGATTCTAAAAATTCGATGGTATGTTTGACGCTGGCTTCCATCATAACATCTAATCCTTGTTCTTTTAATTGACGCAATTCTTCAACACCTGTAAATTTGCGGTTCGGCTCCACCAGATCAGCGATATATATCACTTTTTCCAAATTTGACATGCCCGCGCGCCCCGTCGTATGAAACCGGATGGCATTTAAAATGTCTTCATCTTGAACGCCAAATTCCTGTTTTGCGACAAAAGCGCCAACCGGGGCATGCCAAAGTTCTGCATGGTATTCGAGCAAAAGCGGGTCCATTTGTTCTGAGAAAATGATGGACTTCATCCACTCGCGGTCGGAAAATTTGACGACGTCATGCAAAATTGCAGCGATTTCGGCTTTTTCAACGGATACGTGAAACCTTCTTGCCAGCTCAACCGCGGTGCTGATGACGCCTTGGACATGGGCAAAACGGTTTTCAGGAAGCCGTTTCTTTACTTCCTGGAGCATTAAGCTAGGATCCATACAATTGCTCCTTTCGGATATAGGTTTCCACTTGTTCCGGCACTAAAAAGGAAATGGTGCCGCCTTTTGAAATGCGTTCACGAAGCATGGAAGAAGACAAATGAATTTCAGGTGAATCCACCATCAAAACCGGAAAAGCGGTTTTGTTGTCATAGCCAGGACGTCTGATGCCGATAAAACGGACCAACTGGATGAGTTCATCGACCCGGTGCCAGCTTCCCAATCCATCAATCATATCGCCGCCGATAATAAAATAAAACTCATTATGGGGTTCAGCTTCCGTCATTTTCACCATCGTATCATAGGAAAACGAGACACCGCCGTTTTTTATTTCAAAATCTTCGACTGCGAAATAAGGATGGTCGGCTATGGCAAGGCGGGTCATTTCCAGCCGCTGGGCAGCATTTGCTCCGCTGACTTCTTTATGCGGGGCGATAAAATTCGGCATAAAGCGCACTTCATCCAATCCTGCTGCATGAAGAGCTTCATTGGCCATGATGAGATGGCCGAGATGAGGTGGATTGAAGGTTCCGCCTAGTATCCCGACTCGTTTCATCTTTTTACCGGAAGCTCAATCCGTTTGTGATTGACCGATTTTTTGTAAAGAATAACGGTATGGCCGATTAATTGGACGAGTTCCGCATAAGTGCCTTCTGCCAATGCTTTTGCCACTTCGT
This sequence comes from Planococcus sp. YIM B11945, assembly GCF_050864155.1. Taxonomy (NCBI): domain Bacteria; kingdom Bacillati; phylum Bacillota; class Bacilli; order Caryophanales; family Caryophanaceae; genus Planococcus; species Planococcus sp. YIM B11945. Next base: position 271,336 of record NZ_JBOZWR010000001.1, on the reverse strand, counting down.
TTTTATCGTCATCGTTGTTTTGGAGAATGCTGATTTTGATCAATTCCCGCTTTTCAAGCGCTTCTTCGATTTGGCGCAGCATCGTTCCGCTGACACCACCTTTTCCTACTTGGAAAATCGGATCGATGTGATGGGCTTCGCTGCGTAAAAAACTTTTTTGTTTACTGGTTAACATAATGTCCTCCTAATTTATCCGTGATGATGCTGATCATTTTTTGGCTGTCCGGTTTGATGCCGGTCCATTTCTCAAAAGCGATGGCTCCTTGGTAGACAAACATCCCGACACCGTTCAGCGTGGTGCATCCCTTTTTTTCAGCTTCCTGCAAAAAAGGCGTGGTTATCGGGTTATAAATGATATCTGCCGCCAAGGAACTCGGGTTTAAATGTGTTAATGAAATCGGCAATGCCTGATTTTTGTCCAATCCGACTGAAGTGGTTTGAATAATTGCCCCGAATTCACCTAAAGCCGTTTCTGCTTCTTCCAGCGTCAACGCTTGTCCGCTGATTTCTGCCGCTAATTCCTCGGCTTTCGCCTGCGTGCGGTTCGCGATAACAACAGATGAAAAACCAGCGCGTTTTAAGGCATGGGCAATTCCTCTTGCCGCTCCGCCTGCACCGATGAGCAATACACGCGATTGCTTGTCGACCGGATGGACAAGCAGCGACTGCACAAAGCCGTCTCCATCGGTATTGAAACCGGTAAATTGCTTTCCGTCAAACACCACCGTATTGACGGCATTCATCGCCTTGGCCGTTTCGTCAATTGTATCGAGCAGCGGCAAAATCGCCTGCTTGTGCGGCAGCGTGACATTAAAACCGCTAACGCCGAGGATTTTTAGCCCTTCAAACGCTTGGCCCAATTTTTGCGGCTCGACGTGGAGCGGAATATAAGCCGCGTCCAAGCCGTGCTCGCGGAACCAGGTTTCGTGCATAAACGGCGACAACGAATGAGCAATCGGATCGCCCATGACGGCGTACCATTTTTTCATAAGCTGCCTCCTAAATTAATGATGGACGAATCATGACTTCGACGCCTTTTGGCGCATAAGCTGCTACAACTACGTTCGGATGCTGCACGGTGATCCAGCCAAGCCCGGAAAAGACAATATCGGTCTTGCTGTCTTTAACCCGGAACTCATGGCGGACTAACTCTGGATAATCGTCTTTGAATTCCACAGATGGCGGAGCCAGCATTTCGCCTTTGTGCTGTTCGTAAAGCGCATCGGCGTTTTCCAATTTTGTGCGGTGAATGGCTAAATCGTTCGCAATGTGGACCGTAAATGAAGATCGGTCTCCTTGAATAAAATCAAAACGGGCCAAGCCGCCAACGAAAAGCGATTGTTCTGCATTTAATTGGAACACACGCGGTTTAATTTCTTTTTTCGGCATGATTTTCTTCAAGTCTTCGGTATGAAGGTGATGGGCCAATTGATGATGGTTGATAATCCCTGGCGTATCGTACATCGAACGCTCGTCATCCAACGGAATTTCAATCATGTCCAAAGTGGTGCCCGGGAAATGGGAAGTGGTGATGATATCCGATTGGCCGGTCGCTTGTTTGATGATGCGGTTGATGAACGTCGATTTCCCAACATTCGTACAGCCCACGACATAGACATCTTCGCCTTTTCGGTAATGGTCAATGGCTTTCATTGCTTCTTCAATGCCAGTGCCTTTATGGGCAGAAACGGTCAAAACATCGATTGGCTTAAGCCCAAGCTTTTTCGCTTCTTGCTTCATCCAATTGATTAGTTTGTGCTGTTTGACCGATTTTGGCAAAAGATCCGCTTTATTGGCAATCAACAAAATGTCATTACCGCCGACAAACCGGTGAAGCCCTGGCAGCCAGCTGCCGTTAAAATCGAAAATATCAACAATTTTGACGATCAAGCCTTTGCGTTCGCCGAGGCCGTTTAAAATCCGCAAAAAGTCATCATCCGTCAGCGAAACCGGTTGAAGTTCATTGTAGTTTTTTAGCCGGAAGCAGCGTTGGCAAATAATTTCTTCTTTATTTAACGATGATGCAGGCGCGTAGCCCAGTTCTCCAGGGCGGTCCGTTTGGATTTTCGCTCCGCATCCGATGCAAGTTGGTATTTCGTTCAAAGTTAATCCTCCCAAGTCAATTGACCTTTTTCTTTTAATTTTTTCATGATTCTTCTTTCAACTAGACGGTTAAAGCGCGTTATGAAGCCATCTGATTGAGCTACTGGCAATACGAGGATCGTATGCAGCTTGTTTCGGTTTCCTCCAAAAATATCCGTCAGCATCTGATCGCCAATGACCACAACGTTTTCCCGTTTGCATTCCATGATCGCGAGCGCTTTCCGGAATGCCCGGCCCATCGGTTTTCTTGCCTGATGAATAAAAGGAATGCCAAGCGGATCGGCAAATGACTTTACCCGCATTTCGTTGTTATTGGAAACAATGACCACTTGGATGCCTGCATCTTTCATCGACTTTAGCCACGCAACCAACATGGGCGTTGCATTTGGGCGATCCCATTCCACAAGCGTATTGTCCAAATCAGTGATTATGCCATGAATGTTTTTCTGTTTCAAGGATTCTGGTGTAATGTCATAGACTTTTTTCACGTATTGGCTCGGTATAAATTTTTGGTACACTGCAATCCACTCCTGTTTCCCGTACTTAATTCTATAGATTATACCATATTTGCGAGCGCTTCTCCCACCTTGACTCGTTCGCCGTTCTTTACTTTCGTGGAAAATTCTATTGTTTTTTCCTCAAAAAACAAAACGACTGTCGAACCGAAGCTAAAATAGCCGATTTCTTCGCCTTTATTCCATTCGGAACTGGAATTGGTCAACTCAATTGAATTGACGAACATCGCGCCGACTTTGACAACCAGCATCTTCCCGCATTCTGTTTCCAGTTCTGAAATCAAACGGTAATTTCCGCTGATCGGCGCTTTCCCATACTGCAACCCTGCCTGATTGACCGGATATGATTTTTTTCCCAGCACGTATTGTGTGCCGACCCGTCCATCAGCGGGGCTGTGGATGCGGTGGTAATCTGCCGGCGACAAATAAAGCACGATATAATGCCCGTTTTTGTATCGTTCTGAAAGGGTATGGTTTCCAAGAAGGTCAGCCAATGAATATTGCTGATTTTTTACGAGGAAGTGAATGCCTTCGTGCATCGTTCCGGCAATCTCGATTTTTCCGTCAACCGGAGAAACGATAGGCGCTTCTGCGACCGGCCGGCTTTCCTCCTTGAGTTTTCGTATAAAGAAATCATGGAGGGAGGGAAAAGAAGCTAACGGATTTTCTATGTCATCAATTGATATTTTATAGGTTTTTATATAGTTCGGAATCATCCAGCGGCTCTTGTTTGACCGCGCAAATTGGCGGATCATATTGGACGTGACCGGACCATTTGTCAGTTCGATTGCTCGCTGATATATTTTTTTCTTCACATAAACACCTCCATTACTTAAAATAGTCTACCATTTTTTCTGCTTACACAGTATAATGAACAGAATAAGTTGACAAAAAAGGAGTGTTTTCCATTGTTATTTATAGAGCGAATGGATCACACAATCAAAAAACTCAGATCCCAAACCGCGAATATCCTCACGATTGGCAATATGTCATTTGGCGGGGCTTCGTTGATGGCCGCTTTAAATGGCGCATTCAGCTATAGCGTGCTGTTTATTTTTATTGCCGCATTTTTGGACCGTTTTGATGGAATCGTCGCCAGGAAGTTTAACCAAGAATCGGAACTCGGCAAACAGCTGGATTCGATGAGTGACATTATTTCGTTCGGAGTCGCTCCGGCGATTTTGATTTACGAACTCGTTTTATCCGATTTCGGCATAACGGGAATGGTTTTCACCGTTATTTACATTGCCAGCGGTGCTTTCCGCTTAGCCCGTTTCAATATTACCGAATCGAACGGCTATTTTACCGGATTGCCGATTACCGCTGCAGGAACCGTTATCACTTTATCGTTTTTCGGGCTTTCGGTTTTCCCGCCCGTCTTGTACATGTTCTTATTTATGCTTTGTTCATTATTGATGATTAGCACATTCACATTGAAAAAAGTTTAAAAGCTGCAGGCGTTTTGACAACGCCCGCAGCTTTTTTGTCTGTTCTTTTATTGTTAGCGATATATGTCGAACTTAAAAATCATCCTTTTATATACCGCTTCGGACACTTTGGCAGGGCTCTACTCGCTATATGGAATGAATAGTACTCCTGCTTCTACATCGCTCGGAACCTAACGTCCCAAAGGTTACATAATTTAATTATTATTTTTTTGACAGTTCTTCGATTACCCGGTGGACTATTTGCGTAGAGTGCTTGGCGGCAACCGGCAAAAATTCGTCGAACGAGACATTCGATTCTTTGCCTGCAATATCGGAAAGCGCGCGGATGACGACAAACGGCACGTCGAACTGGTGGCAAACTTGCGCAACTGCCGCTGCTTCCATTTCAGACGCCTTCATTGCCGGGAAATGCGCACGGACGGTTTCTACCCGCTCTGGATCGTTCATGAACGAATCTCCTGTAGCGATCAACCCCACTGCATACGGATGTTCGCCAATTTCTTCTACCGCTTTCACGGCCACGTCAATGAGCGCTTGGTCAGAATGGAACGCTGCCGGCATTTGCGGGACTTGGCCCATTTCGTAGCCGAAAATTGTCACATCTACGTCGTGGTGGCGCACTTCGTCTGAAATGACGATGGCCCCAACTTCCAAATTCTCATCAAATCCGCCAGCCGAGCCGGTATTGATGACGACATCCGGTTTAAAATGCTGAAGCAGAATTGTTGTCGACAGCGCTGCATTGACTTTTCCAATGCCGCTTTTCAACAAAACCACTTCTTGTCCTTTGTATGTACCGGTTGTGAATTCGCTATTGGCGATTTCTTCTGTTGCTGCGTTTTCCAAACTGCTTCTCAAGCATTCCACTTCTTCTTCCATTGCACCGATTACACCGATCTTCATAAATTTCTTCTTCCTTCCTTTATTGGATTTGCTCAAAGAAAAAGACGCCTCTTATTAATAGGCGCCTTCCAGCGTTCTTAAAATGTCCATTTTAACAGGTTTCCAGCCTTTGCCTTCTACCCATTCCAAATGCACGCGGTATTTTTTGGATTCATCTTTTGATTTGACAACGCCGACAGATTTTTGAGGTCCGCCGCCATTTTCAAGCCGCATGACGTACATGTCGCTTTCTTTCAATCCGGTCGCATACGTAATGGCAGAAATTTTTTCATTCCAGTCAACCGATCCCTGATTGTAGTCGGAGACATGGTCACCTGTTTGTTTGGTTTTCACAGGTTCCCAGCTTGTGTTAATGACCGATTCTTCAACTACCGGGTCTTTCGAGCCTTCCCGGGTAATCGTTCCGCCCGTTACTTTGCCTTCTTTATCTACGGCTTTTTCTTTATCTTTTTTTGCTTGCTCTTTTTCTTTCGCTTCTGCTTCTTTAGCAGCTTTTTCGGCTTCTGCTTTTTCAGCTTCTTCAGCAGCTTTTGCCTCTTCGGCTTTGGCTGTTTCTTCAGCGGTTGGCTCATCTTCAGCCGGTTCTTCTTCAGCGGCAGTTTCTTCAGTTGCTTTTTCTTGGCTGCTATCCGTTTCTTCGGCTTTTGCTTCATCACCCGTCGCAATTTGCACGGTTTCCTGCTGCTGGCCGCTTTCGTTGCCATTGTCCAGGAAAATAAATGCGCCTGTGATGACAATCAATGCAAAGACTAACCCAATCATCATATTCAAAATGGAATTAGACCGGTTCTTTTTTTTCACCCGAGAAGGATAGCGTTGTTGTGGTTCGTTAGACATTCAAATGCCTCCTCTTCAAATTATTTTACCATAATACACTGTAACAAATTTGACGTTTAGACAATTGAAATGTTTCATTTTCAATGCAATTTAGTAAAAAAGCCATTCTAAAAAGAATGGCTTTCCGGATTAGGAGATTGAAACGATTTTGATTTCCATTTCTCCGCCCGGAGTAAGCACTTTAACATTCTCGCCGATTGTTCGGCCAATCATGCTTTTTGCGATAGGCGAATCGTTTGAAATTCGTCCTTCAAGAGGGTCAGCTTCCGCAGATCCGACAATTGTGTACGATTCTTCATCGCCAGTTGGGATTTCGACAAATGTTACAGTCGTCCCTAGACGGACAATATCTTTGTTTGATTCATTTTCATTTATGATTACAGCGTTGCGGATCATCGACTCTAATTGAGCAATGCGTCCTTCGACGAATGCTTGGTCTTCTTTTGCTGAATCATATTCCGAGTTCTCGGACAAATCCCCGAAACTGCGGGCAACTTTAATGCGTTCAACAACTTCTTTACGTTTTACGGTTTTTAAGAAGTCTAGTTCATCCTCCAACTTCTGCTTTCCTGCAGCTGTCATTGGAAATTGTTTTTCGTTAGCCATTGTTTCCACTCCTTCAACTGCTGACTCTAGATAAGGTACAATCCGTCAGTCTCGTATCATCATATTATAATATCAAGCGCTATTCAAGAATTGTTTTAATTTTTGTAACCATTAAATCGATCGCCACTTCGTTTTGGCCGCCTTCAGGGATAATCACATCGGCGTAGCGTTTTGTCGGTTCGATAAATTGATTGTGCATCGGGCGCACGACCGTTAAATATTGATCGATGACCGAATCAATCGTCCGTCCGCGTTCGTTGATGTCGCGCAGCAAGCGGCGAATAATCCGCAAGTCGGCATCGGTATCCACAAACAGCTTGATGTCCATCAATTCGCGCAGCCGCGGATCTTCAAGCACCAAAATTCCTTCTAAGATGATGACATCTTTTGGATCGATCAGCACTGTTTCGTCTGAACGGGTGTGCAGCGCATAATTGTAAACCGGCTTTTCGATCGGCTTGCGTTCGATCAATTGGTTGATATGGTCAATCAGCAAATCCGTATCAAATGCCAGCGGATGGTCGTAGTTGGTTTTCAAGCGTTCTTCAAACGCCAAATTGCTTTGGTCTTTGTAATAATAATCTTGCTCGATGACCACTACTGAATTTTCTTTGAACACTTCATAAATAGAATTTGTGACACTCGTTTTTCCAGATCCCGAGCCCCCTGCAATTCCAATTACAACAGGACGATTTTTCGACATTTTTCCAAGCTCCTTGCAGCTGCTTTATTTTGCATTTCTATTTCTTTTTGCACACCATGATGCCATCCCCTGCCGACAATAAAACCGTGTCATACCCCGGGTGGTTCATCATTCGTTCTTTGAACCCTTTGATTTTCCGGATCATCGTCCGTTTGCGCTTTGGAACATCAGCCAATTCCTGCTCCGCCAAACCGTGCATTTTCATATTGTCGCAATACACCACGCCGCCGCTAGCCAATACGGTTTCGTATTTGTCAAAAAAGCGTTCATACTGGCCTTTTGCCGCATCAATGAAAATGGCGTCATAATGTGTATTCAATTGTCCAAGATCAAACTCCAGCGCATCATCGTGGAAGATCCGAATTTGGCCATTGAGGCCCGATTCCCGAATAAATTCCACCGCTTTCCCGTAGCGTTCATCGTCCCGCTCGATCGTATCCACACGGCAATTCGGCAGCGCTTCGACCATTTTGATTGCAGAAAAGCCGATGGCCGCACCGATTTCCAAAATGGCGGCCGGCTGCTGGGCGACCAGCAATTCCAAAAGGGACGCTATGCCTTGGTCTTCCATAATGGGAACGCGGTGCTCTCTAGCATAAATTTTCATAGACTGCAGCACAGTCCCGATTTGCTCGTTTGTCATGCATATAGCTCCTTTTTACCGCCGCAAAAATTACAATCAATAATAGCATAAAAGAAAAAGGAAAGCGAGGCCGCTTCCTTTTCCGCAGTTTAGTTTCCAATGTATTTTTCTTGATTAGCTAGATGTTCTTCGTACGTTTCAGCAAAATGGTTGACGCCTTTGGAATCAGCCAAGAAGTATTCATATTCCGTATGGGCTGGGTCAATGACAGCTTCAATGGATGCAAGCCCTGCTGACGCAATTGGCCCTGGAGGCAAGCCTTTGTTCTGGTATGTGCTGTACGGGTGCTCGAATTCATAATCCTTGTTGAACAAACGGTCCTTGTGTTCGCCCATGGCATACAAGACAGTCGGATCTGTTTGCAGCGGCATGTCTTTTTCCAAGCGGTTGTAGAATACGCTGGCAATGGTTTGGCGATCGGCTTGTGCGGTCGCTTCTTCTTCTAGCAGCGAAGCAAACGTCAACAGCCAATGCGGCGTTTTGCCCATTTCTTCTAAAACCGTCTGGTATTGCATCACGTTCGCTTCCGTAGAATCAATCATTTGCTCAATGATGAGCGTGAGTGATGGATCTTCTTCGTAGAACGGATATGTCGCTGGATACAAATAGCCTTCAAGCGCATAGCGGATATCTTTGCCTTTAATTTCATCGGTCAGCAAGTCCGGGTATTTTGCCATCAGCTCGTCAATGTAGGCTTCATCTTGCACTTTATCCAAAAATTCTTTGGCAGTGTACGGCGTCTTTTTCGCAATGACGTTTTCTGCGATTTGATCAATTGTCAAACCTTCTGGAACCGTAATCGTAAACAATGGTTCGCGGTAGACCTTGCCGGTTTTCAAACTCTCCGTAATTTCATCAAGCGTCATGGAAGGCAGCAAGCCATAAGTTCCTGCTTGAAAATCCGCTTGGTTGTTGAATTTCACGTAGTATTTATAAACCCGTGCATCTTTAATAAGGCCGTTTTTCTCCAGCAATTCCGAAATGCTGTCCAAGTTCGAACCAATCGGCACTTCGATGTCCACCACTTTATCCGAATCCGGATCTACCGGTTTGAGTGCATCGGTGACATAATAATAAGTACGGAAGCCGACAATGCCGACTACGAGCAGCAAAACGAGCATGATAATTAAAACAATGCGGCGGACAATTTTCACTTCTTGCTTTTTCTCTTTCATCCGTTCAAACATAATCTCTTTTTTTGATTGGTTCTCCACGGGTTCCCCCCCTTAGCTTTTCCATTACCAGTATACAAGAAGTCGGCACAAAAGAAAAAGACGGAATTAGCGATCAATTCCGTCCCTTTTCTCAGTTGGTGCTTAAACTTCTTCGTTTTCTTCTTCTTCGTCAAGGAACGTGTTCAGCATTTCTTCGATCATGTCCCATTCTTCGTCAGTTTCAATCGGTTGAAGTTCTCCGCCGCCAACTGGAGCATCTGAATCAGCAGTTTCGATAAACGAAGATGCATGAATTTCAATTTCGCCTTCTTCGTCTTCTTCAGCGCCTACCGGGAAATACAAAACATATGATTTTCCGAATTCTTCACTCTCAAATGTAAACAATACTTCAAATAATTGCTCGTTGCCGTTTTCATCAACAACCGTGATGTGTTCTTGTCCGTGTTCCATTTGCGTCACCTCATTATTTTTTAAAATCAAGATAGCCTTGCAAAATCATAACCGCAGCCATCTTGTCGATCACTTTCTTGCGGTTCTTACGGCTGACATCAGCTGCAATCAACATCTTTTCTGCAGCAGACGTTGTAAGCCTTTCATCCCATAAGACCACCGGTATAGCATACGCTTCTTTGAGCAAAGCTGCAAATTTTTCCGAAGCTTCTGCCCGTGGCCCGATGGTGTTGTTCATGTTTTTTGGATATCCTACGACCACTTCGGTGACTTCGTATTGCTTGATCAGTTCACCTAAGCGCTCAAATCCAAAGTCTTCGATCGCTTCATTAATTTTGACGGTTTCGATGCCTTGCGCCGTCCAGCCAAGGGCGTCGCTAATTGCTACGCCGATCGTTTTCGAACCGACATCCAATCCCATAGTCCGCATGTTTATTCCTCATTATTCTTTTTGATATAAAATTTCACAAGCTCTTCGAGAATTTCATCCCGTTCAAGTTTGCGAATCATATTGCGTGCATCCTGATGGCGAGGGATATAAGCCGGATCACCTGATAATAAATACCCGACAATCTGATTGATTGGATTATAGCCTTTTTCCTCCAGGGAAGCATGGACTTGAAGCATGACTTGCTTCACTTCTTGCTCCAGAGATTCGTCAGGCGAATTAAACTTCATAGTTTGATCAAATGAACTCACGACAAGCACCTCGCTTTCTGATTTAGATAGGAGAACTCGTTCCCGCTGCCTTGAATCCCATTATATACGAAAACTGCCATTTATAAAACTTATTTCAGAAGTTCGTATACAGATTCCAACGCGCCGTCGAGTTTTTCAGGGTTTTTCGCGCCGGCCATTGCCATGTCCGGACGTCCGCCGCCCTTGCCTCCACACTGTTCTGCTACATGTTTGACGATTTGTCCTGCATGATAGTTCCCGCCAGCCAAATCTTTTGTAACACCCGCGACCAGCATCACTTTTTCGCCGTCAGCTGCACCAAGGACGATCACCGCTTTTTCAAACTTCGGTTTTAAGTCATCCATCATTTGGCGCAATTGGTTGTTGTCTTTCGCTTCCACTTTTGCAGAAAGAATGGTGATGTCGCCAACTTTGCGCGCTTTTTCCAAAATTTCGCCAGACTGGGCATTTGAAATTTTCGCCATCAAGGATTCGTTTTCACGCTGCAGACCTTTCATTTCTTGCTGGAACGATTGCACTTTTTGGACCAAATCTTTGGTGGAAGATTTCATTAAGCCCGCAACTTCTTCAAGCGTCCTCTCGCTGTCTTTCAAGTTTTCGTAAGCACCTTTTCCGGTTACCGCTTCAATTCGGCGGATGCCGGCTCCGATGCCGCTTTCTGAGACAATTTTAAACAAGCCGATTTCCGAAGTGTTGACCACGTGGACACCGCCGCAAAGTTCAAGCGAGTAATCTCCGATTTCAACCACTCGGACCACGTCGCCGTATTTCTCGCCGAACAAAGCCATCGCACCCATGTCTTTTGCTTCCTGCAAATTGTGGTATCCCGTTTGGACCGGAATGCCGCTCCATACTTTTTCATTAACGATTTGTTCGATTTGTTCGAGTTCTTCTGTGGTCACGCTGCCGAAATGCGAGAAGTCAAAACGCAGGCGGTCCGGTCCGACATACGAACCTGCTTGATTGACATGCGTCCCTAAAATGTCTTTTAACGCTTGGTGCAACAAATGCGTTGCTGTATGGTTTTTTACTGTGTGGCGTCGCTCAGACGCATCTACTTGCGCGTGGACAGCCGCTTTCGTCAATTCGCCGGATTCCACTCGCACCGTATGCAAGTTTTGGCCGTTTGGCGCTTTTTTGACGTCTAGAACTGCCGCTTGAACCAAGTCATTAGAAAGAGTGCCGCGGTCGGCAATTTGCCCGCCGCTTTCTGCATAAAACGGTGTTTCGTTCAAAATCACTTGCGCTTCTTCGCCTTCTTGGGCGCTTTCCGCAAGTTCGCCGTCTTTGATGATAACAATCACTTGTGCATCCGCCACGGTGTTGCTGTAGCCGATAAATTCGCTCGCATCCTTGATGTTTCCAAGAACTTCCGACTGGCTCTGCATCGAATTGACGTTTTGGCGTGCGCTTCGTGCGCGGTCGCGCTGCGCTTCCATCGCTTTTTCAAAGCCGGCATAGTCGACAGTCATGTTTTCTTCTTCTGCGTATTCTTCCGTCAATTCAATCGGGAAGCCGTACGTGTCGTAAAGGCGGAATGCATCTTCGCCCGGAATCTCCGTTTTGCCTGCAGTTTTCTCTTGCGTTACCACTTGCGACAAAATTTCCAGTCCGTCGTGAAGCGTTTCATGGAAGCGTTCTTCTTCCAGTTTCATGACGCGGATAATAAAATCTTGCTTGTCGTTCACTTCCGGATAAAAGTCGACCATGATGTCGCCGACTACTGGAACCAATTTGTACATGAACGGTTTTTCTACGCCTAATTTTTTCGCGAAGCGGATAGCACGGCGCAACAAGCGGCGCAATACGTAGCCACGGCCTTCATTCGATGGAAGCGCTCCGTCGCCGATTGCAAATGCCACGGTGCGGACGTGGTCAGCGATGACTTTGAACGCCATATCGGCTTCACTGTTTTCGCCGTATTTCTTGCCTGAAATTTCTTCTGTTTTTTCGATGATTGGCATGAATAAATCCGTGTCGTAGTTGGTTGCTACGTCTTGGACAACCGAAGTGATGCGCTCCAAGCCCATGCCCGTATCGATGTTTTGCTTCGGCAGCGGCGTGTACGTGTGGTCCGGATTGTGGTTGAACTGCGAGAACACCAAGTTCCAAATTTCCAAATAACGGTCGTTTTCGCCGCCTGGATACAGTTCCGGGTCAGTCAAATCATTTCCGTAGCTTTCGCCGCGGTCATAGAAAATTTCCGAGTTCGGTCCGCTTGGGCCTTCGCCGATGTCCCAGAAGTTGCCTTCTAAACGGATAATGCGCTCAGCCGGGACGCCGACTTCATTGAGCCAGATGTCGTACGCTTCTTCGTCTTCCGGGTGGATCGTTACGGACAATTTTTCCGGGTCGAAGCCGATCCATTTGTCATCGGTCAAAAATTCCCAAGCCCAGTGAATCGCTTCTTTTTTGAAGTATTCGCCGATCGAGAAGTTTCCAAGCATCTCAAAGAATGTATGGTGGCGCGCCGTTTTCCCGACGTTTTCGATATCATTTGTGCGGATCGATTTTTGGGCGTTGACGATGCGTGGGTTTTCCGGAATGATGCGCCCGTCAAAATATTTTTTTAAGGTTGCAACTCCGCTATTGATCCACAAAAGCGACGGATCCTCAAACGGCACAAGCGGTGCGCTCGGCTCTTGGTCGTGGCCTTTTTCTTTAAAGAAATCCAAATACATTTTTCTGATGTCTGCAGCTTTCATTGTCTTCATCGTTTTCATTTGTTTTTCCTCCTTTATAAAATAAATGCATTTGTGATAAAGAGCGGCAATAAAAATAGCCTCCACCCCTTGCTTGCGCAAGGGACGAAGGCTATAGATTCGCGGTACCACCCTAATTACACGGATAAAATCATTCCGTGTCTCTCATAAATGCCTTAACGCGGCTAAACGGCAGGGATTAGCTGCACTCAGGAGTAGCTTTCTAAAAACGCATGGCGAAGGTTCTTTCAGCCAGGGAACCTCTTTCTGAACGGATGCACTTTTATACTTTCTCCATCATGGTGTTGGTTATGAATATAAATTGAATTATATAGAATAGAGTGGAATCGTGTCAATAGGCGTGTGTTCTTTCGGTGGTTTGGAGAGAAGTTTGCGGGACTGCGCACTCGTTCATGGGGATTGTGCACGTTCGGTGAAAAATACGCACGTTCACGCGAAAATACGCACGCTCAATGAGAAATACGCACGCTCACGCGAAAATATGCACGCTCAGCGAGAAATACGCACGCTCACGTGAAAATATGCACGCTCAGCGAGAAATACGCACGTTCACGCTAAAATATGCACACTCAGCGAGAAATATGCACGCTCACTCACCCCCTCGCCAAAGGCAAATAAAAAAAGCGCCCGCCGTCGTTTTTTACTGTTCGATAAAATCACGCGGCGTGACGCCTTCCATCCCAATTAAAGGATGGATGGTGTGGGCATTTTCGGCGGTCAAGCTTGCCGGGCCCGTTTCTTCTTTAATTGCGACGGTTTCATCTTTGCCTGATTCAGGAGTTGCTTGGGAAATTGCCAGGCGGTCTTTTAGCGTTGTCATGCGTTGGGTGTCATCCGTGCGCTCCACGCCAAAGCGGAAGACGCCCGGGTCGCCGCAAAGAATCAAGAAGTCTTTGCTGCGCGTGATGCCGGTGTATAGCAAATTGCGCCGCAGCATTTTCATGTAGCCGCGGACGACCGGCATGATGACGGTCGGGAATTCCGAGCCTTGTGCTTTGTGGATTGAGCAGCAATACGCGAGCGTCAGCTGGTTCAAATCGCTGCGCTGGTACGTCACTTCGATGCCGTCGAACGAGGCGACAAGCATGTCTTGTTTTTCCACCGTTTCTTTCGCCTTCATTATGGCGACCACTTCGCCCATGTCGCCATTAAAGACATTGCTTTCCGGCTGGTTGACAAGCTGGAGAATCTTGTCGCCAATCCGGTACGTAATGTCGCCAAAAACGAGTTCTTTACGTTTGCCGTCCGTGTTCGGGTTGACCATTTCCTGGATCATGCGGTTCAGTGCATCGATTCCGGCAGGCCCTTTGTACATCGGCGCAAGCACTTGGATGTCTTTGATGGAATGGCCTTTCGCCAATGCGCTTTTCACGACTTTTTCAACGACTGCCGGAATTTGGTCGGCTCCCGCTTTGATGAACGAGCGGTCTGACGTTTTTGCGGTGATGTCTGCCGGCAGCTGGCCGTTTTTCATTTGATGGGCCAGTTCAATGATCGACGATCCGGAAGACTGGCGGTAAATGTCTGTTAATTCAACCGTCGGAATGCGCTTTGAATCGAGCAGATCGCGGAGCACTTGGCCAGGTCCGACTGGCGGAAGCTGGTCTTGGTCGCCGACAAAAATAATCTGTGCGTCTTCCGGCACGGCTTTTAAAAGTTGATGCGCAAGCCACGTGTCGACCATCGACATTTCATCAATGATAATCAAGCGCCCTTCGATTTCTTTTTCGGTTTCTTCTTCTTTTTCCTGGCCATTAAAGCCAAGCAAACGGTGGATCGTCATCGCGGGAAGCTCCGTCGATTCGCTGAGGCGTTTAGCTGCGCGCCCGGTCGGAGCCGCCAAAATGATTGGGAACGGCTCTTTTTTCTTGGCGTATTCTTTCGGGTCGAGCGATAAGCCGTGCAGTTCAGCGTACACTTCAACCAAGCCGCGGACGACCGTCGTTTTCCCGGTGCCCGGCCCGCCTGTCAAAATCATCACCGACGAATTGATGCTGCCGTCGATTGCTTCGATCTGCGTTTCCGCGTAATTCACGCCGAGCCGCTCTTCCGCTTCGCCGAGCGCTTTGCGGACTTCAGATGCCGGGAACCGTGCCCGGTTTTCCTGTGATGCCAGCAAAGTTTCCAGCTTCGTGGCGATGCCGACTTCCGAATAATAAAGCGAAGGCAAATAAAGCCGCGTTTCTTCCCCCGCCACTTTGCCTTCTTCGTTCAATTCGATCATCGCTTTTGAAATGGCTTCAAAACTGATCGGCTCTTTTTGGCTAGCTTCCAGCATCCCTTTGACCATCGGAATAAGCGTTTCGGCATCGATATAAACATGCCCTTCCGACAGCGAAGCCTGATTCAATAAATGCAAAACGGACGCTTTGATGCGGTCCGGGTGGCTTCCGGTGATGCCGAGCTTCGAGCCGAGTTCATCGGCCCGCTGAAAACCGATGCCTTCAATTTCTTCAATCAAACGGAACGGGTTTTTCGTCAGCAAGTCGATCGTTTCTTCCCGGTACGCCTGGTAGATTCGCATGCCGACTTGCGGGCCGAAGCCCCAGTCATTCAGCTGAATCATAACCCGCTCAAGCCCCAAATTCATTTGCAGTGTGGCGCGGATTGTGTCTTTTTTGTCATCCGATAAACGCGGAACTGCGTCCAGCGCATTCGGATCTTCCAAGATTTTTTTAATGGCGTCTTTGCCGAGTTTTTTTACGATCGTTTCAGCGGTTTTCCGGCCGATGCCGTTAAACATATCGCTCGACAAATAATGGATGATGCCTTGCTCGGTTTCCGGCACTTCTTTTGTAAACGTCTCAACTTGGAACTGGACACCGTATTTCGGATGGTTTTTCACCAATCCGGTAAAACGGTATTGTTCTTCTAGCGACAATTGTGGAAAATAACCGGAAACGATAATTTCTTTTTCTTCGTACGAGGTGTTGGTTTGTTGGATTTTCACTTTTGCGATGGAAAATAAATTATCGGGATTGTGAAAAATAGAAACGACCGGACGACCCAGCACAAACTGAACTTCTTCTTGAAACAAATCGATTTGCCCCGCCATGCCAGCCGTCTCCTTTCACGTAGACTATAGTGTTGTAGCAATCATATCATATGCATAGCGTGCCATTTCATTCGTTTCGTCCAATGTATACGCTTCTTTTAAATGGCGCATGGCATCTTCTGTGCGATCCGTTGATACTGCGTAGAGAACGCCGAGGTTGTAATGCGCATCCGGCTGCAACGGATCTTGTTCAAGCACTTGCAGAAATTGCGGTTCTGCCAGCTCGAACAATTCCAGAGATGCGAGCGTAATGCCGTAGCTTAAACGCGCCTGTACGTCCGTTTCGTCCAATTCAACCGCACGCTGCAAATATGGCAGCGCCAATTTTGGCTGTTCCATTCTTTCCAAGCATTTGCCGATCATGAAATGCGCATCGGCGCCTTCGAGTTTGTATTGAACAGCTTTTTCATAAAGCTTCAGCGCTTCTTCAAAACGTTCAACGTTAAAATACAAATTGGCCAAGCCGTAATAAGCCGTCGCCGACGTTTCGTCGAGCGTGATCGCTTTTTGGAAAAAGCGCTCCGCCCGTTCGATGTCGTCCATCGACGTCAATACGTGGCCGAAATTGATATAGCCGAGTGGATTGTTCGGTTCTTCTTCAATCGCTTGCGTAAAAGCTTGAATCGCTTGCTCGGTATTGCCTTCTTGAAGCGCTTGGATGCCGATTTCATTAAAATTCATCTTCGTCTCTCCCATTACCCGACATACTCCAATCGGGCGCCGTTTTTAAAGACGCGGTCAATCGTTCCGCCGCCCAGGCATTCTTCGCCGTCGTAAAAGACGACCGCTTGTCCTGGCGTAATCGCACGGACCGGTTCTGCAAACGTTACGATCGCTTCGTCGCCAATAAATTCCACGGTTACGCCGACGTCAGCTTGGCGGTAGCGGAATTTCGCTGTGCATTCCATTGTACCTGTCGGAGCGGTATCAGAAGTAAAGCTTAAATTCACTGCCGACAAGCTGTGTGAATAAAGCGCTTCGTGGTTGATGTTTTGGCCGACAAACAAAATATTTTTGTCCAAGTCTTTGCCGATGACAAACCACGGGTCTCCCGCTCCGCCAATGCCTAGTCCTTGGCGCTGGCCGATCGTGTAATACATCAAGCCGTCGTGCGAGCCCATTTTGACGCCGTCAAGAGTCTCCATTGAACCGGGTTGTGCCGGCAAATACTGGCCCAAAAACTCCTTGAAATTTCGTTCGCCGATAAAGCAGATGCCGGTCGAATCTTTTTTCGTCGCTGTGGCAAGCCCTGCTTGGAGTGCGATTTCCCGCACTTTCTTTTTCTCCATATGGCCGATCGGGAACATGACTTTTGACAATTGGTCTTGGTTTAATTGATTCAAGAAATAGGTTTGGTCTTTGTTGTTGTCTTTGCCGCGCAGCATTTTCGTTTCGCCGTTTTCTGCGTGTTCCACTTGCGCGTAATGGCCCGTTGCCAAATAATCGGCGCCGAGGCTCAGTGCATGCTCAAGAAATGCTTTGAATTTGATTTCTTTATTGCACATCACGTCCGGATTCGGCGTACGCCCCGCTTTGTATTCTTCGAGGAAATATGTGAACACTTTGTCCCAATATTGTTTTTCAAAATTGACGGCATAGTACGGAATGCCGATTTGGTTACAGACGCGGATAACATCTTCGTAATCATCCGTCGCTGTGCAGACGCCAAATTCATCGGTATCGTCCCAGTTTTTCATAAATATTCCGATAACATCATAGCCTTGCTCTTTTAATAAATACGCGGCGACCGAGGAGTCGACGCCGCCGGACATGCCGACGACTACGCGTGTATCTTGTGGTGCTTTTGCAGTCATTTCTTATCACCTTTTCATTGAAGCGCTAAACGCTTGCTGATTTGAGCGGTTTTCGCAGCCGCTTGTTTGATATTTTCTTCTGTCAATCCAATGCCAAAGCTGAAGCGGATCGAATTGCGGCTTTGTTCCGCGTTTTCGCCGAACATTGCCACCAACACATGCGACGGATCGATTGAACCCGCGGTGCATGCAGATCCGCTTGATGCTGAAATTCCGGCTAAGTCCAAGTTCACCAAAAACGATTCGATTTCGATTCCCGGCATGCTCAAGTTTAAAACATGCGGCAATTGGTTTGCGCCGTTTTCGCTGAATTCCACGCCTTCTTGCTGAAGAACAGCTTTAAACAGCTGTTTAAAGTGCATATATTGTGCAGCACGTGCTTCTTTTTGCTCTTGCGCAATGGCAACCGCCTTGGCGAAAGCTTTAATGCCCGGCACGTTTTCGGTTCCGGCGCGGCGCTTTCGTTCCTGTTCTCCGCCGAATAAAAGCGGTTCAAGCGGCGTCCCTTTTCGCTGATATAAAAAGCCGATGCCTTTTGGCCCGTTCAATTTATGGCCCGATACAGACAATAAATCCACGTTTAATTGTTCCACATCGATCGGCAAAATGCCATAAGCTTGCACCGCGTCTGTATGGAACGTGACATCGGTGTCTTTTAACAGCTCCCCGATTTCCGCAATCGGCTGGATCGTGCCCACTTCGTTGTTGCCAAGCATGATCGTCACTAAAATTGTATCGTCCCGCAAAGCTTTTTTCACGTCTTCTGCTTGCACCAGTCCGTTTTCGTCGACCGGCAAATAAGTTACGTCATAGCCTTCACGCTCTAATTTCTCGCAAGCGTGCAAAACGGCATGGTGCTCAATTGTGGACGTGATGATGTGCTTGCCTTCTTTTTTCGCAGCTGTTCCAAAAATCGCCATATTGTCGGCTTCAGTCCCGCCGCTAGTAAAGACGATTTCGGGATCGTTCGCATGGATGCTTTCGGCGAATACGCGGCGCGCTTCGTCCAAGGCTTTGCGCGCATCTCGCCCGGTGCTATGGATGCTTGACGGGTTACCGTAAATAGTGCCAAGGGCTTGTGCAAATGTTTCAACCACTTCCGGATGCATAGGAGAAGTGGCTGCGTGGTCTAAATAAATTCGGTTCATTTCATTAACTCCTCTATATATAAAACATGTAATTTTCGTTTTCACCTTTTTGGTGATTGGCTAAATCTTCAATCGACGTCGTATCAAGCACGTTTTTCACGGCGTCGCGAATGCGCACCCACAGTTCACGCTGCGGCTGGGCTTCGTCGTCAATGCCTTCAACCGGCTGTATCGGCCCTTCTAAAACGCGGATCACGTCGCCTGCAGAAATTTCTTTTGGATGGCGCGTCAGCATATAGCCGCCGTAAGCCCCCCGGACACTTTTCACCAAACCTGAATTACGGAGCGGCGCCACCAATTGTTCCAAGTATGCTTCCGACAACTCGTATTCTTCAGCAATCTTGCGGAGCGGCAATGGCCCTTCTCCATATTGTTTTCCTAACGCAATCATAATTGTTAAACCATACCGGCCTTTTGTCGAAATTTTCATGGATACACCTCTAAGTCAAATTCCAATATTCTTCAAAACAGTATAGCATATTTGGGGCAAATGGACGCGCAATGACTTTTGAAACGTGAAACGCTATACTAAACTTTAGAACAAATGTACGGAAGGAGTTTTTTATTTGCATAACGAACCTCTGGCTTTTCGGATGCGCCCACGGACGATCGATGAAGTCGTCGGACAAAAAGACGTCATCGGGCCGCAAACCGCTTTATATAAAATGATTAAAAACGGGCACATCCCGTCCATGCTGTTATATGGCGAACCGGGAATCGGCAAAACGTCGATCGCCCATGCCATCGCCGGCACGTCAAAATTGCCCTTTATCGCGTTGAATGCCACCACTTCAGGCAAAAAAGACGTGGAAGACGTCGTTATGGAATCACGGATGACCGGCAAAGTGCTGCTGTTTCTCGATGAAATCCATCGTTTTAATAAACTCCAGCAAGATGCGCTGCTGCCGCATGTCGAAAGCGGCTCTATTATCTTAATCGGCGCCACAACGGAAAATCCCTTCCATGACGTCAACCCGGCCATCCGTTCCCGCTGCGGCGAAATCAAGCAGCTGAAACGGCTGACACAAGATGACATAATAAAATTATTAACAAGTGCATTGGAAGATCCGAAACGCGGACTCGGCAATCAAGCCATCGACATTTCGCCCGAGCAAATCGACCGCATCGCTTCCGGTTCCAACGGCGACGCGCGAAAAGCGTTGACGATGCTCGAATCGATTGTCATGGCATCGGATGAACGCGACGACCGGACGATTGTCGACAACGGCATAATTGAACAGATGATGAAGCGCATCGGCGTCTTCGGCGACAAAAAAGGCTCGCATTATTTTAATTTATTGTCCGCTCTCCAAAAATCGGTGCGCGGCAGCGACGTCAATGCCGCGATGTACTATTTGGCGCATTTATTAGAAAACGGTGATTTGACGGCCGTGACGCGGCGGTTGCTGGTCATGGCTTACGAAGACATCGGACTTGCCAATCCGGCAGTCGGCGGGCATGTGCTCGCCGCTTGTCAGGCAGCCGACCGCCTCGGCTTGCCAGAAGCACGCATCCCGCTTGCACAAGCTGTCGCGGAAATGTGCTTGTCCGAAAAATCCAACTCTGCTTATAAAGCGATTGACGCTGCCACTGCTGCCATCCATAAAGGCGAAACGGGTGACATTCCAATGCACCTGCGCGATACGCATTATGCCGGAAGCGCTGAACTCGGCCATGGCGGTTACCGCTATCCGCACGACACGCCGATCGGCTCGTTCGGCGGCTGGGCCGACCAAGATTATTTGCCGAAAGAAATCCGGACAGCCGAATACTACAAGCCGGTCGTGGCTGGCGAAGAAAAGAAATTTGCCGGCATTTACGAGAAATTAAAGACGTTCAGAAAGAGAAAATAAGTTTACGAAGCCGTTTCCTGAAAAGGAGGCGGCTTTTTTGATGGTGTTTGACGATGAATTTGAGTTGGAGAGTTTATTTGTGTACGTTTACGAAAAAATACGCACGTTCAGCCCATCTTATGCACGCTCACAGGAAAATACGCACGCTCAGCAAATTTTATGCACGTTCACGGGAAAATACGCACGCTCAGCCAAACTTATGCACGTTCACGGGAAAATACGCACGCTCAGCCAAACTTATGCACGTTCACGGGAAAATACGCACGCTCAGCCAAACTTATGCACGCTCACGGGAAAATACGCACGCTCAGCCGATCTTATGCACGCTCACGAAAAACCCCACAGAAAAGCCGGCTCTCTACTCGAGCCGGCTGGGATTAGTTCATGCGCACACGTTGGATCAAAATGTTTTTCGTGATGTCGTTGATGACCCAGCTCGCGGCGATCAAGCCGACCGCTGAAGGCGTGAATGCGTTCGAGCTTGGCGGCATTTGCGCTTTGCGTATGGCAGCATTCGGTTTCCCGACCGTTTCAACCACATCTTCACGCACAACAATTGGGCTTTCATCCGAGAAAATTACCGGGATGCCTTTTTTGATTCCTGAAAGGCGCAGTTTTTTGCGGATAATTTTCGCTAGCGGATCGGTATGTGTTTTGGAAATGTCCGCAATTTTAAAACGGGTTGGGTCCGTTTTATTAGCAGCGCCCATGCTGGCGATGATTTTCACGCCGCGCTTGTAGCATTCCTGCATCAAATGGACTTTGTAGATCATCGTATCGGACGCGTCGATGACGTAGTCCGGATTGTAGCTGAAAAACTCTTCACATGTTTCTTCGGTGTAAAACATATGTAGGGAAATCACTTCGCACTCTGTGTTGATGTCGGCGATGCGGCGCTTCATCACTTCTGCTTTAGACTGTCCAACGGTCGATAAATTGGCTACCAATTGGCGGTTGATGTTGGTGATGTCGACGTTGTCTTTATCTACTAGAATAATTTTTCCGACGCCGCTGCGCGCGCAAGCTTCAGCTGCAAACGAGCCTACGCCTCCGACGCCGAGTATGGCAACGGTTGAATTTTTTACAAGATCAAGGCCTTCTTTGCCTATGGCTAATTCATTTCGAGAAAATTGATGTAACATGATTTTCCTGCCCTTCAAATGGTATCGGTGTACTAGGAATTATACACATAAAAAATCCCTCCGACAAACTATCGGAGGGAGAACGTATAAGTTGATAAAGAATCCCAATCGTGCCGTCTTTTTTGATGCTCATCGCTTTGAACCCGCTTATAGCAGGTGGGTGACCTCTCCATCACTTATAACTTCCGGTGAGGGCATGTTAGCCATGATGAAATCTGGTCTCCCGACGACAAAATGTTGGGTCAAAACTGAATTGCTGAAAACGAACACATCAGGATTCTTTAATAACTGTATATTATCATACCTTTTTTAAATGCACAAACATTTTACTCTGAAACTTTTTGATTATTCTGACCCTTAACTGCTAGGCTTAATTCCTCAAGCTGTGCATCGGATACTGGGCTCGGGGCATTCGTCAACAAGTCGCTGGCGCTTGCTGTTTTCGGGAACGCAATCGTGTCGCGCAAGTTTGTGCTGCCAGATAACAGCATCACCAAACGGTCCAAACCGAAGGCGATCCCGCCATGCGGAGGTGTCCCGTATTCAAATGCTTCCATTAAGAAACCGAATTGCGCGCGCGCTTCTTCGGGCGTAAAGCCAAGAACGCTGAACATTTTCTCTTGGATGTCACGGCGGTAGATCCGGGAAGATCCTCCGCCAAGTTCATAGCCGTTCAAAACCAAGTCGTAAGCTTGTGCTCGGACATTTTGCGGCTCTGTCTCCAACTTGTCGATGTCTTCTTCAAACGGCATCGTGAACGGATGGTGGGCTGCAAAATAACGGCCTTCTTTTTCGTCGTATTCAAACAATGGCCAATCGGTAATCCAAAGGAATTTATAAACCGAGTTGTCAATCAACCCGAGTTCTTTGCCGAATTTCATGCGCAATGCACCTAGTGCATCTGCAACAATCGATTTGGCATCTGCGACAAACAGCAGCAAATCGCCAGCTTCAGCTTCTGCGCGTTCAATCAAACCAGCCGCAGCTTCGCCTTCAAAGAACTTGGCAATTGGCCCTTTCACGCCTTCTTCTTCCACTTTCAACCACGCCAAGCCTTTTGCGCCGTAACGGGATGCGAATTCACCAAGCGCATCGATGTCTTTGCGCGAATAATTCGCCGCAACCCCTTTGACGTTGATCAATTTGACTTGGCCACCGTTTTCGACAGCGCCAGAAAATACTTTGAACGAAGAATTTTTCACAAGTTCCGATACGTCAATAAGCTCCAGCCCAAAACGGACGTCCGGCTTGTCAGATCCGAAACGGTCCATCGCTTCCGTATAGCTCATACGCTGGAAAGTCGGCTCGATATCAATCGCTTTTACTTCTTTCATCATTTGAACCATCAAGCGTTCGTTCAATTTGATGATGTCTTCCATCGTCTGGAAACTTACTTCCATATCGATTTGCGTGAATTCCGGCTGGCGGTCCGCACGCAAATCTTCATCACGGAAACAGCGGGCGATTTGATAGTATTTGTCGAATCCAGAAACCATCAGCATTTGCTTGAACAATTGCGGCGATTGAGGAAGCGCGTAAAATTCGCCTTCGTGAACGCGGCTTGGCACCAAATAATCGCGCGCGCCTTCAGGAGTGGATTTGGTCAAAATTGGTGTTTCCACTTCCAAGAAGCCTTCTTTGTCCAAAAAGTTGCGGACCGATTTCGTAATGTCCGAGCGCATTTTGAACGTTTCGAACATCGCCGGACGGCGCAAATCCAAGTAACGATACTTCAAACGCAAGTCTTCACTGACATCCGTATCGTCTTCGATTGCGAACGGCGGGTTTTTCGCAGCATTGACAATCGCTGCATGGTCCACTTGCACTTCGACTTTCCCGGTCTTCATCGATGCGTTAATTTGGCCGTCTGCACGTTCCACAACTAGCCCGTCAATGTGGATGACGAATTCATTGCGCAATTTCTCGCCGATTGCAGCAGCTTGTTCAGAAATTTCGGGGTTGAAAACCACTTGTACGATTCCTGAGCGGTCGCGTACATCCACAAATATCAAGCCGCCTAAATCGCGGCGTTTTTGGACCCAGCCGTTTAATGAAACACGCTGCCCGGTAACCGTTTCGTTCACTTCTCCACAATAATGTGTTCTAGCCATGATTAACCCTCCAATGATTTCTTCTTCAGAATTGTTTCAGCGATCGCTTCAAATCCGACTTCGTGCTGCTCGCCTGTTGCCATTTCTTTGATTGCGGCTTTGCCTGTGGCCATTTCCGTTTCGCCAATGACGATTACGTAGCCTGCTTTTTTGCGGTCAGCTGATTTCATTTGCGCTTTTACTTTGCGTCCGCCAAAATCCATGTCGGCCGATACCCCGTTATCGCGCAAATTTTTAACGACGCTGACAGCTTTTTTCTTGGTTGACTCATCCATCGCCACAACGTATACATCCAAATTTTGCGACTGGCCAATTTCAACTTTTTCCATTTCCAACGCCAAAAGCAGGCGTTCGATGCTCATCGCAAATCCGATGCCCGGTGATTCCGGTCCGCCAAGGTCTTCTACAAGCCCGTTATAGCGTCCGCCTCCTGCAAGCGTCGTGATTGCGCCAAACCCCTCAGCATCGCTCATAATTTCAAAAGCGGTGTGGTTGTAATAATCAAGACCCCGGACCAAATTCGGATCTACGACATAGTCGATTCCGAGTGTCTCCAGGTAGCCTTTGACGTCATCAAAATAGTGCTGCGATTCTTCGTTCAAATAATCTGCAAGCGACGGCGCAGTCGCCATCAATGGGTGGTTGCGGTCCACTTTGCAATCCAAAATGCGAAGCGGGTTTTTCTCAAGACGCGTTTGGCAATCGCCGCAGAATTCACCGATTCGCGGCGCAAAGTGCCCAATCAGCGCTTCTTTGTGTGCAATACGGCTTTCTGTGTCGCCAAGCGAGTTGATGACCAGGCGCAATTGCTTTAAGCCGACAGAACGATAAACGTCCATGGCAAGCGAAATCACTTCTGCATCGATCGCAGGATCTTTTGACCCGATTGCTTCGACGCCGAATTGGACAAACTGGCGCATGCGGCCGGCTTGCGGGCGCTCGTAGCGGAACATCGGGCCGGTATAGAACAATTTTACCGGCTGGTCGGGCATGCCGAATAATTTATTTTCCACGTACGACCGAACGACCGAGGCCGTTCCTTCCGGGCGAAGCGTCAGGCTTCTGTCTCCTCTGTCTTGGAACGTGTACATTTCTTTTTGGACGATGTCGGTCGTGTCGCCGACTCCGCGCTGGAACAATTCCGTATGTTCAAAAACCGGCGTGCGGATTTCTTTATACTGGTACAATCGGCATAACTCATTGATTTTTTGTTCGACTTCCTGCCATTTTGCAGATTGGTCTGGCAGCACATCGTACGTGCCGCGCGGTGCTTGAATGCTCATGTTTTTTCACTCCTTTGATTTTTCCATACAAAAAAGCTCCCGCCCCTTGCTGTTACGCAAGGGACGAGAGCCTGTATTAGCTTCCGCGGTTCCACCCTAGTTGATGCAAAACGCTGCATCCTCTCATTCCGGATAACGGCCGGTTCCGTCTTTTCCTAATAAATAACCGGAGTTACCTTTCAGAAAAAAGCCTCGTAAGTGTTTTTCGTCGCACATTTCTGCAGGAAAGTTTTCAGCCCGAGACTTCCCCTCTCTTTTCAGCCAATCATGCAATTACTTTCTTCGTCATCAGCAAATATATAAGGATAATAAAGTTAATCTTAATTATTCTCATAAAACTTGTCAACCTTTTTCCCCGATAGCTTTATTTTTTGCTATTATAGTATCATGATTATATTAGGAGGTGCTAAATGAACCGCAAGTGGTTAACCGCATTTATTTTAGTTATTTTACTCACTGCCGGCAGCTTGCCTCTGCAAGCCTCCGACCATGCGGCTGCCGATACGGGATCCAGAGAAATCAGTTCTTCAACTGTAAATATCCGTTCAGGCCCAGGCTTGTCGTATAGCGTGCAAGGTTCACTTGCAAAAGGCGAAAAAGTTGATGTGATTTCCCAGGAAGGCGACTGGTACGAAATCAAAAATGGCGGCGAAACCGGCTGGGTAGCTGCTTGGCTAACGTCTTCCACTTCTGCTGAAACGCAAAACCAAAAAGCGGTTTCTTCTGTCGACCGGCTGAATGTCCGTTCACAGCCCGATCTTTCTTCCTCCGTCTTAACGCAAATGAATGCCGGCGATCAAGCCGAAATCATTAGCGAAACGGGCGATTGGCTCGAAATCGACTTTCGCAACACGCGAGGCTTTGTATCGAAACAATACATAACTGCTTCAGAAACAACTAAAGAAAATCCAGCCCCTGCAGCGAGCGATGTTTCTTCATTTGAAGTAGCTGTCAGCGCATTGAACGTCCGGACAAAACCGAATTTGAGCTCTTCAAAAAAAGCGACAGTCCACGAAGGCGAAGTGTATGCGGTCGAATCCACAGAAGGCAACTGGGTGCAAATCCGTTTGTCTACTGATAAAACTGGCTGGGTCTATGCATTCCACGGCCACCTGTCCGATCAATCGGTGAGAACAGCTGAAAGCAGCAACGCGGAAATGGTCACTGTCTTGACGGACGGCACGAATTTGCGCAGTGAGCCTTCTACTGGTTCTGGCGTTGTCAGCCGGGCTAATGCCGGCGATCAATTGGTGGTGGCCGACCGCCAAGGCGACTGGTACCAAGTCACACTGAATGACGGCCAACGCGCTTATATTGCTTCATGGGTCGTGACGGCAGATGAAGCCGAAGCTGCACCAAAGACGCCAAAAGAAAAATCTTCACGCAAGCAAGGCACTCTAAACGGACTCACGATTGTATTGGATCCTGGACACGGGGGAAATGACGGCGGTACGACGGGCGCACGCAATACGCGGGAAAAAGATTTGACGCTGAGAACTGCTGAAATTCTTTCCCACCATTTGCGCGCGGCCGGTGCTGACGTGACGTTGACGCGGCAATCCGACGTTTATGTCGACTTGCGCAACCGGGTAGCCGAAGGGCACCAACTCGGGGCGGACGCTTTTATCAGCATCCATTACGACGCCAACACCGACAATAGCGTCCATGGCTTCACGACCTATTATATGCAAAATCACCAGCTCGAACTTGCCGAATCCGTCAACTCGGGGCTCGCAGGGAAACTGTCGCTCCGCAACCGTGGCGTACAGCCCGGCAATTACTTAGTCCTCCGGGAAAACCAGCAGCCTGCAGTATTGGTAGAACTTGGCTATTTGAGCAATTACAACGAAGAACGCATCTTGACGACGGAACAATTCCGCGAACAAGCGGCACTCGGTTTGTATTCAGGCATCGTCAATTATTTTGATGCTCAGCTTCAATAGAAAACAGCACGGGGACAATTCCCCGTGCTGTTTTTTGTGATTTTAGGATTCTGCAAATAAAGTCTTCGATTTCGCAAACAAGCGCTTGAATTCTGCAAATAAATCCCGGAATCCGCAAATAAACGCCCAGATTTTGCAAACAAACTTGATTTTCCGCAAACAACGCTTCCACACAAATAAAAACGGTACAGGAAACCGAATTCCTGCACCGTTTTTTATTTGGATTCCACTAATATCGTAACAGGGCCATCGTTGACGAGCTGGACGTCCATCATGGCGCCAAAGATGCCGGTCTCAACTATTAGTCCGTTTTCCCGCAGCGCTTCATTAAACGCTTGCCACAGCGGTTCCGCTTGTTCCGGCCGGGCTGCCGAAATAAAACTCGGGCGCCGGCCTTTCTTGACGTCTCCGTAAAGCGTAAACTGCGAAATCGACAAGACGTCTCCCCCGTTTTCCAAAATGGAACGGTTCATTTTGCCGTCTTCGTCTTCAAAAAGGCGAAGTTGGGCGATTTTGGCTGCGACGTAGTTGGCGTCTTCCACCGTGTCTTCGTGCGTAATGCCGACAAGCAGCACGTAGCCCGAATCGATGGCACCCGTAATGTTGCCTTCTACTGTTACAGAAGCTTGTTTGGATCGTTGCAAAATTACCCGCATAGCTCCTCCTTAATTGGTCACGCGCGTCACCGAATAAACATCCGGCAATTGCTTGATTCGTTCAACGACTCGGTTCAAATACGAAATGTGCGGAATCATAATCGTCAAGTTGATCGTGGCGACTTTGTCGTTGTCGGCACGACCGCTAACCGCAGTAATGGTCGTTTTTGTTTCACTGACCATGTGCATCACTTCGTTGATTAGACCCGTTCGGTCATAGGCTTGCACTTCGATGTCGATCTGGTAGGATTTGGTTTCTGTCGGCTCCATGTTTTCCCATTCAACCGGAATGAGCCGGTCGGTTTCATTTGCCTGGACATTCGGGCAATCGCCGCGGTGTACGGATACACCCCGGCCTTTTGTAATAAAACCGATGATGCTGTCGCCGGGAACCGGGTTGCAGCATCGCGACAACCGGATCATGACATTGTCGATGCCCCGGACAATGACGCCTGAGTCGGTTTGTTTTTTCGGCTGAGCGGTTTTCATCTCGACCGTAATTTTTTCTAGCGCTTCTTCTTGCTCACGTTTTTTGCGCATTTTTTCAGCCAGGCGGTTGACCACTTGCTGCGCGGTGATGCCATTAAAGCCGACGGCCGCGTACATATCGTCTTCGCCGGTGAAATTAAATTTGTCGCAGACGCGTTTTATGTTTTCATTCGTCAAGACGTCTTTGACCGCAAATTCCTGAGCCCGGATTTCTTTTTCAATCAATTCTTTGCCTTTTTGCACGTTATCCACGCGCAACTGCTTTTTGAAGAATTGCTTGATTTTATTTTTCGTTTGCGTGGATTTGGCGATTTTCAGCCAATCGCGGCTTGGCCCGACGCTTTGTTTGGACGTTAAAATCTCCACAATGTCGCCAGTGATGAGTTCGGTATCGAGCGGCACCATTTTGCCGTTGACTTTGGCGCCGATGGTTTTATTGCCGATTTCCGAATGGACCCGGTAAGCGAAATCAATCGGGCAAGAACCGGCAGGCATTTCGATGACATCGCCTTTTGGAGAAAAGACGTAAACCATATCCGAAAACAAATCGTATTTCAAACTTTCCATAAACTCTTCCGCATTGTCGGACTCGTTCTGGAAATCTAAAATTTCGCGGAACCAGGTCAGACGGGAGTCCACTGAGTTTTTCGGCTTCTCCGGTGTTTTGCCTTCTTTATACGCCCAGTGCGCCGCGACTCCGTATTCGGCGATGCGGTGCATTTCTTCCGTACGGATCTGCACCTCTAGCGGATCGCCTTGCGGGCCGATCACGGTCGTATGAAGCGATTGGTATAAATTCTGTTTCGGCATGGCAATATAATCTTTGAAGCGGCCCGGCATCGGCTTCCATGTGGAGTGGATGATGCCAAGAACGGCGTAGCAGTCTTTTACACTTTCAACCGTTACCCGCACAGCCAATAAATCGTAGATTTCATTAAACTGTTTGTTTTGCAGCACCATTTTGCGATAAATGCTATAAATGTGCTTCGGCCGGCCGAACAGTTCGGCTTTAATGTCGACATCGCCAAGCTGCTTGCGGATTTCGCCCATGACGTTGTTTAAATACTCTTCGCGTTCCGTCCGTTTCTTTTTCATCAAATTGACGATCCGGTAGTATTGCTGCGGATTCAAATAACGCAGCGCCGTGTCTTCGAGCTCCCATTTAATGGTGTTGATCCCTAAACGGTGCGCAATCGGTGCGAAAATTTCCAAGGTTTCGTTCGCTTTGATGCGCTGCTTTTCAACCGACTGGTATTTCAGCGTGCGAAGATTGTGCAAGCGGTCAGCCAGTTTGATCAAGATGACCCGGATATCCTGAGCCATCGCAACAAACATTTTGCGATGGTTTTCTGCTTGCTGTTCTTCTTTTGACATGTATTTGATCTTGCTTAGTTTCGTGACTCCATCCACCAACATGGCCACTTCTTCGTTGAAATTCTCGACGATGTCTTCCCGGCTGACATGGGTGTCTTCTACGACGTCGTGCAAAAAGCCCGCAGCTACTGTTGCCGGGTCCATTTGCAGGTCCGCTAAAATGCCTGCCACTTGTACGGGATGCACAATATAGGGCTCTCCCGATTTACGGAATTGCCCTTCATGTGCCTCTAGCGCAACCTCATATGCTCTTTTTATCATTTCAACATGATCGGCATTCATATAAGACGACACCATTTGGAATACGTCTTCAGCTGTCCTCACTTGATCTTTGGCCATAATTGCCCACCTTGCTTCTATTTTTTCGAAAAGTATATCTTTCTA
Source organism: Planococcus sp. YIM B11945 (assembly GCF_050864155.1). NCBI lineage: Bacteria > Bacillati > Bacillota > Bacilli > Caryophanales > Caryophanaceae > Planococcus > Planococcus sp. YIM B11945. The sequence continues at coordinate 241,279 of NZ_JBOZWR010000001.1, read as the reverse complement.
TTATAAAAAACAAGAGGCATAAAAGTAAAGTGTTGTTATTGCACCGCTCTTACTTAAATGAAATACCTCATAATAATCTGACACATCCGGCGGACGGCATCTTAAAATTCCTCGCCGACCATGACTACTGGTTTACTCGTTACTTTTGATTCACGCCTTCAACAAACACTTCGATGCATTCTTCGCCGACTTTGACAGCTTCGCCTGAAGAATCGATGCTTTCGATGTTTTTAACGCGGACATGATTGGCGCCTTGTTCGCCGCCGGAAATCAAAATATCCGCATTCGACGTCTTGAAACCTTTGACAACGCCGTTCGTCAGCGACACGTGTTTCGCACGGTACTGGATCGTCGCCGCCGGATTGCCTTTATAATCGTATTCGGGATCTCCTGCGAATAAAAAGCGGTTGATTGCCACGTTGCGGTAGCCAGAAACCACCAATGCACGCGGCGTGGATGCCCAGTACAAATTAGAGAAGACAGGCGCAATTGCCACGAGCCGTTCAGCCGTGATGTTGAACGCCGACCGTGATTCTGGATCCGTGATTTTGTGGTGTCCGATGTGGCGGAAATTAAATGCGCGGTTGTCGTTTAATGATATATGGCCTGAAATGTAGACGCTCGATGCCGCAGAAGAAGAGCCGTGCGCTTTAATTTCAACGCCGCCGAAACAGCGCGCCGTTGCATTGTTGACGAGCCAGACGTGGCGTGAGCCATCATCAATTTCGAGGCCGTTTGAATTGGCAACTCCGGCATCGTGTGCGCTGCCGCTCGGGTCGTGGAAATACGAATTGGAGACGAAAATATAATCGCTGTGGTGGGTCGTCACTCCGTCATCGCCAAAGCCGTAGCCCGATACTTGGTCTAGCCAAATATACTGGCAGCCTCCGCGCGCGCGGTAGCCGTCGCCCGAATAGTTGTACAAAGGCGACGTGATATCGAAACAATGAAGTCCTGGGTTTATCCCTTCAACGTTTTTTACCCAGCCGTATTTGACTTGAGCAAACACTAGACAGCTGGAGAAGTTGCCGCCAAAGCCGGTTTTTTCCAGGCTTTCCAAGCGGTGCACATTCCAGTCCATGCTCAAGTTTTCAACTGCGATATTGCGGTTGCCTTTTAAGTAATTGGAATTGGTGATCAAGCGGCGGCGTTTTGGCGCATCCGCATGAAGTTTCAAAATGGTAGCGCCTTTGCCTGCCCCGACTAGCCGAGTCCAAGAAGGAAGTTCAATAAATTTTACTATGTATTCGCCAGGCGGCACATAGACCTGCACGCGGCCATTGCCGATCGCTTTTTTGAACGCTGCAGTACAATCCGTTTTGCCATCGCCGACTGCTCCAAAATCTTCCACGTTGACGTGGCGAGTAATGGTTTGTTCCAGTTTTTCATATTCATTGTCCAATTCCGTTTTCCATTCGGGATACAAATCGGTTCCATTAGTTGCCCATTTGTAGTTGTGCGGATCTGGAATGGAATGGTCCATCCGGTAAAACGATAGCGCCCGTTCTGCAAGAGATGCCGGCTGAGGCATTTTGCTCACCGACGGCTCGATTTTGATTTCGTCAAAAAAAGCCTCGGTTTCGCTCAAAGTTTCGCTTGGCGTTAACGGGTTATTCAAAAGTTCCTCCAATAATTGTGCATTTCTTGATGGATCATGGTTTTTTCCTAGTTCAATCATATAGACACCTCTTTTGGATTTGGTTTCTTTTCATTATACCCATCCTAGAACAAAAAAACCTCTTCGCCCCGAAAGACGAAGAAGATCTTTTAGTATTTCAATAGCGTATTAACGTCATAGCCGTCAAGATTTTTACGTCCATCCAAATACGTTAATTCAATTAAAAACGCACAGCCCACGACAATGCCGCCAAGCTGTTCCACTAGATTGATCGTAGCGCCGATCGTTCCGCCGGTCGCCAATAGATCATCGGTAATCAGGACACGCTGGCCTGGTTTGATAGCATCTTTATGCATTGTTAAGACGTCTTTTCCGTATTCAAGGCCGTATTCGGCACGAATGATTTCACGAGGCAATTTGCCTTCTTTGCGGACAGGCGCAAAGCCGATCTCCAGTGCATAAGCAACCGGGCATCCGATAATGAATCCGCGCGCTTCCGGTCCAACGATGATTTCAGCGTTCACGGTTTTGGCATACGCAACGATTTGGTCGGTCGCGTATTTGTAGGCTGTTCCATTATCCATCAACGACGTGATGTCTTTAAAACGGATTCCTGGTTTGGGCCAATCTTCTACAATTGTTACATACTGCTTTAAATCCATATCTTTTCCTCCTTGGCCGATAGTTTCGTATCGAACCACTCTTTTAAATCTTTATAGGATGCGTACAAAAGCTTTTGCTCAAGCGCAATTTGCTGTTCGCGCTTTTTGTAAATTGGCGCTTCCGCCAAATCGCGTTTGCTCGGAGCTTGTGCAATTTCCGTAATTCCATTGTTAAGTGTAACAAAACCAAGTTCAAAAAACACCTGCAGCATGAAAAATATCGCATCACGCGTCCAGCCTTTGTGCTTCGCCAGTTCGTCGCCATTTTTCTTAAAATCGAATGACCCACGTTTTTTCAAGAACGAAAACAGCCACGCAAATTGGTCGCGCGTCGGAATCTGTTCGAAAAACTGCGAATCTTTGGCGTAGAAATGCGCATAGATCCGCTTTGGGTTAATTTCAGCGAGCACTGAGGCGAGCTGCTCTTCCGTCTCCGGCAAATCCAGCAGCACGAGATGGTGCTTCGCCTGTTGCAGCGCCTTAAGCGTTTCCACGCCGTAAATCGGTTGTTGGATGAAGGTTTTAAAAATCGCCTCGGTTTCCGGTTTGAACGCCAAATACACTTGGTCTTTTGACGGAATCAGTTTCGACCATCGGGACACTTGGCGGATGCCCCGGATATCAAACAACTGCCATTCATCGGTGCGGACGTCTTCTACAAGCAGCTGCGGCTTTTTTCGGCCGTTCCACTCGTTGATTTGAAGGTCGCCGATGACGTCGATCAATACGTCCGGCGTCAATTCGTCGCCGACCGGCCCGATGCCGAATCCGACCGCATCAAGAGACGCTCCGTTTTGGACCAATTCCATTTTCAAATGGTTTTGGGCCGCACCGATTTTTCGGATGGATGATACTTTCACGCCGCCCAAGTAAAATTTCGGTTTGGCAAACCCCATGCCAAACGGCGCCAAATCGCGCATCGATTCGATCGTCTTGATATCGATTTCGTCCAGCTGCACCGGTATGTCAATATCCACAACCGGCATCAACTCTTCTTCCGTCAAGCTCGTTTCCGCCTGGCGGTTCAAGCGCGTCCGCAGTTCATCAACGTCGCCAAGTTCAAGCGTCATTCCTGCTGCCATCGGGTGCCCCCCGAAATGCGGCAAGATGTCCCGGTTTTCCGCCAGTTCGTTGTACAAATGAAAGCCTTCGATGCTGCGCGCGGAACCTTTCGCTTTGCCGGTTTCGGGAATGAGCGACAAGACAATCGACGGCCGGTAGTATTTTTCAGTCAGTTTTGAGGCAACAATGCCGACCACTCCCGGATTCCAGCCTTCTTGCGCCACCACAATGACGAGCGGCGGGCCATCCGGATAGCGGGCTTCGACTTGCGCCGTGGCTTCATCGGAAATTTGTTTAACAATCGCTTGCCGTTCTTTATTCAATAAATCCAAACTGCTCGCCAAATCGCGCGCTTCTGCCGGATCTTCCGTCATAAACAAATGAACAGCCGGATCCGCATCTTGCAGACGGCCGATCGCATTGATGCGCGGCCCGAACATAAAGCCGATCGTTTCTTCCGAAATGTCTTGCTGTTTGACGCCGGATACTTCACATAGCGCATCAATAGCTGCCCGCGGCGTATCTCGAAGCGCTGCCAGGCCTTCTTTCACCAAATAGCGGTTTTCGTCGTGCAGCGGCACCAAATCGGCAATCGTGCCGATCGCCACCAGTTCCAGCAAATGGTCGGGAATTTCTTCATAGAGCGCCTGCGCGATTTTAAATGCCACGCCAACCCCCGCCAGTTCACCGAACGGATAGTTTCCTTCCGGGTGGCGTGGATGGATAATCGCCAATGCATTTGGCATCGTTTCGCCGATGTCATGGTGGTCGCTGATGATGACATCGAGCCCCAAACTATTCGCAAAGTCCACTTGTTCAATTCCCGAGATGCCGTTATCGACCGTGACGACCAGTTTTGCCCCTTCGTCATGTGCTTGCTGGAACAATTCGTTATTTGGGCCGTAGCCATGTTTAAAGCGGTTTGGAATCATGAATGACACCTCTGCACCCAAGTCCTGCAAGACCGTCATCATGACCGTTGTGCTCGTCACGCCATCGGCATCATAATCGCCATAGACGACGATTTTTTCGCCATTTTCAATCGCTTGGTGAATCCGCTCCACCGCAATGTCCATGTCTTTCATCAAATACGGATTATGTACACTACCGGAGTCCATTTTCATAAAGCTTCGTGCTTCGTCGGCAGTGGCAATGCCGCGTGTCACTAATATTTTGGCCAAGACGGATGATATCGACAATTGGTTTTGAATGGTTTGGACCGTTTCGTGGTCGGGCGTCGTCAAACGCCATCTTTTTTTGGATTCTATCATTGATGGTCACTTCCTTACTTGTCCATTATACAGAAAAAATCGACAGACAAAAACCTTTCGGCATTGATCCGAAAGGTTCGAGCACTTTATAATTTATTTTCGCTGGTCACAACCATTGCTTCAGGCACGACATCCGCCTTCTGGTATTCCGCAATCTCATTTTGCTGGGTGGCAATTAGCGATTCTTTGACGGTGATTTCTTTTTGCAGCGATTTGACTTTCCGTTGAAGCGAATACGTGCGCACAAGCGCAAACACGCCGCTGAGCAAAAAACCTAAAAGCGCTGAAGCCAAGATCACAAGGATCAACGGCCACTGTGCTTCACCGAACACGTAATTGACTGGCACTGCATCCACGTTGACAACGGCAAAAATGGCGATAATAACGGCAAAAACCAAACCGATCAATAGGAGCCATTGAATTTTCATGGGCTGACTCTCCTTTCAGGAAATAAAAAAATGGAACAAGGTCAGTAATCTATACCCCGTTCCATTTCTTTTATAACCTTCTTATACGACTGGCTCGTCAGAACCCCATTTGGCTTCTTCTTCTTTTTTCTCGATGTCGATCGGGCCGTTTTTGCGCAATTCGCGTTTTTTCAGCACCAGCCACAATTGGGCAGCGATGAAAATAGACGAATACGTACCAGCGATCAATCCAATCAACAAAGCGAATGAGAAATTATAGATAGAGGGAGCACCGAACACTAAGAGCGCCAATACGACAAAAACTACGGCCAATACAGTATTGACAGAACGGGCGAGCGTTTGGCGAAGCGATTTGTTTACGACAAGCGCCAGCTGTTCTTCTGAATCGACTTTCTTCATGCTTCTTAGGTTTTCCCGGATGCGGTCGAACGTGACGATCGTATCGTTGAGAGAATAACCGACAATGGTCAGGATTGCAGCCACAAAAGTGATATCAACCTCCATGCGAAGCAAACTGAAGGCCGCTATGATGAAGAATACGTCATGCAGCAAGGCAACAATTGATGCCACACCCATTCGCCATTCAAATCGGAAGGCTACGTAAATAATGATGCCGATGGATGCCAATGCTAGCGCCCATATCGCATTTTTCACCAATTCTTCCCCAACTGTCGGCGACACCGTGGAAATATTCGCATCGTTTCCGAATTCTTCCATCGAAGCTGCTTTCAATTCATTAATTTGTTCTTGGGTGAACGGTTCTGTGTAGCTCGTCACTCCAATATTGGAAGCATCTCCTGAAATGACGACATTCTCAGGCGGATAGCCTTCTTCCGTTAAGAATGTTTCCACTTGTTCTTGCGTCAACGCAGAATTTGACGTTACTTCCACACGCGTACCGCTCGAGAAATCGATTCCCAAGTTCAATCGGAATATTCCGATGACGGCCATTCCGGCGATAATCGTAGCAAGCGAAAACAAGAAGAATTTATTCCGGTTCCCAGCAAAATCAAAACGGTCAAAACGTGTTGATAAATCAAGAATTTCCATCTTCTCTTCCGGTTTGTGGACAAGCGATTTCCGCAATCCGAACAAGCTGACCTTGCCATCCAGAATGCCGCTGCCGACCAATAAGCCTAAAAGGATGCGTGATCCCCAGACAGCTGTCAGGAAGCTGACCAAGATTGAAATGATCGAGAGAGTCGCAAACCCTTTAACCGCACTTGTCCCGAAAAAGAACAACACAACTGAAGCGATCAAAGTGGTAATGTTTGCATCAAAAATAGCTGAAAACGATGACTTCGCCCCGGCGAGGAACGAATCTTTCACAGAACGCCCGATGCGCAGTTCTTCCCTGATGCGTTCGGCTGTGATGATATTGGCATCAACTGCCATCCCCACACCAAGCACAATTGCTGCAATACCTGGCAAAGTCAGGACGCCGCCGATCCATTCAAAGGTCAGCAGAATTAAATAAACAAAAACTGCTAACGTAATGACAGCGATCAATCCAGGCAAACGGTAGTAAATAAGCATGAACAAAAGAACAAGCCCAATACCAATCGCAGCTGCCAGCATCGTTTCATCCAGTGCCTGTGCACCAAACTGCGCACCGACAGATGTTGAAGAGATTTCTTTTAAACTTACTGGAAGAGCTCCGGCATTTAAAATCCCTGCCAAATTCTGTGTTTCTTCCACTGTGAAAGCGCCGCTAATTTCCACAGATGATGAATTGATTCGCTGAGATACGCGTGGGTCGGAAACGAATTTCGGATCCGGCTTCGTGCGTTCTTCCTGATACGAATCAACCCCTTCTTCAAAATCCAGCCAAATGACCAGCACATTATCAGGTGCAGGCATTTGCGAAATTGTTTGCGTCACTTCAGCAAACTTGCCTGGATCGTTAAGTTCAAGCGTAACGATCGGCTGGCCGTCTTGCCCAAACGTTGAAGCGGCACCGCCTTGTTTCAAATCGTTACCCGCAAGCATGATGTTGTCATTGGCATCGCGGAACGTTAAATTTGCTTCTGTTGACAAAAGTTCACGAGCAGACTCCTGGTCCTCGACACCAGCCAGCTGAACCCGTATGCGGTTCTCGCCTTCGATGGCAATAACCGGTTCATTGACTCCTAGCACGTCAATACGGTTTATCAATGCATCCGTAGTATCCGCTAAAACTTCTTGTGTGATAACTTGCCCCTCTTCAAGTGCTTCCACTTCATAAAGAACTTCGAAACCGCCTTGAAGATCCAATCCCAACTTGATGTCTTTTGCTATCGGCATTGAAGTAGTGCCAATCAAGCTGAAAAACAAAACCAGCAGAATTAAAAAGGCAATGATGCGACCTCTAGATTTCATATGTATTCTTTCCCCCTCAATCTGTAAAACACAGCATTATCATTATGAAACAGGTCTTCTCAGCTGTCAAATTGTTCTTACTTTTTTGCCGAAGGGCGAAGCAGCTCTTCCAAATCGAAATTTTTCGAATCCGAAAACCAATTATCGCCTTTAAGACCTTCTATTTGGTGGTATGCCACAAAGTCAGAAGCGGTCATTTCCATAATGCCGCCGACCATTTCATAAAGCCGCATGTCCCCAATGTCTTTTTTTCGCCACTTTTTCTTCAAACAATATTGCCATAAATCTTCTGGCGTGAATGTATCATAGCCAAAATAATGGAACTCCTCCACTTTGCTTTCTAAGGCGGGCAGCACCATATCGTATTGATCCGTAAACTTTAACATGCTGTTTCTCCTCTCAGCCGTTCTTCTTCTATTGTAGTCGAAAGCAAGAGAATGGTGAACATTAGCTGTGCTCTTTTTAACAAATTATTTTGTAAAATATTTCTTTTTTTATTTTCTTTTGTGAAATCGGCAAAACAAAAAAATCGCCCTCATGTCGAAGGCGAAGTTTCCATTAGATCGTTGATTTTGCTGAATCCACTACACGTGCGATTGCCTGGCGCTCGAACTGCAAGCGCGTACCATCTGCGACTTTGATGTAGATCGTTGCATCGTCAACTGCATCCACTGTTCCGTGAAGGCCGCCGATCGTGACGATCTGGTCTCCACGTTTAATTTCCGACTGCATGTTCGCCGTTGCTTTCTGGCGCTTTTGGGCCGGACGAATGATGAAAAACCACATTAACAAAAACATTAATAGTAAAGGTGATAAAGCTATTAAAGTATCCACTGTTCATTTTCCCCCTTTCGCATTCTCTCTTCTCTTTTGCTTAGAAATTTTTCGCGTTGGGTTTATTGAAACCGTAAGCTTCGAAGAACTCTTCGCGGAAATCTCCCAGGCGGTCTTCGCGAATCGCTTGGCGCACCTGTTTCATTAAGTTTAACAGAAATTGAAGGTTATGATAACTAGTAAGTCGGATTCCAAATGTTTCGTCCGCACGAATCAAGTGATGGACATACGCACGCGTATAGTTTGTGCATGTGTAGCAGTCACATTTTTCGTCAATCGGACCAAAATCGCGTTTGAACGCAGCGTTTTTGATGTTCAAACGGCCTGTGCTCGTCATCAGCGTGCCGTTGCGTGCAATACGGGTCGGCAAGACGCAGTCAAACATGTCAATGCCGCGGATCGCGCCGTCAATAAGCGAATCGGGTGACCCGACGCCCATCAGGTAGCGCGGCTTGTTGAAAGGCATCAACGGCGTTGTGAATTCCAACGCACGGTTCATAACGTCTTTCGGTTCTCCGACGGACAAACCGCCGATTGCGTATCCTGGGAAATCAAGCGACACCAAATCTTGCGCACTTTGTTTGCGCAAGTCTTCGTATTCGCCTCCTTGGATAATGCCGAACAACGCTTGGTCATTCGGACGGTCATGCGCTTCTAGGCAGCGTTCTGCCCAGCGCGACGTGCGTTCTACTGATGACTTCATATATTCGTGGGATGCAGGGTACGGCGGGCATTCGTCAAAGGCCATCATGATGTCCGATCCCAAATCGTTTTGGATTTGCATCGCTTTTTCCGGGCTCAAGAACAATTTGTCGCCGTTCATGTGGTTGCGGAAATGGACGCCTTCTTCTTTGATGTTGCGGAATTCGCTGAGTGAAAACACTTGGAAGCCACCGGAATCCGTCAAAATCGGACGGTCCCAGTTCATGAATTTGTGCAAGCCACCCGCTTCTTTGACCACGTCATTTCCTGGACGAAGCCATAGGTGGTACGTGTTGCTCAAAATAATTCCCGCGTCCATCGCTTTTAATTCTTCGGGGGACATCGTTTTTACTGTGGCCTGTGTGCCGACCGGCATAAACGCCGGCGTTTCAAACGAGCCGTGCGGCGTGTGGACGATGCCGAGGCGCGCGCCTGTTTGTTTACACGTTTTGATGTGTTCGTACGTTACTGCTGCTGTCATGAATAGTCTCCTTTTTCTGTGGTTCAATAAACATCGCATCTCCAAAACTGAAGAAGCGGTATTGTTCAGTGATCGCTTCGTTGTATGCATGCAAAATAAAATCGCGGTTGGAAAGCGCGCTAACGAGCATGACCAATGTCGATTTCGGCAAATGGAAATTGGTGATCAAGCCGTCGACCGCTTTGAATTCATATCCCGGGAAAATGAAAATATCAGTCCAGCCGCTGTCTTCTTGAAGCTCGCCGCCGAATTTATTGGCCACGGATTCAAGTGTCCGCGTAGATGTCGTCCCGACGGAAATGATGCGTCCGCCTCGGCGCTTAGCTTGATTGATGACGTCTGCCGTTTCTTGGGTGATGCGATAAAATTCCGAATGCATAGCATGGTCTTCGATCGAATCAACGCTCACCGGACGGAAAGTGCCAAGCCCGACATGCAGTGTGATAAACGCAATTTCCACGCCTTTTGCGCGGATTTCATCCAATAATTCCTCGGTGAAATGAAGGCCGGCCGTCGGAGCCGCAGCACTGCCGCGCTCTTTTGCAAAGACGGTCTGGTAGCGGTCCTGGTCTTCGAGTTTTTCGCGGATATACGGAGGCAATGGCATTTCACCCAATTGATCCAATATCTCGTAGAAAATGCCATCGTAGATCATTTTAAAGTGGCGGCCGCCATGGTCCAGGATGGCGGTGCATTCTGCGCGCAGCAAGCCTTCCCCAAATGACACAACGGTTCCGATTTTCACTTTTTTCGCAGGTTTAACAAGAGTTTCCCACACATCGTCTTCAATCTGCTTCAGAAGCAGCAACTCAATATGTGCACCAGTGTCTTCTTTGACGCCCATTAATCGGGCCGGCAAGACGCGTGTATCGTTTAACACGAGAACGTCCCCGGCGTGTAAATGCTCAGTGATGTCGCGGAAATATCGGTGTGTGACGTCGCCCGTTTCTTTGTTCATGACCAATAGCCGGCTTGACGTTCGGTCGAGAAGCGGGGTTTGTGCAATTAATTGTTCCGGCAAATCAAAATCAAAATCGTTTACATTCATATGGATTCTTCCTTTATAGTAGGGTTTGGTGATTTTTAGACATTATGCAAAATAGCTTTGCTTGTCGCAGGCATCTGGACTATTTTGCTCCATTTTTTTATCACCTATTATATAAGTAGAACTAAAAAAGATACTTTTATAAGTCGCTTCGATCGCTTTGGGCAGAACTCCTGCAATAAGCCGAGCCCCTGGACGCGCCGAAGCTAAGACAGTTCTTACTGCCAGACGAGATGATTAGCAGGGGAGTTCTATTACTGCTAGCAGGCTAGAAGATATGGAGCAAAACAGCGGAGAAAACCCAACTGCTTCTGCATCGCTACGCTAGCTTCGAAACATGAAAGAGCGTTGCTCCTGCAATGCTACGCACTTCGTCGCAAAGACTATCTAACGAACTACCTTCGGTCAATGTCTTGCCTGCGGGATAGCGACACGTCGAATACTTAGTTCAATTTATATAAGTAGATATAATTTTTCTCACTCCGGCATTTCAATATTGAAATGCTCGTATGCGGAGGAGGTAACGACGCGTCCGCGCGGGGTCCGCTGGATAAAGCCGATTTGCAGCAAATACGGCTCGTAGACGTCTTCGATCGTCGTCGATTCTTCGCCGATGCTCGCAGCAATCGTATCCAAGCCAACCGGTCCTCCCCGGAATCGGTGGATCATGCCGGTCAGAAGCTTATGGTCAATATGGTCGAGCCCGAGCGGATCAACTTGAAGCATTTCGAGTGCTTGATTGGCCATGTCCATCGTAATCGAACCGGTGCCGCGGACTTGCGCATAATCACGCACCCGCTTCAGCAATCGGTTGGCGATACGCGGGGTCCCGCGGGAACGGCGTGCGATTTCAACCGCCGCCATCGGGTCGATGTCTGCTTCAAATAATTTCGAACTGCGCACCACGATTTCAGTCAGCGCTTCGGTGTCGTAATACTCCAGGCGCGACAACACGCCAAAACGGTCGCGCAGTGGTGCCGACAAAGCACCGGCGCGCGTGGTAGCGCCGATCAATGTAAACGGCGGCAAGTCCAGGCGCACGGATCGCGCGGTCGGCCCTTTTCCGACGACGATGTCGAGCGAGAAATCTTCCATCGCCGGATACAGCACTTCTTCAATCGATCGGTTGAGCCGGTGGATTTCATCGATGAATAACACATCTCCAGGCTCAAGCGACGACACGATCGCAGCTAAATCGCCCGGACGTTCAATCGCAGGTCCGCTCGTCATTTTGATGTTGACGCCCATTTCGTTAGCAATGACTGCGGCTAGAGTCGTTTTCCCTAATCCAGGAGGCCCGTACAACAGTACATGGTCAAGGCTTTCCTCGCGCATTTTCGCAGCTTCGATGAAAATTTCCAAATTGTGTTTTACTTTATGCTGGCCGATATACTGCGCCAAAAACTGCGGGCGCAACGATTGCTCGAAGCGTTCATCAAACTCGGAAATTTCGCCTCCAATAACCCGATCTTCCATGCCGTTCGCCTCCTTTCTTTTAATTTAATTTCAATAAAAGCTGCAGCGCTTTTTTCATATAGCCTTCGGTATCCAGGTCCAGATCTTTCAGCTTCGGCTTCACTTTCGCAATTTCCCGCTCGGAATAGCCAAGCGCCGCGAGTGCCAGCATCGCTTCTTCAAGTTCTGAGTCGTCATTCGCAAACAAACCATGCGGCTCATGCGATTCCAATGGCTCTCCAAAAAATTCAGCAAGCTTGCCTTTCAAATCCAAAATCATTTGGCGCGCCGTTTTTTTGCCGACGCCTGGGAATTTCACCAAATAGGATTCGTCTTCTCGTTCAATTGCTTCAATAACATGCTGCGGCTGACCGCTTGCTAAGATCGCGAGCGCCCCTTTTGGCCCGATGCCTGAAACGGAAATAAGTTTGCGGAAAAGCTCCCGCTGTTCAAGCGTCGGAAAACCGAACAACAGCTGCGCATCTTCACGGACATGATGATGCAAAAACACTTGCAGCTCCTCCGAGCCGAACGAATACGGGTTCGGCGCGAAAATTTGCCAGCCGATTCCTTGCTGTTCTACCACTAAAAACTCAGGCGTCACTCGTGTGACCGTCCCTTTTATGTAATCGTACATGTAAGTCTCCCCTTTAATTCAACCTACTGATTATAGCATATTTGTTCGCATTAGACGAAATAAACCCGTTAGTAATTGCGCCGTGGTAAAATAAAATTATTCATTCTATTACGCGGAGGTTCCCAATGAAAAAATTATACGGCGAACAGCGCCGAGAAATTTTGTTAGATAAAATAAAAACCGCAGCATCGCCTTTAACAGGCAGTGAACTTGCAGCGATTGCGAACGTTTCGCGCCAAGTAATCGTCAGTGACATGACCTTACTAAAAGCAAAAGGCGAACCGATCATCGCCACGAGCCAAGGCTATCTGTATTTAAACGACCGTACTAATGACGGCATCAGCCGCTCAATTGCTTGCCTTCACAAAAAAGAAGACACCGAAACTGAACTCAAAGTTTTGGTGAACGCAGGCGTCACAGTTAAAGACGTTATCGTTGAGCATCCCGTTTACGGCGAACTAACCGCTGGCATCCACGTTTCAAACGAACGCGAAGTGGAAGCATTTATGCAACGCGTCCGGGACACGGGGGCTAGCTACTTGCTTGAATTGACCGGCGGCTACCACCTCCATACCATTACCGCACCAAACGTTGCCACACTCGAACAAGCCGTATCCGCGATGCGCGCGCATGGTTTCCTATTGGAAGAAACGGAATAAAAGAAGACCAGAATCCGGCTAGCGGGTTCTGGTTTTATTTTCGCAGCAGTGATTTACGTGCACTTACCTAAATTTAAGTTCGTTATTTGTATTTTGTGTGTGATATTTTATATTTATGTGCGAAATTATAAATTTCTGTGTGTAATTACATTTTTTTGTTCATTCCCCTTATTTTAATTAGGTTCCTCATGATTTGCTTGCGCCTCGCCAAATTCACACATTATAAAAGCCCTTCCGCAAAATTCACGGAAGGGCTGCCTTCATTTATACGTATAGTACGAGCCGAGCGTTTTCACGCTGCAGCCGATTGCGCTAAGTTCTTCGAATGCGCCTTTCATCATTGGGACATTTTCGTCTGCCAACACGTCAACGATGAAAAAGTAATTGCCGAGACCCGTTTTAAGCGGCCGAGATTCGATTTTGCTCAAATTGAGCTTGCGCCACGCAAACACCGACAACACTTGGTGAAGAACTCCCGAACGGTCGTCTTCCGGCAAGGAAATCATCAATGTGGTTTTGATTTCTTCATCATGCCCCGCCACGTTCAATTTGTGGTTTGCTTTCGACAGCACAAAAAAGCGCGTGTGGTTAAAATGGAAATCGTGGATATCGCGGTGCAAAATATCAAGCCCGTATTTCTCCGCCGAAAATTCATTGCCGATTGCGGCAATCGGGCGTTCTGGCAGCTCGCTGACCATTTTGGCGGCAGCGGATGTGGAACTGAACTGCTCGAGCGGCGTGCTTCTGTACGTATAAAACAAAAATTTATGGCATTGTGCCAATGCATGAGGATGCGAATAAATTGCTTCAAACGATTCGGCGCCCCGGTTTTCCGGGTGCACCAATAAATGCTGTTCGATCGGCGACAGCACTTCTGCCGTCACGTAAAGCTGCGCTTCATGGAATAAATAATCGATCGTCAGCGGCACTGACCCTTCCAATGCATTTTCCAGCGGCACGACCGCGTAATCAACGCGGTCTTCAGCCACTGCTTCTATGCATTCTGGAATGGTAGTAAACGGAAGCAAGGAGCTTTCTGGAAACACTTTTAAAGCAGCCAAATGCGTAAATGACGCTTCCGGCCCTAAGAAAGAAATTCGGGTTTGCCTTGATTGTTCTGCCATACTACCCCACCTTTATCCTGTTTTAACGGTCACTGGCTCCCCCTTCTGCAAGCGAAAAAACACTGGCCGGTAATCCTTGTTGAAAACGGACATCCAGCAGAGGTAGCGCCCCCACTGAATGTCCGTTTTCTTTTATTAAAATGAGCCACTTGAAACAACGTCTGCCGATTCGACAAAATCGAGTTTTTTCAGCTGCTGCAAAAATGCTTCCAAGTCAATCTCCATCGCCGTTACGTCCAACGACAGCGTGACATTTGCCCGTCCTTGGATCGGAATCGTCTGATGGATCGTCAAAATGTTGCAGCGTGCTTCTGCGACAGACTGAAGGAGGGTCGCAAGCGTCCCTGCCCGGTCCTCCAATTGAAGAAAAATGGTTAAAATCCGCTCTTTAACAATTGAATGGAACGGAAATACCGCATCCCGATATTTGTAAAAAGCACTGCGCGAAAGGCCGGTTTTTGCCACTGCCTCCAGAATCGATAAGTGATCCCGTTGCAGCAGCTTCTTCACTTCAAGCGTTTTTTGCATCGCTTCGGTCAAGACGTCCTCGCGTACTAAATAATACCGTTGTTCCGAGATATCCTTCATTCAAGCAACCTCCAGATCGAGAAAACCTTTGCTAAGCGGATGCTTAGTCCATAAATTCGAATTCAAATTCAAGTAAACGGACCGTGTCGCCGTTTTCAGCTCCGCGTTCACGAAGAGCATCATCAATTCCCATGCCGCGCATTTGGCGGGCAAATCGGCGAATCGCATCTTCATGTGAAAAGTCCGTCATTTTGAACAAACGTTCAATCGCATAACCGCTCAAGACGAATGAACCATCTGGATCGCGTGTAATCGTAAAGCCATCTGCATCGGTTTCGTGCTTGTAAAGAACCGTGCTTTTCGACTCGTCAACTTCTTCGCCGATCAACGGGAATTCCGGTGTCACTTCAATAACATCGGCAATCGCGAACAATAGGTTGCTCAGCCCTTTACGGGATAATGCGGAAATTGGGAAAATGCGGGCATCTTCCGGCAACTTTTTGCGGAATTCTTCCAAGTTTTCTTCCGAATCCGGCATATCCATTTTGTTCGCCACAATCAATTGTGGTCGTTCAGTCAAACGCATATTGTATTGTTTTAATTCTTCATTGATTGTTACGTAATCTTCGTAAGGATCGCGGCCTTCAACGCCAGACATGTCGATGACGTGGATAATAACACGCGTCCGTTCAATATGGCGCAAGAATTGATGGCCAAGCCCAACACCTTGGTGTGCGCCTTCAATCAATCCTGGCAAATCGGCCATAACGAAGCTGCGCTGATCTTCCGTTTCCACCATGCCGAGGTTCGGCACGATCGTCGTGAAATGGTATTCAGCAATTTTCGGTTTCGCAGCCGACACAACCGACAGCAAAGTCGATTTTCCGACACTCGGGAATCCGACAAGGCCGGCATCCGCTAACACTTTCAGTTCCAAAACGACGTTGCGCTCAAAGCCCGGTTCGCCTTTTTCCGATAATTCCGGAGCGGGATTGGCTGGCGTTGCAAAACGTGAGTTTCCGCGTCCGCCGCGCCCGCCTTTAGCGATGATGGCTGTTTGGCCATGTTCAACCAAATCAGCAACCGTTTCGCCGGTATCGGCATCTTTTACAACAGTGCCCGGCGGAACTTTGATGAATGTATCTTCCGCCTTGGCACCGTGCTGGTTTTTGCTCATGCCGTGTGTTCCACGGTCTGCTTTAAAGATCCGCTTGTAACGGAAATCCATCAGCGTGCGCAAGCCTTCTTCAACGATAAAGACGATATTGCCGCCTTTGCCGCCATCTCCGCCGGCAGGTCCGCCGTTCGGTACATATTTTTCGCGGCGGAATGCTACCATGCCATCCCCGCCGTCGCCACCTTTAACATAAACTTTTACGTGATCGACAAACATAATTATCCCTCCATCTGTGCACGGACAGAAAAAATTGTTCTGCCCGACTTACACTCTTTTCCTACATGCAGCTGTGAAAATACCGGCAATTCCATATCCGGCCACTTTCCATCCACTTCTAACTCTATCTTAAACCACGAGCTGTCAGCCGAAACCATCAATTGGCTTTGGTGCTTTTCCCACGGATCCATCTGTTTTATAAGCAATTGGACAACCGCTTCCAGCGCTTCAGCCATTTCAGCATCCCGCTGGACTGGAGCTTTTCGGGCATCGCATGCCAGTTCAAAATGCAATTCTGGGAACCGCCATTTTGAAACCAATAGCCATTCTTCCGTCTTCGGCAGTTTCAATGCCGATAAGCGGCTCAACTGCACAGCCGCTTCAGCATGCGAACGAATTATTGCTTGTGCCTGCTCAATGCGGCCAAGGTCCAAATTCATGTTGATTAATTGCAACTCATTTAAAAAATCATGGCGCGCATGCCGAAGCGATTGTGCCATTGTCAGCGTATTTTCCATACGTCACTTCCTATGCCAGCTTCTCTTCCCAGTATACCAATTTTCGGTTAAAAATTCCTAAAAGAAAAAATAAAAAGGGCTGCCAAAAGCAGCCCCCTTCGTTGTTTATTAAGCTTCTTGTGCTACTGGGTATACGCTAACTTTTTTCTTGTCGCGTCCGTAACGTTCGAAACGTACGATTCCGTCGATTTTAGCAAAAAGTGTATCGTCTCCGCCGCGTCCAACGTTTTCTCCTGGATAAATTTTAGTACCGCGTTGACGGTATAAAATTGAGCCACCAGTAACTTCTTGGCCGTCTGCACGTTTTGCGCCAAGGCGTTTAGATTCTGAGTCACGTCCGTTTCTCGTTGAACCTACACCTTTTTTGGATGCAAAAAACTGAAGATCTAATCTTAACATTCTGTTCCACCTCCTAAGCTGTGAAGGTTATTTTTATATATTTCCCATAATCTTGCTCAATCGTTTTCAATGAAACAATCATCGCGCGCACAAGCAGTTGAACTTGTTCGTCTGTTTTTTCATCCAAGCCTTTCGGAAAAGTGACTTTTAAAAAGCCGCTGTCCGCCTGCTCAATTTCGGGTTCGATTTTCGTCAGCTCCATAATGGCGTTCACCGCTCCAAAAGAGACAGCAGACGCTCCAGCACATACGAGATCTTGTCCGTGTTCAGCAAAGTCGGCATGGCCCGACATTTCAAAAGATGAAATGCGGTTTGACGATTCGATAACGTTGACTCGTATCATTTCTTACAGGTTGATTGCATCAACAGTCAATTTTGTGTATGGCTGACGATGACCTTGTTTTTTACGGTAGTTCTTTTTCGCTTTGTATTTGAAAACAGTAATCTTTTTAGCGCGGCCGTTTTTAACAACAGTTGCCGACACAGTAGCTCCTTCAACAAAAGGAACACCTACTTTAGAATCGTCTCCACCTACAAATAGAACTTTGTCAAATGTGATTACGTCACCAGCTTCTCCGTTCAATTTCTCAACGTAGATCTCTTGGCCCGCTTCAACTTTGATTTGTTTACCACCAGTTTCAATAATTGCGTACATATCCTTGCACCTCCTCTTAGACTAAGACTCGCCTATTCAGGTGATCCGCATCCGCGAACGCTTAATGACCTGATTCGAGCGGTTGTAGCACGGGTGCGCTACAAACATAACATTTGAATAATATCACGTAGACGCACGCGAGTCAACAGTTTTCTTAAGAAGCCCTGTCCCTGGCCATCATGTATGCCGCTCTACTAGCAACAGACCCCTTTTGCTTTTAGATTTCCCGAAATGTCTTGAAGAAAACCTGGTATCTTGAGTACACCGTCAATCTTTCTTCAAAGTAAAAACCTCCGTTTTTCAACGGAGGCTCTTGTTTTATTTCGAGAAAATCGCTTTTATTTTAGAAAACACGCCTTGGTTCTGTTTTTCCATGGTCATCAACGGAACCGATTCGCCAAGCAAGCGGCGCGCGATGTTGCGGTAGCCGAGTGCTGCGCGGTTAGACGGATCCATCACGACAGGCTCTCCGCGGTTTGAGCTCGAGATGACACTTTCGTCATCTGCGATGATTCCCAGCAGATCAATCGACAAATGCGTCGTGATTTCATTGACATCAAGCGCTTCGCCCGCTTTCATCAAATGCGGGCGGATGCGGTTGATGATCAGTTTTGGCGGTTCGATGTTTTCTTCAAGTTCAAGAAGCCCGATGATGCGGTCGGCATCTCGTACAGCGGAAATTTCCGGAGTGGTGACGACGATGGCACGGTCTGCACCCGCTACGGCATTTTTATAACCTTGCTCAATGCCGGCCGGGCAGTCGATGATGACAAAATCATAATCTTCTTTCAGCTCGGACACCAAGGCTTTCATTTGTTCCGGATTGATGGCATTTTTGTCGGTAGTTTGCGCAGCCGGCAATAAATACAGCATGTCTTCAAAGCGTTTGTCTTTGACAAGCGCCTGGTGGACTTTGCAGCGGCCTTCTAGGACGTCTACCAAATCGTAAATGATCCGGTTTTCGAGGCCTAGAATAACATCTAAATTCCGTAAACCTATATCTGTATCGATTAAGCATACTTTTTTTCCTTGAAGAGCCAATGCAGTGCCGAGATTGGCAGTTGTCGTCGTTTTACCGACGCCTCCCTTGCCTGATGTAATAACTATTGCTTCTCCCACATTAGCTTCCTCCTTTAAACGTTGAAATTTCTGGCCGTATATATCGCAATTCCTGCAAACGGTCAATAATGATATGGCCATTTGTATGTAAATAAGCGCATTCCATTTCCGGCTGTTCGGATAATACGGTCAACTCGTCGGTCATAGTCTCCAGCACGTCATCAATTTTGATGTGGGTCGCTTCCAGCCAGGAAGCGGCAATGACCGCTTCCCGGTTGCCATTGGCTCCGGCATGCGCTTGCCCTTTTAATCGGCCCAGCACATAAATATTGCCGCCGGCCACTACTTTGGCGTTCGGGTTCACATCCCCTACAACGACGAGATCGCCTTCTGCTTTTACCACTTGGCCAGAACGCACAATTCCGACATACGTCTCGGATTGGCGCTCCTGGATGCGGCGGTTGCATTCTTCAATGGTGATCACGTCGCTTCTCATCATCGATACGCGCAAATGAGAGTTGCTTTGAATGACCGAGACGAGTTCTTTAAACTGGGCTTCGGTGCAATACCTGTAGCCCAGATTGACTTGTACTTCCGCACTGCCATCAAGCGCAGGGTCTGACACCTTTGCCTGCAGCTCAGCCAACAGATCGGTGTAAGAACACTGGTCATCCAGCTGCAGAACAAGCCCTTGTTTCGTCCCTCTGATATAAACAAGATTCTTCAAAAATGTGACACCTGCGCTTTCATTAAGATAACCTTGGGTTTTTTTCCCGCTCGATTAAACGAGCATCGATAACTGTTTTAAACACCCATCCGAGCAACAGCAAAAACAACGAATTTGCAATCATCGTCGGAAGCAAACGGGTGCTCAAAAATTCATCCAACGGCATTGAGACGAGTGATATAAATCTAAAAAACTGATAAAGTACGAATTCGAACAATGCCGTCAGAACAAGCGTCAGGACCGTAGTCACCAACAAATGGCGGTGTATCGACTTTACGATATACCCTGCGATCAAACAGATGGCAGGATACAAAAAAGAATATAATCCAATAATATCAATGAAAAACACATCATACAAGAGCCCGAAAAATAATCCGTAATAGACTGCATGCTTCATGTCGTAATAAACGGCCACAAAAATCAAAAACATGATAAGGAAACGGGGAACGATGTAATAATAGCCGCCATCAAGCTGCAGCGGCGAAAACAACCCAAAAATCGGCTCCATGAAAAATAAGGCGATGCTGATCAACGGAATCAGGAGACGAATCATGATCCATCATCTCCCGCTTCTTCCGTTTTCCCATTGTCTTCCCCGTTCGCATCAGGCATCACCCGGTCAGCGATCATGACGTGGTTCAGCAATGAAAATTCAGCGGCCGGTTTGATATACGCGAGTTTCGTCAATCCAAACTCATCAATTTCGATTTCGGTAATTTCCCCAATCAGCAAACCTTTCGGGAAAATTCCTCCGAGTCCACTCGAAACGACTTGCTGGCCTTCTTTTAAATCAATGTCAGCATCGATGCGTTTCAATAGAAGTTCCCGGCGTTCCGGATCGTAGCCTTCTATCAATCCGTAAACATCTTGCTTGCCGCCGAGCACCATCGCAGAAACCCGGTAATTCGGGTTTTGCGTGGAAATCAACTCGACGGTCGACGTGAATGACGTCGTTAACGTGACTTTGCCGATCAGTCCTTGCGCAGTCATCACGGCCATGTCTTTTTTAACGCCGCTCGATGTGCCTTTATTCAATATAATTTTTTCTTCCCATTGATCGGGATTGCGGGCGATGACCGTTGCTTGGATTGGATTAAAGTCCCGAAGGTCTTCTTGTTTGCCGACAAGTTCTTTTAGCTCGCTATTTTCTGAGCGCAAATCCGTCACTTCGGCTTGCACGCCGGCAAACTCTTCCAAGCGCGCCTTTAAGTGCTGATTTTCCTCATATGTATTTAAGAGTGAATCAACGTTATCAAAAATTCCAGTTACAAAATGGGATGGGCCCGAAAAAATCGATTGCCCGACGCCCACTGCATCTTTTATGACTTGCTCCGGCAGCGACACATTGTCGCGGTCTCGAAGAGAATACGAAATCAAGGCAACGAGCAGGATGACGCCCAAAAGCAGCAAGATAAGCCGCTTGTTCGAAAAAAACGATGGCATTACGGCAATCCTCCTTATTTCTGTGATTGCAGGCGACGAATTTGATCAATGTTGTCTAACGCTTTGCCAGTACCAATTGCAACACAGTCTAACGGATCATCCGCGATGATAACAGGCATCATCGTTTCTTGAGCGATCACTTTGTCCAAGTTTTTCAGCAGCGCTCCGCCTCCGGTAAGGACGATGCCGCGTTCCATGACATCTGCCGACAATTCCGGCGGTGTCGTTTCAAGCGTCTTTTTCACGCCTTCAACAATCGCAGCTACTGCTTCTTTCAACGCATCTGCAATTTCTTCAGATGAAATTTCAATGGTTTTCGGCAGCCCCGTCAACAAATCGCGGCCGCGAATGTCCATTTTCATGTTTTTCTCAGCGTCCGTTGAAACTTTAGCTGAACCGATTTCAATTTTAATCGCTTCGGCTGTGCGCTCGCCAATCGTTAAGTTATACGTTTTGCGAATGTATTGGCTAATGGCAACATCCATCGCATCGCCTGCCACTCGGATTGATTCGCTAGTTACGATTCCTCCAAGTGAAATGACTGCTACTTCTGTAGTTCCGCCACCAATATCGACGACCATGCTGCCCATAGGTTCCCAAACAGGCAAATTAGCGCCGATTGCCGCCGCAAACGGTTCTTCAATGGTGAATGCTTCGCGTGCGCCGGCTTGGCGTGACGCATCAATAATAGCACGCTGTTCGACAGAAGTAATGCCAAAAGGAACACAAACCATAACACTTGGTTTTTTCCAAGCGCCGCCTGCTGCTTTCATTGCTTCTTTCAAATAGTATTGGATCATTGCAGTGGTCGTATCGTAATCTGCGATAACGCCATCTCTCATCGGACGGATCGCCACGATCGATCCTGGAGTACGGCCGATCATATTGCGCGCATCGTTTCCGACAGCTACAATTTCACCCGTATGTGTGTTTTTTGCTACAACGGACGGTTCGCGAAGAACGATCCCCTTATTTTTAATAAAAACCAGTGTATTTGCAGTACCTAAGTCAATTCCTACATCTTTTGATCCAATTCCAAACACGTGAATTCTTCCCTTCTGTATATGCCTATAAGCCATAGAGTTTGCACAATACTTTTTATTATAGACGATACGAAGAGAAATAAACAGTACTACATATATCCCTTTTCTTTCAAAGATGTGAACTGATGGTCCCCTATGATCACATGGTCCAAAAGTTCAATGCCTATGATGCTTCCTGCTTCCATTAAACGCTTGGTCACGTCAATGTCTTCTGGAGATGGGGCCGGGTTCCCAGACGGATGGTTGTGCGCGCAGACAATCGAAGCGGCCGACCTCCTGACGGCTTCCCTGAAAATTTCCCGTGGATGAACGATTGAGGCATTTAAACTGCCGACAAAAATCGTCTGCCGGTGCATCACTTGATTTTTAATATTTAAAAACAACACGACGAAATGTTCCTGTTTGAGTGAAGTCATGTCCGCCATCAAATAAGAGGCGGCATCTTTTGGAGAACGGATTGTGAACTTGACATCGGTTTGCTTCGAGGATAAGCGCCGCCCAAGTTCTACGGCGGCCAAGAGTTGGACCGCCTTAGCTTGGCCGATGCCTTTGATGGCTGTCATTTCTTCAATGGTCGCGTCTTTCAGCTGCTGAATTTGCTCGAAATGCGTCAGTAAGCGATTGGCTAACAGCAGCACGGACTCTTGCTTCGTGCCCGTACGCAATAAAATCGCGAGCAGCTCTTGGTTTGAAAGGCTAGTAGCTCCTTGGTTGACTAGCCGTTCACGCGGCCGGTCGGCAACATGGACATCCCGGATCATCAGTGTCTGCTCCGTCAGCATTGGACTTGGCTCTTTTCCAGTGAAATATAGCCTGCTTGCGCTAGTTTTTGCGCAAGGCTTGCAATCGGCAAGCCGACGACTGTGTTGTAATCTCCATTTATTTTTTCTACGAATAACTTGGAAGCCGTTTGGATGCCGTATGCGCCTGCTTTATCGTACGGATCGCTTGTATCGGTGTAGGCTTCAATCCACTCTTCCGAAAGCTCAAAAAATGTCACTTTGGCAAGTTCATAGAACGACATTTCTTCTTTGCCATACAGCACTGTAATCGCCGTAATCACGTCATGGCTTCTCCCTGACAACTTGTGTAAAAATTGCATGGCTTGCGCTTTGTCTTTCGGCTTCAGCAAAATTTCGCCATCCAATACAACGATCGTATCCGATCCAATGACCACAGCACTGCGATGCTTTTTCGCCACTTCTTTCGCTTTTTGCGCCGCGCATTCGATTACGTAGCCCATCGCCGTTTTAAAGCCCGCTGGGTCCGGTTCGTCCTTTGTGCTTGGCACCGTTTGAAACGCAAGGCCGAGCGTCTGTAAGAGCTCTTTACGGCGTGGTGATTGAGATGCGAGAACAATTTCGTGGTTAGCGGTAAATTTCATTATGTATTCCTCCTTTTTATTGCATCATACCCAATTCGCTGCAGATTGAAAATTGTCTCTGAAACGCGAAAAATGATTTTTGGCGGATTATCTCCGGACCAAAAATCATTTTTGATGTGGCAATTTTTATAGAAAGCGATGGCGGCGGCTTTTAAAAAAATATTTAAACTTATGGATCAGATGCCTGTAGAAGCAAACGGCAAAGAATTTATTTAGGCATAGGAAAGCAGAGCTGCCTGTTGAAAATTCAGCAACTCAAATAAACAGGAAAAAACCAATAGTTCATCCCAAAATATTAAAATACCAATCCAATACAGCATTTCCGTAAAAATAGACGATCAACGAACCGAGCGCAATCGACGGCCCGAACGGCACAGGCGTCTTTCGCCCTTGTTTCTTGATGCGCATTTGGACAATTCCAGCAATCGCGCCGATAAGCGAAGCAAAAAACAACGTCAGGAGCGAGCCGCTCGCACCGAGTACGAGGCCGATGGCAAAGAACAATTTGATGTCGCCGCCGCCCATGCCGCCTTTTGAAATAATCGCGATTAAAAACAACAGCGAGAAACCAACGACCGCACCAAGCAAACTATTCCACCACGGATCGAGCGGAATAAAAAAACGCAGCACTAATAACACTGCAGCAAACGGCAGCAGCACTTTATCCGGTATCAGCATGTACGCAATGTCCGAAACGGTGATGATGACGAGCAGTGAGACAAAAAGAATCGCGATGATCAATTCCGGCGTAAACCCGAAATGCAAAAACGACAGCGCAAACAAACTCCCCGTGATAAATTCCATCAACGGATAGACCCAGTGAATTTTCGAACCGCAAGTGCGGCATTTACCTCTTAAAAATAAAAACGACAAAACTGGCACCAAATCAAGCGCCGTCAACTGGCGGTTGCAATTTGTGCAATGGGACGGAGGATAAGCGATCGACTCTTTTTTAGGTACACGGAGGCCTACCACATTAAAGAATGAACCGAAAACAAGCCCGAATATAAAAAAGAAAACAGCGTATGTAATAGTCATAGTGACCCCTTTATATAGTAATACAAACCAAAGAATATTAAGAAAGCGCAGGAATAATCAAATCAGTGCCCGCTAAAATTAGCGAGCTGTCCTCCAGGTTGTTCGCTTCTTGGAGAAGCGCCACATACCCGTCATTGCCAAAATACTCAACCGAAATAGCAGAAAGCGTGTCGCCTGCTGCTATTTGATGAATTTTTTCAGTAGAAACGCCCGCAACTTGCGCTTCGGTTTCCTGTTCGACCGAAGAAACTTCATCTTGAGTGGCTTTATCTTCTTCTGTTTCCACTTCTGTTTCAGGAGCCACTGGTGCCGTAGTTGCCCCTTCTGCAGGTGTTGCTGTAGTTGTTCCTGCTTCCGGCGTTGCCGTAGTAGTGGTTGTTTCTGATGAAGGTGTTACGGTTGTTGTTTCCACTTCTTCTTCCTCATCTTCACCAGAAACCACAAGATCCGTGCCATCGTTTTGCGGCAGCGGGTTCTGCTTTTTCGCAGGCGACGGAGAATCGACTTTTGGCAAAGTATCTTGCAATTGAATCAGGTCAGGGCGGAAAAAGGCGGAAAATTGGACCGAAACGGTCAATGGTTCATTTTCTTGAACTTCTTCCGTCACTTCCGGATTTGCTGCAAAATCGATCGAATCGACGATCATGATGCGTTTCATCGCTTCGATTTCTTTAATAAAGGCAGTGATGCCTTTGTAATCTTTCGCATTGAATTCAACAGTCGTCAACACTTCCTGCAGGTTTTCCAAGCCTTCAACCGGCTGCAAAAGCTGCATCGGGCCTTCCGCAAAATTAATCGCAGTCACAAGCGTTCCCGAAATCAACTCCGCTTGCTCGATTTGAAGCAAGATTAAATCGGTCAACGGCTCAACGGAAACTTTTTGCTGCAGCGTGCTCGTGCTGATTTTTTCAGTTGGCGGCGTTGATTTTTGCTGGGCTTGAAGTGCAATCAACACTTCTTTTTCAGAACTTAAAAGCTGCTCAGATTGAACGCGCGCATCCCGTGCTGGTGCATAAAGCGAGAAATACGAATAAGCCGCACTTCCCAACAGTAAAAGAACCGTCAGTACCACTAAGCCAATTTCTTTTTGGCGTTTTGTTAAATTGCTCATTGCGCGGCACCTTCCGTTTCTGTTGGAGCAGCAGCGTCAACTGCTGGCGGCTCTTCTGCTGGTGTTTCTGTTGCTGGAGCTTCTGTTGGTGCATCAGCCGCAGGCACTTCTGTAGTTGGCGTTTCCACAACTTCACCTTCTGCTGTACCTTCTGCAGGGATGCGGTTATCCACATATACCAAGCTATACGTCGCTAAATAACGCGGATTTTCGATGATTTTTTCTTCATCAGTATCCAAATCTTCATCCGTTTCATCTTCAGCTAAAGTTAATTCTTCATTTGTAACAGAATCTAATTTTACAGATGCCAATAATTCCGAAGCTTTTAATTGCGTTAAGTAATAAGCTGCTTCCCGAGCTGTATCGAATTGGATCGTCAAAACGCCTTCATTTGGTTTCGTAAATGAGAACGAATCGAAAAATCCGCGTTCCGGAAGCCGTGAAACCAAATCTTTCAATAAAGGAATGGTATCAAATTGATAGCCTTCCGCCCAATCAACAGTCGCTTTCAATTGCTGTTCCTCGTTCATGCCGACAGACGCTTCCAATTGTTCGCGTATTGCGGCTTGTTCTACTGCCACTTGAGAAGCTTCCGCATTGATTTTCGTTTGTTCGTTAGTTTGAGATTGTGACATAAAGAAAAAGATAGCCCATATGAGAATAGCAACCACTAAAATTCCAAGCGCCGCAAAAAGCATAACAGGACGGTCCCGTTCTTTCTGCGGCAATAAGTTAATATCTACTAACATTGGGTTACACCTCTTTCAGGGCTAAACCGATGGCACGGTTGAAACGCGCGGGCACGTTTGCCGATTGTTCGGAAGGAATGGGTTTTAAAGCGATAGGCAAAACTGGGACAGAAAAACGGGACTCCATGCGAGCTTGAAACACTTTCCACTCGTCAAACGTGCCGTTAACAACAACTTGGGTAATGCCAAAATCGCCGGCATTCATATTATAGCGGTAGAAGTTCCCCAGCTTTTCAGCTTCGGTTTCAATCATTTCCATAATCTCTTCTGGATCGGAAGCAATATCCAATCCTAAATCAAGATCAACTGAACGCATAAATAACGGATGGTGTTCATGGAAAATGGATACCGTCATTTTTTTCGCCTGCAAATCAAGCATCATAATATGTTCGTCTTCTGAAAAATTATGCTGCGCGTAAGCCAGGCGATACAAAGCAAGCGGGGTAATATCAGCAACAGCCGCTTTTAGTTTGGCGTGGTCAAACAATCGTTCGTACGACTGGATTACCGATTCTTTTGAAGCGATGATGATCGCTTCCGTATCAGCGTTGTATGGTACAACATCGAAAACCGGGTCTTCGAATGGCAAATAAAGCGTCGAGCCGATTTCAATGAAGAAATGGCCTTTCAGTTCATCGGCTTTTACATCTTGAGGGAATGGTACTTTGCGGATGATAACGAATTCGTCAGGGGCGAGGAATCGGACTGACTTCTTAGAGAGACCCCACTGATTGACAGCCTCATCGAGTATCGATTCAAGCGCTTCCGCCTTGACAATTTCGCCATCTACAATGATGCCTGACGGAAGAGCAATCTCTTCCGCACGGCTTAATTGAAGCGGTTCTGTAGTTTTTAGCTCTACATACCGGATAGCATCTTCTTCTATTGTAATTGTCACGACACGCGCTTTTTTCGACAAAAACGACAAGGCCATTTTTTCAGCTCCTATAAAAATTATTAAAATCCTTTAAACTTTATGAACCGATAACTTTGGTGGTTACGACTGCACTACCTTTAGTTGGATCGTTATTAATTAATTCAACTGTAGCATTCTTAAACTCAATTGTTTTTTCGCCAGAAAATTTAAAAGGGCCAGCTGTTAAAGTTAATGCTCCAGTAGATCCGGCGGTTGCAGGTTTAGCGACAGTCCCAGAAGCAATTTTTCCTGTTGTTTCTAAAAAGCCAGCTGTTTTCAAGTCGGCAACTGTAACTGTAGCTTTATCAGCATTTTCTGTGTAATACATTTGTGCAGCAGCGATTACATTCAATCCATCTGACTTAACTGCACTATAACGGCTATTTTCAATAATATTCCCAATCGCTGGAATTGCAATTGCAGCAATGATCGCTAAAATTACGATTACTGCTAAAAGCTCGATCAACGTCATCCCTTTTTGTTCTTTTAATTTTTTCTGCATAAACTTCTTCATCTTTATTCCTCCTGTATTTTCCATAAATTTAGAACTTCTTTAGTACAGCTTAATTATATCAATAGTCTTAGATTAATCAATAGAAGAATCTTTGATTTTTAATATTTATTTTTATTGTTTTAGTTATAAATTATCTACATTGTTGAACATTTCGAACATAGGAAGCATTATCGATAAGACAATAGTCCCAACCAAAGCAGCTAACACAACAATCATCAGTGGTTCTATCAACGCTTTCATTCGATCTGTTTCCGCTTCCACTTCTTGCTCATAAAACTCCGCAACTTTAAGCAGCATATGATCCAAAGATCCAGTTTGTTCTCCAATCGAAATCATATGTGGTATGAGCGGTGGAAATGCCCAATGATTTTTCATTGGTTCTGTTAAAGAGCCGCCTCGTTCCAAAGAATCTCTGGAAGCAAGGATGACTTTGGACATGACGGCATTGTCTACTACTTTTTCCACCATAGTCATTGCCTGCAAGATTGGGACAGAACTTGAAAACAATGAACTTAACGTTCTAGTAAGTCTTGCCAACGCTGATTTTTTAATGATTTTTCCGAAGATTGGCATACGCAAAAGCAACGTATCCAATATCATCCTGCCTTTTTCATTCCGCTTCATTACCCAGATTACACCCATAATCAGGAGAACTGATAAAACAATTAAATACCAATAGTCCAAAGTTAAATCACTTCCCATCATGACCAACTGCGTAAGTAATGGAAGTTCTCCACCAAAGCCTTCAAACATTTCAACAAACATCGGGACAATCGTTGCTAAAAGAAAAATAACAACGCCGATTGCTAATACCCCAACAACTACTGGATATGAAAGTGCTGAAACTACTTTTTGCCTCGTTTGATATGCTTTATCGTAATGCGTTGCTAGCCGGTCCAAGGACTCATCAATATTCCCGGACATTTCTCCAGCCTTGATCAAGTTGATCGTCAACGGTTCAAAAATCTTCGGATATTTTGCCAATGAATTGGAAAGCGAATTCCCTTTTCTTAATTCATCCTCAACTGTCGCCAATGCTTTGCTTAACGCCTTAGACTCAACTTGCTGCGAAAGAATGCGTACGGTATCGACAATTGTCACCCCTGCCCGCATCAATGTCGAAAATTGGCGCAAGAACATGATGAAATGATCGCGTTTTACCGGATTCCCGATGTTGATGTCTTTTTGGAGCGTTGTTGTTTCAATTTCTTTTATATCAATGACTTTAATGCCTTCATCGCGCAGCTTAATAATGGCTTCACGCCTATTGCCTGCGGTCATGACGCCCGTTCTTATACTTTTCGTATCGCGCCCTTCGTATTTAAAACGGCCCAAATTATCCTTCCCCTTTCAAATAAGGGTGAGCTGTTTGGCGTGTGATTTTCCCGCTGGTCAAAAGTTCCTGGACCGACGTCGACATCATATGCATCCCTTGCGCACGGTTTGTCAATATCACGTTTGGAATTTGGTGCACTTTTTCGGTGCGGATTAAATTGGCAATGGCGGTGTTGTTAATCATGATTTCCGTCGCAGCTACACGGCCTTTGCCGTCAGATGTCGGCAATAAGCGCTGAGATACTACCGCTTTTAATACACCGCCAAGCTGTGTGCGGACTTGAGCTTGTTGGCCAGCAGGAAACACATCAATGATCCGTTCTATCGTAGAAGCGGCACTGGATGTATGGAGCGTTGCCATAACCAAGTGGCCCGTTTCAGCTGCAGTAATAGCGGTTGTGATCGTTTCCAAGTCCCGCATTTCCCCAACTAATATGACATCGGGATCTTGCCGCAACGCCGCACGCAATCCATTTGCAAAGGAATTGGTGTCAAATCCGATTTCACGTTGGTTGATAATTGAATTTCCGTGCTTATGCAGATATTCAATCGGATCTTCTAACGTGATGATATGTCGAGACATTTCTTCATTAATATGACGGATCATGGCCGCAAGCGTCGTCGATTTCCCGGAACCTGTCGGGCCAGTAACCAAAATCAACCCTTGATGCGTTTCAGCCAGTTCTTTTAAAATAGCAGGCATTTTTAACTGGTTAATAGTAGGAACGCCAGCAGAAATGGTCCGGAAGGCATGCGATACCGAACCGCGCTGCTGAAACGAGTTGACCCGGAAACGAGCGACTCCTGGGAGCGAATAGGAGTAATCCATCTCGCCTTTTAAAACAAAGGCTTCCCAGGCTTTTTCAGGAATCAGCGCTTTGCTGATTTCTTTCGTTTGGTCCGGAGTGACGATTTGGTCTCCATAGCGGCGCAATTCGCCATTCATTCGGAAAACTGGAGGAATTCCGGCAGTTAAATGAATATCCGAAACGCCTAATTTATTGGCTGCTGTTAAAACTTCATCGATAAAAGTTGTCGATATCATAGGTTTAATCTGTCATGGCAACGCGCAACACTTCTTCGGTCGTTGTCATGCCCTCCTTCACTTTTAATAGCCCATCGTCAATGAGGAAAATCGTCTTGTTTTGAACAGCAATTTCGCGAATTTCAGCTGCTGTGCCGTTTCGGTTAATGATGTCTTTGATCGCTTCATCCACAACCAGCACTTCGTGGATTGCCATACGGCCCCGGTAGCCCGTCATATTGCATTGCGAGCAGCCTTTTCCGCGAGAAATTTTCTCTATCGTTAAACCGCGTTTTGCGAAAATTTCTTGTTCGCGCTGAGTCGGTTCTTGGATTTCCCGGCAATCCCGGCACACTTTACGGATTAATCGCTGCGCGACTACGGCATTTAAAGACGCTGTGACTAAGAATGGTTCAATTCCCATATCCATTAATCGCGTAACAGAAGCAATCGAGTCATTCGTGTGAATAGTGCTCAAAACTAAATGTCCGGTTAAGGAAGCACGGATCGAGATATCGGCCGTTTCTTTATCCCGGATTTCCCCTACCATAACGATATCGGGATCCTGCCGAAGGATTGAACGAAGCCCTGCCGCAAACGTCAATCCGACGTTTGTATTCACTTGGATTTGGTTGATGCCTTCGAGCTGGTATTCAACCGGATCTTCAACAGTAATGATGTTGACTTCTTCATTGTTTAATTTGTTGAGAGCTGCGTATAAAGTTGACGACTTTCCGGAACCGGTCGGGCCAGAAATCAGAATAATTCCGTTCGGCTTGTCGATTTCGTTCATAAATCGTTTCATGTTCAAATCGTTAAAGCCGAGTTTTGAAATATCCGTCAAGTTTGCGCTCAAGTCCAAAATCCGCATAACGATTTTCTCGCCGTATACGGTTGGCAAGGATGAAACTCGCAAGTCAATCGCGCGCGTATCAACGTGTGTCTTGATCCGGCCATCTTGCGGAATCCGATTTTCGGTAATGTCCAAGTTTGCTAAGATTTTAATCCGCGCGGTAATCATGCCTTGCATCGCTTTTGGCAAGATTTTCTCGGTTCTCAAAGAGCCATCAATGCGGTAGCGGACAAGAACCCGGTTTTCTTGAGGGTCGAAATGGACGTCGCTTGCCTTTAAAGAAACAGCATTCGAAAGAATTTGATTGACCAAACGGACGATTGGTGCGTCCAAGTCCCCCATCTCTTCCTGCTGTTCTTGCTGCGTTTGGGGCATTTCCCCAATCAAATCGTCAAACGACTCTTCGTCGTAATATTTCGCAATTGTTTTCATGACATCTTCTTTAGAAGCGATGGCCGGCTGAATGTGGAATCCCGTCATCAGCCTAAGATCGTCGATGGTTATAAAGTCCATCGGGTTGGTCATGGCGATGAATAATTTATCGCCTTCTATTTTCAAGGGAACCAATTGATTCCGCTTCGCGATTTCTTTCGGCACCATGTTAAATAAGTTGCGGTCAAATGGATAACGGAAAAGCGAAACGTGGGGTATGCCTAACTGAACTTCCAACGTTTCAATCAATTGCTGCTCAGTGATCAGCCCTTTTTCAAGAAGGGCATCCCCTATTTTTTGTTCCGGCTTTTTGGTTTGCAACGCTTCTAACAAATCATTTTCTGTCAATAAACCATGCTCTACTAGAATATCTCCTAGCCGTTTACGTATTTTCGCCAATCTTTTTTCCTCCTCAAAACCGATCAAGGGGTAATTAAATTTCCGCCTTTATCGTACTCGGGTTCACTTGGCTCCGGTTTGTTATCTGAGTTAGGAGTAGTACCGCCTTTATCTTTATCTGCAGTTCCTGTGTCTGTTCCCGTCGGATCCGTTGCCGTGTCCGTGTCTGGTGTAGTTGTGTCTGGATTTGTTGTTCCTGGAATTACAGTATTTGGGTTGGTCGGGTCAGTTGTACCTGGAACCGCCGGAGTAGTTGAAGTTTGGCCATCTCCAGTTACTGTCCCACCTGTTGTTGTACTGCCCGGGGCAACAGGAGCTGTTTCGTCTGCCGCAGCAGTTAATGGGTAAACTTCAATTCGATGTACCGGTGGATAAAAGTCAGTGGAGACCGTTTCAACTTTCAATTCTTCCCCATCAGCAACAACCGTACGAAGCACTTTCACTCGCACTCCTTCGCTGCCTTCTTCTTGAACCGTAGTTCCACTTGATGCAAACGCACTAAATTGTTTCACTAAGCGCGGCTTCACCTTTTCTTCGCTTCCCACTTTTACGTCATATGCGTATACGAATGGAAACCCGCTAAGCGAAGCTTTCAATGAATCTCCTTGCTTATCAATATTTAATGTAAACGAACTTGAATTTGGATTGGTAAAAACCAAATCCACACCTAAAGCACGATTGATGACTGCTTCTTGCCCAAGCGGAATGGACTTTGGCGCCGATGTTCCAATACTGCGTTCGTCAATTGAGAAATTCGTTTGCAGAACCGAGGAATAGATCGTTGAAGCGATTTCGGTCAGTTCCTGATCGGTAATTTCTCCAAGATTCATCTCCGCAATAAAATCCAAAAATGAGAATTTAGATTCCGGAGCAATTTGCAATTCGTTTAAAGCATCAAGCAAATCATTTACTCCGGCACTTTTTAATTGATAGTCAATCGATGTTTCCGAAACTACCTCCCGATTGACCGACAGCGAATCGTCACTGATAGTTACGTGGGTTTTTTCCAGATTTGATTGAAGCGCTTGTTCCAGTTTCGTTGTCACAGAGTCAACTTCTGCAGCCGAGAATTCCGTTACAGGGAATTGTTCTATTAAAAACGCTTCGGTTGTTTCATTCGACAATTGGTAGATCAAATTGTTTTGCGAACCCGATACGGCTTGTGCTGCCGTATCTTCCGTTAAAATTTCTGCATTATCTAAAGGATAGCTCGCTGTAGCATCTTGGTAAGTTACCAGCAATTCGGCCGTTTGCTTCCATGCTTCTGCATTTCCGGAAAACTGAGCCATCGCACTGGCCACTTCCATATTGGAAACGTCTGTCGTGCCGATATATGTATGCTCGCCGAAGGTTTCAGTCGGAAATAGCCATTTATCAACTGCAGCTGCTCCGGCGTTTGCGACTCCAAAAAACAAGAGTGCTGAAGACATTATTGCCAAAAAAATCAGTCCAAAAACTTTATTATCCAACTTCTTGTTCCTCCTTGACCACAGTGATTGTTTGCATGCCTGTCGTTTTAATCATTGGCTTTTCTTCCACAAGTTCAGCAGCCGCTTCGGGTTGGCTAGGATTCCTCACTTGCTTGCGTGCTCTTTTCTCTTCAAGCAAACGCTGATTTTCCAGCTCTTCTTTTTCCAAAACCTTCATATATACAAGTGCACCTAAAAGCGACACGGCGACGATTGCCAAGAGCGATAAATACAGCGGAAAAGAAAATTGCATAAAAACAGCAATTACTGCTGCGGCAGCCCCGCTTCCCAGGACAATCGTTTTTCTTTTTTGTGGAATGGCTTTTAAAACTAACATTGCTACTGCAAATACGACTGCCACGGCAATGATTAAAATTAGGATTCGGATCATTTGTTTAGCCTCCTGTTTTCTATAGATAGTTTTCTAGACAATTACTTTATTTTCTTAAAATCTCAAGTTCCCTGTATTTCCTTAAAAAATGTTAAATAAAGGATTCATATTAGTAGTTCCCAACTAATCTTTTATAGTTATAATACAAGATAAATGGTATAAATAATAGCAGGTTTGAAAAAATATTAATTAATCCTTATTTACTAGGTCCATTTGAGTTAATATTAAGGATAATATAGTCATCATACTAGGAAAATGGTATAAATAACAGTAAGTTTTAATAATTAAAGTTTTAAACCATTACTTTATACATATTCCTAATTAAAAGATATAAGAGGTGTCATATGAAGAATGAGCAAGGATTTACGTTAGTTGAGGTGTTGGCTTCTCTTGTAATTATTTCAATTTTGCTGATGAGTTTTATGGCGGTATTTGCGAATACGAACAAGGCGGCCGTACATAATAGTGAGAAATTAGTAGTTATTAATTTGGCAGATGCTTATTTAGAGAGAATTCAAGCCTCGCCGAGTGAATTTTTAGGGGCTCTTCCACCTACTCTTACAACATCCGCATGCCAACCATTAGAATCAGGAAAAAAGTGCAAGGTTATTCCAGTAACTCCTGCACCCACTCCAATCAATGGCAAATCATACAATGTCATAGTGAAAGTAAAACAAAGTGATCCGGATAAAACTTTGTCTTTATTAGAAGTGGTGGTAACAGTTGAAGCAGTAAAATCAAAAGTTTCAAGTTCCGTGGAAGGATATGTTTCATATGGCAAATAAAATGAAAGAGGAAAAAGGTATTACGCTAGTTGAATTATTAGCTACTATAGTAATTTTCAGCATCATAGCTGCGCTTGCTTATTCTGTTCTGTTTCAAGGCTATTCGAATTATCAAAGAACCAAAGTTGAAACTGAATTAAGGGATGAGGCTGACCTTATTATGGCAAGTTTGATTTCGGAATTGTTTATAGCTAAAAAATCCGAGGCTGTATTTTCACAATCCTGTAAAAACGGAGTAGTTGAGTCTTATATCAGTAAGAAGAATATTCCGTTATCTCAAACTGGTTTTATTAACAAACAAGTTCAAATCAAAGGAAATGCTATTCAACTGACGAACAATAGCATTTCCCTAGTGACGAATAGCTGCACCGGCAGCGCTTCTGAGACATTAAAGCCAAATATTTCATCTACTGATGGGGTTCATTACAATATAAATTTCTCACTTAAGACCCTTAAAGGGAAACAAAATCACAGTCTCGAATTCAATAATACAATTTCAATCATTAATGACTAATTAGTTCTTTTTTCTTTAAAGTAAATTTAACTATAAAAATGGAGGAAGACTAATGAAGTATATAAAAAACGAAAAAGGATATGCTCTTTTATTAACGCTAGTATTGTTGATCCTATTTAGCATTTTAGGTACCAGCCTTATTGTGATGTCCAGTAATGGGACTGCAAAAAACGAAGTCCGGCAAGATATCACCCAGTCATCCGATTTGTCCCAAAAAGGAATCGATTTAGTCACTACCCAAGTCAATAGTGAACTTACTGCTTTTCTTGGTGCAAACGGAAAACCGCGGACCGAATTTATTTTCCAGCTTGAACGAATATTGGATAGCTATCGTTGTATCGGAGGAACCGCTACATTGCCTGTCAATAACGAAACTGGTACTTATAAGGCTTGTATAGAATCTTATGTAAATACGATCGATAAAGATAATAATCCAAATCCCTTAAAAAAACTTGTTACATTTAAAAGTGTAGGAAAAGCAGGCAATTCGAACAAAACCTTAACAAGCAAGATTGAGATTGGTGCCGCTACAGCTCCAGAGGCATTGCGGTATGCAATCGGAACGAATATGGACACTACAGATGGCACTTCACCCGGAGAGGGCAATCTTCTTATGCACGGAGGCGTTGACATAAAGGGCGACATTAAAGTAGATGGAGATATTGTGACAAGCACGAATGGCTATGCCTATCTTGGAGGAGATAAATGGATTCCCAGCGTTGCACCTTCCGCTATTCCATTGGACGGCACCCCTTCCGCCCGGCTTTTTTTAGGAAAAAAAGCATATGCGATGAATAATAGCATCACTTATTCATCTCACATAACCCGTTCAAATTTTACGGGCAATAGTAATTATGGGGAAAAAAGTAAAATTGAAGATTTGTTTAGGACGGGTTTCGCTCCTACATTGGTCTCGAGAGAACCAGTTCAAAATCCGATTGCTATAAATGCACAAAAAAGCAGTTTTGAATATTACAGCAATGCTGCAGGCGTCAGTTTAGTAAATGCTGGATCTAACTTAACAATCAGTGGACAAAACCTTCCAACTTCTAAAGTATATTTTCATCATGATTACATCAATAGGGTATGCAGCTGGTGGAGTTGCACAGATCAGCGTGTAAATGGAGAAAGCGAAACTTACACGTTAAGTGGTATCAATTCATTTAAACAAGCTTCCACTAAAGGCAGTGTTAACTTAATCAATACCAATACTACATTCAAAACAGGCATGTACGTTAACGGGAACCTTGATATTGGGAATGGCAGCACTTCTTATGACGTTACAAAATATTCCGATGTGACGTTGGATGGTCCAATTTATGTAAATGGAAATTTGACTATCCAGGGCGCAGACTTAAAAAGCAATGCACTGATTTATGTGAATGGAACCGTCAATATTCTCCACTCAAGAATTAACGGCAAATCGCTTGCAAGTTCTAAAACCGGGTCTTTGATTATTTTCTCTAAAGGCAATATAAAAATTTCAAATAACTCGGTCAACTATGACGACCCAAGTTATATTAAAGGATTCTTTTATTCCGAACAAGATTTTGAAATGTTCGGCGTTGGATCGAATATGAAAATTGAAGGTGGAATTTCAGCGAGACGAATTGTATTAAATGCGATTCGGGGCCGTGCGAAAGACTATTCTTTTAGTGGAGCTACAAGAATTTCAAATACGGATTATTTTGAAGGTGTAGCCGTACAGAACAAACCAGAAACACAATCTCGGCTTCAAGTGATTTACGATTTAGACATCATCTCCACCTATTCCGATTTAAAACAGCAGGAACCAGTCATTTATGCTGTCGATACTCCTACCGAAAAAGATAGAGGCTATTAAAAAAGAGTGTATAGCGGAGGCGATTGCCTCTACTATACACTCTTTTTTATTTCGCATAAGCCGCAACCTTATTCCTGCCCGCCTGCTTCGCTCCGATATACAGCGCCCGGTCCGCATTGCGGATTAACGCCATGCCGTCGTCGCTGTCGTCTGGCGCGGTGGAGACGCCGATGCTTAAGGTGATGTTGATGTTCAATGTTTCGCGTGCGTCATCCAAGTCGTTTTGGATTTGGAAGTCGTGTTTTTCGATGCGTTTTCGCAGCGTTTCGGCGAATAGCAGCGCCAAATCTTTTCCGTAGTTCGGCATGAGGACGACGAACTCTTCGCCGCCGTAGCGGGCAACCGTGCCTTCTTCTCCGACTTCTTCTTCAATGAGCCTGGCGAGCTGGATCAAGATGTCATTGCCGCTTTGATGGCCGTATTGGTCGTTGATGCCTTTAAAGCGGTCGATGTCCATCATGACGAGCGACAAGGTTTCCAGTTCCCCTGCATTCACTTTGATCATGCATTTTGCAAGTGCGTTGTCCAAATAGCGGTAGTTGTAGAGCTTGGTTAAGCCGCAGCGTTCGCTGATTTCAATCGCCCGCTGAACGTAGCCCGCTTTTTCAAGCGATACCGCAAAATATGTACTCAAAATATCGAGAATCTGCAGCTGGTGGCTGGCAAATGCGTATTTGTTGCGGGATGCCAGAATCAGCACGCCTTCTGTTTTGTTGTTACGGGCAATAGGAGCTGCCATGATGCTTTCTGAATCGATTGGAATATGTCCGGTAACAATGTCTTTCCACTGGGACTTTTTGTCGTAAATTATTGGCCTATTGTTCAAAATGACTTTGCCGCCGACTCCTGCATTATAGCTCATCGGGGGAACGGTCAGCTGTTGAAATTCTTCATTTTCATACATCCTCAGCATCTGCAGCTGATTATCTCGATAGTCGACCACATAGGCATAATCGACTTTGAACAGCGTCGCCACTTGCATGACAAATTGGTCAAGCACTTCGTCCTGCGAAAGCCTCGCCGCGAGCTGATGGCCAATCTCACCGGCTTTTTTCAAATCGTAATTAATTTTTTCCGAGCTGTTATACATTTTCATTATGGCACTCATAATAAAGAACGGGATGCCGAGCAAAATCAATGCGGAATAGCCGATATAGGATTCGGCGATGTAGATGGCGAGCGCATAAGGGAAAACAAGGAACGTAATGGAAAAATCCCATATGGCATCGATTGAAAAGAACTTGCTGTGTTCGCCGTTAAAATGGTCGTACAAGTAAAAAATAATTTGATTTGTTAATACAGAAGTAAACTGGAAAACAAATCCGAACATGAAGATATGCCAAATGTTTAACGATCCGGTTTGCCCGCCTATTGCGAAAAAGGCCAAGCCGGCCAACGTCGATGTCGTGAAAAACATCATGGAGTTAAACGGTATCCTAAATGACAGCGGTTCTGACGTTCGGCTCCGGAGTACTACTATAAGCATTGCTAATTGAGAGAATACAATTTCTACAAAAATTCCGTATTTAAAAAAGATAGCGATGGTTGCCCATTGAACTAAGTAGGTCGAAGCGCCATTGATATTCATTGGCATCAAACAACTTAAAAAGAAAAAAAGACCATATGCAAATATATTCCAAAAATCCATTTCTGGAGGCGGAAAATTCAGATAAATTAATGTTAAGCCAGGTGGAACGGTTGCCGCCCACAAAGCCCATAGAACTATTTTTCTTTTAGTAGTGATCGGCATGGCATCTTCTCCCCAAATAAAAAACCATATTTACCCTATCATAACTCCTTGCTTGCAGTCGAATAATTTTGAAAGAGTTTATAATTGGAATTGCGAATTGCTGTCAATAAATAAAGTGATCCCGTGACTATTGTCACTTCATTTTCATCTTGTACAGGTAATATATCATACAAAGTTCGAATTGTCTTTATTTTACTTTTACTTTCACTAAATAAACTTTCGGCAGGCAAGGCCCGCTCGAACGGGAAATCAACAAACGTAAAACGGCCAGAAACTTCTTCAAATCGCCGTAAAATTTGTACATAATTTTTGTCTTTCAGCACGCCCATGATGATATGTATCGACCGGTTTGGGTATTCTTCTTTGATGGCAGCTGCTAAGGCATCAATGCTCGCCTCGTTATGTGCGCCGTCAAAAATCACGTTTGGAAAAACTTCTTCAAAACGGTTTGGAATGGCTGCTTTTTCAAGCCCTTTTTCGGCTTTTTGCGCATTATACTCCAGCTGCAAAAGTTCTTGAGCCGCTTCTATCGCAAGTCCGGCGTTTTGGAGCTGGTGCTTCCCTTTCAGCTTCAAGACAGCATTAATCCGCTGGCGGGCTTCGATCACTTCCGCATGCAATTCATCGGCCGTTGCGTGAATAATGTCTCGGGCTTCTGCTGGAAGGTCTCCGATGATGACTGGCTTCCATTTTTTGATAATGCCAGCCTTGTGCCAGGTGATGTCTTCGATGGTTTCGCCTAAAAAATTTGTATGGTCATAGGAGATGGACGGGATAATGGAAATGATTGGATCAATGACATTTGTACTGTCGAATCTCCCTCCCATTCCCGCTTCGATAATGGCTACATCCGGTGCAAATTTATTGAACACTAAAAAAGCTGCTGCTGTGAGCAGTTCAAAATCAGTGAGCGGCGTTTGCAGGTTTGCTAACTGCTTCATCGCTTCATCGAGCTGTTGAGGAGTTACCGGCGTACCGTTCAGCTGGATTTGGTCGTGTATATCGAAAATAGCTGGCGAATAGAAATTGCCGACCGAAAGACCATGCTCTCGTAAAATCGACTTCAGCATGGCTGCGGTCGACCCTTTGCCGTTGGTGCCCGCCAAATGGACAAACTGGCCTTTTTTATGCGGGTCGCCGAGTTCCTCGAGTGCCGCTGTAATGGCGTCTAAACCGGGTTTGATGGATGCGTCTGTCTGGATGTTCCATTTTGCTTTATAGGAGTCTAGCCCGTTTATCATTTCAAGCCTCTTTTCTACTGTAAACATGGTACACTTTATACCATAATTATAACACGAAGGTGGAACCGAAATGACAACTTGTTGGGTTATTTATAACGGCAGCCTGGTATCCGATAAATTTGCTGACCAAGCGAATCTTGTCGCTGAAGCAGCAGAACGGGCAGGCGTTAGAGCGGCAATCAAAAAAAATTACGAAGTGATGATGGATTTATCGGAGGCGTTGGCACTGCCTGACTTTGCGGTCATGCTCGACAAAGACATTTTGCTCGGCTATTTCCTGAAAAGCCGCGGTGTGCCTGTTTACAACGACCCGGCCATCATCGATTTGTGCGATAACAAAGCCACGCAATATATCCGCCTGGCGGAATATGGCTTGCCGATGCCGAAAACCATTATCGCCCCGAAAGTCTACCCGAATTTCTCCATCCGAGACAGCGGCTATTTCGAACGCGTGATTGCACATATCGGTTTGCCAATGATCATCAAAGAAGGCCATGGCTCGTTCGGCATGAAAGTGTATTTGATTGAAGACGAAGCGGCCTTTTACAAGAAAGTTGAAGAACTCAGCGGCGTCGATTTTGTGTTCCAGGAATTTATCGCTTCAAGCCGCGGCCGCGACATCCGGGTCAACGTCGTGGGCGAGAGAATCGTCGCGGCGATGTATCGCCATTCGGAAACGGATTTCCGGGCGAACATCACAAATGGCGGCAAAGCCTCCCCAATTGAACTGACCGATGCGCAACAAAAGATGGCGCTCGATGCTGCGAAAGCGGTCGGTGCTGTTTTCGCGGGCGTTGATTTGTTGTACGGTCACAACGAAGAGCCACTCGTCTGCGAAGTGAATGCCGCAGCGCACATCCGCAATATTTTGAACGTCACCGGCGTCAATGTGGCGGATGCGATGATCGCTTATATTTTGGAGGAATTGCAATGATCTTGTTATACGAATCAAAAGATGCACAGCGCAATAGTGGGTTTATTCAAGAATTGCAGGCGTTTGGCGATTTTGAGCTTGTGGAATGGGACGATTGGTCCCAAGAAGGAATGCTTCAGTTGAGTGAGAAATTGACGGGTTCGCTTGTTTTATTCCGCGCACGGCGTCCCGCAGCGGCGCGTTTTTTGGAAGACCGAGGCATTTATATGGTCAACCGAGCTGAAGTGAACCGCGTGGCGAATGACAAATGGCAAACGCATCAATTGTTTTTGCTGCTCGGTGTGCCGGTGATTCCAACATATCGAGAGGCGCAGAACTTTCCGTGCATTGTGAAGTCGATTGATGGCCATGGCGGCGAACAAGTAGTGAAAATTGAGTCGCAGGACGAAATGCCGGATTTCGGCGCGAACGTCATTTTTCAACCAGTTATCGGTCATGTTGCCGATGTCCGGGCTTATGTCATTGGCAATGAAATCGTCGGCGCCGTAAAACGCAGTTCGGCGGATGGCTTCAAAGCCAATTATTCACTTGGCGCATCAGTTGAAAAATTTGTGGTGACAGCCGCTCAAGCGAAAGACGTGCTGCGCATTGCCCGTGCGTTAAATTGCGATTATGTCGGCATCGATTTTTTATTGCTGCCAGATGGGCAACATGTCTTCAATGAAATCGAAGATCCGGTCGGTGCTCGGTCATTTTATGAGACGCACGATGAAAATATTGCCGAAATAGTGGTCAATCATTTGAAACAGCTTGAAAAACTGGCGCCGTTTCGGAAAAAGGAATAAAGCGGTTTGCTTCGGCAAGCTGCTTTTTTGTGTTATCCGGTAGAAGTGCTGAAACTTCTTGTAGAAAGTTGGATTTTGCAGGTAGAAAATTCAAAAGTGCGTGTAGAGATGTGATGAATGCAGGTAAGAACCGCAAAACTTCATGAAGCAAATATTTCCAGCTCCACACGGTGTACACTCCCTTCTGAATTTATTCACATCAACCGATGCTTACTCCCTTTCTAATCCGGGTAGTTGAGTATAATGAAACCAAATTAGGAGGGATTCGATGAAAATCAAAGCAGCAGTGACGCACGGATTGGGTGAGGACTTCACGTTTGAGGAAGTGGAACTCGCGGAGCCGAATGCCCATGAAGTGCTCGTGAAGATCGTGGCATCGGGCGTTTGCCATACGGACGCTGTCGCGCGTGATTTAGGGCTTTCCCCTTTTCCGGTAGTCCTTGGCCATGAAGGCTCAGGAATTGTCGAAAAAGTGGGATCGGCGGTAACGTCGATCGAAGAAGGAGACCATGTCGTATTGTCGTTTGCTTATTGCGGCCATTGCGAAAATTGCTTGACCGGGCATCCGACCGTTTGCTTAAACTTTAACGATTTGAATTTTGGCGGCCAAATGCAAGACGGCACGAACCGGATTCATCAGCACGACCATGCCGTTTCTACGTTTTTTGGCCAGTCGTCGTTTGGCACCTTTGCCGTGACGAATGAGCGGAATGTCGTAAAAGTCGACAAAGAAGTGGATTTGGCGCTGCTCGGACCGCTTGGATGCGGCATACAAACCGGAGCTGGTACCGTATTGAATCGCCTCAAACCGGAGTTTGGTTCGTCGATTGCGGTATTCGGCAGCGGCGCGGTCGGCCTTAGCGCCATTATGGCCGCGAAGATTGCCGGCTGCTTGAATATCATTGCCGTCGACATCCACGAAAACCGATTGGAGCTGGCAAAAGAACTCGGCGCCACCCATACGTTAAACGGCAAAGAAGTTGATGTCGTAAAAGAAATCAAAGCGATTACGGGCGGCGGCACGCATTTTGCTGTGGAGACAACGGGTGTTCCGCCGGTTGTCAAACAAGCCATCCATTCTCTTCGTCCGCTCGGAAGCTGTGCGATTGTTGGCGTGACGCCCGAAATTACATTTGATGTCCACAACGACATCATGGCGGAAGGGAAAACGATCATGGGCGTCATCGAAGGCGATTCGATTCCGCAAGTGTTCATCCCGCAGCTGGTGAATTATTTCAAACGCGGCATGTTCCCTTTTGATAAATTGATCAAAGTATATGATTTTGAACAAATCAACGAGGCGTTTGAGGATTCGAAAAAAGGCACGGCCATCAAGCCGATTGTGAAAATCGCTGAATAATGAGGAATGCAGCTTGCCAGGAGCAAGCTGCTTTTTTGTTTTGTTCGGTAGAACCGTCGCTAGTGCGTGTAGAGATCCACTTAGTGCAGGTAAGGACTCTAAAAATTCATGAAGCAAATATTTCCAGGCACCAATAAACCCCGCTCTCCAATAAAGGATAGCAGGGTTTATTCTTATAATGCTTTTAATTCTTCGATGCGCTTCTCTACTGTGGAATGCTTCTCCAAGTAGTCGGCTTCTTTTTTGCGTTCTTCGGCGACAACCGCTTCCGGCGCTTTGGACACAAAGCGTTCGTTCGACAATTTGCCTTGAACAAGTTTGACTTCTTTTGCCCATTTTTCGAGTTCTTTATTCAAACGTGCAAGTTCCGCATCGATGTCGATCAAGCCTTCAAGCGGCATGAACAATTCAGCGCCTGACACAACTGCGGACATTGATTTTTCCGGCGCTTCGATGTTTTGGCCAATCGTCAGCGTTTCCGGGTTGCAAAAACGTTCGATGTACGCAGCGTTTGCTTCCAAAATCGCGTGCGTGTTGGCGTCTTTCGCCGAAATCGTCAACGGCACTTTTTTGCTCATTGGCGACTGCACTTCTGCGCGGATCGTGCGAACCGAACGGATAATGTCGACCAACAGCTTCATGCTTGTCGATTCTGCTTCATTCGACAACGACTCGTCCACTGTCGGCCAAGCGGCAATGGTGATCGATTCGCCTTCATGCGGCAAGTTCTGCCAAATTTCTTCTGTAATGAACGGCATGAATGGGTGCAACAAGCGCATTGTGTTATCTAGTACGTACGCTAGAACAGAGCGCGTCATTTTCTTCGCTTCTTCGTCTTCGCCGTATAATGGCAATTTCGCCATCTCGATATACCAGTCACAGAAATCGTCCCAGATGAAGTTGTATAAAAGACGTCCAACTTCGCCGAACTCGTAACGCTCAGCTAAGTTGGTCACTTGCTCGATTGTTTCATTGAGGCGGGTCAAAATCCATGAATCGGCTACCGAGCGTTTGCCGGAAAGGTCGATTTGGTCGTATGTCATGCCTTCCATGTTCATCAACGCAAAGCGTGAGGCATTCCAGATTTTATTGGCAAAGTTCCAAACGCTTTCGACTTTCTCCATTGAGAAGCGCAGGTCCTGCCCTGGAGATGATGCAGTGGCCAGGAAATAGCGCAGCGAATCCGCTCCGTACTGCTCGATGACATCCATCGGGTCAACGCCGTTGCCGAGCGATTTCGACATCTTGCGCCCTTCCGCGTCGCGAACCAGGCCGTGGATCAACACGTCGTCGAACGGTTTTTCACCGGTAAATTCAAGCGCTTGGAAAATCATGCGCGATACCCAGAAGTTGATGATGTCATAACCCGTTACAAGCGCGTCTGTCGGGTAATAGCGTTTCAGCTCTTCGTTGTCCGCATCTGGCCAGCCAAGCGTTGAGAACGGCCATAGAGCCGACGAAAACCACGTATCGAGAACGTCTTCGTCCTGAGTCCAGTTTTCAGCGTCTTCCGGTGCAGTGCGGCCTACGTAAATTTCACCTGTTTCGTTGTGATACCAAGCCGGAATCTGATGTCCCCACCACAATTGGCGCGAAATGCACCAGTCGCGAATGTTTTCCATCCAGTGCAGATAGGTTTTTTCGAAGCGTTCCGGCACAAAGTTGACGCCGTCTTCGCCTTTTTGCAATTTTACCGATTCAGCGGCTAACGGCTGCATGTCGACGAACCATTGCGTTGACAAATACGGTTCAACTACGGCCCCGCTGCGTTCCGAGTGCCCAACCGAATGCAGATGCTCTTCAATTTTGAATAAAACACCTATGTCCTGCAAGTCTTTAACGATCGCTTTGCGGCATTCGAAGCGGTCTAGCCCTTCGTATTTGCCGGCATTTTCGTTCATCGTGCCGTCTTCGTGCATAACCAATACGCGCTCCAAGTTGTGGCGATTGCCGATTTCAAAG
Organism: Planococcus sp. YIM B11945; assembly: GCF_050864155.1. NCBI lineage: Bacteria > Bacillati > Bacillota > Bacilli > Caryophanales > Caryophanaceae > Planococcus > Planococcus sp. YIM B11945. The sequence goes on along the minus strand of NZ_JBOZWR010000001.1, from coordinate 196,389 downwards.
TCATTCGGGTCATGTGCCGGCGTAATTTTCACCGCACCGCTTCCGAATTCCATGTCCACGTAATCATCCGCAACGATTTCGATTTCGCGGCCAACGATCGGCAAGGTCACCGTCTTGCCGATCAGGTGCTGATAGCGCTCGTCTTTCGGGTGAACCGCAACAGCTGTATCGCCAAGCATCGTTTCTGGGCGAGTCGTTGCAACTTCGATGTGCCCTGAGCCATCCGTCAGCGGGTAGCGCATATGGTAAAAGCCGCCTTGCACGTCTTTGTAAATTACTTCAATATCGGAAATCGCGGTTTTCGTTGCCGGATCCCAGTTGATGATGTATTTGCCGCGGTAGATAAGTTTTTTCTCGTAAAGCCGGACGAATACTTCCTGCACCGCATCCGATAAGCCTTTATCCAGCGTAAAACGCTCGCGGGAGTAATCGAGGCCAAGGCCCAATTTCGACCATTGCTTGCGAATAAATTCAGCGTATTCTTCTTTCCATTTCCATGATTCCTCAAGGAACGCTTCGCGCCCTAAATCATAGCGCGACTTGCCTTCTTCGCGCAGCTTGCCTTCTACTTTCGCTTGCGTGGCAATGCCGGCATGGTCCATGCCCGGCAGCCACAATGCGTCATAGCCTTGCATGCGCTTCATGCGCGTGAGGATGTCTTGCAGTGTCGTATCCCAAGCATGCCCTAAGTGTAGCTTGCCGGTAACGTTCGGCGGCGGAATCACAATGGTATACGGCTTTTTTCCGCTTTCCGGCTTCGCTTCAAAAAACTTGCCATCTAACCACCACTCATAGCGGCCTTTTTCAATTGCTTGCGGATCGTACTTGGTCGACATTTGTTCAGTCATTGAAATTCCTCCTTTTTTCTTCGTGGACCTCGGGTTCATTAGGTAAATTGGACTAATAAAACCAAATAAAAAAACTCCTGTCGTCTTTAAAGGACGAAGGAGTTGTTCGCGGTACCACCTTTATACACAGACCTTAACAAGCGTCTGGCTCTCAAGTTCGATAACGGATTTCGCATCCGGCTTCCGCTACTGGCATTTCACGGGAACTGCTCAGAGGTGACATTCAAATGCTTGTCCATGAAAGCCTTTCACCAAGCGGCTTTCTCTCTACAATGTACGCACATTCTACTATCCTCTTCAACGCATCTGTATAGAATTACATCCATTGTACTCAATTTCCGGTTTTTGCGTCAAGTTTTTTTACAATGATTGCGACAATCGGCGAAGCAACCAAGAGAATGAAGAACAGCCGGAACAAATGGAACCCCGTAATCAGTGCCACGTCTCCCCCAGATGCCAATGCGGTAATGGCCATTTCCGCCATGCCGCCCGGAGCTGCACTCAAGAAGAAATCCAAAAAGATGTATTCCGGCAGCAAGACCGCGAGCAAATACGCAATTAACACGGAAAAGCCAATCAATAAAACGTTGTTGACAAGAATCGCGATGCCGATGCGCAGATTCATTTTATCCCGCACTTGCTCCATCTGAAGCCCAAGATTGGCGCCTATGAATATTTGAGCGAGTGCAATCAGCCAAAACGGCATATGGAGCAATTGGCTGCCGGTTACCGTCTGGACAGCCGCCATCGTCAAAATCGGCGCCAGCACTTCAGCTGCGGGGAATCTAACTTTTTTCATGAGCCAAAACACAAATATGCCAAGGGCGATGGCACCGATAAATGGCAGCCAACTGAAGGTGAAGGCGTGTTTCGCGATTTCACTTGCGTCTCTGCCGACAAGAAAAACAGCAAGAAACGGCACGATGGAAACCACCATAAAAATGCGGATCGTCTGCATCATGGTCACGACCGTGACATTGGCCGATTTAACGTCTTCCGCAATGACGACCATTTGCGACAAGCCGCCAGGAATCGAACCCAGAAGACTGGTCGCCAAGCTTTCATTCGCCATTCGCTGGAACAACAAGCCGAGAAGCAGCGAAAGCCCGACAATCGCCGCCGTCATGAAAATCATATACGGCAAATCAAACCACATCAGTGCGACCGCTTCTTTCGTAAACGACGACCCGATTTGGACGCCAAGCAAAATCAACCCGGTCGTCCGCAAAATTTTCGGCCAGTATAACGTGATTTTGGTGAATTGATTTAACAAGAGCAGAACGAACATCGGCCCGAGCAGCCACGGCAAAAACATGCCGAATTCTGAAAAAAGCCAGCCCGATGCAAACGCAATCGCTGCGGTTTTTAAAAATAGCATCAAGTGAATTCCAACTTTCGTTTTACGAAATAAATACCTATCATTATTTTACATGAATCGCCTGATGATATCAGCAATTTCGTCAGGTGCAGCAACAAAAAAAGCTGTCACTCCTAAAATCTTTAGGAGTGACAGCTTTAGAGGTTTTATTAACGTGCCAATTTAGCAAACACGGTGTGGAATGCTTCCACGGTTTTTGCGATGTGTTCTTCGGTATGGGCTGTTGACAAGAACATGCCCTCGAACTGGGACGGCGGCAAGAAAATGCCTTCTTCCGCCATCAAGCGGTAGTAATCCGCGAACAATTCCGTATCGGACGTTTTCGCAGTTTCAAAATTAATGACCGGTTCGTTCGTGAAGAAAAAGCCGATCATCGAACCTGCACGGTTGACCGTGTGCGGAATGTTGTATTTTTCTGCTGCTGCACGGAATCCAGCTTCCAGCTGGTCGCCGCGTTCAACAAACGTTTCGTACGAACTTTCATCTAGTCGTGATAAAGTTTCAAATCCAGCCGTCATGGCAAGTGGATTACCCGAAAGCGTACCCGCTTGGTAGATCGAGCCGCTTGGTGCGACTTGCTGCATGATTTCGCGCTTTCCGCCGAATGCGCCAACTGGCAGTCCCCCGCCAATCACTTTGCCGAGACACGTCATGTCCGGCGTTACGCCGAAATAGCCTTGTGCGCAGTTGTAGCCGACGCGGAATCCGGTCATAACTTCATCAAAAATCAAAATCGTGCCGTTTTCAGTCGTCAAGTTGCGCAGTTCTTGCAAGAAGCCTGGCTGAGGCGGAACAACCCCCATGTTGCCGGCAACCGGTTCAACGATGACAGCTGCAATGTCGTCTCCGAATTCCTGAAAGACTAACCGTACGCTTTCAAGGTCGTTGTACGGAACGGTGATCGTGTTTTTCGCAACTGATTCCGGTACTCCCGGAGAATCCGGCAAACCAAGCGTTGCAACGCCTGAACCCGCTTTGATCAACAAGCTGTCCGCGTGTCCGTGGTAGCAGCCTTCGAATTTCAAAATTTTGTTGCGGCCGGTATAGCCGCGTGCCACGCGAAGCGCACTCATTGTCGCTTCGGTGCCTGATGATACCATGCGGACCATTTCGATCGATGGCACGCGTTCTTGAACCAGTTTCGCAAGTTCCGTCTCAAGCAAAGTCGGAGCGCCGAAACTTGTTCCAGATACCGCCACTTCCTGAATGGCTTTGACCACTTCTGGATGCGAGTGGCCCAAAATCAGCGGCCCCCAAGACAAAACATAATCGATATACGTGTTGCCATCGATGTCTGTGATGGTAGCGCCGCTTCCGGAAGCCATGAAAATTGGATCCATATTGACCGATTTAAAAGCGCGGACGGGCGAGTTGACGCCGCCGGGCATTAATTTTTTCGCTTCAGTGAATGCTGCAATCGATTTTTCGTAGCCCATTATTTCTCCTCCAACCAGCGCGCTGCATCTTTCGCATGGTACGTCATCAAGATATCGGCGCCTGCACGTTTCATGCTTAATAATGTTTCAAGAACCATTTTCTTCTCGTCTACCCAGCCGTTGATTGCTGCGGCTTTGACCATTGCGTATTCGCCGGATACGTTGTAAGCGACGATTGGCAAGTCAAAGTTGTCGCGCACTTCACGGATGATGTCCAAATAAGAAAGAGCTGGTTTGACGATCATGAAGTCTGCGCCTTCTTCAACGTCCGATGCTGCTTCGCGCAGCGCTTCCAAGCGGTTTGCCGGGTCCATTTGGTAGGTTTTCCGGTCGCCGAACTGCGGAGTCGAATGAGCCGCTTCACGGAACGGTCCGTAATAAGCCGATGCGTATTTCACGCCATACGACATGATCGGCACGTTTTCAAATCCTGCTTGGTCCAGTCCGAAACGGATTGCTGCAACAAAACCGTCCATCATGTTTGATGGTGCGATGATGTCCGCTCCCGCTTTCGCTTGGGAAACCGCCGTACGGGCCAACAAATCCAACGATTCGTCGTTCAAGATCACGCCGTTTTCGATAACGCCGCAATGGCCGTGGTCGGTGTATTGGCAAAGGCACGTATCTGCAATTACCACTAAATCCGGATGGCGGTCTTTTGCAAAACGGATCGCTTCTTGTGTAATGCCGTGGTCGTGGTAAGCTTGCGAGCCGACTGCGTCTTTTTCATTCGGAACGCCGAAGAAAATGATCGACGGAATGCCGAGCGATACCACTTCATCCAATTCTTCGCCTAAGCGGTCCAATGAAAAATGGAATACGCCCGGCATTGATGAAATTTCTTCTTTTACGTTTTCGCCTTCAACAACAAAAATCGGGTAAATAAAATCCTCTTTTTGCAGGCTTGTTTCGCGGACCATCGAGCGGAGATTAGCAGACCCGCGCAAACGGCGGTGGCGGTTAAATTTCAAATCATTCATTCATACAACTTCCTTTCGCTATTTCGTTTAGCACATTCATTAACGTATATTTTTCGGGAACAAAATCAACATGGCCGGCTTGATCGAGAATCGCTTTTTGCGTGACGTGGCCGATTGCTGCAACACGTATTCCTTGCCAAGCTCCCCCTGCTTTCCGGTACGCCGAAACCGCAGAAGGGCTGGCAAAAATGACCGTCGCGTCTTTTATTGCCAATAGTTTTTTAGCATTTTCGAGCCTTAAAGCCGTTTCGTATAAGACCCACTCGTCTACCGGCATCGGCATGGAAGCGATGGTGTTTTTCGCAAGCGCCCCTTTGACAAACAAACAGCGCGCATTTCCTGCAATCGCCGGAAACTCCTTGACAAACACATCAGCGCTGTAAACACTTGGCATAAAGTCAACCGTGAAGCCGTGAGTTGTCAGCACTTCTGCTGTTTTTTCCCCAACGGCTGCAATTTTACTCTTGACTTCTGCATCAAGCAAACAAAATGCTTCTGCTGAAGTTCGGCTCGTAAAAATAAGCCATTCATAGCGCCCGAAATCCGGCACATCCGACTGGCGGATGGCGGTTTCAATCAGCGGCATATAAATGGCTTGGCCGCCGAGCGCTTCTACTTGACCCATTTCGCCGATGGGCTCAGTCGAACCGGTAAAGACAATCGTTTGGCCTTTTAGCGGCAAGCTTGTCTCACACATTGTTCTCGGCTTTTACTTTTTGAATCAATTCAAAACCGCCTTGTGCAGAAATGCGCTCGGCTACAATGCGCCCAGCTTCCAACGGGTCACGGCTGACGATGGATTCTTTGAATACTTGATCAGCATCGGGTGAAGAAATCAGGCCGGTAAACGAAATCTCGCCATCGTTCACGGTTGCATATCCGGCAATCGGCACTTGGCAGCTGCCGTCCATATCGCGGAGGAATTTGCGTTCAGCCGTTACAGCCAAAGCAGTTTTTTCATCATGGACTTTTGCAAGTTCTGCCAGCAATTCCGCATCATCTTCGCGGCATTCAATGGCAAGAGATCCTTGGCCAATTGCAGGCAGGCAATCTTCGACTTCAAGGAATTCAGTAACCGTTTCTTCGCTCCAGCCCATCCGTTTCAAACCGGCTGCAGCTAGAATGATCGCGTCAAATTCGCCTGACTCCAATTTACCAAGACGCGTGTCGATGTTTCCGCGGATCCACTGAATATCAAGGTCCGGGCGCATCAACAATAACTGCGAGCTGCGGCGCAGCGAGCTTGTGCCGACGACCGCACCAACAGGAAGGTCCATGAATTTCACGTGGCCTTTTGAAATAAATGCATCACGCGGGTCTTCTCGTTCAGGGATGCAGCCGATCACAAAGCCTTCTGGCAAAACAGATGGCACGTCTTTCATGCTGTGGACCGCAAAATCGATTTCTTTATCAAACAATGCTTGCTCGATTTCTTTGACGAACAACCCTTTGCCGCCGACTTTCGACAACATGACATCTACGATGCGATCGCCTTTTGTCACGATTTCTTTGATCTCAAATTCAAACGGCGCTCCTGCCGCTTTTAAAGTTTCGATAAATTGGTTGGTTTGTGTCAACGCCAGTTTACTTCTTCTCGAACCTACAATAATTTTTCTCAAATGAATCCTACCCTTCTTTAATACCAAAAATGAAATTCAGATAGCCGGCTTCCTAAAAAGAAATTGACCAGCAGCAGCAAAAATGCATATATGTGCATCATTGCGTAATTCATGCCATTCAACGAACCTTTGCGGTGCAAGTACAAAATGACGCTGTACACGACAAGCAAAACGAACGAGCCGACAATTTTCAAGTCGAGCAGCGAAAACTCATCGAGTGAAATAACCGCCCATTGAAATCCGAGCACTAACGAAACAAACAACAGCGAAATCCCGACCAAAATTGAAATCGTCATGCCGAGTTCAGTTTGCCCAAGCGATGGCATATTGCTCAGCTGCTTTGTCCATTTTTTCTTTTTCAGCAGCCTGTACAACAAGACGTGCAAAGCCGAAAAGACAAACGACAGCGAAAAAGCGGCATATGACAAAATCGCGAATGTGATATGGATCAACAACAATTCCGACACGAGCGCTTCGCCGACAGGAGAGCGTTCGATCTGCACAGGCGCAAACGTGTGGATTGTCATGAATATAAAACCGATAATGTTAATAAAAAAGACCGCAAAATCAAAACGGTAAAAAATCCTCAAAACAAGCGAAAGCGTCACTAGCAGCCAGGCATAAAAGTAAATGCCTTCAAACAGCGTCAAAATTGGAAAGCGCTGTGTTTCTACAATGTACAACACCAAAAAGACAGTTTGCAGGATCCAAACGAAACCTAGCAGCGCCATCGCAATATGGCTCGCCCGCTTTTCTTTGTATAAATAGTCAAAAAAATAAAAAACAAGGCTGACTGCATATAGAACAACCATAGCTTCGTGCAGCCTTGCCATTGTTATATCAGCCATCCCATTCCCCTTCATTTCCATAATTAAAGGCGCTTCGCCTCTACATTTTAACATATAGATTCGAAAACGCCTCTGTCTGAAAGATTAAAATGAATATCTAGGAGCTTCTTGTTTAGATTGTTTTTTTTCGGCAGCTGCTTTTTCAGCTTTTAGTTGAACTGCTTTTGTTTGGTGTTCGATCTCTACTCCCACTTCGTCTTCAATGCCGAAGATCTGCTGGAACAATTCCAGCTGCTCGCGGGATTTTGGCGCACCGGCCATTTCCTTCGCTTGCAAGATTGGCTCTTTCAACAATTGGTTGATGATCGACTTCGTGTGTTTGTTCAAGATTTTCTTTTCACGGTCCGTCAAATCCGGCATTTTATTTTCAATGCTCGCCATTGTTTCTTCCTGGATCGTCAATGCTTTTTTGCGCAGCGCTGAAATAACCGGAACCACGCCAAGCGTCGTCAGCCAATCGTTAAACTGATGCGCTTCGCGGTCGATCATCGCCATGATTTCACCGGCTGCGCGTTCGCGTTCTGCCAAGTTTGCTTCCACGATTCCTTGCATATCGTCGATGTCGTAAAGGAACACATTCGCCAAATCACCGACCCGTGGATCAATGTCGCGCGGCACGGCAATGTCCACCATGAACAGCGGCTTGCCTTTGCGGAGTTTTTCGATAAACTGCATCAATTCGAGGTCAATGACGAAATCAGTAGCCCCTGTAGAAGAAATCAGGATGTCCGCATCCAATAGCGCGCATTGCAGCTCGCTCATCGGCTTGGCGTTTCCGTCGAATTTCTCTGCCAGAACTTCCGCTTTTTCATATGTACGATTGATGACCGTTACTTGATCGGCTCCGCTGCCTTGCAAATTCTTAATGGCCAATTCGCCCATTTTCCCGGCACCTAGAATAACCACATGCTTGTTTTTCAACGTCCCGAAAATTTTCTTCCCAAGTTCAACTGCCGCATACGAAACCGAAACGGCGTTCTCGCCGATTGCTGTTTCCGAATGCGCTTTTTTTGCCAGCGTAATCGCTTGCTTGAACAACTGATTAAAGACAGTCCCGGTCGTGCCGAATTCCTGGCCAGCAAGAAAACTGTTTCTCACCTGTCCAAGAATTTGCGTTTCGCCCAATACCATCGAGTCGATCCCAGCCGTTACACGGAATAAATGCTCAACCGCTTCATCTTTTTCATGGACAAATAAATATTGCGAAAATGCTTCTTGCGGAATGTCAAAATAATTCGCCAAGAATTGCTTTACGTAATAGCGCCCTGTATGAAGCTGATCGACCACCGCGTAAATTTCCGTCCGGTTGCACGTAGAAACGATCACATTTTCCAATATACTTTTTTGTTCTTTTAACGCTTGCATCGCATTCGGAAGTTCGGTTTCAATAAATGAAAGCTTTTCCCGGATCTCAACGGGTGCAGAGCGATGGTTTACCCCGACTACTAGTGTATGCATGGGTTCAAAACACCTTTCACGTTCCATATTTCATATCTATAAGTATACCACTTATGTTGGTATATAAGCTTTTTAAATGTGAACAAGCCATGAAAATCTACTTGTTTAGAATAATTATAATGTAAGTTTAACAAAGCGTTTTCCGAACAACAAGGATATTGCTCTTATTCGAAGTAGTAAGATAATTAATCGAGTATTACATGTTTTCTACGCGCTAATAGGCAGCTCGGGGGAACTTTTTGCGCGGATATGGCCACGGGATGAGTTTGTATGGAAGAATCCCTGCTTTATTTGTGGAATTTCGGCTTGATTTTCGGGAAAAAGCAATTTGTTTGCGGAATATAAGAGTTTGTTTGCAGAATACGGGGATTTATTTGCGGAATATCAGAGTTTATTTGCAGAATACGAGGGTTTATTTGCAGAAAGCATTCGCCAATAAAAAAAGCGCAGCCGAGGCTGCGCTTTTTCCAACTTACATTCTTTTCTCGATTTCCTGCCATGCAGCGTCTTTGCCGAGGCCGGTTTCGGACGAGAAGACGATTAGTGGATCGTTTTTATCCATATCCAGCGTGTCGCGGACGATTTTCTTGTGCTTGTCCCATTTGCCTTTCGGAATTTTATCCGCTTTGGTCGCAATGATGATGCACGGAATATCGAAATGCTTCATGAAATTGTACATCGCCACATCGTCGCGGCTCGGTGCGTGGCGCAGATCGACGATTTGGATGACCGCTTTTAACGGCTCGCGGCCGGTGATATAGCGTTCGATCATTTTGCCCCATGCTTCGCGTTCCGTCTTCGCCACTTTGGCATAGCCATAGCCCGGCACATCGACGTAAAATAATTTTTCTTCTATTTTATAAAAGTTCAGCGTCTGCGTTTTTCCGGGTTTGGAAGAAATGCGCGCCATGCTTTTGCGTCCGATCATTTTGTTGATGAACGACGATTTTCCGACGTTCGAGCGGCCAGCAAGTGCAAATTCAGGCAAGCCATCTTCCGGGTATTGCTCGGGGCGGACAGCGCTTATGACAAGTTCTACGTTATGGACAATCATTGTGTTTCTCCTTCTATTGCGATTTCTAGTGCTTCATCCGCTTGCGAAACGAGTTTGAATGTCAACTCTTCACGGACCGTTTCCGGAATGTCTTCGATATCCCGTTCGTTATCGATCGGCAAAATGATCGTCGTCAACCCTGCACGGTGCGCACTGAGCGTTTTTTCTTTCACGCCGCCGATTGGCAAGACGCGTCCACGAAGCGTGATTTCACCGGTCATGCCGACTTCCCGGCGGATCGGGCGCTTCGTCAATGCCGAAACAAGCGCCGTCGCAATCGTAATCCCTGCGGATGGGCCGTCTTTTGGAACAGCGCCTTCTGGAACGTGGATATGGATATCTTGCGATTCATGGAAATTCGGATCGATGCCTAGCGACTCTGCTTTAGCACGAACAAACGACAACGCCGTCTGCGCCGATTCTTTCATGACGTCGCCCAGTTTCCCAGTCAACTGCAATTTCCCTGAACCTGGCGATAATGATACTTCAATTTGAAGCGTATCGCCGCCGACGGTTGTGTAGGCAAGGCCGGTTGCCACACCGACTTGGTTGACCGTTTCAGCCATGCCATAGCGGAATTTGCGCTTGCCAAGATATTCTTCCACTTGCTCTGAAGTCACCAATACGCTTTCCTGTTCACCGGAAACGATTTGTTTGGTCACTTTGCGGCAAATAGAAGCGATTTGGCGTTCTAGGCCGCGGACACCCGCTTCACGCGTGTAATAGCGGACAAGAGTTAATAACGCATCTTCATCAAAGTCCAATTGCTCGTCCGTTAAGCCGTGTTCTTTTATCTGCTTTGGAGCCAAATGATTTTTTGCGATTTTTTGTTTTTCGGCTTCGGTATAGCCGGCGATCGTAATCACTTCCATGCGGTCGCGGAGCGGTCCCGGAATGGTGCTTAAATCGTTCGCTGTGGCAATAAAAAGCACATTCGACAAGTCATAGGCTTCTTCGATGTAATGGTCGCTGAACGTGTTGTTTTGTTCCGGATCCAGCACTTCAAGCATCGCGGAAGACGGATCTCCGCGGAAATCATTCGACATTTTGTCAATTTCATCAAGCAAGAAGACGGGATTAACGGTTCCCGCTTTTTTCATTCCTTGAATGATGCGTCCTGGCATTGCGCCGATATACGTACGGCGATGGCCGCGGATTTCGGATTCGTCGCGCACCCCGCCAAGGGAAACACGGACGAAATTGCGGTCAAGCGATTCGGCGATGGATTTGGCAAGCGAGGTTTTCCCGACTCCTGGAGGCCCAACCAAGCAAAGAATCGGCCCTCTCAATGAATTGGTCATTTGCTGCACGGCCAAATATTCCAGTACGCGTTCTTTGACGCTTTCCAAGCCGTCGTGGTCGCGGTCGAGCACTTCTTCGGCATATTTGATGTCCAATCGGTCGTCAGTTGATTCCGACCAAGGAATCGTCACGAGCCATTCGATATATGTGCGGATGATGCCGCTTTCCGCTGACGCAGCAGGCAATTTTTCGTAGCGGTCCAATTCTTTTAACGCTGCTTTTTCGGTCGACTCGGGCATGCCCGCTTCTTCGATGCGTTTTTTCAAATCAACGACTTCGGCTGATTTGCCGTCTTTGTCGCCCAGTTCGGTTTGGATCGCTTTCATTTGCTCGCGCAAATAAAATTCCTTTTGCGTTTGCTCCATCGCTTTTTTGACGCGTTCGTTGATGCGTTTTTCCAAATCGATGACTTCTTGCTCGTTATGCAAACGCATCAACAGCATTTCCAGCCGCTGCGTCACGTTGAACGTTTCAAGCACTTCTTGTTTGCCAGCCAATTTCAACGGCAAATGAGAAGCGACCATATCCGCCAAGCGGCCTGGCTCTTCAATGTCAGCTACGGTGTTGAATGTTTCCGTCGTTACTTTTTTCGATGCTTTCGCATAGGTTTCAAAATGCTCGAGCAGCATGCGCATCAGCGCATCTTGTTCGGCGTCGCGTTCGGTATCGTCTGGGAACGAAGTCACTTCGACAACCGTGAAATTCTCATCTTCTTCGTAATTTTTCCACTGCCCGCGCTCCAAGCCTTCCACCAATACACGAATCGTGCCGTTTGGCAGTTTTAGCATTTGTTTCACGTAAGCCATTGTCCCGATTTTTTGCAAATCGTCTTTGCCGGGTTGTTCTGTGCTCATTTCTTTTTGCGTTGCCAAGAAAACGATATTGTCTTCCAGCAAAGCTTGTTCAAGCGCCGCAACCGACCGTTCACGGCCTACATCAATATGCAAGACCATAGTCGGAAATACGAGCAGCCCGCGCAACGGCAAAAGCGGCACGCGTTTGGATACTTTTTTCTTCGTCATTCAGGAAGACACCTCCGGGTAAAATTGCACTTCTGCTTTTTCATCAAAAAAAGCTGACTTCTGAACGCGCGGATGTGCACGATCAGAGTCAGCCCGTATCATCCATTTTCTCCCGCCTAAACGGTCAACTTCACTTTCTGAAAGCCGAGCTTCCATAAGTTTCAGTTTATGCGGATGTTTTCTCGTTATTGTCTCCAACGTATTCCGTACCATCTTTTAAGATGAGTTTTGGCAGTACGTTATCGGTTACAGTTTCTTTCGTAATGACGCATTCGACGATGTCTTCGCGAGATGGCAAGTCGAACATCACTTCAAGCATGATGTTTTCGATGATCGAACGAAGTCCGCGGGCACCAGTTTTGCGTTCAATTGCCAATTTCGCAATTTCCACCAATGCTGCGTCTTCGAATGACAATTCCACATCATCCAATTCCATCATTTTTTGGTATTGTTTGATCAACGCGTTTTTCGGTTCAGTCAAAATCTGAACGAGCGCGTTTTCATCCAATTGCTCAAGGCTCGCCAATACTGGCAAACGGCCGATAAATTCAGGGATCAAGCCGAATTTCAATAAATCCTCAGGGATCAATTGGCTAAGCAATGATTTTTCATCCAACTCTTCTTTGTTCGGATCTGCGCCGAAACCGATGATTTTATTGCCCAAACGGCGTTTGATGATTTGGTCAACGCCATCAAAAGCGCCGCCTACGATAAACAAGACGTTTGTCGTATCGATTTGAATAAATTCTTGGTGAGGATGCTTGCGTCCACCTTGTGGCGGCACACTTGCAGTCGTACCTTCCAAGATTTTAAGCAAGGCTTGCTGAACGCCTTCACCAGAAACATCGCGGGTAATCGACGGGTTCTCGGATTTACGGGCCACTTTATCGATTTCATCGATATAGATAATGCCTTTTTCCGCACGTTCCACATCGTAGTCCGCTGCCTGGATCAGTTTCAACAAGATGTTTTCAACGTCTTCGCCGACATAACCAGCTTCAGTTAGTGAAGTGGCATCTGCAATAGCGAACGGCACATTAAGAATGCGAGCCAAAGTCTGAGCCAGCAACGTTTTCCCGCTGCCTGTTGGTCCGATTAACACAATATTAGACTTCGACAACTCAACGTCGTCGATTTTGCTGTTTGAGTTCACGCGTTTATAGTGGTTGTAAACCGCAACAGCAAGCGATTTTTTCGCTTTTTCCTGTCCGATTACATATCCGTTGAGAATGTTTAAAATCTCTTTTGGCTTAGGCACTTCTTTAAATTCTACTTCTTCTTCTGTACCAAGCTCTTCTTCTACGATTTCCGTACAAAGCTCAATACATTCGTCACAAATATAAACACCTGGTCCTGCAACCAGTTTACGAACCTGCTCCTGTGGCTTGCCACAAAACGAACATTTTAAATGGTCTTTTTCGTCATTGAATTTGAACAATGTATTCACCCCTATTCAAGCCATTATCTTACAAGATTATATTAATTTGAGCAACTAATAAGATTCAAACTAGTTTCTTCAGTTATGTATGTGCGTCATTGTATTTAACGGTTCTCTTCTTATTGGAAGAAATCCTTAATTATCTTCTATGTAGAGTAAAACAAGGCACGTCTCCGCGCCTTGTTTTATTTAATCCTTATGTCGGTCGATTATTCAGCGTCTTCTGCGTTAGCAACTTCAGTCGTGATGTTGGCGTTTTCCACTAGGAATTCAACCGTGTTTTGCATGCGGATATCGTTTTCAAGCATTTCAGTACCGCCTAAAGCAGTTTTGATTGCTTCGATATCCATGTTGAATTGATCAGCCATTTTCTGAAGTTCTTTGTTGATGTCTTCGCTTGTTACTTCAATGTTCTCAGCAGCAGCGATTGCTTCAAGCGTCAACGAAATGCGGACGCGCGTTTCTGCATCGCCGTGCATTTGGCCGCGAAGAGCTTCTTCGTTTTGGCCAGAGAATTGATAGTAAAGATCAAGGTTCATGCCTTGTTGAGTCAAGCGCTGTTCGAAATCTTGCATCATGCGGTCCATTTCAGTGTGGATCATTGCATGCGGAAGATCGATTGTTGCGTTAGCCGCAGCTTTTTGCACTAGCTCATCGCGTAGTGTCGACTCAGAAGATGTCGCTTTTTCAGCAGCCAAGTTTTCTTTCATTTTTGTGCGAAGTTCTTCAAGAGTTGCAACTTCAGGATCGATTTCTTTTGCAAAATCGTCATCAAGTTCAGGAAGTTCTTTGCCTTTTACTTCGTTGATTTTCACTTTGAATGTTGCAGCTTTTCCTGCAAGTTCAGCAGCGTGGTATTCTTCTGGGAATGTTACTTCTACTTCTTTTTCTTCTCCAGATTTCGCGCCAACTAGTTGGTCTTCAAAGCCAGGGATGAACGAGTTAGATCCGATTTCCAAAGAATAATCGTTTCCTTGTCCGCCTTCGAACGCTTCGCCATCAACAAATCCTTCGAAGTCGATTACAGCAGTATCGCCTGCAACGATTGCTTCGTCTTCTTTGACAACAAGTTCAGCAAAACGGTCTTGGTTCTGTTTCAACGTTTCTTCGATTTCTTCATCCGTTACGTTTGTATCTTGTTTCGATACTTCAAGACCTTTGTATTCGCCAAGCTGAACTTCCGGTTTAACCGTTACTTTAGCTGTGAATACAAGCGGTTGGCCTTTTTCCAACGTTTCGATGTCGATTTCAGGACGGTCAACAGGGTTGAGGCCTGCTTCTTCAACTGCATTCGCATAAGCGTCTGGCAAGATGAAATCCAAAGCGTCTTGGTAAAGTGATTCGACGCCAAAGCGTTTTTCGAACATTTGGCGAGGCATTTTCCCTTTGCGGAAGCCAGGCACGTTAATTTCTTTTACAACTTTTTTGAAAGCTTTGTCTAGTCCTGCATTTACTTCTTCAGCAGACACTTCAACTGTTAATGTTCCAGTGTTACCTTCTTGCTTTTCCCATTTTGCTGACATATATAAGCCCTCCAAACATTTTCTACAGAGTCATACCACGTTTTCTACGGTTTTTGACAACTCCCATATTATATCACACATAGCGGTTTGTTCAACTATTTCTATCCATTGCGCCATTCAAACCATTGTTCGGCGGTAATTACCAGGTTCATTAAGTTTTCGTCGCCGGAAAATGATTCTTCTCCAGTGAACAATAAATCCAAATAACTCATATACGCTTCCGCTACTTCAACCGGTTCAAAGTCATCCCACTGAAACGGATACATCAAGTAGATGTGGCGTTCAAACAGCTCGAGAATCATATCCAAGCGAGTTGGATCTTTCGACAGTGCCTCTTCCATCAAGCTTTTGATTTCATCAAGCCGCTTGCTTTTGATCGGATCCGGAAGCGCGCCAATTGAAAACTCTGCTTCGTAGTTAAACTTCTCGACGCGGACCTTGCCTCTGACTTTTTCTTGGTGGAGCATAAACAATATGTATGTTTTAGTCAGCAAGTCTACATCCGGATGCTCGACAATTTTAATCAATGAGCTTTTCATCGCGTTATAGGAATCTATCGGCAAATCCATAATCAGCCGCTCTTGTTCTACCGGCGACAACGTCAAGAAATGATCCAGCGCAAAAAGCGAAGGTGCGGCTTTTTCAATGGAGGCGTTGGTCACGATGCGTTCATTTAAATCTCGAAGCTGCCGGAACTGCTCGAGCCGCTCCTCAGGCAGCACTTTTTCTTCTATTAAAATTTCAATCATTTGTTCCGCTTCCTGGTATTCGCGGACTTGCATGAGAATGCTTATGTATAATTCCATTGTTTCCAGGTAATGAATCGGCCCGACTTTCAATAGCTCTCGGCACACTTCCAAGGCTTCGTCGTAATCGCCGAGTTCAAACAAACTGTATGCATACGCTCCAAGCGCCGCCGCATTATCCGGTTCATAGGACAACACTTGATACAATTTATCTCTTGCTTCTTCGTATTGTTCGTTCTTTAAAAAATTCATGCCGTCTGTCAGCAGGCGAGTGATCGTAGTCGGGAACACAATCACATTGCCTTTACGCTTTAACTCCCGGTATTTTTTCCGCATCTGCCCACCCCATTTGTACTGATATCATATCACAACGACTTTTTGCGGGAAAATAAAAAAGTGTGAAACAGAAGATTCCTTCTTGAATAATAGAAGAAACACATTTTGCCAACTATAAAGCTTTCCAGATTCGTCCTTTTGTTGTATTAAGAAAAAAACGATCCACAGTAAAAACCGGAATCGTTTGGCCTATGCATTATTTCGTGGGAATTTCACAGCCATTTTCGTCGCAAACGACGCCATCTTGGCCGTGTAAAACCACGATTTCATCTTCAGCGATAATTTTCGTCAACGCCTCGACAAATACATCCGTCGGCTGTGCGCCGGTAAGGGCGTATTTTTTATTGATCAAGTAGAACGGAACTCCGGTTACGCCGTACTGGGCAGCTGTTTGTTCATCACTGCGCACTTCGTCAGCCAGGTCATCGCCCGCAAGCATTTTTTCAACTGCTGGACGGTCAAGCCCGACTTCTGCGGCTAATTCCGTCAATGTTTCGTGATCGCCAATATGTTTCGATTCGGTAAAATAAGCGCGCAAAATTCGCTCGGTCATTTCAGCCATCAAGCCGTGCGCTTTTGCAAATAAAGTCAAACGGTGTGCATCAAACGTATTGGTCAAGATCAAATTGTCCAACTGATAGTCAAGCCCGAGCTCTTTAGCCATCTGCACCATATTTGCCGTATTTGATTTTGCCTGCGCAAGCGTCATGCCGTATTTTTTTGCGAGCATTTCATACATGTTTTCTTTAATGTCCCGCTTCATTGTCGGGTCCAGTTCAAAGCTTCTATACGTCACTTCAATTGGATGGTCAATCTTCTGAATGGCGTCTTCCAGACGCCGTTTGCCAATATAGCAAAATGGTCAAGCAAAATCGGTCCACATTTCAATGTGCATCGGTATCCCTCCAGTTTCTCATGTCACTCTTAGATTAAGCGAAATTCTTGGATTTTTCACGTGATCTGTTTTGCAAACACACAAACTGAATAATGATTCTTCATTTTTTAAGGGCAATAACCGAAGACAAAAAGAAAAACTCCCGATCGGCTAAGATCAGGAGTTCCTTCTATAGTAATATTCCAAAATGTCCCAGGAGGGATTCGAACCCCCGACCGACTAAAAAATACAAAACGCAAACATCATTACTGACGCTTACATATAACTGTATTTTCTTAGTTGGGGAGATTAGAACAATTGTCGAACCATGACCGAAACTACTTTCTAAGGTTAATTATATAGGAAGAAAATGGGTTGTCAACGATTAATAAGGTGCTTCTTTACCAGTTTTAACGAACAATAAACCAAGCAATCCATCTTGCGAAAGGTCTTGTAAATTAACTGCTACGTCCATTCCATTAATCTTATAGACATTGTTGATTTTAAATTGTTCTCTATTCTTGGGATTATCTTGAACGTCTACAAAAAATGAAACGTCCATCATTGTAACAGCAAAAGCATCATTTAAACTACGTTCCCATTGCTTCATAGCGCCCTCAATATAATAAGGATCGGAATAAATATCTTCATAAATTGGTCTACCCATACCATCAGTACCGACTTTAACCCGTTCTATTAAATCACGTACTTCTATTGTTATATTGCAACTTGTCATAGTGGCACGATATTTATTCTGTCTAGGCGTTTTAACTTCCTCAGAAACAATATACATATGCCCTTTGTGTTCTACATAATCCCCACGTTTAATAGGTTCTAGCGTATTGATATGACGATTTTCTACTACTCCTAGATAAGCCATACCAATGATTGCCTGTCTAGGTTCACCATTGATAAGGACTATCTCAGAGAGAGATTTAAAAGTATCGTTTAACAGCGTGTAGTTATCTAATAGATTCATCTAATCTCTCCTTATCTAAATAGCATGAAAAAATCAGATTGGTTAGCATCTGTTCTCATACCACGAATTTTCTTTTCTAGTTGATCTATACGATCAGTTAAATTCTCATGAAATTCTGATACTGTCATATCGTCCATTTTCACATTACGCATCATTTCAGGATTATTAGCTACTGATTCTAATGTAGATAATGCCGTTTGATAGATAGCTTTCTTAGATGATGGAGATTGAGCGTTATATTCATCATGTGGATTTAAACCGTTCTCCTGTAGATAAATTATTAGTTCTTGTTGGGATAAGTCGATCCCCTTTGTTTCCATTTCTAAGCGTTGAATATTCTTCATTTTATCTTTCCTCTCTATTGTCGATATTGAAAGTTTCTACATTTATATTTTCTATATTGATTTGTTCCTTTCATGGTATAAATTCGGATAAAAGAAAACACTCTACAGTAGTAGCACTGTAGAGTGTTTTAAATTCTTCCATATAAAAGCTAAATTCCTTTTCCTTCTAGTATCCTTTTTAGTTTTTCATTTTCAACTTTTAGAGTTTCCACTTTAGAATTAAGTTCTGTCAATTTATCATCTGTCACATTTAACAAACTTCCATATTTATTAATCAGTTCAACAGAATCAATAGAAACTTTTTCAAAGGTAGCAATTTTAGCCCTGTTGGACTTTATGTTAAATATTATTAAAACAATACCTAAAGCTATAATGGTGTATGAGTCACTATGTTTCTTTAACAAGTCGAAGAGTTCAGGAAATACTAAAAAATATACTGGTAAAGCTGTAAAAGAAAACACCCCTAAAAACAAAAGCAATGAGTGTACCATTTTTAATTTCTTCATATTTTCATTAGCTATTTCAACAAAATCTGCATATACGAAAAAGAACCCTGCAAACGAAATACTAACAATGTATTCAACTGGAATTTTGTAAGCTATATTCATCAGTCCTATTAAAGAAAACGATATGCCTATAAAGAAAACTAAAAAATCATGATTAATTGAGTATCTAAATGTTTTAAGATTTTTTTCTTCCTGCAAACTAATCCCTCTCTCAGTGCATAATGACTTCTGAATAATTTTACCATTATTATCTATTTAGGTAACCTGTTTCATGTCGAATTAAATATAAAAAACACCCTCTTATTTTAGAGAGTGTTTAAATTAATTATTTTCGTTGAAAATTAATAGTGTGAGATTGAGCGATTAAAATTAAATTGTCATGGTTGTCGAGGATTCGTTCTTTTATCTCATAGTAAGTACCGGTGCAAAAAGTATTCATTTCATGAGAGGTATTTAGAACAATACTATTAACTGTCTCTAATTCTTTTCTTTCGAATTCCTCCGTTATATCTTTTGGACTGATTAAACTTTCATTTAAATCCACAATGAAAATTTTTCCACCACTTCTTTTCATTTGATTCCAATTTAATTTTTCTAAAAAGGATAAATCTTTTTCCATTTTTATACACACCTCCTATATATACAATACTATATAAGGTATATTAAAATCTCTAAAAAATTTTTAAAAAGCTATAAACTTTTATTCTATTTTAATTGGAAGTCATTTAATATAATTTGATCTCCACAGCTCTTACATGTGAAGCATAAATCGAAATCAGAAGTATCAGCATAAATGTTTTTAGTAATATCATTTACAAGAACCTCAGTAGTTCTTTCTATTGTAGAGGATTCAGTTAGATCAGTCAGGAAATCTTCATTAATATTATCTTTAATTTCATTATCCCAATCTACTCCAACGAGAAATTTATCTTCTATTGTATAAACGCCTACTTCATACATTTCATGTTCTGGTTTATATTCTGCTGCTTGATTACAAGCTTCACACATTACTATGATTTTCATTTCGCACCTTTTTCAGATGTTGGAATACTTACACCTTGTTTCTTTTCCTTCATAATAAAACGGTGATTGTTCAATTCATATACATCATCCATAATTTTTTCAAGAATTTTAATCATGTTATTAAGATTTACAAAATGAGGAATATCAATATCATGAAGTGCGTTATTACCAACTTTTTTTATTTCCAATAATATTAAAGCGTTGGGAAATAAAATATGACCTTTCTCATATAACCCAAAGATTCTTCCACCTAAACTATTTGTATGAATTTCATTATTGTTGTCGTCTAGTTTCCTAGTTTTATCTATCTCATATAAATAGCCATTCTTAATTTTCAGTTCAGAACAAATTCCTTCAATTAAAGCTCTCAATCCAAACGTGGCTAATATATAATGTTGATTATTAAAAGCTTCCACGATTTGTTTATATAGTTCCTTAATGTTTGCTGGTGCATAATGAAAATACTTAGCTTTAATTTCCTTAAAATTACTGAATGGATCATGGGGATCTTCTGCCTTTGGTTCTTCGGGATATACAGTGTATTCGTCATACCATACAGGTTGATTTTCTATAAATTGAACATTATCTTCATCTCCATATTTACGTACAAAAGCTACATAATCACACCCAGCACATTTCACTATATAAAAAGTAGCACGCCAATAGAAATCAGAACGTGGTTCAGCTTCTTCCTCATGACATAAAACAATATAGTGATTTCTTTTGCCCTCACAAAATGAACAATAAACTTGTCTATCCAATTTTTCTAATCTCTCTGTTTCTTTCTGCATAATACACCCCTCGTAAATAACTTTTATATTCACTTTACCATATAAAGGTTATTACGCTTGGTTACTGTTTAAAATTTTCTGTGTGTGAAAAATCGTATGTGGTGGGCGCACCTATTTTGAAGTTAAGGTAACGTGGTGAATAGAATTTGAATAGGAATTTCCTAACTTCCGATAACTTACCTTATGTCAACTTGATTATTCGCTCAATCCCTTGCGGCTCTAAGGTTTGCATATATCGACGTATTTAACGCTTCAAAATGGTTTGTATATATGCCTTTATTAATTCATTAACTTGTATATATCCCATGATTCTTATACATTCCATACATCTAACTCTAAAAGCTAAATTTCAATGAAAATCACGGTACTATAATAAGCATTATGTTACTTTAGACAATTTGACGTTGATATAGCAGCATCTTTGAACGTATAGCGATCATCATTAAAACTTTAAAAATAGAGCTACAATTTCCTCATAAACTCTATTTTTAAAATTTCATCAAAAAAAATTTACTTTTTTAAGCCATGTGCCTATATATAATGAAGAATTTCAACGGTATAACAGTGAAAAAAATTTGATATTATCTCTATCCCGTTTACGCCTTATTTTCCCACTATTTTCAGAATTATTTTCATTATATTTTCAGGATATTTCCCCTACTATTTCCAACCCTTTACGCTAAACACTTCACTCAACTAAAGCGTTAACTTCCTTAACAACTTCATTCACATCAGATACAGGTTTAATCTGTTCATCAATTACAACTGGCTTACTTGCTTCCTCTGCTTTCAATCTAGCTAACTCCATCAATGGATCAGTTGAATAAGGTGACTGTTCAAGCAATGACTCCATAGAGATAGCGTTCATCTCTCTAAGCTCCTTCAAGTTCTTAACCGTCTCTGACTCATTAGAAGGTCTGTTGTATCTAAACAATAGCTCTAGTGAAGCATACTCATCATCAGTGATAGCGATACCTCTATAGCTTAATAGTTTACGAATCTTATCATAACGCTCATATAATCCCTCTTTAAGATAACCCTCATTCTCAGATGCTTTAACCTCAGCCAATCCGAATAGCATTGTAATAGATACCTCAGATAGATTAGATATATCGCTCTTATTCATAGATACGGCAGGAGTACCAGATACATCTAATAAGCTTTGATTCAATTGGTTATACAATGCTTCAAACGCTTTAATATCTAACTGATTGCTCTTGAAATCAAAGGTACTACCATCATCTAAATGTAGTCCACCGTTGACTAATTCTTTCGGCATACCCCCATTATTTAAGCGTTGACCAGTGATAACAGGAATACCTTGAAAATGAGTATAAGTAGCGTCTACGGTCTTAGAAAGCAATAGCTCCATGTTGTCTAAGATGCCAATGAAATCATCTAATACGCTTGATCCTTCAATGTCTGAGTATTCATTATGGGTATGATAATGGATAGGAAGCCCAGAAAGGTTTGCATATTGAGCCGTAAGTTTCACCTTTCCACCCTCATTTGTATATTCCTTAACTACATCTTCCTCATATACTGTGTAATATGAAATTCCATCAAATACATAAGATTGAACGAAAGAAATCATTTCATTATGGTGATTGTATACAGGAGTTCCCTCGTCTGACGGAATAATTTTAGAATCAATATATCCCTTTTTATTTACATAGACGTATTCAGCACAAGATCCGAATTTAAGTAAATTAGATAGAATCTTTAAGTTTTTAGCATTATACTTCCCTAGCTTATTCACCTTCGCCAATTCATCAATCATTTTTTCATTCCCAGTCAATTGAACATCATTTTTCAAAAGAAACTGAGTATGGAAGTTAAGCAATGTTTTAGCGGTCTGCAATACAATCTTACGTGGTGTAATAACTTCACCGTTATACATAAACGATGGTAAGTTTTGAATCTTATGATTGCCCATTAAATAATCTTTCTTAACTTCAATGTTCAATAGACGTTGCTGATTCTGTACTGTATTTACTTCTTCAACGAACCAATGTTCATCATTTTTGTACTTTACTTTTTTATATTGCTCTAAGTTCATCTGTACACCTATCTTTCTTTTTTGTGTACGTCAATTAGACGTACCATTTACCTTCTGCCATTGCGATATTGGAAAGCATCATGCTAATTACTAAATCATCATGGTTTTTCTCTCCACGTTTGTTCCCTAGTTTTCCGTCTTTTTCAACGTATATAGTCATTTGTTCAAGCAAGGTTTTACATTCAATGTTAATCAGGCCTGTCTCAAAGTTTTGTCTGAGCATACTAATACCATGCGTTTTAGTTTGTGCTGTAGAAAGCCACCCTAGCTTTAATTTCTTCTTCCCACGTTCATCAAATGATTTCATTTTGTATAGGTTCATGTATTCATGTACTTCTCTCAATTGCTGCAATACGACTGATCCATAACTATTTCTCTCTACGCAAATAAAACTGTAGTTATACCACTTACCGAGAGAATTAATAATTTCAGCGAAATCATGCGGACTCACTTTATTAGAGTAGAAAGCTAATACTTCCTGTCCATCATCATCAATAATGCTCATGGTTGAATCATCTCCACCTACACCGGCTGCAACGTCCACTCCTGAGAAATAACGTTTTGATTTCTTTGGTAGGTGAAATACTTCTAAGCCACGACCAATAAAGCGAAAAAGCAATTGAGGGATTTCTCCATCAAGCTCATCACGTTCTAATGGTGGGGTTATATAATCCATGCGTTCCAGAATCTTAGATTGCTTGAATAAACTGTTACCAGAAGCTACAAATGATTCATAAAGGGTACTAGGATATTCTTGATGAAACTCTTCTAAATCCATATCAAGTAGTTTAAAACGTCTCCACATTAAACTTCTGATAGCACAACCCTTTTCATGAAGTATCTTTTCATCTTCCTCAAAGTCCTTTGGAGATAATCGAACGCCTTTATTAGTTGATTTAAACCATTCTTCGGCTTCGTCCATTTCAGTCCTCCATTGTTTCAAATACAACTTATGATAAAAAGGAATGAAGTACATCTTGAATCGACTCTTGCCCTTATCAGAGTTCATACAAAGCTCATAGAAGCTATTCATGCCTTTAGCAGTTGATTCTATAATCAATCTACTGTGCTTTCCTTTAGCTAATGATTGGATTACTGAAAGCAACTGTCTATCAATATCATTGTAGAAAGCTAATTCTGATAGCAAACAGAAATCTATTGTTATACCTCGTCCAATATCCTTATCGCCTGCCGTTGTTGATGTAATACGTGAACCATTCTCAAAAAATAGTTCCGATCTATTCTCACGTTTAACTTTAGGAAAAGCGTTAGGATATTTCTCTCTAGGTAAAGTAGAGTTCATATCTTTAAGCTTATCGAATAGTGATTTAGCAGACGCACCTAGATAAGATACAATCAATATATTCTGATTAGGTACTGTACAAGCTAAATGCAATGCCTTAGCCAGCATATAAGTTGTAATTCCTGCCTGTCTGGACTTTGGGACAACTACAAATTTATTATCTTTAAGCAACTTCTCAATATCTCTCTGAGCTTCATTAATAGTGAACTTCTGACGTTCTCCATCATTATTCTGTATCTCTACAAAGTTCTTAGCGAATGCTTCAAAGTCATTTAATACGGCTTCTAGCTTGTTTGTCGGCTTCTTTTCTTTCGCTACTACCATCTATTACAACTCCAAATCATCAAATGAATTAGAATCAGATGGTTTAACATTGCTCGCTGCCTTATTGAAAGCTCTGATTTCCTTTTGAATTTGTAGTAGCAACTTGATGCTCTTTTCATCTGCATCTTCTGCTACAGCACGTTCAGCGGTATTCTTATATACCTTCTCTAAATCATTAGCAAATTTTGATTCTAAATACAGGGAAAGTAACTGTAAATACTGTGGCGTTCGTTCCCATTTTGTATATTCATTAAAGGATTTCACACCTAGTTTTGACATTAACTTTTCTTCTGTCTCTTTTTCTTTGTTCTGGTCATAGCTCAGATCATGTTTCCAACAAAAATACATACGTTTCTTCCAACTTAGTCCCTTTAGTGCTTCATAAATATCCATCTATATCTTCTCCTTCTGATTTTCTGCACAAAAAAAGACCTGTCAGAATATCTCTGACAAGTCCACGTTATGTCCAAATGCTATTGGACGTTTATTTAATTCTATTTCGATTTCATTATCCAATCCCTCAACTCCTATATGTCTCAGAATGGCTAAGGTATTTAATTTATAATATTTCTGCCAAAAGTATTCTGTTTGCTTACCTAAATATTTCTCTTGCCTATACTCAGTTAGTTCTAATAAACGGTCAAAGTATACTTTTTCAAATTCCTCTTTGTTCATGTCTTGTCGGATTGTTTCATCTACAATCTTCACTTGATAACTTTTGTAATAGTATTCTATATCAAAATGAGCTAGTTGTTTTTTTGCAGATTCCAGTATTTCAATTTCTCGTTCACTAGGACGCTTTTTGTTTCTGATTTTATTAAATCTGTGATAACTAGTTTCTTCTTTTTTAAGAAATGAAGTAAATTCTTCGCTCACTTCATCATATTCCTGTTTACTAACTAATTTATTACTACCGTCAATTTTCTTGAAGTTATAGAAAACCTTTAATTCTATTCGCTTATCTTTCTCCAATCGCTGAAAAGCGTTTTCGACAATATCTAAATTTCTTTTAGTAATGGTATGAATAAATTCATCACGAATTTCACTAGCGTTAAAGAGTCCTGGCGTTTCTTCATGAAGCTTACCAATCATATTTACTATCTTTTTTGAATAGAAATTATGGCTTTCAAGAATCTTCAACTCTCTTATCCACGCTCCATAAGCATTAGCCGAATTATCTTTAAGCTCAACTAATTTATTGAAGATATACTCGTCCATTAAGAAATCTTTGCTCGTTGCCCGTCTACCAATGTTTCCACCCATATCTTTAATTGGTTGATCCTTTAGGCCAGTTAAGAAGTATTTGCGAACACTTTCTTTTCCTTCACAAGATACGTTATCAAATAGGCAATTTAATTTACGCAATACGGCTTTATGAGTAGAGCTATTTTTCTTTAATGCTCCACGTTCTTTCCAAACTGCTGTTTCAAACTCTGAGCCATCACTGTAGCTATATAGCATTAACAATTCAATAGCTTCACGTTCCGTATAAAATTCTTTTTCTATAAGTGTCATTCTATAAGTCATCTCAATTCTATAAGTTAGTTTTGTTTTGCGTCCAAGTTTTCAGGAGATTGCTCAAGGATTCATTTTGAGAAAAAATCCAAAATGTCTTTTTTGTCTCTGAATGAGCCATGCAATGGATTGGTATTTGTCCATTCTCCATAAGAAATTTCATTTGTTTATAGCTAAAGCAGTTATAGTTGTTTCTCATAATAATTCTCCTTTGTATAAGTAATATAAAAATAATGAAGGTGCATTAAGCACCGTCTTGAAATCGTGAGCATAGCGAACTATGAAAGACGCTTATATAGTATCGGTTGCAGGTGTGCAACCTCTTTCGCAAACAAGTTTGCTCAGTTGTAATTAAATAATTTATTTTGGACTAAGCTAAGACATATATATAATTATATATTATACCTAAGCTTAGTCCAAAAGTATATTACTTGTTGTATTTATCTAAAGCTCTCTGCAACTGTTCACCTTTTGCATATAACGTGAAGATATTGCTATCGTCCTTAATGCTTTTAGCTTTAATGATATAGGGAATCCCTTGCTCTTTTAGGAATAGCGATAAATTCTTTGTATAGCAGAAAAAGAAATCATTGCTAGTAGCTTCATCTATTCGTTTCATAATTGACTCTCCTTTCGTTCTGAAATCATAATCTTTCTCTTATTAATAAACGCATAACTGAAAGCTCTATCCATTGTCATACTATCTAATTCGTCCCATTCAATAGTTCTAGCAGCAAACTTTTCTACTGTCTCAAATGAAGCTTCTGGAAGCTCTACAGGATAACCTAAATGTTTCTCATACCATTTCAAGTCAATCCGTTGCTCCCACCTTGCTGTTAAATCAGGATTGTTACCAGAAGAATCAAAGCACAACTTCCCTTTGTTTTTGCCTGATTGCTGCAATCTAATACTAATATCCATTTCAGCACGTAGCATGAACCAATACAATTGATCCTTAGTATACATTTCCAATACTTCAACTAACTCCATCATTTCAAACTTCTCTAGGTACGATAGAAAAGTATCTCTAAAGCGTTCATCATAATAACCCTTGAATCCAACGTCACAACAAAGAAGAATCATTTTCCCCTGCACTGTTTCTGGAAGAGGAATATTATACAAAGCATAGAGTTGAATTAGTGTACTCATAGCAAATTTATCTGTGTAGCAATCTCTATGAACATTTGACACTAAGTTGATATTTGCTGATTCAGTATTGAAATAGCTGTTAGCATTTAATCGTGTGAGGTGATTGTCAAAAGTTTTGCCAGTAGCTAATGCTGCATCAACTCCGATAGGTTCACGCTGATCCATAGGGTTAATCTTGCTAATGCTATGAAAGCTAAAGAACGAATTAACCTCTAAGCCGAAATGATGCTTCAAAAACATCGCACTTAGCAAGCTATCCATGTCATTTGTAATCATTAAGTTGTATTTATCTTTATTTAAATCGTTAGTCCAGTTTGCGTATTCTTCTCTAATTTTCTTTTGCATGATGAATGATTCATCAAGATAGTTCCCTTTGGCTGTTGCTTCCTTTTTCTCAATATACTCACTGCATTTTTATAAATACAGAAACAGGCGATTGCCTAATGTAGAGAAAAAGGAAAGCTAAGTTGATTATTCATATTACAACTCCTTCTTATATTGGGATTCTCTTTTATGTGTTTAGTTCTGTTCGATAAATTCTCTATACTTCATTTGCTTATTAACGTCTAGGTTAGCTTTATCATTTTCATAGAGCGATAACATTGCTATAGAACAATCAATGTAATTTGCAATTTCACGAAGCTTGATTCCCTTTTTTCTTCTAAGTAAAAACAGATCAATCTTTTCCATATTAATTCCCTTCTTCCCATTTAAATTTTTGATTTTCTTGTATTAAAAAATGACACTCACCAATTAAGGTAAGTGCCAATTAGTTTAAATTAACCTTCTACGATTTCGAAAGATGCAGCGGCTTTTTCGTTCAACAAAGAAATACCTAGTTGAGTTTCCAAGAATACAGATTGTTTAGAACCTGATACTGGCTCAACTTGACCATGCAAAGGAATAAGAACAGGCATTTCAATATATTCTGGGTTAGCGATAAACATTTTGCCTTTACCAATTTCCTCAGTCAATACAAAAGTAACTTGTCCAAAAACTGTAGAGTAAACATCAGCGTCAAAGCCCATGAATTTCTCTCTTGCAAGGTGAACAACGTTAGCAGAATCAACAAGGTTTTTCTTCATAGATGCTGGAAGGAAAGCAACCATGTTATCAGATACGCCTGCATCATATAGTTTTTCAACTACTGCTTCAAAAGCGTTATCATCAAATACTCCACCAGT
Organism: Planococcus sp. YIM B11945; assembly: GCF_050864155.1. Taxonomy (NCBI): domain Bacteria; kingdom Bacillati; phylum Bacillota; class Bacilli; order Caryophanales; family Caryophanaceae; genus Planococcus; species Planococcus sp. YIM B11945. Next base: position 168,350 of record NZ_JBOZWR010000001.1, on the reverse strand, counting down.
TAATTTATTGTCAGTGTCAATTTGCTCTAGGATACCGCTAGTATGGTAAGTACCAGTAGCAGCGTCATAAGAACCGACACCATGAATCAATTTGTTTTCTACACGACGTTTGATAGCTTTAGTTTTAGAATCTACTTCTTTAGCAAGTAAATCATTGATTCCATGATGGCTAGAGTATTGAGCAGTATTAGAAACTGTTGCTGTATTAGCAAAGATTTCAAGGAAAATCTGTTTCAATTCGTTACCGTCTTTAGTGTATTGTGGTGCGTCTCCACCTTCTGCAAGTGTTACTGCCGAATCAGCAATTTCTGTTTGAATCCAAGTGTAAACAGGTGCAGATGCCGGAACTTGTTTTGACAACAAGAACGTTGTAAATGGGTTCTGTTTTTTGTTTACCTCTACCAATACGTCTCTTAAATCAATTACTTTATCTTCTACTTTGAACATTTAATATTCCACCTTTGGGTTTTTTAGTTTTTTAGTCAATTTAAAAAGCACAGATCAGCGATTGCCGAAAAGTGCTTTTATCATTGATTTTGAATCTCCATTTTGTTTTGCTACCGTATATGAATCTTGCTTAGTGTTTTCTGTTGGCTGATATGAAAGCGATACTTTAATGTCATTAACAATTGAAGTGAGTTTTTTGACAGTAGCTTTAAGCTCTGCTTCATTAGAAACATTGATAACTTCTTCAAACTGTTCTAGTCCCGATTCTTTTAAGGAAGCTTTAATCTCACGTTTAAATAGTTCGGCTTCACGAATTTCTAACGCTTTCTGAGCTTCGGCCAGGGAATTAATTTCTTCTGTACCTGCTTGTATATCATCAATAACTTCTGTTTCTGTAATAACCTCAGTAGTTTCAATATCAGTAGCTTCCACTGTTTGTTCTGCTTTGTTTTCCATAATGATTCTCCTTTTTATTAATTAAATTTTAGTTTTACTTCTTGTCGTGATAAGACAGGTTTACCAAAATAAATACCGCTAAACTCAAAGATAAAATCTGAGTCAGCGGTGTAATCGCAGTAGTATGAACCTTGTGAGAGGTCAACAATACCCTCTGTAATCGTCTCCGAAAGAAGTTGTTGCTTATCGTATATTTTGAGTGTTACCTCTTCTGGATCAATAGCATTGCCATGAAAATCCTTGAAGGAAACACACAAGCGAGCCGTATCGCCTTTTAACATTAAATCACGCTCATTTCTGTTGCGTTTTCTCTTAGTTCTGTATTTGTTTCATTGGTCATTAAATTAACGTTTGATTGATTTTCTATAATATAAATCATTGCATATACTGGCTGTTCTTCTTTAAATGGCACAATAATTTCAGTCACAATTCTTACTGGCTGCATAGTTGATTCTACTGTTCTGATAGCTTTAACTATTCGAGAAGCATTAGAACCAATTCCAGATACTTTAGAGGAAACAATGTGAGTTTTAATATTAGCGTTAGCCAATGCTTCAACATTGCTTACAATGTCGTCTATCATGGATTCTGCAATTGCTGTAGCTCTCTTAGAGACGCTTGAAGAGATAGATTGAGTAGATGTTACCACCGACTGCAACTTACGCTTTGAACGACTCAGAGAGCTTAATACAATACCTAAATGGCTAGTAACTGTTGCTGTAACTTTCTTAGCAGGAAGTGACGGAACACCAAAAACTTTAAGATAAGGGTAATCTGCAAATCCCCAAATTGAAGAATCCCAACTAGAAAAATTAGATGGATCAGCAAACTGAGAAGTGGTCAGTGGCGTTCCTGATTGTGATTTAGAATTAGTATCTACGTTATAGAAAGAATCTGTAACGTTATTAGCAGCAGTTGCACCACTTAATAAATCACCAGTTAAAGCCATACTTTCATATCCAGACCCCGTTGCTGTTCCTGTGCCGTAAGTGTATGAGTTTCTTATGAAACCTAATGAATTAGTTATATTTCCGACTAATCCACCTACACGACCAGCACCATCAACTTTACAAGAAGCCCAGGAGTTAGATACTGTTGATTCAACGTGCCACCCAACAAGCCCACCTACTCCATATTGTCCAAAAATTTCACCTGTAACAGAACATTGGTCTATTGTTGATTTACTAGTAGTATATCCAGTAATTCCACCGACATAGTTTGTATCAGATTTTCCTTTTACGGAACAATCCACAAGAGCAAGATTCTTAACTGTTCCTTCTCTTACATAGGCAAACAAACCGATATTTACAGTAGTTTTATAAATGGTGAGATTTTTTATTTTCTTACCGTTACCATCAAATACACCTCTAAAGGAGTTATTATAATCAGCACCGATAGGAACAAAGTTTGCTACAGATGATAAATCAATATCATTCATTAGCTTGTAATGAGCCGTTAAATTATTTCTTACAGCGTTTAAATCTGCAATCGTACTAACTTGATAAGGACTTGCAATAGTGCCTGATCCTAACATTTAATCACCTACAATACTTGCGGTACTTGTAGTTTATGAACGATTGTTAATTCATCATCAGCAGATTCAAATGTAAAGTTAGTGAAGCTTTCTGTTGCAATTGCATTAATTCCAGTTGGGGAATCAAATACAACTGACTTCCCTACTGTTTGATTAGTAAATAAAGCGTCTGAACCTTTAATGACTAGCTTGTATTCGATTGTTGGGGTTGAGCCATTACCTGTGATTACAAGACCGTCAGCAGTCCCAAAACGCTTTAAAACTGTACCGTCTGGTTTGCGAACCTCTAAGTATTTCCAGTTAGCAATTACAAACTCACGAATCTTTTGATAACCGTATTGATTGATTTCTGCCATATAAAATGACCTCTTTTCATTTAAATGTTTTATTGAAATTTTTGATTAATAAGCATAAGAAAAAGAACCTCTAATGGCATTAAGAGGTTCTTAGTAGGGAATAAATAATGACTAAACACGAACTGAGGTCTTGACTCCTCATAGTATTCAGTATGTGTAGCACGTAAATTAATCTGGAGGAAAAAAATACGTGAATGAAGGATAAATTAGTTTGACTAATTCACCCCTACAATAGTACCTAATTATAAACAATAAGTGTTACGTTTTAGTGTTATTAAATAACTGCCTTGTCAGCAGTTGGTAGTTGAGATTTCTCTTCCATACGCTTAATTCTGTTCTTAAATGCAGATTCTTTCATTTCAACTGCTAAAGCAAAGTAACGTTTGTTGTATCCAATGATATTACCATCTACATCAAAAGTGAATGGATCAATGTTAGCAGCGTTAATTTCTTTCTGCATCTTACTCTTTAGCAAATTGTAGAAGCTTGCTTGATTGCGTGTTAATTTACCTTCATCAAGATTCAGAACGCTCGCAGCATTAGTTTTAATAAATTTATTCTTACGGATTTTCTCTTTCGTTACATAATACTTTTCACCGTTAATATGATGGACTTTAGTTTCAAGCAGTTTAGTAAGTTTGCGGTCTACTTTATGTTTTGTGCTGATAGCAATAAAGCCAATAATTTCATCTTCTGTTCTGGTCAAATCAACGCTAGGAAGCACCTCATTTAGAAATTCTAAAATCAAAGGCGAATACTGATCCGCTAACTTTTTCTTCTCTCTATTGATTGCAGGAAGAATATTTAAAAACTCCACAAACTCATGATAAACAGTTCCTTTACCAATCTTGTCCCAAACTTTAGCAGGGACTTTATCAAAATCATCTTTATGATAATGGAAGCCATGCTTTACAAATGTGCTATAAATCAAATGGAGAGCGTCACCATCTTGTATTTCATGTTGGCTTCCTTCAAACAAATATTTCTTTCTCATGCTATTAGATTTCTTAGTATATCTAGCAAGCCATACTTTCACATTGTAAGCCAAGCGATACTCAGCAGTATTTTTCTTTGGTGAATACTTTGGTCTCCACCGATTAAATGTTAATGTGTAATGTCCATCTTCTTCATTGTAAAACTCTTGCTCTACCTGCTTACAGATCATTGTAGTATTAACCATATTTGATTGAGCTAATTCTAATATCTCAGTAGCAAAATCAAATTCCCCTTGTTGATGTGCTTTTATCTTCTCTTTAAAGTTCAATTCTCATTTCTCCCTTATAGCAGGAACGTAAAAAATCCCCACTTTATATATTATATACTGATTTCTTCGATTTATCAACTAGATTTTGTAAAAATTTCATTTTATTGTATATGCGTCTAAAAAACATGAAAAGTAGACATGCCCAAACACCCGTAAAATAGGGCTTTTTTGCATGTCATTTATCCAATAAAACTCATATTTTATTTAAAAATTTAAATGAGATTGTTGTTTATAATCCTCTTCAAGATAGCTTATATAATACCTACAGTTATTTATCTTCTCCTGATCTGAACCATTCACTATCATATTCCATAAGCTTTCTTTCGCTTCCTCAATTTCTTTTTTAATATCCTCCATTGTCTATTCCTCCTATGATAATTTTCTTTATTCTTTCTGTCTATTTACTTGACTTTGACGCTTTTCAACTAGCAGAATGGGGAGCGATTATAGGAAATGTCGATAATTGTTGCCTTACTTTCAAACACAAATAAAACTATGTCTGAAAGTAAAGCAGCAATTCCGTTTTTAACTAGCGTCATGTAGTCGCTGATATATGAGGTTTCTACGACCTTGTTTAATTGGAAACTTTCGTTTCTTATACTCCCATCTGATTACTGCCCCAGATGATTACAGAGATATAATGCTAACGCCTTAACGTTACAGTAATCACACCTAGCCCTTTGAGGTGGCTACCACCTTTCTTCCAACAGGGTAAACAAGGAAACCCTTTAATGTCGGATATATCCCTATTTTTGCTGTAGTTGGGATTCTTGACGTAGGATTTAATGAGGTTTAACGGCAATCCCCTCATGAACCTCCCGTAAAAAGACAATACTTAATAACCCTTGCAATATCACATTTTTTGCGATAACATGAAGGTACAATTTTGAATACGGGAGTATTCTATATTTAGTTAAGGAGATTAGTGACTGCAATCACTGATCTTCTTTTTTTATGCCTATAAATAGGTTCTTAAATTGGTAGCTACTTCACTTACATCTAAATCCAGATATAAATTTGTAACTGCTAAATTGCTATGTCCAAGAGCTTTAGATATTAATGCTACGTTTGCACCCTTCTCTAATAATGCCTTTCCATATCCTCGCCTTATTGCATGAGGATTAATATTCTTCAAGTCAAATTCCTTACTGTACTTATGCAACCTCTTAGAAATCGCATTGTTAGTTGATTTCGTATCAAGGGAAGTTCCCTTTTGGCTAATGAAAAGATAATTATTCTTCTGGTTATATCTCGCTCTGATTTTCTCATTTTGTTGAATCAATACTTTATACAATTTTGCCATCTGTTCATCTATAGGTAATTGCAACATTTTGTGATTCTTCAAGATTGAGCCGTCTAAATTTAGGGTTAAAGTATCAAAGTCGATATGCTTTTCTTCCAACTGACCAAGAGTATTGATCCGAATACCTGTTTTAAATAGCGTAATAATCGCTACAGCGTCTCTCAGGCCTATGAAAGTGTTCAAGTCAAGCAGAGACAGCAGAACGCTTATATCATTGCCTGTAGCACCCTTTTTGACGTTTTTATCTACCTTAACGTTTATCTGCTTCCAAAACTTTGCTTCAAGCCACCCATTATCAAAGAATTTTGAAAGGATAGCTTTAAAGCATTTTAAGCGTGTAAGCTTTGTTTGATTAGATACAGTCATAGAACCTAACCAATCGTAGATACTCTTAGAGGTAATTTCATTTAGATATGTACTACCTGTAATTTCTCTATAATGCTTCATGTGCAATTGATAATCGCTTATTGTCCTTTTGCGAAACCCACTTACTTTCATTTGCTTAATAACAATTTCTAGCGCTTGCTCAATCAACATCTTATTTTCCTTCTGTTGCTTTGTTGGTTCGATTATTCCTCTTACATCAATAGCAACATCAAACACACCACTTTTTTTAGGCAACAAAAAAACCTCCTAATCAATTAGATTAGAAGGTAGTTTCGTTCAACGCATAGTTTAGGGAGATAATTGTTAGGTTAGAATCCTGACCGTTTCCCCTAAAGCTTATAAACGTTGATATATCAATGATTTCGACTATTACCAAAATGTCCCAGGAGGGATTCGAACCCCCGACCGACGCCTTAGAAGGGCGTTGCTCTATCCAGCTGAGCTACTGAGACGCTACTTTCTTAGTGTCCAGACTCCGGCGCCCAGATTCTCGGGATCATAAGCCACTCTGGCTGTGTGGCTGAAAAGATGCCGCTTCACCCCTTCGTCTTATGCCCGTCGAATCTACATGGGCGCCTTCGCTTTTCTAACGAAAGACAATTCTTATTATAGAAATCATTTTAAGAAAAGTCAACGCTATTTCAAAAAAATAATTAAAGAAAGTATTTCCAGTGTTTTATTTTTCTGTTCTCAGCCATTCCGGCATAGCGCGTTCCAATTCACGCAGCGCATTGCCGCGATGGGAAATCGCCGCTTTTTCTTGTGCGGACAGTTCGGCCATCGTTTTATTCAGCGTCGGCACATAAAAAATCGGATCGTAGCCAAAGCCGTTTTCCCCGCGGCGCTCTTTCAATATATGGCCTTCACAAAAGCCGGCGAACGTTATGGTTTCTTGACCTGGAGCCGCTACGGCTAAAACGCAGCGGAAACGAGCGGTGCGTTCTTCGTCAAGAACGCCTTCAAGATTCGCCAAGACTTTGTCGATATTGGCTTCATCGCTTTTTTCTAGACCTGCATACCGTGCGGAATACACGCCTGGCCCACCGTTTAAGGCGTCGATTTCCAAGCCGCTGTCGTCGGCTATTACAGTTGTTTGCAGCGCATGAGCGACCGCTTCTGCCTTTAAGATGGCGTTTTCTTCAAACGTCGTGCCGGTCTCTTCCACATCGAGGTCTTTTGCCACATCAAGCAGCGTCAAGACCTCATAGCCAAGCGGCGACAGCAAGGCTTCAAAATCTTTAGCCTTGCCTTTGTTTTGTGTCGCAATGATTACTTGTTTCATAGGTTCGAGTTCACCTCTTCGCCGATTCGCTCAGCCAACTCTCCCAATACTTCGCGCTGTATTGCAATCAATTGCTGGATGCCTGATTCGCCGAGGTCCAACAATTCGTTCAGCTCTGCGCGTGTAAACGTCGATTCTTCACCAGTTCCTTGAAGCTCGACAAAATGGCCGGCTCCGGTCATGACGAGATTCATGTCGACGTCGGCCGAAGAATCTTCAAAATAATTCAAGTCAAGAACCGCCCCTATTTCCGGAACAACCCCGACGCTTGTTGCCGCCAAGAAATCCGTTACCGGGAAAGCCGACAATTCCAGTTTGCCGATCGCCATCACCATTGCGACAAACGCGCCAGTAATCGAAGCAGTCCGCGTGCCGCCGTCTGCCTGGATGACGTCGCAGTCAATCCAAAGTGTGCGTTCGCCCAATTTTTCCAAGTCGACAACTGCACGCAAAGCACGGCCGATCAATCGTTGGATTTCCATCGTTCGGCCGCCAATTTTCCCGCGGGATGCTTCCCGCTGGTTGCGGCTGTTTGTCGCACGCGGCAGCATGGAATACTCAGCGGTTACCCAGCCTTTTCCTTGCCCTCTTAAAAAGCCTGGAACTTTTTCTTCAATTGTCGCTGTGCAGATTACTTTTGTCTGGCCGACAGTAATCAGTACGGAACCTTCGGGATGAATCAAATATTCAACGTCCATATGCACCGGTCGTAGTTGATTGGCTGTTCGTTCGTCTATACGTGTCATGGGATTTCCTCCTTATGTTTGCTCAATTAGCGTACCATATTTGGTCATGAACGACAAAAAACCCAACAATGGATCGTCAGGTTTTGGAAAAACGAATGGAATGGATCAACGGGTCTTCTATGCCAAGCCATTTTTCAATGATTGTCTGAAAAATTGGCGTAGATCCCGAAGTGTAAAAATGGTGCACAGGCGGTTTTTTTCGTTTTGCCCGGCGGTTAATATAATCCAAATGCCGCTCGACATCTTTGGCGGTTTCTTCTGCAGAAGAAAGCACCCGGACTCCTTTGCCGAACGATTCTTCAATAAACCCTTGCAGTAGCGGATAGTGGGTACAACCTAATATCGCTGTATCAAACGATTCGCCTGCTAGCTGAGAAAGCGTATCTTTCACCATTTCCCTTGCAAATTCGCCTTCGTATTCGTCGCTTTCCACCAGTGGCACAAATCGCGGACACGCCAGCTGGACAACGTGCGAAGACGATACGAGCGATTTGATGGCTTTTTCGTACGCCCCGCTTTGTACGGTTCCGAGCGTCCCGAGTACGGCAATCTCTTTTGTAGAAGAAGAAGTGACAGCAGCTCTCGCTCCCGGAAAAATTACGCCAATCACCGGGATCGGCAAATGCTTTTGCAAGGAATTCAATGCGGCGGCCGTCGCGGTATTGCACGCGATCACCAGCATTTTAATATTTTTCTTCATTAAAGCGGTAGCCATTTGCCACGTGTATTTCCGAACTTCTGCGATTGGACGAGGTCCGTAGGGACATCTGGCGTTATCACCGACATAGTAAATTTGTTCATTTGGCAGCAACTGCATAATTTCTTTAGCGACTGTAAGGCCGCCTACTCCTGAATCAATAACACCAATTGGCGCGTTCACCGTTTATCTCCTCAATCCTTAACTATTTCATGTTGGTATGCAATTTCTCCAGCAAAAATGAAAACTGTTCCACTTCCGGCTCTGAAAAATCAGCCAACACCGTCTGCAAATACTCTTGCCGTTTTTGAATCACTTCTTCAATGATCCGCTCGCCTTCTTTTAACAACTTGATACGGACGACGCGGCGGTCTTGCTCTTCGCGGATCCGCATGACCAAATTGTTTTTTTCCATCCGGTCAACCAAGTCGGTTGTGGTACTGAAAGCCAAGTACATTTTATTGGAAAGATCGCCGATTGTCATGTCCCCATGCTCAAAAAGCCATTGGAGGGCTACAAATTGCGGGGGAGTAATCGTATACGAATTTAAAATTTCCCGGCCTTTTTGCTTAATGATGCCGGAGATGTACCGCAATTCTTTTTCCATAAACGCGATCCGTTCTGGGTCGTGCACCTTGTTTTTAATGTTGTCGGCCATAAATCAATTTCACTCCTTAAATACAATTGTTACTTTCTATAGTGAAGGTTTTTCCCCAATATGGCAAGAAATCCTTAGTTTTTTGCGGATAGCGAGTGCTGCCTTGCAAAAAGTTCTTTTTCTCCCTCTGTCCACGGATGCCCTTTGCCGGTTTCTTTCGAAATTTGGACCATGGCCCCTCTTCCGGTAAAGCACGTTTCCCCTTTTTCATTGGTGACCCAGTAATGAACATCGATTGACGAACGGCCCACTGAATCGACTTTTACATGGACATCCAATAGTTCATCAAAATAGACTTGCTGCGTGTAATCGACTTGTATGTCCGCGACTACCGGAATGCAGCCATTGTCGCCCATCAGCCAGTGCTGCATCAACCCAAGTTCTTTCATATATTCGATGCGTGCAAATTCGAAATACGTAATCGGCACCGTGTTGTTGACGTGGCCGAACATATCGGTTTCCGAAAAACGGACGTGTACAGGAACCGAAAAAGAAAAGCCTTTTTTCCACTCATCTAAATTCTCAATATAACTCGCTTTCATCGTTTAGCCTCCATTTTATCAGTATGTTTTTTTAGTATAGCAAATATGCATGTCAAGGTACGGAATTTCCGCTAAAACAGAACAAAATAAAAACCCCCGCTTAAAGCGGGGGTTTTGAAAACTCCTAGTCAACCATTCTGTCGCTTCCGAAGAAGTTGCGGAACATTTGAACAGTCGTTTCGCGGTTCAATGCTGCGATTGAAGTTGTCAAAGGAATTCCTTTAGGGCAAGATTCAACACAGTTTTGAGAGTTACTGCAGCTTGCAAGCCCGCCTTCGCCCATGATGGCGTTCAAGCGCTCATCGCGGTTCATAGAACCCGTTGGATGCGCATTGAAAAGACGTACTTGTGAAAGTGGAGCAGGTCCGATGAAATCGGATTTATCGTTAACGTTCGGGCATGCTTCTAAGCACACGCCGCACGTCATGCATTTTGATAATTCGTAAGCCCATTGGCGTTTGCGTTCAGGCATGCGAGGTCCTTCGCCTAAATCATGCGTTCCATCGATTGGAACCCAAGCTTTAACTTTTTTCAACGATTCGAACATCCGGCTGCGGTCAACGATCAAGTCGCGGACTACTGGGAATGTTTTCATCGGCTGAAGGCGGATCGGCTGTTCTAACTGGTCAACCAAAGCTGTACACGATTGGCGTGCTTTGCCGTTGATGATCATTGAACAAGCGCCACAAACTTCTTCCAGACAGTTCATGTCCCACGTTACCGGGGTTGTCTTTTTCCCTTCCATGTTAACAGGGTTACGACGGATTTCCATCAATGCCGAGATGACATTCATGTTGGCGCGATATGGTAATTCGAACTTTTCCCAATACGACTCTTCGTTCGTAGAGTTTCTGCGTTCGATTTCAAATAAAACCGTTTTTGCTGCTTCACCCATGGTAAATTAGCTCCCTTCTTAGTGTTTCGCTGAATAATCACGGATGCGCGGTGGAATTAAAGAAACGTCGACTTCTTCGTAATGGAAAATCGGTTCATTATAACCATCGAATTTTGCCATTGTCGTTTTCAAAAATTCCTCGTCATTGCGCTCAGGGAAGTCCGGCTTGTAATGAGCGCCGCGGCTCTCGTTGCGCCGAAGCGCGCCGAGTGTAATTACTCTAGCTAAATGTAACATGTTTTTCAATTGGCGTGCGAACATCGCACCTTGGTTGCTCCAAAGTTGTGTGTCCGTAATGCTAATGTTGTCAAAGCGTTGTAACAATTCCTGGATCTTCTCATCCGTTTTCTGCAATCGGTCGTTATAGCGAACTACAGTCACGTTATCCGTCATCCATTCACCAAGTTCTTTGTGGAGAACATAAGCATTTTCAGTTCCGTCAAGTGCGAGAATTTCTTCCCATTTGCGCTGCTCTTCAGCCACTGCGGCATCGAAGATATCAGATGGAAGATCTTCCGCAAGCGTATCCAAACCATTAATGTACTCGATTGCATTCGGACCTGCCACCATACCGCCGTAAATAGCTGATAGAAGTGAGTTCGCACCTAAACGGTTTGCCCCGTGCTGCGAATAATCGCATTCTCCGGCAGCAAGTACGCCTGGAATACTTGTCATTTGGTGGTCATCAACCCAAAGTCCGCCCATCGAATAGTGGACAGCCGGGAAGATTTTCATTGGAACTTTGCGCGGGTCGTCGCCTGTGAATTTCTCATAGATCTCGATGATTCCGCCCAGTTTAATATCCAATTCTTTCGGGTCTTTGTGTGAAAGGTCCAAGTAAACCATGTTCTCTCCGTTAATGCCAAGTTTTTGGTTAACGCAGACATCAAAAATTTCACGTGTCGCAATGTCACGTGGAACCAAGTTTCCATAAGCCGGGTATTTTTCTTCCAAGAAGTACCAAGGCTTGCCGTCTTTGTATGTCCAAATACGTCCGCCTTCACCGCGTGCCGATTCTGACATCAAACGAAGTTTATCGTCGCCTGGAATCGCAGTCGGGTGAATTTGAATAAATTCGCCGTTTGCGTAATAAGCGCCTTGCTGATAAACGATCGAAGCTGCAGATCCTGTATTGATCACCGAGTTGGTTGATTTTCCGAAAATGATTCCCGGGCCGCCAGTCGCCATGATGACTGCATCGCCGCGGAACGCTTTGATTTCCATTGTCGTCATGTTTTGCGCCGTAATGCCGCGTCCTATGCCGTTTTCATCCAACACAAGGCCAAGGAATTCCCAGCCTTCGTATTTTGTAACCAAGCCGTTTGCTTCTTGGCGGCGAACTTGCTCGTCAAGTGCATAAAGCAATTGCTGGCCAGTTGTCGCTCCAGCGAATGCGGTTCTGTGGTGCATCGTTCCGCCGAAACGGCGGAAATCCAGCAAACCTTCAGGCGTACGGTTGAACATAACGCCCATGCGGTCTAGCAAGCGGATAATTCCTGGTGCTGCTTCCGCCATCGCTTGAACCGGTTTTTGGTTCGCCAGGAAGTCCCCGCCGTAGACAGTGTCGTCAAAGTGAATTGCCGGGGAATCCCCTTCACCTTTTGTATTCACCGCTCCGTTAATTCCGCCCTGTGCACAAACAGAGTGGGACCGTTTTACAGGAACGATCGAAAATAGTTCAACGGGTGATCCTGCTTCTGCAGCTTTGATTGCTGCCATCAAACCAGCAAGTCCCCCGCCGACAATAATAAGTTTGCCTTTCGCCATTTTGGTATTCACTCCTCTTTTAGTTCACCAGTATGGAAGCGTTCTTAAACGAACGCGAACAATGCTCTGATACCAATAATCGATAGTACAACAAAAACTAGAAGCGTGAAATAGTTCGCATAACGCTGTGATTTTTCAGATTGCGTAATTCCCCATGTTACAAGGAATGACCATAATCCATTCGCCAAGTGGAATGTCGCAGATAATACTCCTACAATGTAGAACGCCAACATGAATGGATTCGACAAAATATCCGCCATCATATTAAAGTCAGCTTCTGCCGCATTGCCCACTGCTACTTGGAAACGTGTTTCAAATACGTGCCATGCGATAAACACAACAAGCAAAATCCCAGTGTACCGCTGCAAGACCAAAAGGCGGTTGCGCAAATAGCTGTAATGGCCCACATTGTGTTTGGAAGTAAACGCTATGTATAAGCCGTAGAATGCATGATACACCAACGGTAAATAAATAACGAAAATCTCCAAGAAAATAACGAACGGCAAGTTCGCCATGAAGTGAGATGCATCATTAAATGCTGATTCACCTTGTGTTGCAAAATGGTTGACGATCAAATGCTGCGTCAGGAATAATCCGATCGGAATGATTCCAAGCAAAGAGTGCAACCTGCGCAATAAAAATTCACGATTGTTTTCCAAAATTTTTACCCTCCTCAACCCAATAATAGGCAGCCAACCGAGCTATCGATATGTTACGAAAGCATCCATTGACTGCAACTAACATCATGATACAATAATATGACATATTTATTGTACTCCGCCCCTAAAGGAGCGTCAAGGCAGCGTCAGTTTTTTGAGTAGATTCTTAGTAGAAATTTATTATATTGAAAGTAGGTTTAAAATGACCGTATCAGAAACAACGAATAATGATGATTTTGGTTACGAACTTATTCGGGACCACGTTTTACCAGATATTTTAGGAAAGAACGAAACCGACATCCTGTATTGGGCCGGCAAGTCATTGGCCCGGAAATTCCCGTTATTTGCCATGGATGAAGCCTCTGATTTTTTCCAGCAAGCAAATTTCGGTGAATTAGTGCTCGAAAAAATGTCCAAAGACGAAACCATTTTCGTTTTAACTCCCGTAAAAATCGACAACCGCTGTTTTAAACTGGAAGCCGGATTTCTCGCCCAGCAAAAACAAAAACTCAGCGGCTTTTTGACAGAAGCTTACGAGGAAGTATTTCAGAAAAAGAATATGGTCCGCATTACGTTAAAAACCGACTTGCGTGAGCAAGTGTGATTTCCTCGGGGCTGTCTCAAAAGGAAAAGCCTATGTCCATTTTGCTGGGCGTATACAGCTTTTGAAATTCGGGATTTTGGGCAAAATCAATAAAACGGACGGAGAAAAAGGAATCCTTTCTCTCCGTCCGTTTTATTTTAAAGACTTATTAGACAGCCTTTTTTGTTTTATGTAGGGAAATTAGAATATATGCGCTTCCAAAAGAGTTTGAGTGCTTTCACTTAATCTAAAGTGGCAATAACCAAATTTATGTGCGGAAACATCAGTTTGCAGGCATATGTTAATTCAAGTTAAAACGTTCCTTTTGCTTTTTCGTTTGGCTGCTTTAAGAGATAAACCCGGTTTTTATTAGCCCCTAAAGTGTCCAAATTGACCTCCGCTAACATGCGCCCGGCTACAAATCGGGACTCTATGCCACAAAAGTGAAGGAATTGCTGTGTAGTTAATTGCCTGTCTACAAGTGAAAAATATTCTTCAATGGCTAGTTTGTGCGCTGCGGCATCACGTCCGCCACAGTTAGTACAGAACCACGTTCTATGAAGGCGGCGCATTGAGTGGGAATTACAAGCGATGCAATACACTCCGCTTAATAAATCTTCACGATTTATTTGGAAATATGTACAAGCAGGAATTCTTTCGTAGGGAGTTGTGTTTAGTTCAATCAATTTTTTTATTTTTACAAGTTGAAACAAAGCTGTCTTTTGAGGATGTGCTTGAAGCAACTTATGAAGGTGGTAATGCATTTGATAAAGTTTGCAAATAGGAAAAGCGCCAGGTTTCTCGACGAACTCACAGTTTTCTGAAGTAAAGACAATCAATCCTTGAACTGGCAAGGTGATCTTTCGCTGCTTGAACCATGCTGTTAAAAAGCGAATGTGTTTGTCCATTTGGAAAGTCGGATCTTCCATGACCGCTTTTTCTCCATCGTCATCAATTTGATAAAACTCACCTGTTTCTTGATTAAACGTAATCTTTCCGCCAGTATTTATAGATTCAATGATGATAGCGCATCGCTCGGTCACTAACAAACCGTCGAGTTGCACCTTCCATTCATTCATCTCTAAATTAACATCCCATAACATTTCATAATCCTCTTCCCAATAAAACTCCTTGAAGCCTTCTTGGATTCGTTTTTCCCCTCTTTTTTCAGCTAGCGTGCGGTGAAGTTCAGATTCGATAAGTTTTCGCTGCGAATGTGTTTCATCCAGCCTGCTCAATAAAAGTTTTAAAGATTCTTCCCAAGGCAGCAATTCCACTTCTGTTTTAATAATGTACTCCTCCCTTTTCCTAATGAATTATTTAACCCTCATGCATTGAGCATACCATTAATTGACAGGCAATCGGAGCCTTGGTTTTGATTTTTTATCTAGGTTTCGCTATTGTACTGTCGTTTAAAAATACGATTTGTGTTCATTCTTGTAAATTTGTGTTCGAAATATATAACTTGTGTGCGTTAATTCATTTTTATGTTCGATAATTTACATTTGTTTTCATTTAACGAATTTTTATATGCCAAACAGCTTTTTCCAATAAAAAAAGACCCGTCAATCAACGGGCCTCAAAATAATTTATTAAAACGACAAACCATAAGCATCATGCAACGCATTTGCGGATTTTTCCATGTCGCTTGCCGGCACGACGACGGAGACTTTGATTTCGGACGTGCTGACCATTTTGACTGGAATGTCCTGCACGCGGAGAATGTCGAACATGCGCGCGGCGACACCTGGGTTTGAAACCATCCCGGAGCCAACAATGGAGACTTTCGCCAAACCCACTTCAAAATTGGCCGATGAGAAGCCGATTTCGCTGCGATAAGTTTCCAATACACGTATCGTCTCATCCAAGCTGTCTTCTTTAATTGAGAAGGACACGGACGGCGGCACTTCGTCGGAGATGCTTTGGACGATGATGTCGACATCGATGTGGTGTTCCGCAAGTTTCATGAAAATCTTGGCCAATGAGCCATTGAACGGTTTGTCGTAGCTTGCTGTTATACGGGCGATGCCCGGTTCGAACGCAACGCCTCTGACGATTAGATTTTTTTCCACAGTGATCACCTCTTGTATAGTTGTGCCCGGTTCGTCTGAATAACTCGCTCTCACCGAAAGCGGGACATTGTTGTTTTTGGCAAATTCCACCGCGCGCGGATGCAAGACGCCTGCTCCGAGATTGGCGAGCTCCAGCATTTCGTCATACGAAATTTGTTCGAGTTTCCGCGCACCTGTGACATATCGCGGATCTGACGTATAGACGCCGTCTACATCCGTGTAAATTTCGCATTTTTCCGCATTCAACGCGGCAGCG
Source organism: Planococcus sp. YIM B11945 (assembly GCF_050864155.1). Lineage (NCBI taxonomy): Bacteria > Bacillati > Bacillota > Bacilli > Caryophanales > Caryophanaceae > Planococcus > Planococcus sp. YIM B11945. The sequence goes on along the minus strand of NZ_JBOZWR010000001.1, from coordinate 152,446 downwards.
AGGGCGACTGCAGTGGTATCGGAGCCGCCGCGGCCGAGTGTTGTGATATTGCCGATTTTGTCGACGCCTTGAAATCCGGCAACGACGCAAATAAAACCGCTGTCCAGCACACGTTCCAAGCGCTCAGTGTGAATGTGTTCGATGCGTGCATTGCGCGGAACGGATTCCGTTTCGATTCCCGCCTGCCAGCCGGTAAACGACAGGGCTTCGTGGCCAAGCGATTTGAATGCCATCGCCAACAACGAAATCGTCACTTGCTCGCCGGTTGCGAGCAGCATGTCCATTTCCCGTTTTGGCGGCTCCGTCGAAATTTCATTCGCCAATGCCACGAGCGTGTCCGTCGTTTTGCCCATTGCTGAAACGACAATCACGACGCGGCGGCCCTGCTCTTTTTCACGGATGGCCCGTTTCGCGACTCCAATAATTTTCTCAGGAGTTGCAACCGACGTCCCTCCGAATTTCATCACACTTGTCTCCATTTTATCCACTCCCACAATTTATCCCGTTTTAACGGTCAGTAAGACTCCCGTTGTTCCAACCGGGAGTCCACTGGCCGTAAAAACCCGATTGGATCAACTAACATTCACTGGGGATGGAGCTCCCATTGAATGAAGTTTCTCTTTATGTGGCCCTCAAAAGAAAAAGAGGCAGCCCGCTGCGCTTGCAGCCAACTACCTCTTTTACCATGCACGAAAAACGTCCATGTGAGATAGCCCTCCAGAGATCGACTCTGACAGCCCGGCACTTCTTAAATGCAGAACCAGCATGCGTGTCTACAGCAACATCGCACACTTCGGCGACCGCCCCTTTCCCCATCCTTCATCGACTCTGTCTGTCTCGGAATGGGTACTTTTGACGTTCGCACCTCTATCACCACTCGTTACAAGTGATTCAATTATGCTATTACGATAGCATACTATTTTTCGGTTGACAATGTTTCTTCACTAAAATGCTTTTGAATCGACAACGCTAATCCGACGGGCATTCCCGCTTCTTTCAATTCTTCCACGGATGCCTCTTTTATTTTCTTCACCGAACCGAAATGCTTCAGCAATTGCTGCTTGCGTTTTGGCCCGACGCCTTCTAAATTATCAAGGGAAGAAGTAATGGCGTTTTTCCCCCGCAGCTGGCGGTGGAACGTAATAACAAAACGGTGGACTTCGTCTTGGATGCGCTGCAGCAAGTAAAACGCTTCACTTGTTCGTTTAAGCGGCACCATTTCAATCGGCGAGCCGTACAATAGTTGTGATGTTTGGTGCTTGGCGTCTTTCGCAAGTCCAGCGATCGGAATCGACAAGCCCAATTCGTCTTCCAAAATTTCGCGCGCCGATTCGATTTGCCCTTTGCCCCCGTCAATAATGATTAAATCCGGAAGTGGCAAGTTGTCTTTTAAGACGCGGGTATAGCGGCGGCGGATGACTTCGCGCATCGCTGCGTAATCATCAGGTTTTGACGCATTGCGTGTTTTGTATTTCCGGTAATCTTTTTTAGATGGCTTGCCGTCAATAAATGTAATCATCGCCGATACCGCGTCGGCGCCTTGAATATGCGAGTTGTCAAACGCTTCGATGCGCAGCGGCGTTTCAATGTTCATCGCTTCGCCGAGCTCGACGCACGCACCGATCGTTTTCGTTTCTTGGCGTTCCAACAGCTGGAATTTTTCTTTGATGGCTATTTCAGCGTTTTTCTTCGCGAGTTCAACCAAATCTTTTTTCTTGCCCCGCTGCGGCACAAGCGCCCGGACATCGAGCCACTCCCTTACCAAATCGGCGTCTTCGCCTTCCGGCAATAAAACCTCATTGGGCTTGACGTGGTGCGATTGCTCGTAAAACTGGCCGAGGAATGTCATGAATTCTTCCTGCGGGTCCCGGTATAGCGGGAATAACGAAACGTCGCGTTCGATCAGCTTGCCTTGGCGCACAAAAAACACTTGGACGCACATCCAGCCTTTGTCGACCGCATAAGCAAACACATCGCGGTTGGTGAAATCGTTCATCGCCATTTTCTGCTTTTCCATAACGGTCTCGATATGGGAAATTTGGTCGCGGTATTCTTTCGCCCGCTCGAATTCCAGATTTTCTGCCGCTTCGGACATTTTTTCCACCAACTGCTGTTTGACTTCCCGGAAGCCGCCGTTCAAGAATTTCGTAATGCCGTCAATCATTTCTTGGTAGGTTTCTCGTTCGACCGGTTTGATGCACGGCGCCAAACATTGCCCCATGTGGTAATAAAGGCAAGCCCGGTCTGGCATCTGATGGCATTTCCGCAATGGATACAGCCGGTCGAGCAATTTTTTCGTTTCGCTTGCCGCAAAGGCATTCGGATAAGGGCCGAAATACTTGCCTTTGTCTTTTTTAACTTGACGAGTGGTAATCAGCTTCGGATGGCGTTCCCCCGTTATTTTTAAATACGGGTAGGTTTTGTCATCTTTTAGCATGATGTTGTATTTCGGGTCGTGTTTTTTGATTAAGTTTAGTTCCAAAATGAGCGCTTCTTTATCAGAACTGGTAACAATGTATTCAAAATCCTCGATTTCATTTACCAGGCGCTGTGTTTTCGTATCATGGCTTCCCGTAAAATAAGAACGTACACGGTTTTTCAACACTTTCGCCTTGCCCACATAAATGATGGTATTTTGGCGGTCTTTCATCAAATAACATCCCGGCTGGTCGGGAAGGATCGCCAATTTATGCGATATCAATTCGTTTTTCATCATATCACCCTATTAAAAAACCGGGCCACCCAGGACCCGGTTTAGAATTAATTATGCGTGTTGGTTAACCAATTCAGCTAATGCTTCTTTTGGTCTGAAACCGACTACTTTATCAACTGTTTCTCCGTCTTTCATCAATAGAAGAGTCGGAATTGACATGATGCCGTAGTTTCCTGCTGTTTCTTGGTTTTCATCAACGTCTACTTTGACGATTTTCACTTTATCGCTCATTTCAGCGTCAAGTTCTTCCAATACTGGAGCAATCATTTTACAAGGTCCGCACCAAGTCGCCCAAAAGTCGACTAGTACTAATCCTTCTGCGATTTCTTGTGAAAAGTTCTGATCTGTGCCGTGTACAATTGCCATTAATAATTCCTCCTTATTTGTAAACCATTACTATAATACAGATTATAGCATGCGCTTTTTTCACTAGCTATTTATTTGCCTGTAGTTTATTTACCCGTATTTTTCCAGGATTAAACGAATAAAAGCGGCCTTGCAGTTAAGAAGGCCGCCCCCAAAAATTACATTACTTTACGGAATTCTTCCGTCAGCATTGGAATGACTTCGAACAAGTCACCTACGATGCCGTAATCCGCTACTTTGAAAATGTTCGCTTCTGGGTCTTTATTGATCGCAACAATGACTTTCGAGTTGGACATTCCCGCTAAATGCTGGATCGCTCCGGAAATGCCGGCTGCAATATAAAGGTCGGGTGTTACCACTTTTCCTGTTTGTCCGATTTGCAGCGAATAGTCCACATAGTCTGCGTCACATGCTCCGCGAGAAGCGCCAACCGCTCCGCCTAACAGGTTCGCAAGTTCTTGCAACGGTCCAAAGCCTTCTGCACTTTTCACGCCGCGGCCGCCGGCAATGATAACTTTCGCTTCCGAAAGATCGACGCCTTCCGCTGATTTGCGGACCACGTTTTTGATAATCGTGCGCAAGTTTGTGATGTCGACTGATAGTGAGCTGACGTCGCCTGAACGCTCTTCACGCGCAAGCGGTGCAATGTTGTTTGGCCGGATTGTAACGAAAACTGTACCTTCTTTGATGGTCTTTTTCTCAAACGCTTTACCGGAATAGATCGGGCGAATAAATACAGCATCATCGCCTTCTCCTTCGATTGCCGTTACATCAGAAACAAGGCCTGCTTGAAGCTTCGATGCAATTTTCGGTGATAAGTCTTTCCCGACAGCTGTGTGGCCGAAAACCAAAGCGTCTGGGCTTTCTTGCTCAATAACAGCCATGAACGCTTGCCCGTAACCGTCAGATGTATATGATTTCAAATGCGGATGCTCAACTGTGATGACGCGGTCAGCTCCGTAATTGATAAGTTCAGCTCCAAATTCGCTCACTGCGTCTCCAAGCAAAACGCTGACGACTTCGCCACCGTCTGAAATTTGTTTCGCAGCGGCAATAGCTTCAAATGATACGTTGCGCAATGCGCCTTCGCGCGTTTCGCCCAACACTAATACTTTTTTCGACATAGTCCGTTTACCCCCTAAGTAGATGTGAAAAATTGATTTTATATAAGTTCACCAAAATAAATCGATTATCATTAAGCCGCTTCGGTCACTTTGGGCATGGCTCCCACCAGAAGCCGGGAAGAACATCCGTCTTCTGGCTTCGCCTAGCCCCTGGACGCGCCGAAGCTACAATATTTCTTAATACAAAAAGAGACTAAATGTAAAATTGCTTTCTTATTACTTGTTGGTTAGAAGATATGGAGCAAAACAGCGGAGAAAAACTTACTGCTCCTGCAGTGCTGCGCACTTCGTCGCAAAGACATCGACCGAACTACCTTCGGTCAATGTCTTGCCTGCGGGATAGCGAAGTGCCGAAATCCACTCGGGCGTTTAGCCAAGTCTTGACCGAAGCCTGCGAGGGCAAGGCTTTGCGACGAAGCTAGCGCAGCGATGCAGGAGCACGGGTTTTAGTTAGTTCGGCGCGAGCCCGCGGAAAGCGCAGCTGTTTTGCGGAATATCAGCAATTACAAAAGTTAAATTCAACATATTATAAATATCTCAGTATCTTATTTTTTTATAATCAAATAACTTTCGCTTCGTTGCGCAATAAGCCGACTAGTTCAGATACTTGGTTTGTCAAATCGCCTTCTAATACACGGCCAGCCGCTTTTTTCGGCGGCAGGTAGATTTCAAGCGTTTCTGTTTTTGGTTCAACATCGTCTTCTTCGATGTCCAAATCATCCAATTCCAGTTCTTCAAGCGGTTTTTTCTTCGCTTTCATGATTCCTGGAAGCGACGGATAGCGAGGTTCATTCAATCCTTGCTGCGCTGTTACCAATAAAGGAAGCGACGTTTCAAGTTCTTCTGCGTCTCCTTCGATATCGCGGACGATTGTTACGGTCGTTCCGTCGATTTCAAGGCTTGTGATCGTCGTTACGTAGTTAATTCCTAATAGATCCGCTACGCGAGGTCCGACTTGGCCTGAACCGCCGTCGATTGCCACGTTGCCGGCAAGAATCAAGTCTGCTTCTTTATCTTTCAAGTATTCAGCCAGTATGTATGCTGTGGTATACTGATCCATCTCATCTAAATCGTCTTCCGTGTTGATCAATACGGCTTTATCTGCACCCATCGCAAGCGCTGTGCGCAATTGTTTTTCAGCTTCTTCGCCGCCGATTGTTACGACAGTGACTTCGCCGCCTTGTGCGTCGCGTACGGTAATTGCTTCTTCAATCGCGTATTCGTCATATGGATTGATGATGAATTCCGCGCCATCTTCTTGGATCTTCCCATTAGAAATCACCAATTTTTCTTCTGTGTCAAACGTACGTTTTAACAATACATAAATGTTCATGAACATAAACCTCCCAAGTATTAGTTCCCTTTAAATTGTGCTTCGCGTTTTTCCAGGAATGCCTGGATGCCTTCTTTTGCATCTTCTGAAACAAAAACGGTGCCGAACGATTGGGCTTCTGCCGCAACGCCTTCGTAATAAGAAGCGTGTTTCGCATATTGCAGCATATCGATCGCCGCTTTAACCGAAACCGGGCTTTTCTTCGCAATTTTTTTCGCAATTGAAAGCGTTTGCGGAAGTAAGTCTTCTTCGGCGAATGCGCGGTTAGCCAAGCCAAATTGCGCTGCTTCGGTTCCAGAAATCGGATCGCTCGTCAAGAGCATTTCAGCTGCTTTGGCCACTCCGACATATCTTGGCAAACGCTGTGTCCCTGCAAAGCCAGGAATCAGCCCAAGCTGAAGTTCCGGCAATCCTAGTTTAGCATTTTCGGAGACAAAACGCATATGGCAACCCATTGCCAATTCCAAACCGCCGCCAAGCGCTGCTCCATGAATCGCTGCGATCACCGGTTTGTGGAATTTTTCAACTCGTTCAAATACTTCTTGTCCGCTCGCAGAAAGCTTTGAAAATTCTTCTCCAGAGCTGACTTGCGTAAATTCTTTGATGTCAGCTCCAGCTGAAAAGAACCGGCCTTCTCCATGCAAAACGATGACGCGGACCTCTTTGTCCTCTGCCACCTGGTTCAACAATTCGTCTACTTCTAAAATTAGGGAACGCGATAAAGCGTTTGCAGGAGGGCGGTTAATTGTTGCAATTGCGACGCCATCTTCCTTTTTCCAGCTAATGAATTCCATTTTATAAACCCCTTTCTTCTGAGCGCATGCCTTTCATCAATAAATGATGAACCTTGGGCGCCAATTCGACTAGATTGTACTTATGGTCATTCATGACCCAAGTAGTAATCGTCTCATCCATTGTACCGAAAACCATCTGTCTTGCTAAACGAATATCCATCGAAGGATCAAATTCGCCGTTTTCCATTCCGCTTACCAATATTTTATCCATCAACAATAAATACTCTCGTAAGACGCCATTGATTTTCATACGAATTTCGGTGTTTGATTGCCGAAGTTCCAATTGGGTGACGATGGCCAAATGCAAATCGTTGGCTAATAAATTAAAATGGCTTTCAATCATTAACCCCAATTTTTCCGACGCTTTTATTTCCTGCGTGAGAATTTCTTCTAGTTTGCTGACAAACACACCCATTTTTTCTTGGAAAACCGAAATGAGAATGTCTTCTTTGTTTTTAAAATACAAGTAGATTGTACCATCAGCTACTCCTGCTTGCTTTGCAATTTTGGAGACTTGCGCTTGATGATAGCCGTTTTCTGCAATCACCACGACTGCCGCATCGATGATTTGCTTGTATTTTGGTTTTTCCTTTTTCACCAACTCATCACCACCCAAAAAAATATGAAAATATGAATGGCGGTTCATTCATATTTTCATATTATAGTTAATGCCTTATAGTGTCAAGCTTTATCCAATGCCAGCTTAGAAAGTTGCTGGTTAAGATGGAACCGCTTCGTTTTGCTTCGCGGTTTCTTCGTCAACCAATGCGCGGCGCAGGATTTTGCCTACAGCGGTTTTTGGCAGTTCTTTACGGAATTCATAAATGCGCGGCACTTTGAACGCAGCCAAATGTTCCCGGCAATACAAGTTGAATTCCTCTTCTGTTACATTATACCCTTCTTTTTGCACAATGTAAGCCTTTACTGTTTCTCCACGGTATGGATCTGGAATGCCGGCTACGACACATTCCTGAATCGCTTCATGTTCATACAATACTTCTTCAATTTCCCTCGGATAAATGTTAAAGCCTCCTGCGATGATCATGTCTTTCTTGCGGTCTACAATAAAGAAATGGCCGCTTTCATCCATATAGCCAAGATCGCCAGTTAATAACCAGCCGTTTACGATGGTTGCTGCTGTATCATCCGGGCGTTTCCAATAGCCCCTCATCACTTGCGGCCCTTTAATGGCAATTTCCCCAATTTCTCCGACTGAAACAGGTTCCGTCGTGCCCGGCAAGAAAATCTGGCAATCCGTATCCGGATACGGCAAACCGATAGACCCTTTTGTCCGTTCTCCCCATACCAGATTGGAATGCGTAACTGGAGAGGTTTCAGTCAATCCATATCCTTCAACCAACTTCCCGCCTGTAATCGACTCGAACTTTTCCTGTACTTCTGCCGGCAGCGGCGCTGAACCGCTTAAACATGCTTCGATGGAAGACAAATCGTACTTGGCAATATCCGGGTGGTTCATCAAACCGATGTAAAGCGTCGGCGCTCCCGGGAACAAAGTCGGTTTTTGCCTGTTAATGGTTTTTAATGCCGTTTCCGGTTCAAATTTTGGCAGCAATACCATTTTATTTCCTTGCATCACTGACAAAATAAGAACCGTCGTGAGGCCATAGACATGAAATAACGGGATGATCCCCATAATGGTTTCTTCGCCTTTTTTGCATTTGTACAGCCAAGTGTCGCACATGGTCGCGTTGGAAATTAAGTTTTTGTGCGTCAGCATAACCCCTTTCGGCGATCCGGTAGTCCCACCGGTATATTGAAGCAACGCCAAATCTTCTTCAAAGTCGAACGCCGGTTTTTCAACGGTTGTTGAAGCGGATTTCATGATTTCCGTAAACAAGTGGTTGATGCCGCGATGTTCAACTTTCACGACCATGCCATATTGTTTTTTCTGGATGAAGGGATAAACAATGTTTTTAGGGAATGGAAGATATTCTTTTATGCCGGTAATGATGAGGTTTTCAATATCAGTTTCCTGCACCGCATTTGTAATGCGCGGGAACAAAATATCGAGTGCAACGATGGCACGGGCGCCAGAATCTTTCAGTTGGTAGGCCACTTCTCGTTCCGTGTAAAGAGGATTCGTCATGACGACGACGCCGCCTGCATACAACACGCCATAAAAGCTGATTACCGCTTGTGGACAGTTCGGCAGCATGATGGAAACTCGGTCTCCTTTTTGGATGCCGAGCTTCTGCAAATAATTTGCAAACTTCTGTGCCGATTCAAAGAGCTCTTCGTACGTAATTTCTTTCCCCATAAAATGAATTGCGTTTTTTTCCGGGAATTCTTTGTAGGCTTGGGTCAAATACTCTTGTACCGGAATGCTCGGATAGTCAAGCGTATGCGGAACCTCTGGTGGATAATGGGCAAGCCATGGCTTTTGGGTCATTCTTTCTACCTCCTATTCGTTTTAAATAGCGCAAATATTCCTACTTTTATTATAGTAAATAATGACAACGCTTACAAACTATATTTTAAAAGAAACAAGCGGAGGGCTTTTATGCCCGCCGCTTGTTTCTCTAAATAATAAATAAAAAGACAATCCCGACAAGGATGAACAAGATGCAGCAAACAAACAAAATTTTGATGAGGTTTTCCAATTTGTCCAACTCCTAAGAAATACTTGCCCCGATTACATACGATAATCCAACCGAAATAGTCAATGAGATAAACCCTACCGAGCGATTGTCGTTTTCGATTTCATCGTCCACATTAAATTTAGGTGTTAAAAATTCAAACAACACATAAGCAAAAATGAGAAGCGTAAAACCGTACAGCCCCCAGCCGATCATTTCAAGCAGCGAACTGTGCCGCTCAATCGAAAACCGGAAAATATTGGTGACTCCGAATATTTTGCCGCCGGTTGCCATCGCAACTGCCACATTGCCTTTTTTGATTTCTTCCCAGTTTTTATACTTTGTAATAATTTCAAAAATCACCATCGAAACAATCAAACACAAAACGACTACACTAAAATAGCCGGCGGTTTCGACGAGCGGATGGGTCCAGAATCCAGTTTCCGACATGATCATTCTCCCTTTTCCAAAATCACTTTAACTCAGCAACAGTTACACCAGAGCCGCCTTCACCAGCTTCACCGAAACGGTAGCTTTTGACGCGAGGGTGTTTTTTCAAATATTGCTGCACCCCTTGCCGAAGTGCGCCTGTGCCTTTTCCGTGGATGATCGATACTTGGTGGTAATTCGATAATAAAGCATCATCAATGTATTTTTCAACACGAGCCAGTGCATCTTCATATCGCTCGCCCCGCAAATCAAGTTCCAGCTTCACAGCAGAATCACGATTTTTAAGCGTCGCCATCGTACGGGTTTCTTTTTGTTTTTCTGGTTTGGTGTAAGACAAATCGGATTCCGGCAATTTCATTTTTAAGATCCCAATTTGGACAATCCATTCTTTATCGGATACTTTTTCAACCAGCGTCCCTTTTTGTCCGAATGAAATGACTTTTACTTCATCATTCGCTTTGAGTTCGCGGGTTTGATTGGCTTTCGCTGCTTTTTTCAAGACGCGGTTTTCAGGCATGGCAGCTTCCAGCCGCTTTTTGGCATCGATCAATTGATGCTCTTTGACAGTTGAAGCTTGGTTCATTTGCATTTTGCGCAATTCGGACATGACCGCTTCCGCTTCACGTGTTGCTTGCTCCACAATTTTGCGCGCTTTTTCTTTCGCTTTTTCTTCTAAGCGCTCTTTTTGATTTTCGTATTCTTTTAACTGGCCTTCCAGTTCTTTTTTCAGCCGTTCGGATTCTTGCAGCACTTCGCTTGACTGTTCTGCATCCCGTTCAGCTTCCCGCCGGCTCTTTTCAAGAGACGCGATCATCGAATCCACTTCACGGCGATCGGTGCCCGTAAAGCTTTTCGCGTGCTTGATGATGTGTTCCGGCAGGCCGAGGCGTTTTGAAATTTCAAACGCGTTGCTTCGGCCCGGCACCCCAATCAAGAGTTTATACGTCGGACTAAGTGTTTCCACATCAAATTCCACGCTGGCATTGGCTACGCCTGGACGATTAAAGCCATACGCCTTCAATTCTGGATAATGCGTCGTCGCAATGACGCGCGCGCCTCTTCCATGCACTTCATCGAGTAACGAAATGGCAAGCGCCGCGCCTTCTTGCGGGTCAGTTCCGGCTCCGAGCTCATCAAAAATAACGAGCGAATTTTCGTCGAATTTCGTTAAGATATCCACAATATTGACCATATGAGACGAAAACGTACTCAGGCTTTGTTCAATCGACTGCTCGTCTCCGATATCGGCAAAAATCTGGTCGAATACGGCAAGTTCCGAACCATCGAGCGCAGGGACTGGCAAGCCGGCTTGCGCCATCATCGTGCAAAGGCCGAGCGTTTTCAGGGTGACCGTCTTCCCGCCTGTATTCGGTCCGGTAATAACGATCGCCGTGATGTCGCCGCCGAACTCAATGTCATTGGCCACCACTTCATCGATCGGAATCAACGGATGGCGGGCTTTCCGAAGATTAATGTAGCCGTCTTTGTTCATGATCGGTTTTGAGCATTTATTGGCCGCACCGTATTTGGCTTTCGCCAATATCAAATCGATTTCTCCGAGCACTTCGACCAATACAAACAATTCATGCGCCACTTCCTGCACTTGTGCGGATAACATCAGGAGAATGCGGTCGATTTCTTCTTTTTCTTTTACTTTCAGACGGCGCACTTCGTTGTTCGCTTGCACCACTGCATCCGGTTCAATAAATAAGGTCTGGCCTGAAGACGACGAATCGTGGACAATGCCGCCGTAATGACTGCGGTATTCCTGTTTTACAGGAATCACAAAGCGGTCGTTGCGGATGGTCACGATCGAGTCAGACAGCATTTTTGATGCGTTTTTGCCGCGCACCAAGCTTTCTAGACGTTCCCGAACGCGGCTTTCCTGCGAACGAAGCTGCTGGCGAATGGATCGCAGCGCAGGGCTCGCACTGTCCAACACGCCGCCGTTGTCGTCGATGCACATATTAATGTCGTGTTCAAGCTGAGTCAAAATTGGCATCGCTTCTTTTTTCTCTAGAAAATGCGGAATGTCGATGCCGCCATCTTCGTGGATGCCTTCAAAAAATTGGCGCAATATCCGGCTCGCCCGAATTGTGGAAGACACTTCCATCAATTCCATCGGGCTCAAGCTTCCGCCGATCTGCGCGCGTTTTGCATGCATGCGGATATCGAAAATCCCGCCCATCGGCACATTGCCTTTGACGCGGAGCACATTTGATCCTTCATCCATTTGGTCCAAAAGAATTTGCACTTCATGTATATTCGTAGAAGGAACCAATCCTTCAACGTGCGATCGTCCAAGTGATGAGGTACAGAAACGCGCCACTTCATCACGGATTTTAAAATATTCAAGCGTCCTTAGCGCACGTTCTGCGATCAAAGGAAACACCTCCTACTTTTTCAGGTATTCTTTCAATTTCTCAAGCGGCCATGTGTTGACGACATGGTCTTTTTTCAGCCAAGCTTTTTGGGCATGTTTGACTCCGGTTTCCATCACCGGCAATTGGTCAATGGCATGGGCATCGGTATTGATCGCCACCGGCACCCCTTTTTCCTGCGCCATTTCCAAATGCTCAACCGCCATATCCAAACGGTACGGACTGGCATTCAGCTCTACGATTTTACCATATTCCTTTGCCCAGTTCAGCAATTGCTCCATATCGGGATCATAGCCGATGCGCTGGCCGACAATGCGCCCGGTCGGATGGGCAATCATATCGACATGCGGATTTTTCATCGCCGTAAGCAGGCGTGCCATGATTTGTTCCTGCGGCTGCTGGAAGCTCGAATGGATGCTCGCTATGACAAAATCCAATTGTTCCAGCACCTCATCGTCAAAATCGAGCGAGCCGTCCGGCAAAATGTCCATTTCCGTACCAGACAACACTTCGATATCGCTATAGGTTTTATTCAATTCGCGGATTTCCGCATTTTGTTTTAATAAACGCTCTGGCGACAAGCCATTCGCCACTTTCAAATAATGCGAATGGTCAGTGATGACCATATAGTCGTAGCCGCGGCCGCGGCACGCATCGATCATTTCGGTCAGCGAGTGGGCGCCGTCCGACCACGTCGTGTGCATATGCAGATCGCCTTTAATGTCTTCTAGTTCCACAAGTTCCGGCAGTTCGTCGAGGCGGTCGATTTCACGTCCGTCTTCCCGTACGGTCGGCGGGATAAACGGCAAATCGAAATGCGCGTAAAACTCGGTTTCCGATTTGAATGTCTCGATCGAGCCGTCGGGCTGCTCCACACCGTATTCGCTGATTTTCTTGTTTTGCGATTTTGCCAATTGGCGCATTTTAACGTTGTGGTCTTTCGATCCCGTAAAATGATGCAGCGCCGTCACGAATTCTTCCGGCGCAACCAAGCGGAAATCCACATCGATCATTTCCTGGAACTCTACTGTTACGGACACTTTCGTATCGCCGGAAGCAATCGTTTCTTCAATCGGCAAGGCGGCCAGCAATTGCTCTTTTACTACTGCCGGTTTGGCCGTAGCAATGATGAAATCCAAGTCTTTGCTCGTTTCTTTCGTTCGCCGGTAGCTTCCAGCAACGGAAAACTCACTGATTTCACTAATATTCGCCAACACATCTTCGATAAACGTCACTGCTTCTTCGGTGCGCCAAATTGGATGGCGCCCGGGTTTCGAGTCAAAATCCGTCAATTCTTTCAAAATCTTTTCTTCGGATTTCGGGCCAAATCCCGGAAGCTTTTGAATATCGTGGTTCAGGCACGCCTGCATAAGCGCGTCGGCTGAATCGATGCCAAGTTCCTTATACAGCTTGGCAATTTTCTTGCCACCCATCCCTTGCAGTTTCAAAAGCGGAACGAGCCCTTTTGGCACTTCTTCTTGAAGTTCTTCCAGCACGGCCGATTTGCCCGTTGCCATCAAATCCAAAATAACGTCTCCGGTTCCTTTGCCGATGCCTTTTAATTTGGTGACGTCTTCAATTTCATCCAGGCTTCGCTGATCGAGTTCAAGCGCTTGCGCAGCTTTCCGGAATGCGGATACTTTAAACGGATTTTCTCCTTTTAATTCCATATATAATGCAATTTTCTCAAGCGTTCTGATGATAATTTTTTTATTCATGCAGAATCCTCCTGTTTTAGACTTGAAAAAAACTTCCCTCGGTAAGAGAGAAGTTCCTACTTACATATAAATATACCACCATTCTTTCACTTTCTCGGAGAAATAAGGCGTGTGTTCAATCATTGTTTGCGCAATTCCTGAATTCTCAATTTGGTTTTGGACCGCCTCGATTGGCAACAGCGCCAAAATGTAAATGAAAATGAACAAAATTATGTACACTTCAATTAATCCAAGAATGGCTCCAAGAATTTTGCTGGCAAAGCCAAGAATCGGCAAATACTTTAAAAAATCGAGCATGGACGCAATCAATTGCAGCCCAAACTTCACGGCAAAGAAAATAAGCGCAAACGCAAACAGCTGATAAAATGTCTGGTCCAAATCCAGCTGCTCAATTGCAATCGTAAATTGCGAATCATCGCTGACCGCTGGATACGGAATCCACAGCACAAAATATTCAGCTAACGGTTTATAATAAAGATAGGCCACACTCAGTGCGATGATAAATCCGACCATATGGATAAGCTGGACGATGAGTCCACGCTTTGCCCCAACAATGAGGCCGCCAACCAATAAAATTAATAACAATATATCTAACATGCAACGTCAACCCTTCAGTTTTCGGAGTTCAAATTCCAATTGTTCTACTTGCTCTTTCAGTTTAAGATAGTCATGTACGGCATTTACAGCAGTTAACACAGCAAGCTTTGAACTGTCGAGTGATGGGTTCATTGCATGGATCTCCCGCATTTTCTCATCTACCATCGATGCCACTAGCCGCATATGGCCGGAAGTTTCGGTGCCAACCATTTTGTAAGTATGGCCATATATTTCAACTTGTGTGCGAATTTTTTGTTGATCCGACAATGCTCCATCCCCCTTATCAATTATGCCTCGGCATAATTGCGTCTGGATTTTGAATGGCGTTTGCGCCATTAACTCCTTTCAAAATCCGTGACATCCGCCGGAGGCTCAACTTGCAGCAGCAAGTTGTTCTATACATCATCATACCATGAACACAAGCGGATTGTGAATCATAAGAAAGGAGACTCGCCTGTGCCAAACATTGTATTTAAACTTCCTGAGGAAAGTCTTCTTCAAATCATCACCCATTACAAAAGCAACGAAGCTCCCATTAAAGCGCCTTATGTCCGTTTTACCGCCAAATTGCCGGATGCCGTCATTACGGTTTATACTTCCGGCAAAACGATGTTCCAAGGAAACGGAGCTGAACGTGAAGCGGCCAAATGGGGGCAAGCCGAAAATTTCCCTGAAAAAACCATTTCGACAAAAGGCGATCAACTTCCTGCGGGCTTTGCAAAAAAATCCGTACTCGGGTCAGACGAAACCGGGACCGGCGACTTTTTCGGACCGATCACCGTGGCGGCTTGTTTTGTGCCAGCCGAAAAAGTGGAACTTGCGCACGAACTGGGTGTAAAAGATTCGAAGCTATTGACTGATGACTACATGCGAAAAATCGCACCGGATTTAAAAGAAGCGTTTGTCCACAGCGTCTTAGCCTTGAAAAATGACAAATACAACACCGTGCAAAGCAAAGGCTGGTCGCAAGGAAAAATCAAAGCCCTTTTGCATAACCAAGCATTAAAGCATGTTCTCAAAAAAATGGCGCCGAACAAACCCGATGCCATTCTGATCGACCAGTTTGCCGAGCGCAGCATTTATTACAACCACATCAAAAACGAACAAGACATTGTCCAGGAAAATGTCTTGTTTTCGACGAAAGCGGAAGGCCTCCACGTGTCGGTCGCCTGCGCTTCCATCATCGCCCGAGTCGCTTTTCTGGAAGAAATGGACCGCATGAGCAAAGAAGCAGGTGCCACATTGCCAAAAGGCGCAGGCAAAATTGTCGACGAAGCCGCGGCCAAAATTCTATTGAAACGCGGACCGGATTATTTAAAAACATTGACGAAGTTTCATTTTGCCAATACGAAAAAAGCGATGGACTTGGCGAATAAAAGACGGGGATAGAAATAGAAAAAAGGCGGAATCGATGAGATTCCGCCTTTACCCATTTTTAGCTTCTTAATTCCGCTCCGACTTCTGTCAGGGCATGCAATACTTTTTCGTGTACCGTTGCCACTTCTTCGTCCGTCAAGGTTTTCTCAGGGTCGAAATACGTCAGCGAGAACGCCACGGATTTTTTGCCTGCTTCCATGTTGTCGCCTTCGTACAAGTCGAAGACGCGGACATCTTTCAGCAATTTGCCGCCTGCCACACGGATGACGTTTTCAACGGTACCCGCTTCAACAATTTTAGAAAGCACAAGTGCAATGTCGCGTGAAATGGACGGGAAGCGCGGCACTGGCGTGTAAACAAGTGCTTCCGAACTGCGGTTTAGCAATTCCGCCAAATCCAATTCCATGACCATCGTGTTTTTCAAATCGCGCGCTTTTTGTTCGGTCGGATGAAGCTGGCCGATGACGCCGATCCGGTTGCCGTCAAGCATAATAAATGCTGTGCGCCCGGGATGCAAGCCGTCCATTACTCCGCGTTCAAACGTCAATTCGATGCCTAGTTTTTCAGCGAGCCCTTCCACAATGCCTTTCAGCACGAAAAAGTCGACGGCTTTCTTCTCGCCTTGCCAGCTGTTATCCAACCATAATCCGGTCATGGCGATTGCCAAATGTTCTTCTTCGTTTAACAGCTCATCTTCCGTCTTTAAGAAGACCGATCCTGTTTCGTACAACGCAACTGAATCGCTTCTTCTCGCCGTGTTGTACGACACCGATTCCAATAAATGCGGAAGCAGGCTTTGGCGCAATGTGCTGCGCTCTTCGCTCATCGGCATCAACAAACGTGTCGTATCCGTTTCCGTCAACGCAAAGCGCTTCGCCGATTTTTCGCTCGTCAACGAATAAGTTGTCGCTTGCAGCAAGCCGGCGCCTTCTAGAAAAGCCCGTACGATGCGGCGTTTTGCCTGGTAAGGCGTCAAGCCGCCCGGTGTGGTTTCCATTTCCGGAAGCGTCGCTGGAATTTCGTCATAGCCGTACAAGCGGGCGATTTCTTCCACGACGTCTTCTTCAATCTGAATATCTTGCCGGCGCGTCGGCACGGAAATAACCAATTGGCCGTTTGCAGCTTCTGTTTTGAATTTCAAACGGTTTAAAATATCGAGCATGTCTTCAAAGCGGATTTTCATTCCCAAACGCTGGTTAATAAAATCCGGAGACACAGTAACGATTTTTTCTTCCCTATTTAATTCGTCAAAAATCACGGATCCCTTAAGTACTTCTCCACCTGCAAGTTCTGCCAATAAGCCAGCCGCACGTTCTGCTGCCGGAATGACGCGGTTCGGATCGACGCCTTTTTCATAGCGTGAACTCGCATCGCTGCGAAGCCCATGGTCTTTCGACGTTTGGCGGATCGAACCCGCTGCAAAATAAGCCGATTCGATCACGACAGTTGTTGTGGCTTCGCTTACTTCAGAGTTTGCTCCGCCCATAACACCCGCAAGCGCAACCGGTTTTTCGCCATTTGTGATGACTAAGTTATGCACAGACAAAGTACGTTCTGTATCATCTAATGTAGTAATTTTTTCGCCTTCTTTTGCTTGGCGCACAGTGATGTTTCCTGTTTCCAGGGAATCATAGTCAAATGCGTGAAGCGGCTGTCCGTATTCCATCAAAATGTAATTTGTTACGTCAACCACGTTGTTGTGCGGACGGACGCCAGCTGCCATCAAGCGCTGCTGCAGCCACATCGGCGATTCCTGGACTTTGATGTTGCGCACCACTTTTGCCACATACAAAGGATTGGCTTCTGGCGCATCGATGTTCAACGTCAGCATCGATTCAGCTGAATCGGCCGCTTCTGTGTAAGTGATTTCCGGCAGCTCGACTTCTTCTGAAAGAATGGCTCCGACTTCGTAAGCCACACCGAGCATGCTCATGGCATCTGCACGGTTTGGCGTAAGGCCAAGTTCCAAGACGGTGTCGTCCAAATCAAAATTGGCAATAACGTCCGTTCCCGTTTCGGCATCTGCCGGCAACACGTAAATGCCTTCTGCATATGCTTTCGGGACCAGTTTTCCTTCAATGCCAAGTTCTTGCAGCGAGCAAATCATGCCGTTCGATTCTTCGCCGCGCAACTTCGCTTTTTTGATTTTAATGCCGCCAGGAAGGTTCGCGCCGGGACGTGCCACGATGACTTTTTGGCCAGCAGCGATATTCGGTGCGCCGCAAATGATTTGCGTTGTTTCTTCGCCGACATTTACTTGGCAAATGGACAGTTTATCTGCTTCCGGGTGTTTTTCGCACGATTCCACGTAGCCGACCACAACATTGGTCATGCCATGTGAACGGTCGATAACGGCATCGACTTCAATGCCGGAGCGCGTGATTTTTTCAGCCAGTTCGTTGGCTGGCAATTCTTGCAGGTTTACATAGTCTTTTAACCATTTTAAAGATACGAGCATATGATTTTCCTCCTTAAACTTCAGTGCGTTGGAATTGGGATAAAAAGCGGACGTCGTTCGTATAGAAATGGCGAATGTCTTCCACGCCGTATTTCAGCATGGCAATCCGCTCCGGCCCCATGCCGAATGCAAAACCAGTTAAACGTTTTGAGTCATAACCTGCCATTTCAAGCACGTTTGGATGCACCATTCCAGCACCTAAAATTTCGATCCAACCGGTTTTCTTGCAGACATTGCAGCCGGACCCGCCGCACTTAAAGCACGAAATGTCCATTTCCACAGACGGTTCCGTGAATGGGAAGAAGCTTGGGCGAAGGCGGATTTCACGTTCATCGCCGAACATTTTCTTCGCGAAAACGGAAAGCGTTCCTTTAAGGTCGCTCATGCGGATGTCTTCCCCGATGACCAATCCTTCAATTTGGGTGAACTGGTGGGAATGCGTCGCGTCATCGTTATCCCGGCGGTACACTTTCCCCGGGCAAATGATTTTGATCGGTTCGCCGCCTTTCGCTTCCATCGTCCGCGCTTGGACAGGAGACGTGTGCGTGCGCAGCAAAATGTCTTCTGTAATATAGAAGGAATCCTGCATATCGCGAGCTGGATGGCCTTTCGGCAAGTTCAGCGCTTCAAAATTGTAATAATCTTTTTCCACTTCCGGGCCTTCTGCAATGACGTAGCCCATGGAAATGAACAAATCCTCGATTTCTTCAATGACGCGCGTCAACGGATGCGAATTCCCAGTTTTCACCGGACGCCCTGGAAGCGTAATATCAATTGTTTCGCTTTGAAGCTTTTCGTTGATCGCCGCTTCTTCCAGCAGGACCATGCGTTCTTCCAATAAAGCCGTCACGTCTTCACGGACAACGTTGACAAGCGCTCCCATTTTCGGACGCTCTTCAGCAGGCAGTTTTCCCATACCTTTCAACAAATCCGTAATCGGCCCTTTTTTACCAAGATATGCGACACGCACATCGTTCAATTCTTTCACATTTGTCGCTGATGCGATTTTTTCTAACGCTTCGTTTTTCAACCCTTGCAATTGCTCTTCCATGTTTTCTCCTCCTTTGAACGTAAAAAAGCCCCATCCCTAAAAAGGGACGAGGCATTATTCGCGGTACCACCCTAGTTATTGCGCAAGCGCAATCACTCATTTGGATAACGGCTCTTCACCGGCCCATCTTTACAGCAAAATTGCTGGTCCCGTCAGGCAGCTCGCGGGGTGAACTTCCAATACGGTTGCATATCCGCACTTTCAGTCGAGGCGCAGATTTCCTTGGATGCAAGGGCGTGTTGTACTTTTCCCGGTCATAGCTTTTTGTATTTCGTGCTCCGGCGCTTTACGGGCGCCTTCGCTTTTCTTATTCACTCATTAATTATACGAGACTCATCATTCAAATTCAACTTTAGCTTTTGGAAACAAGGCTGTACAGCAAAATGCCGGTTGCCACCGCGACGTTTAGCGACTCAGCAGGGCCATAGAGCGGCACGACCAAATTCTGATCAGTTTCTTTTAACAGTTGCGGATCGACGCCGCTGCCTTCATTGCCAACGATCAATGCAAATTGCTTTTGGCTTTCAACTTCGTGGACCGGTGTCGCATTGAGCAGTGCTGTACCAAATAACGGAATGCTGCGCTCTTTCAACTCGCTGATCCATTCAGGCAATTCGCCTTTGACGACGGGAATTTGAAAATGCGATCCTTGAGCCGAACGCACCGTTTTCGGACTAAATGGATCGGCGCATCCTTTGCCGAGAACGACAGCGTCCATGCCGCTCGCTGATGCAGTGCGGATCATCGTGCCGATATTGCCTGGATCTTGAACCGCGTCGATCAGCAGCAGTTTGCTCCACGTTTGCTGTTCATCTTCAGTAAATTCCGGCTGTACACAATGGGCGAAAATGCCTTGGGAATGTTCCGTTTCGGAAATTTCCTTGGCAACTGCAGCAGTCACCGAGTAAACCGGCACGTCTTCTGCATCCCAGTCTTCTGGAATGTCGACGCCTTCACGAACAACCAATGATTTTACCAAACTTTTGTTTTTTAACGCTTCTTCCGTCAAATGAAAGCCTTCCACAAAAAACTCCGCGAATTTATCGCGTTCTTTTCGTGTAGTGCCAAGCTTTTTCCAATGCTTGACGAGCGAGTTTTGGATCGATTCAATTCTTTTCATTCATGTTTCACGCCTTTATTTCAGAATAGCTCAAGTATAGCACATAGAAAGCTGGAAGCTGGACAAGCTCACAGTTCTCTTGTGAAAAAGTCGAAGCCAAGTGCCGTTAGGATGCCGAACGCGAGCGTCCAGACACCGATCGAAATGGTCAGCCAAACCGTCGTGTTCTTTTTTGTCGCGCCAAGCGTCATACCGATAAAAGCAGCAATGTGCGTCCCGATCAATACGGGTCCAAGCATGGCAAGTCCAGGCAAGCCGTATTTATTCCAAATCTGTTTTGCGCGCTCACTTTTTTTATTGACCGGCTTGCCTTTCGCTTCTTGGCGTGCGTTGTACCAGTCGCGGAAACGGTCAAAACCGATAATCAGCGCGAGCACCGTCACCATATTGCCGACAAATGCCAAAATCATGACCCAAATGGGAGACAGGCCGGCGACAATGCCGAGCGGAATGACTAGTGCAATTTCCAACCAGGGAATCGCAGCTCCTAGAAAGACCAGGAAGTACTCATAGATCATTCGTTTTCCTCCTTAAAATGCTTGCGGATTTCTCGGTAATAAATAACGTATTGAAGAAACGCAATCAGCAGAATGCCGTAGATGATCGTCAATCGCGACAACGGTAAAATGATGATGATGGCCGTGAACAGCGGCAGCGCCCATGTGTAATACGTGTAGACTTTTTGCACAGCCATACGCGTGATGTAAGTCATGCCTTCATCTTGCTCCAAATATTCGGGTGGGCGGATCGACCAAAGTGCGATTTTTTGGTTCGGGTTTTCGCTATTGTGTTTTTTTACTTGAGACAAAAAGATTGTCAACAATACAAGGTAGACAAGCAGCGCCCCGAAAATGAGCAACATTTCAAAACCGCCTACTTCGACGATCACACTTCCCCCTGTATCCGTAGTTGTTCTTTTCGTACTTGATGAATTGAGGCCATACGCAAAAACCCCCAGCAAGGCAATAAATGCCATCATCCACAATGGATATTTCAAACGAAAATCAGTTTTCATCTCGTTCCTCTCCTTCCAGCCAAAATAAGTCGTCCACTTTCGTCTGCAATGCCTGAGCCAGTTTTAACGCCAGCAAAACCGACGGCGAGAATTCGCCTTTTTCAATAAACGCAATCGTTTGCCGCGTCACATCCACCCGCTTGCCCAAATCACTTTGCGTAAACCCATGCCGTGCCCGCAACTCTTTCACCCGATTCCGGAGCATATGCCTCTTCCTCTCTTTTTGTTCGGTTTATATAACATAATGTAATGTATACATAACATTATGTCAAGTATGCATAACCTGTTTTATGTGTTGAAGTTATACTCTATTGGGGGGCTTCAGGAAAGCTCTCAGGTGTGTTAGTGTTTATTTGCGGAATGTGGCTTGTTGTTTGCGGAATTTCTCGGTTTATTTGCAGAAAAAATAGTTTGTTTGCAGAATTTCCGGTTTTATTTGCAGAATTCCGCCCGTTGTTTGCAAAACAAAAAACTTCTCGTGTAAAGCACGAGAAGCCTTCATTTCTTTTTCATTTGATACGTCCGGTTTCGCAAAGCCCCGCTCGCTTCCAAATCAAATGTTCCTAACAAGCGGGAAGCCGTATAAAGCGATTCAATCTTGAAAAATTCCCTGAACTTGCTGTTGCTGATTTCGGTATGTACCAAGGAAAAGTATTCCCGAAGCGCAAATTCAAGTGCTTGTGGATCGATATTTTGGCAGGAGGAGCAACTCCAACCGGTTTTGTGTCTTCGAATTACAGTATGCTGTTTGCACTGGAAACAAAGAATTCCGGGTTGAAGGTCTTTAGCGTCAACATAATACTGCTGGCATAAGGGAATCCGTTTAAAAGGGGTTTGCTGTTTTTGAAGCATTTTAACGATTTTCGAAACTGAAATTTGTGCAGATTCTACGGGGAATTGTTGAAGGATGCGATATAAATACTCGATCAATTGATAGGTTTTGCAGACGTAATGGTGTTTCGGTTTTGTTAAAAATTCGCATTGTTTGGAGGTAAAGACGATCAGGACGGCAATTGGCAAATCGATTTTTTTCAAGCGAAAAAATTTCGTCAAAAAGCGAATGTGTTTGTTTAGCTGAATGGTGGGGTCTTCCATTACTGTTTTAACGCCTTCCAAGTCCGTTCTTGAAAACTCGCCGGTTTCTTCTTGGAAATAAAGCTGCCCGCTGATGTTCTTGGATTCGATGATGATTGCGCCTCGTTCGGTTACTAATAGCCCGTCGATTTGCACTTTCCAGTCACCCAGCGATAGATTGATGTCCCGCAAGAACTGGTGGTTTTCTTCCCAATCGAATTCTACAAACTTTCGCTCGATACGGTCTTCCCCCCGCTTTCCTGCTGCACTTCTAAACAATTCCACCTCTAGAAATTTTCGTTGTGCGTGTTGTTCTGGAAGCCGGTACAGCAGCCTTTCGAGTGATTCTGTCTCCGTCAATAAATTAATTTCTTTTTTGCTCATTGAACACCTCCTGAATTTATTAATTGAAGTATACCATTGAAAATTCACTAGTCTATCATTAATTTTCCAGCATTTTCCACCTTGTTTAGCGCATTTAGCTGTAAATGACGGTGAACCTAATTTTTATTTGCGGAAAAAATAGATTTATTTGCAGAAAACGGGCGTTTGTTTGCGGAATTTCCGACTTTATTTGCAGAATCCAGCCCGTTATTTGCAGAACGCAAAAAACCCCCGCCAACCGGCGAGGGCAAAAACTTCTTATTCGTACGTGATGCGAGCGACTGTGTCTTTATCCAGTTTTTTGATCACTTCGATGATCAATTTCACTGCATTTTCGTAGTCGTCGCGGTGCAGGATTCCTGCATTTGAGTGGATGTAGCGAGTTGCTACACCGATTGCAAGCGATGGTACGCCATTTGCAGTCAAGTGGATTGAACCAGCATCTGTTCCTCCACCTGCAATTGTCTCGAATTGGTACGGGATGCCTGCTTCTTCAGCTGTATCCACAACCAACTCGCGCAAGCCGCGGTGTGAAACCATTGATGCGTCGAATAGCAGGATTTGCGGTCCGTCACCCATTTTGCTGTTGGACTCTTGAGACGTGATTCCCGGTGTGTCACCAGCGATGCCGACGTCAACGGCAAAGCCAATATCCGGTTTGATTTTAGCTGCTGCCGTTTTCGCTCCGCGAAGGCCGACTTCTTCTTGAGCCGCTCCCACCCCATAAACGATGTTCGGGTGGTCTTGGCCTTTCAATCCTTTTAAAACATCAATTGCGATAGCGCAGCCGATGCGGTTGTCCCAAGCTTTCGCAAGAAGCATTTTTTCGTTGTTCATGACGTTGAATTCGAAATAAGGAGTGACCATGTCACCCGGTGTGACGCCCCACTCTTTCGCTTCTTCACGGGAAGATGCGCCGATATCGATAAACATGTCTTTGATTTCCACCGGTTTGTTGCGCGCTTCCGGAGGCAAAATGTGAGGCGGTTTTGAACCGATCACTCCTGTAATTTCTTTTCCGCTGCGCGTTGTAATAGTTACGCGCTGTGCCAGCATTACTTGCGACCACCAGCCGCCGACCGTTTGGAATTTCAAGAAGCCTTTGTCGTCAATTTGCGAAATCATAAAGCCGATTTCATCCAAATGTCCAGCAACCATGATTTTCGGTCCGTCCGCTAATCCTTCTTTCACAGCGATCAAGCTGCCAAGGCCATCTGTTTCCACAGAATCCGCAAATGGCTCTATGTATTTTTTCATTACTTCACGAGGCTGGCGTTCGTTTGCTGCAATACCATTCGCGTCCGTTAACTCTTTGAGCATTACCAATGTTTCGTCCATGTTTGACATTAGTTCGACCTCCTAAATAATTCGTACTTGTTCATTATAAATGAAAGCCTTGCCATTATCAAAAAATTCTTTCACCAATTTAGTAACCGCTTTTTTGTCGCTCGTAATTGGTTTCGTTTTTCTCGATGTACGCTTCAAGAACTTCGCCGTAGCTAAATTTCAATGCGACTGCAATGCCACCGTACCAGCTCCAAAGCACTTTAAAATTTTCCAGCGACGCATCCTCTAAAAACGTGTGGACCGCACCAAACGTTCCCAAAAACAACTCATTCAGATCCTCTTCGGCTGCCGGCGCTGGCCATTCTTCCAGTCCGTCAAACTTTTTTTCAATGCCCAGTGACAATAAAAAGTGGATTGAATCCACATATTCTTCTAAAATTATTGAACGCTCGGACATGCCTTTTGTGCTCCAAAACTTGAAACATCGGGTTTCATTCGCCAGTTCCGCGAGCTCCACCAGCAGTGCCAATCCTTTTTTTCGGAAGACATCTTCTTCTACCTCTCGGTTTTTTTGAATAAACCGGTCCAACGCTTCCTGCATTTCGAACAAATTCCGCAGTTTCATGAAACCCCTCCTTATTTTTTGAAACCATTCGTGCTTCCGTTCGTATTATACAGTAGATTATGGAGCAATAGGGGGCAATTAGCATGGCATTTCTGATCCGCATCATCGTTTTTGCACTTATATGTTATATCATTTATCGACTTGTCCAGTATGTTATGGACCCGAACCGGAAACTCGATGCGGCCGTTAAAGCCAAACAATTTTATTTTCACGATGATATTCAAAATGCCCGGAAAAACTTCTTCATTGCATACAAAGGCGTGCTTTTCGAAGGGGAAAAATATATGGGGACCGAGGGAGATTCATTGCAAGTCGTTTCCATTTTCATCATGACCCACGAACTCAAAATGCTGTTGGATTTTACAAAAGAGGATTTTTATTTTTTGGAGAATGCAATTGCCACCAACTACCCAGCAGCCAAAATCAACTGGAAAAATCCAATCGAGCAGTTAATGAAAAAAGAAGGGTGATTTCTCACCCTTCTTAAAACGTTTGGTAGCACCAAACAATCAACGCCGCATCAATGACCGCGAGCATCAAAAAGCCGACGCGGAAATTGGTGTGTTTTGTTTTGTGGCGAAACATCATCATGCCTAGGTATGCGCCGATACCGCCTCCAAAAATAGCGGCTGCCCAGAGGTTTTTCTCCGGAATGCGCTGACCGTGGCGGCGCGCTTGAGCTTTATCGATGCGCATCATGATGAAAGCCAGAATGGACAACACAGCAAAATAGCCGAGGATAATCAAAAACATCGAGAAATTCCTCCAATAAAAAAAACTGACGAAAAATCGTCAGTCTTTTATTTGATTACTTGTTCATTGCGTTTTTCGCAGCGTCAGCCAAAGCTGTGAATGCAACAGCATCCGATACAGCGATTTCAGCTAGCATTTTGCGGTTGATATCGATTCCAGCAACTTTCAAACCGTGCATTAAACGGCTGTAAGAAATATCGTTCATGCGAGCTGCTGCGTTGATACGAGTGATCCACAATCTGCGGAAGTCACGTTTTTTGTTGCGACGGTCACGGTAAGCATAGTTACCTGACTTCATTACTTGTTGGTTAGCTACTTTGAAAAGGATGTGCTTCGCACCATAATAACCTTTTGCTAATTTAATGACCTTTTTACGACGCTGGCGCGTCACTGTTCCACCTTTTACGCGTGGCATAATACATTACCTCCTGCTTGAATATAAAGAATTCGATTTTTATTAGGGTTTTATTCAGACTCATCGAATCTGAACGGAATCTTACTTCATGTTGTAGATCAAAGATTTGATGCGTTTCAAGTCGCCTGCAGAAACAAGTTTCCCTTTGCGTAGGTGACGTTTTTGCTTAGTTGATTTGTTTGCGAATAAGTGGCTTGTGTGTGAACGGTTGCGTCTTACTTTTCCAGTTCCAGTTTTCTTGAAACGTTTCATCGCACCGCGGTGGCTTTTCATTTTCGGCATTTGGAGTTCCTCCTAAACAATTGTTCTATTATTCTTTTTCGTTCTTCGGCGCAAGCATCAAGAACATGCTGCGGCCATCCATTTTAGGGCGCTGTTCAACTGTCGCTACTTCTGCGCACGCTTCTGCAAAGCGTTCGAGAACTCGCTGACCGATTTCTTTGTGCGTAATTGCACGGCCTTTAAAGCGGATTGAAGCTTTTACTTTGTCGCCTTTTTCAAGGAACTTGATCGCATTGCGAAGCTTCGTATCAAAATCATGAGCATCAATCGTTGGGCTCAAACGAACCTCTTTCAATACGATGACTTTTTGATTTTTACGAATTTCCCGATCTTTTTTCTGCTGCTCAAACTTGAATTTACCATGGTCCATGATACGAGCGACCGGCGGTTTAGCCTGTGGAGCCACAAGTACAAGATCCAAATTGACACGAGCTGCAATTTCAAGTGCTTCAATGCGCGTTTTAATCCCGAGCTGTTCACCGTTTTGATCAATAACCCGTAACTCACGTGCACGAATACCTTCGTTTACATTAATGTCTTTGCTAATAGTAATCCACCTCCGGATAGTGTCGCGAATATCTTAAATGCGTGAACCGACGACGTTGCCGGCTTACAGGTCCGATCCAATAAAAAACGGATGAGCCACAGAGGCTCACCCGCATAATATGACAACACGCATCGATGCGTGTAAAAGTCAAAAATCGTGTCTACCTGGCAACAATTCGTCAATCAGGTGAGAAGCGGGTGCTCCTGCTTGCACATATAAGTATTCTATAACCTTACTTATAATATCATTGACTATTGCCACTGTCAACTATTTAATTTGAACTAAGTATTCAACCTGTCGATATTCCGCAAAACAGCTGCGCTTGCCGCGGGCTCGCGCCGAACTAACTCGGGCTTTTTGCCCGAGTGGATTTCGGCACTTCGCTATCCCGCAGGCGTCTCCGCTGTGTTGCTCCATATCTCTAGCCTGCTAGCAGTATTAGAACTTTCCTGCTGTTCATCTCTTCTGGTAGTAAGAAATCTCTTAGCTTCGGCGCGTCCACGGGCTAGGCGAAGCAATAAGACGAGTGGTCTTCTCGGCTTATTGCGGGAGCCATGCCCAAAGCGACCGAAGCG
Organism: Planococcus sp. YIM B11945; assembly: GCF_050864155.1. NCBI lineage: Bacteria > Bacillati > Bacillota > Bacilli > Caryophanales > Caryophanaceae > Planococcus > Planococcus sp. YIM B11945. The sequence continues at coordinate 125,410 of NZ_JBOZWR010000001.1, read as the reverse complement.
GCTTATAAAAAAGCACCTTCTTTAGTTCAACTTATATAGTTTATCTAAGTTCACTTTGAACCAGTTTCAAGAAGTCTTCAAACGGCATGCTTTCTGAGTTTTGTTCGCCGTATTTGCGGACATTGACTGAACCGTTTTCCATTTCTTTGTCGCCGATTACGAGCATGTACGGAATTTTTTGCATTTGTGCTTCGCGAATCTTATAGCCGAGTTTTTCATCGCGCTCGTCGATGTCGACACGCAATTTGTGATCCTGCATTTTTTCCTGCAAGCTTTTCACATAATCGCCATGGACATCAAGCGATACCGGAATCATTTCGATCTGCACCGGCGCCAGCCAAGTCGGGAATGCCCCTTTGTATTCTTCGATCAAGAAAGCCACAAACCGTTCCATAGTAGAAACGACGCCGCGATGAATAACGACCGGACGGTGCTGTTTGCCATCTTCTCCGATATAAGACAGGTCAAAACGTTCTGGAAGAAGGAAATCTAGCTGGACAGTCGACAATGTTTCTTCTTTGCCCAGAGCTGTTTTCACTTGGACATCCAATTTCGGGCCGTAGAATGCCGCTTCTCCTTCTACTTCCACGTACGGAAGGCCCAAATCATCCATTGCTTCTTTCAGCATCGCTTGTGCACGTTCCCACATCGCGTCATCGTCAAAGTATTTTTCAGTGTCTTCCGGGTCGCGGTAAGACAAGCGGAATGAGTAATCGCTAATATCGAAATCTTTGTAGACATCTACTACTAAATTGACGACACGTTTGAATTCGTCTTTGATTTGGTCCGGACGAACAAAAATGTGCGCGTCATTTAACGTCATGCCGCGTACACGCTGCAGGCCTGACAAAGCGCCTGACATTTCGTAGCGGTGCATCAGTCCAAGTTCGGCAATGCGCACCGGCATTTGGCGGTAGGAGTGGATGCCTTGTTTAAAAATCATCATATGGTGCGGGCAGTTCATTGGGCGAAGCACCAATTCTTCATTGTCCATTTGCATAACCGGGAACATGTCTTCTTGGTAATGATCCCAATGGCCGCTTGTTTTGTACAAATCGACGCTTCCCATGACCGGAGTATAGACGTGGTCATAGCCAAGACGCTCTTCTTTGTCGACAATATAGCGTTCGATGATGCGGCGGATTGTTGCGCCTTTTGGCAGCCACATCGGCAGCCCTTGGCCGACTTTTTGAGAGTTCATGAACAAGTTCAATTCTTTTCCGATTTTGCGGTGGTCGCGTTCTTTCGCTTCTTCCAAAAAGGCCAGATGCGCTTTTAATTCTTCTTTTTTAAAGAAAGCAGTTCCGTAGATGCGCTGCAGCATTTTGTTGTCGCTGTCGCCTCTCCAATAAGCTCCTGCTACGCTCAACAATTTAAATTCTTTCAATTTCCCTGTAGACGGCACATGCACGCCTCGGCATAGATCGAAAAATTCGCCTTGCTCGTAAATCGACACTTGGTCGTCTTCTGGAATCGCTTCAAGAAGCTCCAATTTGTACGGGTCTTCAATTGCCGCAAAACGTTCTTGCGCTTCGGCGCGGGACACGTCTTGACGCACAATATCCAAATTCTCATTGATGATTTTTTTCATTTCTTTTTCAATCACTTGCAAATCTTCTGCAGTAATCGGCTGATCGCTGTCGATGTCATAATAAAAGCCGTTTTCAATTACCGGCCCTACGCCCAGTTTTGCATCCGGGTACAAGCGTTTAACCGCTTGCGCCAACAAATGTGCAGTAGAGTGGCGCAAAATCTCCAACGCTTCTTCTGATTCCGGAGTAATGATGGCAATTTCACCTTCTTCAGCAATCGGTGCTTTTAAATCAACCAATTTGCCGCCTACTTTGCCTGCCAACGCTTTTTTGCGAAGGCCTGGGCTAATGGAATGCGCGATGTCTTCAGTAGTTGTTCCGCGCTCGAACTCCTTTACTGCGCCATCTGGAAATGTTAATTGAATCATGTCTGCCATTGCAATCTCCCCTTTTATCGTTGTCTAGCTAAGGCTCCTAGCCCTTGATTTCAAAAACTTCCAAGGTGCCCTCGCTTCCATCGAACTGCAGAGCCGGGTGGACGGCGCTTTCGCTTTTCTTGTCCAGCTTCAGCGCCTAGTCCCTCGGGGTCTTAAGTCAGCCCACCTGTGCGGCAAAAAGCGCCGCTTCGGTGTTCTGCCTTAAGCCTGTCGGGACTTAACAGGCGCTTTCGCTTTTCTTGTCCAGCTTCAGCGCCTAGCCCCTCGGGTCTTAACAGGCGCTTTCGCTTTTTTTGGGGCAAACAAAAAAAGCCTCCTCCCAAAGGGACGAAGCTTTAGCTCGTGGTTCCACCCTTCTTCTGTTTTAAACGGATCCTATCCATTTAAAACGAAGCTCTGCATCGGCTAACGGGCCGGTACCGTCAACTGCTACTTGTTTCACAGCTGCTGCTCGAAGGTGGTAAGCGGTTTGCCGTACTAAGAAGCTTGCAGCCATGGCTTCTCTCTCTAAAAGTCGTACAAATTCGCTCATGTCCTCGTCATTGCATTTTAAATCAATTTTCGATTGTATTTACTATACGCCGTACAGAAAAAAAACGCAACAGCCTTCTTGCAAAAAAGAGAATATTAACCAATAAAAAGGGCGGTGACTATTAGCCACTAAATGCCGCTTCACCAAACCCCCTTATACCCATCGAAGGCCCACAAGATGTGGGTTAGTTAACCGTTGCGACAGAAAGTCGTGTTCTTAGGTTAACTTCTGCTTTTGGGCGCCTTCGCTTTTCTTTGTCCAGACTCCGGCGCCCAGATTCTCGGGGTCATAATTGGCATTGGCTGTGCGGCTGAAATCATGCCGCTTCGCCCAATCGTCTTATGCCCGTCGAAGGCCCACAGGATGTGGGTCAGTTAACCGTTGCGACAGGAAGTCGCGTTCTTAGGTTAACTTCTGCTTTTGGGCGCCTTCGCTTTTCTCTTTACTTTCTCCGGTTGCGGCCGTCCATTTTCACAGGGATCGTCAACGCACGGATGCGTTCCATGATGCGCGCCGCTTTCAAATCTTCTTTTTCGCCGCGCTGAGAATACGTCAAGTGGTGCTGCAGTTCGGAATAGCTGAAATTCGACGTCATAAACGTCGGCAGCTTTTCCGCCATCCGGTAATGCAGAATGGTGCCAAGCACTTCGTCGCGCGTCCAGCTCGACATCGCTTCTGCGCCAATATCATCCAGCATCAGTACATCCGCTTTTTTCACGTAGTCGACTTTTTCCTGCAAGGTTTGATCGCCGATTGCTTGCTTCATTTCACGCATGAATTCCGGTACAAAGACCAAAATCGTTTTGACGTTCATATCGGCCAATTGATTGGCTATAGCACTCAGCAAATAGGATTTGCCGATGCCGAATTTCCCATAAAGGAATAAGCCTTTTTCTGGCAATGAATCCGGGCCGGTCGCTTCGTCTAAAAATGCGCCGACAGCACGGAAAGCTTCTAAGCGGCTGTCATCCACTTCAAAGCCCGAAAGCGTTGCTTGCATCACTTCTTTTGGCATGTACATGCTGTGAATCATCGAAGAAGACTGGCGTTTGTTGTCGTGTTCCGTTTTCAACCGGCATTTCGTATAATCAATGCCAATCGTCCCCCGCTCCAATACCAGATTCGGCTCGAAACCCTTCAAGTGGTTTATACATTGCCCGAGGGCTGGGCATTTATTGCAGTCGTGCGACTGGTCGATGTACTCATACAACTTGTGCATGCCACGGTCGACGATGCCTTTGTCAATTTCATCACTGTGTTTTTCCAAAAACTGTTGAACACCTGGATTCTCCAGCACTTCTCTTCGCATTTCGTTATAACGCTCGGAGAAAGCCGGGGCGTTGACGACGCGTTTAAGTGTTTCGCGAATCGGTTCCATTTATTCACCTTTGCCTTTCTTCATCGCCAGTTTCGCGAGAAGTTTTTGTTTTTCCACTTCAAACTGATCGTTCGGCGCATCCGCTTTAGCAGCAGGCACTTCATCTTTTTGATAAAACCACTCCGGCAGCTTTTCTTCCCGCACCGGTTTTCGGCTGGACGACGCCGAGGTTTTGGCAGTTGACGGTGAGCCTTCCGCTTTCCATTTCATGTATTGGGCATGTTCAATGCGCGCAAGTTCCATGGCGTCTTTTGCGGTCGTCACTTTTTTGCGGAGCCAGTGCGAAGCAATTTTCTCCACATAAGCTTTGGTCAATTTCATATCCGTCCGAAGCAGGACGTATTGAAGCAGGACGTTGACGACTGCCGGCTCCATGCCGTGCTGCATGACCAGCTGATTTGCTAATTGGACATCTGACGGGAGCGGCTCGTTGCCGTTTGCTATATCCCGCAGTACTTCGACCGGAGAAGCAGATTCCAAATACAGCAGCAGTTCTTCTTGCTTTGTTTTCGGCGGCTCTTCCACTTTCGGCTCCGTTTTATGTACTTGCACAAGTTTCGGCGCTGTAGTGGTCACCGTCAATTTGTAATAATCCGACGCGGCTTTTTTCACACCGTCCACTGTCAGTTTGTAATCGTCGTCAATGGCCAGCAAAATGACTTTTTGCATTTCCAATGGACCCCAGCCATACAAAAACGCCAGTTTCGCAATGGTATCTTTTATCGCAACAGTTAAAACGCGCTTTGGCACCAATTGTTCAGATAAGCCTTGGCGCAATAATTCAAAATCAAAGTCAACATCGGCCGAGTAGCCCGCTTGTTTGCGTTCATGCAACTCCGGCTGTTCTGCCGGATAACCGGCTTTTGCATGGACCGGCTGAAAAATATCCGTAAACGTCCGCGAGACTTCTTCAAAGCCCACCATGTCATCGGAATGGATCAAAAATCGGTCCCGTGCTCTGCGATAGGCTGCTTCTCCAATTTTGCTGAATAAAAACATCGACAATAGCGGATCGGAAAAGAAAGTCTTTGGATCTAATGGCGGGCACAACTCGTAAATAAACGTCCGGTTTTCTGCGTCTTTGCGGTATGTCTTCAGCAATCCGATTGCTTCCAGTTGAATCCGCGATTCAAAAATCTTCGCAATCGGCACACCTAACAGATTCATCAATGTATAATGGGCGGCTTCTTCTTTCATCGTTTCGCCTTCTGCCCAAAGTGTCATGTAAAAAGCGACCGCTTCTGCTCCGATCATCGGCTGATACAAAAGCGTCAGCAACTGCCGGTCGTAATCTGAAAACGGATATGGCAGCCGGATTTTATAGGCATCTGCCGCTTGCAATTCTTTATAAAGTGCTGTCATAAGCCACCGCCTTACTCGGTTTTCTTTTCTTCAGGACTTCTTTTCAGCAAATCCTTCAATTCATCAATGAAAACCGTAATATCTTTGAATTGGCGATAAACACTTGCAAAACGGACGTAAGCCACTTCGTCGATTGCCGCCAGGCGGTCCATCACCATCTCGCCCACTTCTTCCGATTTGACTTCGGCATTGCCAATGCGGCGTAAATCTTTTTCAATGGTGAAAACCAGTTCTTCCAGCTTTTCTAAAGGCACCGGACGCTTCTCGCATGCACGTATGAGCCCACGCAATACTTTTTCGCGGCTGAATTCCTCGCGGGAACCGTCTTTTTTCACAACGATCAACGGCATTTCTTCCACTTTTTCAAATGTTGTAAAGCGATAGCCGCACTCTTCGCATTCTCTCCGCCTTCTTATGGATTTATTTTCATCAACTGGCCGCGAATCGACGACGCGCGTTCCATTGTGTTGGCAAGCCGGACACTTCATTTTGACATCTCCCTAAACGTACAATCTCTTCTGTCTATTATAACAAAAATTCCTTCAGAAAATAGAAAAAGCAGAGGATTTTATCCCCTGCTTTCGTGTTTTCCAATTTTAATGGATTATGCAGTTACTGAAACTTTGGTTTTTCCAGCACCGATTGGTCCCATTCCACGCGGCAATTCTGTTACTTCACTCGCTTGCGAGTCAAGCGCTTTTGCAATATAATCAGCTGCAATTGTCGGATCTAGATCGCCGCAAGTATAAACATCTACACTTGCATAGCCGTGTTCCGGAAAGCTGTGGATCGTTAAGTGCGATTCAGAAATGATCACTACGCCGCTTACGCCTTGTGGTGCGAATTTGTGAAAAGCTACCTCTCTGATTTCTGCTCCGGATTTGAGTGCTGCATCAACAAAAGTTTTTTCGATATAATCCATATCGTTTAATTTGTCAAAATCACACTGCCATAGTTCTGCAATTACGTGACGTCCCATTGTTTCCATGGTTCGTTTCCCCCTTTGATATCATTTTGTTGGTTTGCTCAAAATATTCAAAGTTGACTACCACGGGGGAAAGTTAGTCCTAAGAGGTCCTAACCCTTTAAGCAGTCATGTGAATAAAAATGATTCCGTACGCTCCGTGACTTGAACTGATAGTACAGACGTTTGAGGCTTATTTCTTAGCCACGAATCATAGTATATGATGGATTAGAATCAAATGCAACAATTTTATCTTTTTAATTTATTCCCGTTAATTAAAAACTCTCTATAAAAAATTGCCTCTCCGTTTGCGCCGGAGAGGCAATTTCCATTTTCCTGATTAAACTAGCGATACCAAAGCAGCCGCTACTTTTTTTGTTAAGTCGATCACGCGTGCAGAATAGCCCCATTCGTTGTCATACCACGCAAGAACTTTTACTTTGCGGTTGCCAATGACCATTGTGGAAAGTCCATCAATGATTGCCGACTGAGAATTTGTATTGAAATCAATGGACACTAACGGCTCCATCGTCAAACTTAAAATTCCAGCCATCTCGTTTTCAGAAGCTCGTACGAAGGCAGCGTTTACTTCTTCTGCTGTTACGTCCCGCTCTAAATCAACGACCAAGTCCACCAGTGAAACATTCGGAGTTGGCACGCGAAGAGCCATGCCGTGCAGTTTCCCTTCTAGTTCCGGCAAGACGAGTGACAGCGCTTTCGCAGCGCCCGTCGAAGTAGGAATGATGGATTGTGCACAAGAGCGTGCTCTGCGAAGATCTTTGTGTGGATTGTCCAAGTTTTTTTGGTCATTCGTATATGAATGCACCGTAGTCATCAAGCCGTTTTCAATGCCAAACGCGTTGTGAAGCACTTTGGCAACTGGAGCCAAACAGTTGGTTGTGCAGCTGGCATTGGAAATAATATCGTGTTTTTCAATATCCAATTTACCTTCGTTCACACCCATTACCACTGTAATATCTTCGTTTTTCCCAGGTGCTGTCAAAATGACTTTTCGTGCACCCGCTTCCAAATGAAGCGCCGCTTTTTCGCGCGAATTGAATTTTCCGGTTGCTTCTATAACGATATCAATGCCCATTTCTTTCCATGGAAGCAGCAATGGATCCCGTTCGTTGACGAGTTGAACCCGTTTTCCGTTAACAATCAACGCATCATCATCGGCAAAAATGTCGCCTGCGAAGGTGCCGTGATTTGTGTCATACTTTATTAAATGAGCTAACGTCTCAGCAGGATAACTCGCATTTACAGCCGCAATTTTTACATCATCCATTAAAATTGCCTGTCTAAAAACCATACGGCCGATACGGCCAAATCCATTAATCGCAATAGAAACAGTCATTTTATACGTCCCCCATTAAATAAGTTATACTTAAAAATTCCTTTTAGATATATAGTATAACACATTATCCGAATTAAGGAACCTTAATCCCAAAAGACAAGCTATTCTTTTCGTTCCAAAAGATGCCAATTCTCTAAAATGCGTTGCAGCTGCATGTGAGTTTCTTCTATTGAACCGTGGTTGTATATGACTGCATCCGCCCCTTTTTCTTTTACCGACATCGGCAATTGCGATGCGATGCGGGCGCGGGCTTCTCTTTCCGAAAAGCCGTTGCGCATCATCAATCGGGCCAATTGGGTTTCTTCATCTACCGATACAACCAATATTTTTTCGGCAAAATTCAAAAGCTTGCTTTCAAATAACAATGGAATATCCAAGACGACTGTGTCGTTGCCCGTAGCCAATAAATGGTCACGCTGGCGCAATAATTCTTTCCGGATGGCTGGATGAATGACGTCATTCAGCTTCTGGCGGCTAGCTGGATCGTTAAAAATGATTTCCCCCAATTTTGTCCGGTCCAAGCCCCCGTCTGGCAACAGAATGCCGCTTCCAAAGATTTCTTGGATTTCCTTTAATGTCGGGGTTCCGGGTTCCACGACTTCACGTGCCACTAAATCTGCATCGACAACGGGAAATCCGAAATCGCTTAACATTTTTGATACTGTACTTTTACCGCTTGCAATGCTGCCCGTTAGTCCGATAATCATCTTAAGCCCTCACTTTTGGCAGGTCGGACAGTACACCGACGCCCTTCCGCCGATTTTCAACGTTTTGGTAGCGGTGCCGCATGTTAGGCAGTGCTTTTTCCCATACATGCCAAAACGGTTCTGCATGTTTCCCGATTCCCCGTTGACGTTCCGGTAATCTGAAATTGTACTGCCGCCAGCCTCGATGCTTTCTAGAAGTATGGCCACAATGGTTTCAAACAACTCGATCTTCCGCAACCTGCTGATTCTGCCGGCTGCTCTGTTCGGGTGGATTTTCATTTTAAAAAGTGCTTCAGTAGCATAAATATTGCCGCATCCCGAAATCACTTGCCCGTCCATAATCACTTCTTTGATTGGTTTCGCTTTGTATTTCGGGCTTTCCGCCATTTCTAGAAAATGCGTAAGCGCCCCTTTTTCAAAAGGTTCGGGAGCCATCAAAAGAAGCGGAGGAAACTCCGCTTCTTCCTTTAAGACACGCATTTCGCCAAAACGCCGGATATCCGAATACGCCAATAAATTTCCGTCGCTCAGCGTTAGCACTACATGGACATGGCGGCGGAATTTTTCTTCTGCAATAGACAAAAGCTGGTCCACATAGAACCAAGCTCCCGACATTCCTAAATGATTAACGAGCAAAAATTCGTTGCCCGCTGTTTTTAACGTGAAATAAATGTATTTGCTTCGCCGCTCCACACTAACAATCTGCGCACCGATCAAACTCTCGATAAACCGGTCCGCTTCCATCCGTTTAATGATGGCTTCTTTGCCATTCGTTTTTGAAAGGCGAATCGTCTCGGACACATAAACGTCTCGAATTTTCTTTCCGAGAGCCGCCGGGCGAATTTGGCGGACAACGCCTTCCACTTCTGGAAGTTCAGGCATTAGCGCCAACTCCTCTCATCATTTTGTATCATACCAAGTATCACCGAATGCAAAGTCGACTTTTAGCGGCACGTTCAACGCCATCGCCGATTCCATCGCTTCCGGAACTAAGGTTTTTAGTTTTTCAAGCTCTTCTGGCGGCGCTTCGAAAATCAATTCATCATGCACTTGCAAAAGCATACGGGTTTGCATGCCTTCCCGCTCCAATGCTTCTGCCATATTGATCATCGCTTTTTTAATGACGTCTGCTGCGCTTCCTTGAATCGGCGTGTTCATCGCCGTCCGTTCCGCAAAACTTCGCAAATTGAAGTTCGAGCTGTTGATATCCGGCAAGTATCTTCTGCGGTTCATCAACGTCGTGACAAAGCCGTCTTTACGTGCTTTTTGTACGATGTCTGTCATATACTTCTTGACGCCTGGGAAACTGGCCAAGTAGCGGTCAATAAACTCTTGCGCTGCTTTTCGGGTAATCGTCAAGCTTTGCGATAAGCCGTAATCACTGATGCCGTAAACAATTCCAAAATTTACTGCCTTGGCTGCACGGCGCATATCGCTTGTCACTTCTTCCAACGGGACGTGGAAAACATCTGCCGCTGTGGCCGTATGGATATCCTGATCATTTTGGAACGCTTCGATCAGCCGCGCGTCTTCTGACATGTGCGCCAGCACACGCAATTCAATCTGGGAATAATCTGCAGCGACCATTACCCAATCCGGTTCGGAAGGAACAAACGCTTTTCGAATTTTCCGTCCTTCCTCTAGGCGAACTGGAATGTTTTGCAAGTTCGGATTAATGGAACTCAGTCTTCCGGTTGTCGTCAACGCTTGCTGGAATCGGGTGTGCACTTTTCCATCTTCGTGGATTTCTTTTAACAAGCCCTCGATATACGTAGACAATAATTTGCCTAGCTGGCGGTAAATCAGGATTTGGGAAATAATTTCATGCTGCCCCTCTAACTTCTCCAGCACATCGGCTGCGGTGGAATAGCCGGTTTTCGTTTTTTTCAATACTGGAAGCCCAAGTTTTTCAAACAACACTACGCCCAACTGTTTCGGGGAATTGATGTTAAATTTCTCTCCGGCAATCCAATGAATGTTTTTTTCAATTTCAGCAAGCTTTTCGGATAACTCTTTGCCCATATCGGTCAATTGCCCTTTATCCACTTTTACACCGAACGATTCCATTGCACCGAGAATCGTTGCAAGCGGCAGTTCCAGTTTGTCGTATAAGTCAAACTGGTCGTTTTCTTGAAGTTTTCTCACCACTTCTGGCCGCACTGCCCAAATAGCCCGAGCTTTTCGTGCCAAATGTTCATGCAAGACGACCTCTTCCGGAACCGCTTTTTTAGCGCCTTTGCCGTAAACTTGTTCATTTGTCGAAACGTCCGTATAGCCGTATTCTTGTACAATGCTCGCCAGGTCAGTATACGTCAACGATGGATTGACAATATAGGCACCCAGCATCAAATCAAAATCAACGCCGTTCAACTCAATGCCGCAACGGAAAAAGGCAGCCGTCGCCGCTTTTGAATCGGCCATAAATTTCTTTTTCACAGGATCGCTCAGCCACGCTTGGAACGCTTCTGATTTTTTGACCAAGTCCATAGGAATCACGTATGTTTCTTCAGCAGTCGCAAGCGATACACCGAGCAAATCGCATGTATGGTATTGCTCATCGTAAAGCTCTAAATGAACCGCCATTTCGCCGGTTAAAATCGATGGATCAATATCATCCATTACGGTAAAGCGCAGCTCTTCTTTGACCGTTTCTTCCGTAGTGTATTCCATTTTTTCCAATAGCGATTTGAACGCCAATTCGTTCCAAATCTTAATCAACTCTTCGTTATCCGGTCCGGAATACGTTAATTCATCAATAGATACTTCAATAGGCGCCTGGCGTTCAATCGTCGCCAGTTTTTTGCTGATGTAAGCCAAGTCTTCATTTGCTGCCAGCTTTTCTTTCATTTTGCCTTTTTGTTCATCGATGGCCGCGTACACGCCTTCGACCGTTCCATAAGCAGCGAGCAATTTCAAAGCGGTTTTCTCGCCTACACCAGGAACACCCGGGATATTATCCGACGCGTCGCCCATTAGACCTTTCATATCAATGATTTGCTCTGGAGCCAAGCCGTATTTTTCACGGATATGTTCGACTGTATACTTTTCGATATCGGTTATGCCTTTTCTCGTAATATACACCGTGGTAGACGGTGAAGCCAACTGCGTCAAATCTTTGTCTCCTGAAATGACAATGACTTCGTCGCCCGACTTTTCGGCTTCAAGGCTTAGCGTTCCGATAATGTCATCCGCTTCGTAGTTCGGAAGCTCATAGCTTTTAATTTGATACGCTTCAATCAATTTTCTTAAGTACGGAAATTGTTCAGACAACTCAGGCGGCGTTTTTTGGCGCCCTCCTTTGTATTCACTGAATGTTGCATGGCGGAACGTTGTTTTTCCGGCATCAAAAGCCACCATCATATGGGTCGGCTGTTCTTCTTCCAAGATTTTTTGGAGCATCATTGTAAAGCCGTAAACAGCATTCGTATGAACCCCTTGTTCGTTCGTTAAAAGCGGCAAGGCAAAAAATGCCCGGTATGCCAAACTGTTTCCGTCTAATAATAATATTTTCTTCGCCACAAAAATTACCCCTTTCACTAAAAAGCCCTCATTCTCTTTAGTTTACCATGCAGGCAAAAAGAAAAGAAATGAAGGCCCATACTTCTGCCAAATATGCAGGCAGCAAAAGAAAAAGAGCCCATTTTTGGGCTCTTTTCAAATCTTGCGGTTTAAGGGGGGTTCTTCTATACCTTAACAAGCGAATGTGAAGAACGTGTTAAGCTAGTGTAAACTTTCTATAAACTTGGAAATTTTTTATAGTTTGGTTAATGGCAAGTAGAAGGTGAAAGTCGTGCCTACTCCTACTTTGCTTTCCACTTCCAGCTTCCCGTGATGGGCTTCAATCAAATGTTTAACGATAGACAAACCCAGTCCCGTACCGCCGGAATTGCGGCTGCGGGCGCGATCCACCCGATAAAACCGTTCAAACAAGCGGCCGATTTCCGAAGCTTCCACGCCAATTCCTTCGTCTTTTACTTTTACAACTGCTTGATCGCGCTTTTTATACAACTGAACCGTAATTGTCGTATTAGAAGAAGAGTACGTAATGGCGTTGACCAATAAATTCATCATTACTTGAATCAGCCTGTCTGCGTCTCCGTATACCGTTACCGTCTCCAGCTCGCAAGTTAAATGAATGGCCTTTTCCTTCAAGCGGGGGCTAATCATGTTTATCGCCCTTTCAATGGCGGCTTTCATATCTGTTGGGCTAGCCTTTACTTGAAAACCAGTCTGCTCGACTTTCGACAAATCCAGCAAATCCTTAATGAGCATTTCAAGCCTGTTGCTTTCTTTTTGAATAATTTCCAGAAATGATAATAACGTCGACGTATCTTCATAAGCCCCGTCCAACAAGGTTTCGGAAAATCCTTTTATGGAAGTAACCGGCGTCCGAAGTTCATGCGATACGTTCGCGACAAAATCTTTTCGGATTTGCTCCAGGCGTTTTAAATCTGAAATGTCATGTGCAACAATAACCACGCCGAACCAGCGTTCATGCTCGCCCATAACAGGGGCACCATAGACTTCCAAATGTTTTTTATGAAGGCCAATTGTGAATTCGATTTGGTCCCTGTCCGGTGTTTCAGTCATAAACACTTTTTCGATGAATTGTTCCAAAACTTGTGGGATTTTCAAGTCTTTATACATTTTATCCTCGACATCTTCCATTGCCAGTTCAAGCTCTTGGAGAAAAGGCTTGTTAACAAGCGAAATCTTTCCTTGCCGGTTAATCATCATCAACGAACTGCCCATATTTTCGATAAGAGTTTTTAAGCGTTCTTGTTCCATTTCACGAATTGCTGTAATTTCCTGTAGATTCCGAGCCAAAACATTGATTGTTGAACTGAGCTGCATCGCGGCAACCGGCCCGGATTCAATCGCTCTTGCCCGGTAATTGCCTTTGACTAATTCCAACGCCGTTTCGGTGACATTCTCGACAGGCCGCGCATGCATTTTGATAATCCGATGAATAACAATAGCGGAAAATGCCAGAGCAAATGCAAAAACCAGCACTAGGATCATCCAAAGATTTAATGTGTTTTGCGCTCGTTCATAAAGTGGATAAAGCTGGCCTATAATAACTAAAAGGCTGGCCAGCAAAAAGCCGATCCAACCCAGAATCATCAATAATAGTCGCTGCCGATACGATTTCATATCGCTTTTGGCTCCTCGAATTTGTAGCCAAGCCCTCTAATCGTTTTAATAAAAGTCGGTTTTCGGCTATTTTCCTCAATTTTTTCGCGAAGGTGGCTGATATGCACGTCCACAATGCGGGTGTCTCCTGCAAAATCGTATTTCCAGACGGCACTCAATAATTGGTCGCGCGTCAATACCCGGTTTTTATTTTCCATTAAGTAGACAAGCAACTCAAATTCTTTTGGTGTGAATTCGATTTGCTGTTCGCTCATAAACGCTTCGAAACGGTCAGGGTAAACACTTAAACTGCCTAATTTCAAAGGGGCTGATGAATCTGTATGCGATTCAGGAGAGCTTTCAGTCCTCCGCAATACGGCTTTAATGCGAGCTACCACTTCGCGTGGGCTGAACGGTTTCGTCATGTAATCGTCTGCTCCGAGTTCCAATCCCAATACTTTATCAAATTCATCGTCTTTTGCAGTCAACATAATAATTGGCGTGTTTATTTTTTGTTGGCGCAACGCTTTGCAGACGTCTACTCCATCCATTGATGGCAACATCAAATCCAAGACAATCAAGGAAGGGTTTTCGCTTATTGCCATTTCATAGCCATCCTTGCCATCATTGGCCACTATTGTTTCAAATCCCGCTTGAACCAGGTTATAGGAAATCAACGTTGCAATTGAATGCTCGTCTTCAATAATTAAAATCTTTTTCATCATGTAATAGCCTCCGCATTCAGTTTAGAACCCCCATCCCAAACCTCGCGTTAAAAATTATCCATAGCTTGTGAAGTCAGTTGATTAATAATTTGAGGCGGATTGGCAATGACAATGCCTTCGATCGCTTTTTCACCGTTTTCGTCCGTTGCCTCCACACGGACTGTTACTTCATTGTTTTTCACATTGACCGCTGTTACTTCAAGCAAAAATTCAATGGTCGAGTAATGATAAATCGGTTTGATGAATTTCAACCGTTGCTCGCTAATATACGAGCCTGCTCCCGGCAAGTATTTGGAAATAGCAGAAGCGATAATGCCTGTTAGCATTATGGATGGCACCACCGGTTTTTCAAAAGCCGTTTGGGATGCAAAATCGTGCTGGATATAAAGCGGGTTACTGTCATTCGTTAAACCGAGATAAAGCAATAAGTCTTTGTCTTCGATTTTTTCCGTCAACTGAAGCTTTTCACCGACATTTATATCTTCAATTTTGCGGCCTAATTTGCGTTTTTTCCCGAGCAGCAATAAAATTCCCTCCCCGATTTTCTTTATGCCTTAATAGTATCAATTTTCTTAAGGAAAGAGCAAGCACTTCAAAGAGATTGGCTGTGCAGGATTTCGATTTAAAAAAAGCGGGCAAAGAATGCCTTGCCCGGCTAGTTTAAGCTAAGACCTTCATAACCGCTTTTACCGACTCTGCGGACTTGTTCAAAGCTGCTTGTTCGTCATCATTCAAATCAATTTCATAAATTTTTTCAATCCCTCCAGCACCTAGAAGGGTCGGCACGCCCAAGTAGATGCCGTCCAATCTGTACTCCCCTTCAAGAAAAGCGATTGCCGGCAATAGGCGCCGCTGGTCTTTAATAATCGCTTCAGCCATTTCCACTAAGGACGCAGCCGGAGCATAGTACGCAGAACCATTTCCCAGCAATTCAACGATTTCCGCTCCTCCCTTGCGTGTGCGCGCAACAATTTCATCGAGGCGTTTTTTCGGAATCAAGGTTTCCAGCGGAATTCCGCCTGCATACGAATAGCGCACTAACGGCACCATATCGTCTCCGTGCCCACCTAACACAAAACCCGTAACATCTTTAACCGATACATTTAATTCTTCAGCCACAAACGTCCGGAAACGGGCAGAATCCAAAACTCCCGATTGTCCGATGACCCGCTCTTTCGGAAGCCCCGACTCTTTGAAGACAGTATATGTCATGGCATCAACCGGATTGGTCAATACAATGATCGTTGTATGGGGGGAGTATTTTACGATTTCAGCAGCAACAGCTATCATGATTTTTTGATTTGTTTGGACAAGGTCATCCCGGCTCATCCCGGGTTTCCGAGCAATGCCGGCAGTAATGATCACCAAATCCGAGTCTTTTGTATCCTCGTAATTAGCGGTTCCTGTTACGCGTGCATCAAATCCTTGAACCGGCCCCGCTTCTGCCATATCAAGTGCCTTGCCTTTTGCCGGATTTTCCATTTGCGGAATATCCACCAATATAACATCGCCCAACTCTTTTTGTGCTAACAAAAAGGCGGCCGTCGCTCCAGTAAAACCAGATCCGATTACAGAAATCTTTTTGCGTTGAAATGTCATAAAAACTCCTCCTCTTCCATTCGGGTAAGACTGATCGGGTCATTCGCTTTTCCGCCTCGAAAGCAAGTGCTTCAATTTTCTAAGCAAGCCTTTTATAACTTAATGGCAAAATAATCCGACAGCTTTAATATAAAAAAAAAGAGGGGTTTCCCCCTCCTTTTTTATTAGAAGTTTTTGATAAGCTCGTCAGCGAACTCAGAACATTTAACTTCTGTTGCGCCGTCCATAAGGCGGGCAAAGTCATAAGTTACAACTTTAGAAGAAATGGTTTTTTCCATTGAAGCAACGATTAATTTCGCAGCTTCTGTCCAGCCAAGGTGTTCAAGCATCAATACACCTGAAAGAATAACAGAAGACGGGTTTACTTTATCAAGGCCAGCGTATTTAGGAGCTGTACCGTGAGTTGCTTCGAAGATTGCGTGTCCAGTAAGGTAGTTGATGTTCGCTCCTGGTGCGATACCAATTCCACCTACTTGTGCGGCCAATGCATCAGAAATGTAATCGCCGTTCAAGTTCATTGTAGCCACTACGTCGAACTCGCTTGGGCGTGTAAGGATTTGTTGAAGGAAAATGTCAGCGATCGAATCTTTGACAAGGATTTTGCCTGAAGCAAGTGCTTCTTCTTGCGCTTTGTTCGCAGCATCTGTTCCTTGCTCGTCTTTAATCGCATCGTATTGGTTCCAAGTGAAGACTTTATCGCCGAATTCTTGTTCAGCCACTTCGTAGCCCCAGTTTTTGAAAGCTCCTTCAGTGAATTTCATGATATTCCCTTTGTGGACAAGCGTCAATGATTCGCGGCCTTCAGTAATTGCATAGTTGATCGCAGCGCGCACTAAACGTTTTGTCCCTTCTTCAGAGATTGGCTTAATGCCTAATCCAGAAGTTTCAGGGAAACGGATTTTGTTAACGCCCATTTCGTCTTGAAGGAATGCAAGCAATTTCGCAACTTCTTCAGTACCTTTAGCGTACTCGATTCCAGCATAGATATCTTCAGTGTTTTCACGGAAAATAACCATGTCTGTGTCTTCTGGGCGTTTCACCGGTGAAGGAACGCCGTCAAAATAGCGAACCGGACGCAAGCAAGTGTAAAGATCAAGCTCTTGGCGAAGTGCAACGTTCAATGAACGGATACCGCCGCCGATTGGCGTTGTAAGAGGGCCTTTGATTGCGATCAAGTATTCACGGATCACTTCAAGCGTTTCTTCAGGAAGCCATTCTCCTGTTTCATCGAATGCTTTTTGTCCTGCAAGAACTTCTTTCCATACGATTGATTTTTCGCCGTTGTAAGCTTTTGTTACGGCTTGTTCCAATACGCGGGAAGCTGCATGCCAAATATCTGGCCCTGTTCCGTCACCGATAATGAAAGGAATGACTGCATTGTTAGGGACGTTTAATACGCCGTTTTCTACTGTGATTTTTTCGCCGTTAGCCATTTAGTATTGCCTCCTGTAGTCAAAGTCGTAGGGCTGCACAAAGTGCGAGCCCTACAGATTGTATTTTATTTTAATTGGTTTTAACGTTCTTCTACTGGCACGTATGTCTGCATGCCAGGTCCGATGTATTCTGCACGTGGGCGGATCAGGCGGTTGTCTGAATACTGCTCAAGAATGTGAGCCAACCAGCCAGATGTACGTGACACTGCAAAGATCGGAGTGAATAAATCGTGTTCAATGTTCAATGAATGGTAAACAGAGGCAGAATAGAAATCCACGTTTGGCGGAAGGTTCTTCTGTCCTGTTACGATTTCATCGATTTTAATCGACATTTCGTACCATTTTTCTTCTCCGCGAATTTTTGTCAATTTCTGTGACATTTCGCGAAGGTGTTTCGCACGCGGATCGCCTTTGCGGTAAACGCGATGGCCAAAGCCCATGATTTTTTCTTTGTTTGCCAATTTTCCATTGATGTACGAATCAACGTTTTCGACAGTACCGATTTCTGTTAACATTTTCATCACTTGTTCATTCGCTCCGCCGTGCAATGGCCCTTTCAATGCGCCGATTGCGGCCGTAATGCCAGAATAAACATCAGAAAGTGTCGCAACTGCTACACGTGCTGTGAATGTCGATGCATTCAATTCGTGGTCAGCGTGAAGTACAAGCGCTTTATTGAAAGCTTCAATTTCAATATCTTCCGGCATTTCGCCCGAAAGCATATATAGGAAGTTTGCAGCAAAGCTTAAGTCTGTTTTAGGCGCTACCGGTTCTTGTCCGTTGCGGATGCGGCCAAATGCTGTAACAAGCGTAGAAATTTTCGCTTGAATCTTGATCGCTTTGCGGTAGTTGGCTTCCGGATTCATGTCTTCCGCTTCTTCATCAAAAAGACCAAGCATGGAAACTGCTGTACGAAGAGCCGCCATTGGGTGAACTTTTTTAATTTCGTATGTTTTAAAGTGGTCTAAAACCGCTTGTGGAACTGACATGTTATCAGCTAATTGCTGTTTTAATTCTGCCAATTCATCTGCTTTTGGCAATCTTTGATGCCATAGCAAGTAAATCACTTCTTCGAAACTTGCATTTACTGCTAAATCATCAATATCGTAGCCAACGTATGTAAGAGTGTCATCAATAATAGAACTGATGGCAGATTGTGTTGCTACTACACCTTCTAAACCTTTTGCCGATGTCATATAAATCGCTCCTTCTTCAGTATAATCCATCATTTCATAAAAAAAGGCAGAATGATGGCTCATCTGCGTTTATGAACCTTATGCTATATTCCTTACTTTGCCATTATAATCAATTTTGAAGGCTTTGTGAATGAAAACGCTTGTTTTTTTCAAACTTCCCTAAAAAATGATGAGTTTACTCGGATTATTGAACAATAATCCGAGTTGTCTTCATCTTTTTTTGAAGCAATCGATAAACTAGCGGTTTATAAAGGTTTTGAGTCGGTCCAAAAAGCATCGTAAACCCGATTGCATCTGAAATAAATCCGGGCGTCAAAAGCAGAACGCCGCCAACTAGCACAAATGCGGCATTCAGCAGCTGGTCGCCAGGAGCTTCAAAATTCCGAAGCCCCTCTTGTATATCGCGGACTGCTTTCATTCCTTGTTTTTTTGCCAGATAAGCTCCGATGATGCCGGTCGCAAGAATAATTGCCAGCGTTACAAAAAAACCAATTTTTCCACCGGCCCAAATGAGCAAGGCCAATTCAAGTGTCGGAACGATGATCAATGCTAAAAAAAACCATTTCATTCTACTTTCCGCCTTCCACTTTGTTCGTTATAGAACGCTTGCGTGTCCGTGATAAATCATTCCAGACTCTGCATCAATAGTGATCTCGTAATTGTTTTTGATTAGCGTCGTTGCATCTTGGACACCGACAATAACCGGAATCCCTAAACTCAAACCGACCACAGCTGCGTGGCTCGTCAATCCGCCTTCTTCGGTAATAATACCCGCACATTTATTGATTGCAGGCATCATTTCACGATCCGTTCCGATCGTTACGATAATTTTGCCTGTCGCATCAAGCGTATTGGCTTCTTCAGCATTTCTGACAACCATAGTCTCTCCTAAAGCAGATCCTATACCCATCCCTTGGCCTTTTGCAATAATGTCCCCAATTACGTGAATTTTCATCAAATTGGTTGTTCCTGCCTGCCCTACTGGAACGCCGGCTGTAATCACCACTAGGTCGCCGTGTTTCACGTAATGGTGTCTGACGCTTTCGTCCACTGCTTTTTCAAGCAAGTCATCCGTCGATTCAACTTTTGATCCGACAATCGGCTGTACGCCCCATACAAGCGTCAATTTGCGTGAAGGAATATCTGAAGATGTGACCGCAATAATCGGTGCTTCCGGACGGTATTTTGAAATCATTTTCGCCGTATGGCCGCTTTCTGTCGGTGCGATGATTGCTTTCACTTTCAAATTCAGCGCCGTATAGGCAACCGCTTGGCCAATCGCATCAGTCATATTGGCTTCTTTTTCTTTGCTTCTAGTTGAAACGATTTGTTTATAATTTAACGCTGCTTCTGTTGTCATGGCAATGCGGTGCATCGTTTCAACCGATTCAACCGGATAGATGCCGGCTGCCGTTTCGCCAGACAACATGATTGCGTCCGTGCCGTCAAAAATCGCGTTCGCAACATCGCTCGCTTCCGCACGCGTCGGGCGAGGGTTGCGCTGCATGGAATCCAACATCTGAGTTGCCGTAATGACCGGTTTCCCTGCGCTATTGCATTTCTCAATCAACGATTTTTGGACAATCGGCACTTCTTCCGCTGGAATTTCAACGCCTAAATCTCCACGTGCGACCATCAAGCCATCAGAAACCATAATGATTTCATCGATATTATCGACGCCTTCGCGGTTTTCGATTTTTGGAATGATTTGAATATGGCTGCCGTTGTTGTTTTCAAGAAGCCCTCGAATTTCCATCACGTCTGATGCTCTTCTCACAAAAGAAGCCGCAACGAAATCAACGCCTTGTTCGATGCCGAATAAAATATCTTGTGCATCTTTCTCGGTAATCCCAGGCAATTGAACGGAAACTCCCGGAACGTTTACGCCTTTTTTGCTTTTCAGTGTTCCGGCATTTTCGACAACGGTATGAATCAACCCTTTTTCATTGTCAATTTTTATTGTACGCAATTCAATTAACCCGTCATCCAACAAAATGATGGACCCTTCGGCAACATCTTCAATCAACTGTTCGTACGTAATGGAAAACATTTCGCTGTTCCCAAGAACTTCCGTCATCGAAATAGCGATGTTTTGTCCTGTGACCAGTTCAACTGAGTTGTTTTCCATTTGATGCGTACGGATTTCCGGTCCTTTAGTATCCAAAAGGATCCCGACAATTTTACCGGTTTTTGCAGCCGCTTCACGGATTCGCTGAATGCGCATGCCATGTTCTTCGTGGCTGCCGTGCGAAAAGTTCAAACGGGCGACGTTCATTCCCGCATGGATCAAAGCTTCTAAAGTTTCAGGTGATTCACTTGCAGGTCCGATTGTGCAGACGATTTTCGTTTTTCTCAATAGACTCACTCCAGTTAGCAATTTAAATTGATAATTCTTTTGATAATTTGTACAAGGTCATATCCGTATCGTGCTTTTCGGTAAATGCTTTTGTCATATCATAGTCTACCACTTGATGATTTCTCATGCCAATTGCCCGTCCGCCTGGGCCGTCAAGAAGCACTTCAACTGCCCGTGCGCCAAAAAGGCTGCCAAGCACCCGGTCGCGGGCTGTCGGCGACCCGCCGCGCTGAATATGCCCAAGAACCGAAACACGGGTTTCAATGGCTGCTTTTTCTTCGATCAACGCAGCCAGCTCATTGCCGTTCATGACCCCTTCAGCAACGATGATGATGCTGTGGCGCTTGCCGCGTTTTTTCCCTTTTTCCAAGCGATCGACAATTTCGTCGATATCAAAAGCTTCTTCCGGAATCAAAATGGTTTCTGCTCCGCCTGCAAGACCTGCCCATAATGCCAAGTCCCCGGCATCTCTTCCCATCACTTCGATGATAAACGTCCGTTCGTGGCTGGTCGCCGTATCCCGGATTTTATCGATCGCTTCAATGACGGTATTCAACGCCGTATCAAAGCCGATGGTGTAATCAGTTCCCGGAATGTCGTTGTCAATCGTTCCCGGTACACCGACACAAGGAAACCCTTTTCTCGTCAAAGCCATGGCTCCTTGATACGAGCCATCTCCACCGATGACTACCAATCCTTCAAGCCCGTGTTTTTTCATTTGTTCGATGGCTTTTTCTTGGCCGGCTTCCGTTTTGAATTCCGGACATCTGGCGGAATACAGTTTCGTGCCGCCTCGCTGGATAATGTCTCCAACGTCGCCTGCTTCCAAATTTTTAATTTTGCCTTCAATCAAGCCTTGGTAGCCTTGGTAAACGCCAAATACCTCCAACCCGTGGAAGATTCCTTTCCTAACTACCGCACGCACCGCTGCGTTCATTCCAGGAGAATCTCCTCCACTTGTCAACACACCTATTCGCTTCATAAATTACGCCTCCTGCATTTCCTTTTACTCTTTTCACCTTACCACGTGATTCCGCTGCTGTCAGTCGTGAACCGCCTTTAGCGCAAAGATCTATTCTCTATTCTACATCAATAAAAAAAACCGCCAAAGCGGTTTTTATTCTCCGAAAACGCCGATCGATTTAAATTTTTCATACCGCTGGCTGATTAATGCATCAGCAGGCAGATGAGCCAACTCGTCAAACGATTGTTTGATGGCATCTCCGATAAACTGAGCTTGTTTTTTGCAGTCGTGATGGGCCCCGCCGCGCACTTCCGGAATAATCCGCTCAATAATCTTCATTTCAAACAGATCAGGTGCAGTAATTTTCATCGCTTCCGCGGCTGTTTGAGCAAGCGCCGAGTCTTTCCAAAGAATCGAAGCAGCTCCTTCCGGAGAAATAACAGAGAATGTCGAGTTTTCGAGCATCAAAATGTGATTGCCAACCCCTAGGGCCAAGGCACCGCCGCTTCCCCCTTCTCCGATAACAATGGAAATCACCGGCACTTCAAGTCCCGCCATTTCGACAAGGTTTCGCGCAATTGCTTCGCTTTGTCCGCGTTCTTCCGCTGCTTTCCCCGGGTAAGCGCCTTTTGTATCAATCAAGCAAATGATGGGGCGCTTGAATTTTTCCGCTTGCTTCATCAACCGAAGCGCTTTGCGGTAGCCTTCAGGATGCGGCATGCCAAAATTGCGCCGGATGTTTTCTTTTGTGTCTTTGCCGCGCTGGTGGCCAATGATGGTTACCGGCTGGCCGCGAAACGAAGCGATTCCGCCAACGATGGCTTCGTCGTCTCCGTATAAACGGTCTCCGTGCAGCTCTATAAAATCTTCGAATAACATCGGAATATAATCCAATGTCGTGGGGCGGTTCGGGTGGCGCGCTACTTGCACGCGGTCCCACGGCTTCATGTTTTCGTAAATATCCGTTTCAAGTTTTGTCAACCGTTCTTCCAAGCTGTCAATTTCTGAAGTCAAATCTACATCCGCCGTCTTTGTGTATTCTTTTAATTCGTCTATTTTTTTTCGCAATTCAACTACCGGTTCTTCAAACGGCATCGCTTTCGGTGCTGTTTTAGCCATGGTGGACGGCCTCCTTCGTATGCAAGCGCAAAATCGCCGCTAATGTTTCTTGCATTTTTGCACGGTGGACAACTGCATCAAGCTGGCCATGGGCCAATAAAAATTCGGCTGTCTGGAAGTCTTCAGGCAATTTTTCGCGCACCGTCTGTTCTATTACGCGGCGTCCCGCAAATCCGATCAGCGCTTTTGGCTCCGCGATGTTGATATCGCCGACCGAAGCGAAACTTGCCGATACGCCGCCTGTTGTCGGGTGCGTCAAGACTGAAATGAACAACAGCCCTTCGTTGCTGTGGCGTTTCAACGCTACGCTGGTTTTTGCCATTTGCATTAACGACAAAACTCCTTCTTGCATACGTGCTCCTCCGCTTGCTGTGAAAATGACGAAGGGCAGCTTTTGGTTGGTCGCCGCTTCAATGGCACGCGTGATTTTTTCGCCGACCACCGAACCCATCGAACCCATGCGGAAATGCGAGTCCATGACAGCAACCACTACGTCTTGTCCTAATAGTTTTCCTGAACCGGTCAGCACCGCTTCGTTCAATCCTGTTTTTTCGCTGTCTTTGCGAATTTTCTCTGTATAGCCCGGGAAACCCAGTGGATTTTCTGAAACCAAATGATCGTCCATCGATGTAAACGATCCTTCGTCAAGTAAACTATCGATTCGTTCATGCGCTGTCATTTTGAAATGATGATCGCATTTCGGGCATACTTTCAAAGCGGCCGTCAAGTCTTTTGTCAATGTAATTTGTTTGCACGAAGGACATTTTGTCATTAACCCTTCTGGCATATCTTTTGCGGCTTTTGATGGAATCGTCGCTTCTTTTTTGTCTTTATTTCGTTTGAAAATATCACGAATCATTGCGCATTCTCTCCTTTATTAGCCATTCATTCCAACTTTTGAATCCTTTAGCAGCTTGATCGGCATCTTGTTGCTCTATTGCTGCCAATATATGATTTAACAGCTCTTTTTCCGATTCCTGCACTGTGCCTTCGTATGGATTTCCGCTGTATTGCTGAAGCAAAAACCAGATTTTTAAAGACAGGCGGTTGCCTGATAGGACCATCAATTCCCGAACAAAGTCTTCGCGCCGCAATTCGGCCTCGTCTCCTAAGCGCTGCCGAAAGCTCTCCCAAATCTCCATATGGCTTTTGGCGGCACTTTGGCAGATGCTTTGAATGGCAGAAAGTTCGTGGATCAGCCGCGTTTCCCGCACATCTTCGACTGATTGGCGGTCCTGCAAAATGAACGTGGACAACACCTCGACCAGCTTATGATTGCGATGGTCTGCCAGAAACGTCCCTTCCCCCCGGCGCGTCTCAATCAAACCCAAAAGCTCCAAGCTCCTCAAAGCTTCTCTGATGGTCGATCGCCCAACTTGCAAGGTTTCAGCCAATTCTCTCTCCGAAGGAAGGCGGTCTCCCGGCCGAATTTTTTCGTGCCGGATCATATCCCGAATATCGCGCACTATATCTAAGTAGCGTTTGGATTGATTCATGGTCGCTCCTTAATTTCCATTTTTTTGAAAGTGGTCTGACCACTCATACACAATAGAATACAAAACTTTTCGGCTTCCGTAAAGAAAAAACTGCTTTTCGTTGAAGAAAAGCAGTCAAGTGGCTATTGTTTTGCATATAATGGCAGTTTTATGGTTACGGTTTTCTATATTTCCATGAACTTCTAATACGGCGTGCGGCTCGAGCAAAGCATTGAATTTGGCGTACTCAGCAGGAAACAACGTGAGCGATGCCGGACCCGTGTCGTCAAGCAAGGTGACAAAGGCCATCGCATCCCCTTTTTTCGTCCGGATCCGCTTGATGTCTTCCACCATGCCAAGAACCGTCACCGCTTCTTTATCCCGGCAGTCTTTTAACAACTTCAAATCGACAAACGGCTTGTTTCTTTTTTCTTTCTCGCGTTCAAGCGGATGCGTCGACAAATAAAATCCGAGCACTTCTTGTTCATAATCCAGCTTCAAGTTTTCCGGTAATGGCGACGTTTGTGTATATTTTGGCTTCATAAAACTTGTGCCCATGTCGTCAAACAATCCCGGCTCTTCATTAGGCTTAACGAGTTCGGCGTGTTTGACAGCACTGTCGAGCGATGCCAATAAAACCCCGCGGTCATGGCCCAACTCATCCAGTGCGCCCGCTTTGATCAACGGCTCAAATGCTTTGCGCGTAAAATGCAGCGCGGATATCCGTTCTGCAATATTAAACAGGCTTTGAAAAGCACCTTGTTTTCTGGCAGCAACAAGAGCTTTCAATGCAGGAGATGGCACGCTTTTCACCGCATTCAATCCGATGCGGATCTTTCCGTCTTCAACGGTATACGAGCTGTGCGCTGCCTGGACCGACGGCGGCAAGAGCGGAATTTTCTTGTCTTTGATTTCTTGCAGCAATTGCCGCGTTTTTTCCGTATTGCCGACGTTAGTGGCCAGCAGCGCTGCATAAAAATGCGGGGCGTAATGCGTTTTCATATACGCCAATTGATAGGAAATGATACTGTAGGCTACCGCGTGGCTTTTCGGAAATCCGTAATCCGCAAAGCGGACGATCAAATTATAGACTTCTGTCGCTGCTTCTTCCGTAAACCCTTTGGACAGCGCACCGCCGACAAAATGGCGCCGTTCTTCATCTAAAATTTCCCGTTTCTTTTTGCTGACAGCCCGTCTCAACAAATCTGCTTCGCCGAGCGAGAAGCCGGCCATCGTCGCAGCAATTTGCATGATTTGTTCCTGGTAGACAATAACGCCGTGCGTTTCTTTTAAAATCGGTTCCAGCAGCGGATGGGCATAAGCCACCGCTTCTTTTTTATGTTTTCTTCTAGCGTACAACGGAATAAATTCCATCGGACCTGGCCGGAACAGCGCATTGACGGCTACGATATCGCCGAATGCCGTCGGTTGTATTTCACTTAAAGCTCTTCGCATGCCATCCGACTCAAGCTGAAAGACGCCTGCTGTGTCCCCTTTTGCCAATAACGCAAACGTGTCGCGGTCGGTCAGCGGCAGCTTCCGGAAATCAACGCGTTTTTTCAAATCCCACCAGACGTAGCGGCGGATTTGTTCGAGGATCGTTAAATTGCGGAGGCCGAGAAAATCCATTTTCAATAAGCCGACCGCCTCCAGTTCTTGCATCGGCCATTGCGTGATATATATGCCTTCGTTCCCTTTTTCAATCGGCACGTGGTCAACGAGCGGCGTCGGGCTTAAAATGACGCCCGCGGCATGGGTTGAAGCATGACGCGGCAAGCCTTCTAGCCTCAGCGCCGTTTTAAACCACGTTTTGCGTTCGTCTTTTTCCATGATCCAGCTGTTTAAAGAAGGAGAATCTTTTAATGCGGATTTCAGTGTGGTGCCCGGACGGTTCGGAATCATTTTTGAAATAGCTTCCAAATCCGGCGCTTCAAAACCGAAGACGCGGGCGGTATCGCGTGCGACAGCTTTGGCGGAAAGCGTCCCGAACGTAATGATTTGGGCCGTATACGCTTCCCCGTATTTGGCCGCTACGTATTCCACCACTTCATGGCGCCGGTAATCGGCAAAATCGATGTCGATATCCGGCAGCGTCACACGCTCCGGATTCAAGAACCGTTCAAACAACAAGCCGTGTTCAAGCGGATCGACATCGGTTATTTGCAGTGAGAAAGCGACAAGCGAACTCGCGGAAGAACCTCGCCCCGGACCGGTTAAAATGTCATTGTCCCGTGCGAATTTCATAAAATCAGAAACGATCAGGAAATAATCGATATAGCCCATTTTGCCAATGACGGAAAGTTCATATTCCAACCGTTCGATGTAGCGGGAAGAAACCGATGGAATCCGTTCCGAAAGTCCTTTTTTACATAGTTCCATTATATAAGCGGCCCGGTCAATTCCGGCTTCAAGCGGATACACGGGGAGAAGCTGCTGATTCATCGCAATGCTCACGTTGCAACTTGCCAATAACTCTGCAGTATTCCCCAGCCACTCCGGATGGTCTGAAAACCAATCCGTGAATTCCTGGTTCGTTGGAACATAGGCTTTTGTGTGCTCGGGTTTTTCGCGCTGCGGATCATTGAGTTTCAAGCCTTGGCCAATGGCAGAAGCGACTTCATACGCAAACGCATCTTGTTCGTGAAGATAGCGGCTTTCTTGGGTTGCGATAATCGGCAACTGGGCGGTTTCGCACAGCGAAAGAAAGTAGCTTTCTTCGGGTGAGCGCTCACCCCCTGGCCGTTCGACGCTGCCAAACGCGTCTTCTTGAAAGAGGGGTTTTATGTAGGCAAATGCCGCTTTGTTTTCTTCTTTCACCCAGTCAGGCTTGTTTGGAATAACACAAATAAGGCCTGGGCGATACGCCTTGAGCCAAAGTTCCGGAATTGCATTCTTCTCCCTCGTCGCAAGTGCGCTGGAGATTTTCAATAAATTCTTATAGCCTTCATTTGTTTTCGCATAGAAAACGACCGGCAAGCGCCGGTCTTCAAATTCAATAAATGTGGCGTATCCAATAACTCCGTGGATGCCGGTCCGGTGGCAAGCTTCCCAAAATGGCAAAAGGCCATATAGTTTCGTATTGACGATAGCGGCGGCTTTTGCGCCTTGTTCCAAAAGAAAAGGGAAAAGTTCGTCTAGGCGCACCGTGCTTTTCAGCAAATCAGCCGACGTGCTTATATGCGGGTATACCATGGACACTTAAATCCCTCCTTTTATGCAGAACAAATTTCAATCAACTTTTCGATGACGCGGTCTGCTTCTTCCCATGAATAAGCAGTGGCACCAGATGCCATCGGATGGCCGCCTCCGCCAAACTCTTTTGCCAATTCATTGATGATTGGCCCTTTTGAACGCAGACGTACGCGAATTTCCGTTTCTTCCTCAATGAAAATGACCCATGCTTTTAAGCCTTTCACGTTGCCAAGCGAACTCACAAGGAGAGAAGTTTCCGTTGCAGTTACGTTAAATTCTTTCAATACATCCAAAGTAATTTTGACGTATGCCGCTCCGCTTTCGTCCATCTTAAAGTTTTGGTAAATATAGCCCTGCAAATGAAGCAATTTGCGTTCCATTTCGTACATGCCGTTATGCAAAGCTGTCCGATCAAAATCGGCTTTGATTAATTCACCCGCGATCGCAAACGTTTTTTGGGTCGTGCTAGGAAACAAGAATCGGCCTGTGTCTCCAATAATGCCTGCGTATAAAAGCCGGGCCGCAGATGCGGGAAGGCTCCAACTTTCTTGTCGTTTTCCGTATGTATACAATTCATATACCAATTCAGATGCGGAACTGGCTGTCGTATCCACCCAAACAATGTCTCCGTAAGCATCGTCGTTTGGGTGATGGTCAATTTTAATGAGTTTGGCGCCTAGTTTATAGCGCTGGTCATCCACACGGTCGGTATTTGCGGTATCGGTAACGATAACAAGCGCGCCGTTAAAGTCAGCATCTTCCACTTGGTCGGGAAAATCCAAAAAATCCAACGTAAAATCATGTTCGCCAGCTGCTAGAATTTTTTTGCCCGGGAAATTATGCTGCAATAAGTATTTTAAGCCAAGCTGCGAGCCATAAGCATCCGGATCGGGACGCACGTGGCGGTGAATGATGATGGTATCGAATTGTTTAATTGTGTCGATGATTTGACTGTTCAAGTTTCTATTCCTCCGTTTGCTGGGAAATCCATTCGCATTTTCATCCGAATCTAAGTACAATAAGAATGAGTTTTGGAATACAGGAGGTCCCTATGGATATATTTGTCTTTATAACTGTGGTTTTAATTGCTTTTTCGTTCGCGTTTTATTTTTATTATAAAACAAAGCAGTTCCGTACGTCTTTGCCAATCCGCAAAAAATGGTACACGTCTATGGCATCGGTTGCCCTTGGCAGCTTTATGGTGTTCTTCGGCATTAATCAGCTATTGCTTTTCCAAACCGTCGTTACGTACATTATTGCCGGTATTTTCATCGCTCTTGGCATAGGTTTGCTCGTCTATAACTACAAAGCCGCCAAGCATTATCGCCAGTTTCTTGCAGAAGAAACGCGGCTGAACAAATAACCAGGCTCTCCTCACATGAGGAGAGTTTTTTTGTTTACCGATCTAATAATTGGAACGTCAACAACGCTTTGCCGACGATTTCGTTTTCAAACGACACTTCGATATCGACTTTTGCCGACTTTCGGCTCATATCCAAGATAACCGGTTTGACGAGCATGACCGAGTCGTGCTGGATCGGCTTTAAAAAGTAAACCGCCATGTTTTCCAAGACGCTGTCTTTTCGGTTTCTTGTTTTTAAAGCCGTCGTTCCCGCTTCCGCCAAAATGGTCGTATAGGCACCATACGAAATGGAGCCGTACGCATTGGTCATTTGCGGCGTCACCCGGAACTCCATCGCCAGTTTGTCGCCGCTTTGCAAGCGGAGCTGGCTTTTGATGATGTCATCAATTGTTTCGCCTTGCTGCGGCTGCCGCTGTGCGGTTTGGATTGCTTTTAAAACGTCTTGGCGGCTAATGATGCCTTTTAATTTGCCGTGGTCATCGGTGACCGGCAATAAATCAATGCCTTCCCAAATCATGCGATGCCCTGCTGCAGCCACGCTTGTTTGCATGGACACGGTAATTGGGTCTTTCGTCATCACTTTTTCAATCGCCTCAGAAGATGCATGGCCAATCACGTCTCGTGACGTAATGATGCCGACGAGTTTGCCTGATTCATCCACTACAGGAAATCCTCCGTGCGACGTTGCCTGGTTTAAATCGTTGTATTTGCTAATCGGTTCTTTGAAATGGAGAACATCGGTATTTTCCAACGGAATCAGAATATCTTCGATCAAGAGAATTTCTTTTTTGATGAGCTGGTCATAGATGGCCCGGTTGATCATCGTCGCAACCGTAAATGTGTCGTAGCTTGTCGAAATAATCGGCAGTTCAAATTCATCCGCTAACTTTTTCACTGCATCCGAGGCGTCAAAGCCGCCCGTCACCAAAACCGCCGCTCCAGCCTGCAGTGCGTATTCATGCGCCTTGACACGGTTGCCGACAATCAGTAAATTCCCAGCTTCGGTATAGCGCATCATGTCATCTAGCTGCATGGCACCGATGACAAATTTCGTCAGCGATTTGTGGAGTCCGGCGCGCCCCCCCAGCACTTGACCATCTACGATGTTGACGATTTCGGCATAGGTGAGCCGTTCGATATTTTCTTTCTTTTTCCGCTCGATGCGGATGGTGCCGACGCGTTCAATGGTCGAAACGAGCCTTTTTGTTTCCGCTTCTTTGATGGCCCGGTAAGCCGTTCCTTCGCTGACGTGAAGATCTTTCGCAATGCGCCTCACCGAAATTTTTTCACCAACTGCTAGCGTCTCAATGTAATCCAATATCTGTTCATGTTTCGTCGCCATAGTTTCACCTGTTCTTTCTGAAATGCTGTTCTTTTTAGTGTACCATAGACATTTATTTTTCTCGTTTCATTTTTTGTCTGCTCTTTGGCTGATTTATGTACTTATTTTGTTTCAACAAGGGGGTTCGAAGAAGACAAATAAAAAAACCGAAGAGATAACCTCTTCGGTTTAGCATTTACAAATCAATAACTCCACCAACTTGCAGGACGTTCACTTCTGCGTTTTCTACCAGTTTCTTAAATTCCTCCGGATCCTGTTTGATCGGCGGGAAAGTATTATAGTGGATCGGAACCACGGTTTTGGGTTTCAACAAGTCAACAGCAAAAGCAGCGTCTTGAGGCCCCATCGTAAAGAAATCGCCGATTGGTACAAACGCCAAGTCGATCGCGTTCATTTTGCCGATCAGTTCCATATCGCCAAACACTTCCGTATCCCCTGCATGGTAGACCGTTTTCCCTTCTGCTTTAAATATAATACCGGCCGGCATGCCGCCGTAAATGACTCCATCGTCAGAAGATGTGTAGGAAGAGCTGTGAAACGCTTTGGTGAATTTCACGGTGCCAAATTCAAATTCATGAGCGCCGCCTAAATTCATCCCGACGGTTTTAGCGCCTTTGCTTCCTAAGTAGTTCGCCAATTCAACCGGAGCTATCACTTGCGCATTGTTGTTTAAAGCCAAATCCAATGTGTCCCCTACGTGGTCGTTATGGGCGTGCGTCAGAAAAATGGCATCCGGTTTTTCATTGGCCACCTGCAGATCGGTCAGTTCGTTTCCGGTGATGAATGGGTCAATTAAAATAGTATAATTTCCTGTTTTGATTTTGACGATTGAATGTCCATGGTATGAAACTTGCATCTAATCCCTCCAAATTTTATTTTTTCAGAACATTTTCTAGCTGTTTTATACCCTGAAGTTTGATAAGCTACACATATAAAGGAGGCAATACATATGAATAAAATTGAGCAACTACAAACTTATTTGCGCGAACAATCGATCGATGCGGCATTCATCACCAATCCGGACAATGTTTTTTATGTCAGCAGCTTTAAGAGCAATCCGCATGAACGGCTCCTAGGCGTTATGGTATTCCAAGAAGCGGCGCCGTTTTTGATTTGTCCGCAAATGGAAATTCCGGATGCGAAGAACGCCGGCTGGGCAGGAGAAATCGTTGGCCATGCGGATACACAAAATGCGATGGAGATCCTTCACCAAACTGCTTTGTCACGCGGCACAGAAATAAAGTCATTGGCGATTGAAAAATCGCATATGACCGTTGACCGCTATGATGCATTGATATCACTGTTCGGCGCCATTCAATTTGTCCAATTGGACGATAAAGTGAACGCCATGCGTGTCGTCAAAGATGAAGCGGAGCTTGAAATTTTAAGAGAAGCAGCGGCTCTTGCCGATTACGCCATCGAAGTTGGCTGCAAATCAATCAAAGAAGGCATTACCGAAATCGAAGTGATGACAGAAATTGAATTGGCGTTAAAAAAACGCGGCGTCACGCACATGTCATTTGATACAACCGTACTTAGCGGATCAAAAGCGGCATCGCCACATGGCAAGACCGGCGACCGCAAAATCCAAAAAGGCGATTTGGTTTTGTTTGACCTAGGTGTTGTCCATAAAGGCTATTGCTCGGACATTACCCGGACCGTCGCTTTTGGTGAGCCGAACGAAGAACAAAAAGCGGTTTATGACGTGGTGATGCGCGCAGAACAAGCAGCCGTCGATGCCGTTAAGCCAGGCGTCACTGCAGCTGCACTTGACCAAACCGCCCGCCTAGTGATTGAAAACGAAGGCTATGGCGAATTCTTCACGCACCGCCTTGGCCACGGCCTTGGCATTTCAGTCCATGAATTCCCTTCTCTTCATGGCTCAAACGAGTTAAAGCTGGAAGCTGGCATGGTCTTTACGATTGAACCCGGTGTTTATGTGCCAGGAAAAGTCGGCGTGCGCATCGAAGACGATGTCGCGGTTACGGCTGACGGCGTCGAAGTCTTGACCAAATTTCCGAAAACACTTCAAATTCTTTAAACGCAAAAAGGCGGTTCCGAGTATCGGAACCGCCTTTTTCTTATGCCAAAACTTCGTCGACTGATTTGTATTCCAGACCTTGGTCGTCAGCAACCGCTTTGTATGTTACATAGCCGTTTAGTGTGTTGACGCCTTTTTTCAATGCTTCATTTTCAAGAATCGCTTTTTCATAGCCTTTGTTCGCAATTTGAACAGCGTAAGGAACCGTCACATTGGTCAAACCGATTGTCGATGTCCGCGGAACGGCGCCCGGCATGTTTGCCACTGCGTAATGAACCACATCGTGCTTCAAGTAAGTCGGATTGTCGTGAGTCGTGATGCGGTCGCTTGTTTCGAAAATACCGCCTTGGTCAATTGCGATGTCCACTACAACAGATCCAGGTTTCATTGACTTGATCATATCTTCTGTTACCAATTTCGGTGCTTTCGCTCCTGGGATTAATACAGCCCCTACTACTAAATCTGATTCTTTTACTGAATCTGCGATATTGAATGGATTTGAAATCAGCGTCTGTACATCTTGTCCGAACAAATCATCCAACTGGCGCAGGCGATCCGGGTTCAAATCAAGGATGGTTACGTTTGCGCCCATTCCGACTGCAACTTTCGCTGCGTGCGTACCGGCTACACCACCGCCGATGACCGTTACTTTGCCGCGTGAAACGCCAGGAATGCCGCCTAGCAAAATTCCGCCGCCTCCGTGGATTTTCTCCAAGAACTGCGCGCCGATTTGCGTGGACATTTTGCCTGCCACTTCACTCATTGGTGTAAGCAGCGGCAACGAGTTGTTCGGAAGTTGGACCGTTTCATAAGCGATGCCCACTACTTTCGCTTCAAGCAATGCTTGTGTCAATTCCGGTTCTGGAGCTAAATGTAGATATGTAAAAAGTATTAGACCTTCTCTGAAATAACGATATTCAGAAGGAACCGGCTCTTTAACTTTCATGACCATTTCTTGCGCCCAAGCTTCTTCTGCAGTTGCAACGATTTGAGCGCCAGCAGTTTTATAGTCTTCATCGGTAAAGCCAGAACCAAGCCCTGCTCCCGATTCAATAACGACTTCGTGTCCAAATAGGGTCAAGTTGACAACGCCGGCTGGCGTCATTGCCACTCGATTTTCATTGTTTTTTACTTCAGTTGGAACTCCGATACGCATGGTAAAACCCTCCATTAAATGTAATTGAGAATAATAATCTCAAGGCAAATCCATTCTATCAGATATTTCATGTTTGCGCTTTATTTATTTCTACACCAAGCAATTATTGAACTTTCGTTGTGCGCATTTAAAGTCAATTAATATTATATTGCAGTGTTCCCAAATAAATTAATGCGAAAATTCTACTAAAAAGCAGGAATATGCTCCTGTATTAGCGAACTTGTTTAGTAAGAAAAGGGAGGAATGCGCTATGACTTTACAATATTCACAGATTTTAGTCGCAGTGGACGGTTCCAAAGAAGCGGAATGGGCATTTAAAAAATCAGTCGGCATCGCCAAACGGAACAATGCGACGTTGAACTTGGCAAACATAATTGACACCCGCTCGTTTGCTGCGATTGAAGCTTACGACCGCTCCATTGCAGACCGCGCTCAGAAGTTTGCTGAAGACTTGTTGAACAACTACAAAAACGAAGCAATTGCTCATGGCGTCCAGAAAGTGAATACCGTCGTTGATTATGGCTCTCCTAAAACATTGATTTCACGGGATCTAGCTGGCAGAGTCCATGCAGATCTCATCATTTGCGGCGCTACCGGGTTAAACGCCGTAGAACGCTTTTTGATCGGCAGCGTATCCGAACATATCGTCCGATCTGCAAAATGCGACGTACTGGTTGTCCGGACCGAAGAACCGTACGACGAGATTCCAGAAGGCTATGAAACAGGCAGTGAAATTGAGCAAAATTACCCTGGAGATTCCGATCGCCAATTGGATGTTGGAAAAGACATCGGCAGACGTTAATTTTTGGCTAATACAAGAAAAAACCTTTTCACGTAAATCGCGAAAAGGTTTTTTCTTGTTAAATTAACTAAACTAGCTCGTAGCCGCAGGCGACGATTGCCGTTTCAGCCAGCACCAGCAAGGAATCCAAGTAAAAGTCTTCCAAATCCATTTCTTGTTTTACAATCGACAACTCCGTGCAGCCCAATACCACCCGGTCGCACGCTTGGTCTTTCATGTACCGGTCGATCTCTGACCACATAGCTGCGTCCGTCTTTTTCCCTGCTTTGATATTGTCATAGATCAACGACATGACTTTCGCTTGCGTCGCTTCATCAGGCAAAACGGCCTTTAGGCCAAATTCTTTGCACGCCTGTTGGTAAACTGCCGAAGTGATCGTTCCGGTAGTCGCTAAAATTCCGACTCTTTTTGCCCCTTGATCCGCTGCCCGCCTGATAGTTTCCCGAATCATATGAATAATGGGAACCGGAGATTCTTTTTGCAGCTCATCGTAAAACGTATGAGCTGTGTTGCACGGGATAATAACCAGCTCCGCACCGATTGACGCTAATTTTTTGGCGTCTGAAATCATGACCGGAACAGGATTGTCATTTGACCGATCCAATATGTACGTTGTGCGATCCGGAATGGATGTATTATTTGATATGATGCTGTAAAGATGTTCTTGGTCTGAGGCGGCTTTTGTATGCCGTACAATCATCTCGCCGATGAACATCGTTGCCAAAGGCCCGACGCCTCCAACAATGCCCAATATTTTTTTCTTCATAATGTATGACCGACCCTTATAAGTAAAGTATTTTTCAAATTGTTGGAAAGCTTTTTGAGCTTCTCTCAAAAAACCTTCTAGCTTCATACATTAATGATATTTCACTTTTTTTGCAAGGCTTAACCTTTTCTTTTGGGGCTTTCTCTGCAAAATTAGAACCTAAAAAAGCGAAAAGCTACGGCGGCTTTTCGCTTTACAAAATGGATGCATTCATTTAAGGCCACTCTCCCAATTTCCCGTGAAAAGCTTCCGGATATTCGTTCTTCAATTTTTCGTGTAATTCGTTTCGGATGAACTCATGAAAAATCAACTCTTCTTCAAACAACTGTTTATAGCCTTCCAACGCTTGCTCTGAAGCAATTTTTTCGTAAATAGCAATCAATTTTCTAGTGTCGTATGCCACAATATCACCTGCCGCTTTTTCCTCATGTGCCTGTTTTACGAATTCCAGTGCTTGAGAAGGATCGATCAATAAGTATACTTCACCTAATTGAATCAAATCCCCGACCTTTGACCAAGAATCTCCTTGTTCTACTTTCTTTTCCAACAACGCTGCCAGTTCACCGTAGAGCCCTTGCGCCACATAAAGATCGCTCAACAGCCAAGCCGCTTCTTCCACAACTCCTGCATCTTTTTCCTGTAATAACTCAGTTAATATCACTTCCGCCTCTTCAAACTGTTCAATTTCAATCGCTTTTTTTGCCCATTCAACTTTTTCTCTAATTTTTTGCCTTTCTAAAATGAGGCTGTCTATAAATGTTTCTTGGAAAGTTGCCAAATCTTGTTGAGCCGCCGCTTCGATCTTTTCATAAAATTCTTCGGTTGTCTTCGCTAACAATAATTCAGTTATAATGCCTTCTCCATGAAGTTGCACAAGAGACACTACCGCCAAATAACTTTGCACATACGGATCAAAAGACTCGTTTGCGGTGTCATGAAAGCCATCATTTGTGTCCAGCAACCGAAAGTCGACTGTTTCCACCTTTTCATAATCATATGGCAGTTCACCTTTGTTTCCCATATATTCTGCGGAACCTTCTTGAAACCACTGAGGAATCTCGTCTAGGGGTATGTTGCGTTGGGTGAGATATTGGTCAATGTGGTAATGGGTGTATTCATGGAGGAGCATCGTTTCCCAATATTCTTCTTCGGCTTGCAAGTGGATGGTTTGGTTGATGGCGTTGTAATAGCCGCCGACATCATCTAAAAAAGAAGCAGCCTGCAGTGATTCCAAATCTTTATGGATTTCAACTGCCAGCGGTTCGCCGTTTCCAGTTCCAAAAAGATCTTCATACGCCCTTCGGTTTTGGTTTAACAGCGCATCGTACTCGCTGATTTGTTTTTCATTGGCCTTTTGGTAGAAATAAGTGATGCCGTTAATATCTTTTTCTTCCAAGTTTTCCTGAGTAGGTACGGGGATATAAATGCTTGCGATAAAACGAGTTTTATCAGCAATTCCTGGGTTTTCTCCTTCCAGTCCATATTCACTAGCGCCATTACCGATTGCAAGCCCAACAATGGCGATGCTGAATAAAATTGAAAACACCATTACCTTAGCCGCTTCCGACCTTTTCTGGATATTCAAAAAGCCAAGCTTGCCCTTCGCTAACCCGACTATGCTTGCCCAAACTAAAATCAAACATAAGAAAAGCAGAAGAACAGTGATTGCAATAGCGTTTTCCATCCTTTGGCTGAAAATTAATAAGTAGCTGGCAATTAAAACAACACAAAACAACAGCAGCTTAAAAAAAGAATGTATCAGTTTTTCCATGCACCTCACCTTTTCTCTTTGCCTTTTTTACAAACCGGCAAAGGAGATCTCTTAATATAGGCATTCCCCCATTTTGCCTTGTTCATGCATCTTTTCCTTGAAAAGCTCATAAACATTTCAATTGAAACACTGCAGGTGCGAGTTGATCCTGCTAGTTGATGCTCAAGCTTTTTTCAGGAGAAATCAAAGTAAATGTGGACGGTCTTTATGTTCCTCGTGTGGCATAAACGCTTTTTTGTAACCGAAACAACCGAAGCCATTGCCGCTCCGGAACTGGAAGCCGTATTGGTTTAAACATTTCACGCGAAAAGACAGCAATTGAGAAATACTCAACTGCTGTCTTTTTTTCATTATATTTTCAGCCATTTTTTAAAATACCCGTGGACTTCTTCTCCGTAATACGCATCCATGAACGCGACAAACGTTTCGCTGTCAACCGTATGAAACTGATGCTGATTGTAATAGGCAGAAAAAAACAGCCACGCTTCTTGCGCTCCGCCCCGCTCGTTGAAAAAATCTCTTAAAAGAAGCGGCGTCTTGCCGTAAATGGTGGCATAATATTCGGCTTCTTCGTATTGGTCGAGCGGCAAATTACTGAATTTATTCGTTTTATACGCTTCGGACATAAGGGCAGCTGATTCGAATCCGAATTTCTCATCACCGTACCGGTCCGCGATAAACAACGATGCTGCGTATTCCGTTACACTTTCATCAAGCCAAGCGTCCGTGTAAGGATCGTTCGATACGAGGTAATAAAACCATTGATGGGCGATTTCATGGACTAGCACTTGCTCTAAATTTCGCCGGCCGCTCGCCACTTCGATGGCATTCGGATATTCCATATTGCCGTCATTTGCGATGATGTCCAGTTCACTGGAGGGGTTATCGCCGATCTGCTTTTCAAAAAAGGCATAGGCCAGTTGGGCAGTCTCGATGGTTTCGTCCATGATTTCCGTATCTTTCGGCAAGAAAAACCTTAAAACGGTGTCATTGGCTTTTGCGCTATGCGTGGACCATTCTGCCGGGTCCATAAACGCCAAATAAAAATCTTTGATTGCCGTTCCTTTCACTTGGCCAGATGCGTTTTCTTGGATTTTTCCATCTTCTGCTGAACTGGCTACCAAGTAGTTTCTCGGCAGCTGATATGATACTAAAAAGTCGCTATATCCCGTATGATACGATTCGCCTTTCATGTCAAAGTCTTCAATGGTCCAGCCATTCTGGTAATAGCCGAGCATCGGATACCACTGCGCCAAGTAAAAGTTATTGCCTTTCCGGGACAAGCGCAGCCCGTCTTCCGGAAGCGAAAGCCGATAACTAATGTCCACTAAGCGCTTCTCGCCAGGCAACAGTTCTTCTTTTAACTCAACAAGCAGTTCGTTGTTTTCCAAACTATACGCGGCTACATCATTCGCTTCCTTTACCGAGGAAATGGCCGTGCTCGCTGAATCTTGCATCAAACCCGGCACAGCTTCTTCGTTGATGGCATTTGGAATAAAATAAAAACCGATCGTATCCCAAGATTCTTTGGACTCATTGAGCACTTCAATTTTGGCATTAATTTGAAAACTATTCGCTTCATCAAGAGTAACGTCCAACTCATACGTAGCGCTTGCTTCCGGGTCCAGCTTGCCGGCGGCTGAACCATCATTTGCTTGAAACCAATAATAAGCGGTGATGCCCATAAGCAGCACCGCTCCTATTCCGATCCATAGCCATTTCTTTTTTATCGGCCTCATTTCGCATCCCCTTGTTTATTTACTGAATGGACGTTGCAATTTCCTTCGTTTTTAATGGAAGCCAGCTGCTCGACTAGTGATTAATTATGACTTGATTATCTTATCCGCTTTTTCCATCGGCTTTTCTGTTGCCAAATAATGTTCTTCCCCCGGCCAATATCGATTTTCGTAAAGAGCTCTGCGGTCTTCCAGCTTTCCTTGATACGTGCCGCGGGACAAAATCCGTTCATACCTTATTTCTCTAGGGCAATCGACAAAAAGCGCCCAATCAAACCATTCGCTCCACGCCGTCCGCTGCAAAAATATCCCTTCAACCAACACAAAATCTGTTTGGATTTGGCCACTCCGCAATATGGGAAATAATTCATTTTTCAAGTTTTCTACATCCCATTGCAAATAATAATACTCATGCCACTCGGGAAAGCCGGTGTTATAGCGCTTCGAACGCTCCCGCACATAATCATCCAAGTGAATCACGGACACTGTCTTTTCCCGCTCCTCCAACTTGCATTTCAGGTCAATTGCCAACGTGGTTTTTCCCGATCCGCTGAAGCCATCTATTGCAGCGACAAAGGGCCAGGCTGTCCACTGTTCTTTTTTCTCCATAAGTAGACAAGCTAATAAATCGGCAGCCATAGTCCCTCCTGTATTTATTGCATTTTTTGGAAACTCTCTTTTCGATTATAACCACACCTAACCGTTTAGCGCATGTTAAATCTTCTGCTTTTCATCGTAAAATGCCTATTATTTTCGCAGAGTAAGCATAGACTCCAAGTTATCGCGCCTAATCGTTTCCAGCCAAATAAAAAAACCGGCACATGGCCGGTTTTGGGTTACACGCCCATTTTACGGCGTGTGTTGCTTACTTTTTTTGTTTGCTGGCTTTTCATTTTTTTCGTTTCTTTGGAAACGTTGCTGCCGCCTTGATTAGCCGCACCTTGGTTCTTTTTGGCTTCAAGCTGGCGTTTCACCGCTTCTTGCAAACTGATTTTTTTAGGCGCATCGTTTGATTCCGTCATGTGCCATCCCTCTTTTCTGTTAAGTTTTCTAAGTGGCTTTATGTTTTTTATTATACCACAAAACTGGCTGTTTATTCTTTTGGCTGCCGTTTTGCTCAACCCTTATTTTCTTTGAACCAGCCGCTGACTTGGGAAAAGAACTTGGCCATCGCTTCCGGTTTCGACATGTTCGGCACTCGGGCAAGCAGCACTTCTTTAGGCGCTTTTACGCCTTCTTTTTTCTTTTGAAGCACCAAAATGCCTTTTGCATGCGTGGAATTTTTAAAGAGTGAATCCGGCAATTCCATAACGGATTGGATGTATGCTTGTTTTTTCAAGAATTTATGCAATTGGTTGGCTTGTGGCGATTCAAACAGCGCTTTTGGAATAACGAAAAACAAGTAGCCGCCATCACCCGTATGCTTTAGCGATTGCTCGATAAACAAATGATGGGCATACGACATGCCTTCTTCTGCTTGTAAGTCGTACGTGCCGGCATTTTCCTCATCCGGATAATAGCCGACCGGCAAATCCGAAACGACCGCATCGACGGGATCAATCAAAAGCGGCTGCAAGGCATCTTGCAAGTACAGCGTAACGGGCTGTTCCAATAGGTTGCCGGTGTTGGAAGCGAGGCGGATGAGCATGTCATCCAGCTCGACGCCCGCTCCTTCAATGCGGCCATCCAAATAATTCATCACCGTAAACAATAAATTGCCGGTTCCAATAGCAGGATCGAGAATCGTGAACCGCTCTTTTTTTACAAACAGCTCTACCAGATAGCCGACAAGCAGCCCTAACGCGTCCGGCGTCATTTGGTGATGCGGCTGCACATGTTCTTTCATGCCTTTTAATACGGCCAATTGAATCGCTTTGCGGATATCTTCTTTGCCCGCTTGCTCTTCCGGCTGAATATGTCCATCCAACCAGCTTTCAGTAACCAACAGCAAACTGTCTAAATACGGCATGTCCTGTTTTTTTTGGATAGTCGTCGCTTCGTTATCAATAAATGTAAAGATTTTTTCCATAGATGAAATCATGTATTCTCCGCCCTCAATAAGGAAACCCACTCGGTAAGAGTGGGTTTCTTGTATTAGTTTGTTAGTCCTTTTACTGCTTCAATTGCTTTATCGTAATCAGGATGGTCGGTTCCTTCTGGAACATATTCCACATAAGCGACTTTGTCGTTTGCATCAATGACGAAAATCGAACGGGCGAGCAAGCGCAATTCCTGCATGGAAACTCCGTATGCATCTCCGAAAGACAAATCGCGGTGATCAGACAGCGTCGTAATGCCCTCTGTACCATTTTCTGCGACCCAGCGTTTTTGCGCAAATGGCAAGTCCGCTGAAATGGTCAGCACTTCTACGTTCTCGCCAAATGAAGCCGCTTCTTGTTCAAAACGTTTTGTCTGCAGCGAGCAAACGCCTGTATCAAGGGATGGAACCACGCTGATCAACCGAGCTTTGCCTGCGCTGTCTTGCAGTGTAACCGGGCTTAAGTCATTCGCAAGAACGGTAAATGCTGGAGCTTGGTCGCCCGCTTTCACTTCATGCCCTGGCAACGTCACCGGGTTTTGCTTAAATGTAATTTGAACCAATCAAAACGCCTCCAATTTTTATCTTCAGCTACTTATTTTACTAAAACGCTTTAGTTTCTTGCAACTCCGAGCTTACCGATTTTTTCTTTTGCATCATCTTCCGTTTCCGGTACGCTTCTTCGTGGACTACTGTGGTATCTGCGATAAAGTCATGTATTCCTTGTTTAAGCGGTGTAAATCCGATAATTGCATACAACGGCCAAATGACCGCAGAGATAAAACGGCCAATCCATTCCCGGAATAACAGCGTGCCCCATGAAAGTGAATCTTCTTTTAATGACACCACACGGATGCCCAAAATCATTTTGCCGACGGTCTGGTTAAAGAATTTTGTCAAGAAGACAAAATAACTGTAAAACACGAGAGCCGATAAAATGGCGTACGGCGCATACCAAACCGCATCATTCGTCTCCAATCCGACAATTGCAAATACCGGTTTGATCAGAATGGATGTAAGCCCGGCGATGACAAGAAGGTCAATTAAATAAGCCCAGAATCTGACCCAAAAACCGGCTGGCTTGCGTTCGTAAAATAAGACTTCTTCATACGTCGGTGCAGGAGGCAAAATCTTTTGCGTAATTGCCGCAGCCTGGGTTTCTTCATTCGTTTGTTCAGCCATAATCGCCCCTCCTTATTTTTCGCCGTATAAGTACATCATCCGCGGTGAGTTGTAATCTGTAAATAGTTTGCCAAGCATTTGGGTTTCGATGTCGTTGCCTAAGAATGAATTCATTTTCATCGATAACAGAGAACCCCATCCTTGAGATTGGCCATATTCAAATACTTCGGCATCTTCCAAACCAAAATCTGTCCGCAGCTGCTTGATCACGTCTTCTTCAAAACCGATGTCATCTGCCAAATTCAATTTAACCGCTTGGCGTCCGCTCATGATGCGTCCATCTGCAAATTCTTTGACTTCTTGTTCCGACATTCCGCGGCCTTCTTCGATGATGTCTACGAAAGATTCATAGGATTCATTGATCATTCCTTGGAGAAGATCCTGTTCAGCATCCGTCATGTCGCGTGTCGGGCTCATGATGTCTTTGAATTCTCCAGATTTGATCGTGACAAAATCAATGCCGTAGCGTTCAGCAAGTTCGCCGTAATTGACGCTTTCCATAATGACGCCAATCGAGCCGGTCAACGTTTCTTCGTTGACGAAAATCTTATCGGCAGGCGCTGAAATGTAATAGCCGCCTG
Source organism: Planococcus sp. YIM B11945 (assembly GCF_050864155.1). Classification (NCBI taxonomy): domain Bacteria; kingdom Bacillati; phylum Bacillota; class Bacilli; order Caryophanales; family Caryophanaceae; genus Planococcus; species Planococcus sp. YIM B11945. The sequence goes on along the minus strand of NZ_JBOZWR010000001.1, from coordinate 83,171 downwards.
AAGCTGCAGTCGCTCCCATGGAAACGTAAATCGGCTTTTTCGTTTCTTCCTTGATTTCCATGATTTTGTCGTAGATCTCAGCAGATTCCACGACGCCGCCGCCTGGTGAATTGACTTTCAACATAATCGCTTTAACCGAGCTATCGGCTTTCACTTGTTCCAATTGTTCCATAAAAAAAGTGTGGTTATAGCCAGTCGAACCAAACAACGAAGCCGATTCTCCCGTGTCTTGAATAACGCCTTCTACGTTCAACACTGCGATTCGCGAGTCGAAGCTGCCTTCTTCAATGATATATTCGCTAAATCCCGCTTCGCCGGTTGGCAGCAAATCATCCATCCCTGCATCCCAATCATTTTGGAATAAAGCAAATGCCGAATTGATCGCAATTGAAATTCCAAATACAACAACAGCAGCAACAATCGCGATCCATCTTTTTGTGTTCATGAATTGATTTCCCTCCTCTGTTCTTCTTTATACTATACGTGAAAATCCGAAAAATGTTTCACCCGAATTTTTTCATTCATACCACAGCGTTCATTTTCTCTTTTCTCGTGCTCCGGACTTCCATGACTTTTGATACCGTAAACAAAATCAACGCCAACCAAATTAACGAAAATGAAACCAATTCAATCAACCCGAATGATTCACCGTACATCAACACGCCAATGATCAGCATGAACGTCGGCGCGATATACTGCAAGAAGCCGATCATGTACATCGGAATCAATGGAGCGCCTGTTGCAAACAGTACAAGCGGCAAAGCTGTAGCCGCTCCGCTTAAAATTAAAAGTATATCCGTAGAACCGCTTCCATGCAAAAAGGCAGCTTCTCCAGTATAAAACAAATAAATGTAATACAAGGTCGCCACTGGCAAGACAAACAAGGTTTCAAGCGCCAACCCGCGCAGCGCATTCAGCTTGATCGTTTTTTTAATCAAGCCATAAAACGCAAAGGTAAAGGCCATTCCAAAAGCAAGCCACGGAAACGTCCCGTACGAAACGGTTAAAATAATGACGCCCGCCGCTGCTAGTCCAAATGCCACTTTGATGGCTGGCGTTAGTTTTTCTTTTAAGAAAAACACCCCGAGAAGAACGGATACGAGTGGGTTCACATAATACCCTAAACTCGTCTCGACGATCCGGTCATTGGTAACTGCAAAGATGTACAAAAACCAGTTAGCGGTAATTAAATAAGAAGCGGCCATCAAAGTGAAGAACGTTTTCTTTGATTTCCACAAAGCTTTCAAATCAGCGAACAAAAATTTCCCGCCGCGAATCAAAAAAATAAATGCAAGGGTCAACCAAAACGCCCAGAAAATGCGGGCCGTTAAAATTTCGTCGCTGGCGACATCGCCCACTTGCTTCCAATAAATCGGCAAGAATCCCCAAATGGTATAAGTAAGTATTGTATAAAGCATTCCTTTTTTTTCTTCTGCCATGCCGCTGTTGCCACCACTCTTTTTTTATTTTGATTATCGAAATAACAGTCTAATTATATGCCCCTCCTTTAGTAAAGTAAACAATAGAAAACAGCCGGTATCATTGAATGCCGGCTGTTTCGCTGCTTTTATTTAGTAATAACTTAAATTGAATGCAATACATTCATGCTTGTCATACAAAGAAAGTAAATGCCCTCGAAAAGTTATTGCTTTTTATTTTTCTCCAGTTGTCGCAATTCAACTCGGCGGATTTTTCCGGAAGCGGTTTTTGGCAGCTCCTGCAAAAATTCAATCGCTCTTGGGTATTTATAAGGCGCGGTCAATTCTTTCACATGTTCCTGCAAGCCTTTTACAAGTTCTTCGCTTGGTTCGTTGCCGGACACAAGAACGACAAACGCTTTGACGATCGTTCCTCGGATTTCGTCTGGGGAACCGACGACCGCACATTCCTGGACGGCCGGGTGTTTGACGAGCGCGTCTTCCACTTCGAAGGGCCCGATGGTGTAGCCGGAAGAAATGATGATGTCATCGCCGCGCCCTTCAAACCAGAAATAGCCGTCGTCGTCTTTTGACGCTTTGTCGCCCGTTACGTAATACTCGCCGCGGAATTGCATTTTCGTCCGCTCGTCATCTTTAAAATAACCTTTGAACAAAGCAGGCGTGTCGACATGGACAGCAATATCGCCAACTTCACCAGCTTGTGCAGGCTCGCCAAATTCGTTGATGATTTCCACGCGGTTGCCCGGTGTCGGTTTGCCCATAGAGCCGATGCGGATTTCCATGCCTTTCATAACGCCGACCAATAACGTGTTTTCGGTTTGGCCGTAGCCGTCGCGCACTTCTAAGCCGAAGTTTTCCTTAAAGACGTTGATCACTTCCGCGTTCAACGGTTCACCAGCTGACACGGCGCTGTGCAGCGAAGACAAATCAAACGAAGCAAGATTTTTCTGTTTGGCCATCAAGCGGTATTCGGTAGGTGTGCAGCAAAGCACGTTGATTTTGCGTCGCTCCAAAATTTGCAGATAGGTTTCAGGATCAAATTTCCCGTTATAGACAAAGCCTGTGGCTCCGCTCCCTAATGTCGCGACAAAGGGACTCCAAATCCATTTTTGCCAGCCTGGGCTTGCCGTTGCCCATACAAGATCGCCTTCTTTTGCGCCAAGCCAGTGCTCAGCGGAAGTCCGAAGATGTGCGAAGGCCCAACCGTGGCTGTGGACAGCGCCTTTGGGGTTCCCGGTTGTACCGGATGTATAAGATAAAAAAGCCATGTCGCTGTTACGAGTCGCTGCTGTTTCATGATGGTCAGATGCACTTTCCATTTCTTCCGTCAACGAAATCCATGAACTGTCCGAATGGCCGATAACAAACTTCACCACATTGTTCATTTCTTCCACTTCAGCAAACTGGTCCATAAACGGTTCATAAGCGATCACGGCTTTTGCATCGCTATGGTTCAAGCGGTAGGAAATGTCTTTTGCACGAAGCATTTCAGAACTTGGAATGACCACAAGCCCTGCTTTTAAAGCTCCAATATAGGAAACGTAAGCTTCAACGAGGCGCGGCACCATGACAAGCACCACGTCTCCTTTTGCCAATCCTGCTTTTTCAAAACTATTGGCTGCGCGGTTGGCTCGCTTGATCAGTTCATCATATGTAACTTGCTCAGTGTCGCCTTTGTCATTTTCCCAAATGATGGCGAGTTTCTCATTCCCAGTTGCAAACTTTTCAATTTCGTTGACCAAATTATACATTTCCGGTGCTAGTAATTCTTCCCGATTCATAATCAGTCCCCCTCATGTTTAGTTAAGCGTTCTGCCTTTATTATTATACAGGTAAAGTTTTATTATTCAAAATAATTTAACAAAAAGAAAAACCGCCATAGAGGCGGTTTGTTACAGCAAGTCATCAAAGACTTGGCTTTTTTCTTTTTTTCTCGGGAATTTGAAGACTTCCCGTTCTTCCACAGCTTCTTGAATCAATTCATCGAAGGAAACAAAGTTTTCGTAGTACTCGACTTTTTCCAGCTTCGGTTTTGTTTTCGGGTTGGCCGGTGTAAAAATGGTGCAGCAGTCTTCAAATGGCCGAATGGAAATTTCGTACGTATCGATTTGCTGCGCCGTTTCAATGATGTCCAATTTATCCGAAGCAATCAGCGGGCGAAGCACCGGCGTATTGGTGACTGCATTGATGGCCTGCATGCTTTCCAATGTTTGGCTTGCGACTTGCCCCAAACTTTCTCCGGTAATGATGGCTTTGCAGCCCGTTTCTTCAAGAACTTTGTCCGCGACCCGCATCATCATGCGCCGCGTCGACGTCATCGTGATGTTGTCCGGCACTTGCTTGTGCACTTCTTGTTGCAGTTTGGTGAACGGGATAATATGCAAGTTGACCGATGAGCCGAACTGGCTCAGTTTTTCTGCCAAATCGAATACTTTTTCTTTGGCGCGGTCGTTGGTAAACGGTGGGCTGAAAAAGTGGATCAACTCCAGCCGGACGCCCCGCTTCAGCATGTGGAAGCCAGCAACCGGGCTGTCGATTCCACCGGATAACATTAACAAGCCTTTGCCGCCTGCTCCCACCGGCAATCCTCCAGCTCCTTGGATCACTTCAGCCATCATATATGCTGCTTCTTGGCGGATATCGATTTTCAATTCGATATCCGGATGGTGCATTTGAACTTTTAATTCGGGGAAGCTGCGCAATACATGCGAACCTATGGCCTGCATGATTTCCATTTTTTCATGAGGAAATTCTTTAAACGCGCGGTTCACGTTCACTTTAAAGGTCTTGCCGGTAAGGTCAAGTTTGTTCATAACCTCAAACGCGGTTTTTTTCATCTCTTCCAAATTTAGCTCGGCTTCTGTCACCGGGCTGAACGATTGGATGCCAAATACTTTCGGCAATCGTTTCAGCACTTGTTCCATTTCCAGCTCGCTGTCCGATAAGATGAACATGCGATCGCGTTCCGCTTTTACGCGGATTGTTCCCAAATCGGAAAAAGTTTGCCGTACATTGTCGCGCAGGCGGCCGATAAACGAACTGCGGTTTTTGCCTTTTGTTGATAGTTCCCCGTACCGGACAAGAATTTGGTTGGTCTTCATCTTTACTTGGCTCCTTTGATTAAACGGTAAACCCGCTCAAATGCTTTTTTCAATTTACCTATATCTTGTTCGGTTGTAAACGCACCGAAACTGATACGGATCATACCTTCTTTATAACTGTGCGGCATACCGATTGCCTCAATAACATGGCTTGCGGTTTGGCTTTTGGACGAACAGGCACTCGAAGTGGAGACGATCACTTCTTCTTTTTGCAATCCAGTGACCAGTACTTCACCTTTTATTCCTTTTACTGCAAGGGATAAGATGTGTGGTGCTCCGTCTTGAGGACTGATCACTAGAACTTCTTGGAATTTCGCGAAAAAATCACGAAGCTGCTTGTTCCACACCGCGTGCTGCGGATTCGGTTCAGCCAGCCGCAGCGCCTTCGCTAAAGCAGCTGCATGCGGTACAGACACCGTTCCGCTTCTTAAGCCAAATTCCTGTCCGCCGCCCGCTAAAATCGCTTTCAGTTCTACTTGGTTGAAAGCCAGCACTCCACTTGCTTTTAACCCATGAATTTTATGGGCAGAAACGCTCAATAAATCCGGCATCGCTGACGGATCAAGCGGAATTTTCCCGATGCTTTGCACAGCGTCTACATGAAACAATGTACGCGTGTTTTTTAGCAGCCGTGCGATTTCCGCTACCGGGTGAACGGCTCCGATTTCGTTGTTAACGTGCATAAGGCTTACAAGAATCGTATCGCTTCTAAGCGCGTTCTTCAACTCATCGAGATCGATTTCGCCAAAACGGCCAACCGGAAGTTTTTCGACTTCAAATCCTTCTTCCGCTAACTTGGCCAGCGCATTCAAAACAGAAGGATGTTCGGTCTCAGCGGTGATGATATGTTTGCCCCGGTGCTGATAGCTGTGAGCCGTCCCGATTAGAGCCAGGTTATTGGATTCCGTGCCGCCTGATGTGAAAATAGCATGGTCCATATTCAATAGCCGGATAATTTGTTGGCGTGCGGTTTCCAATAAATGCTCCGCTTCGTTTCCAAGTTGATGAAGCGATGCGGGATTTGCATAATACTGTTCGTTGGCTAATAGAAAAGCATTTAGCACTTCTTTTTTCGGTTTGGTAGTCGCACTGTTGTCTAAGTAAATCATCTTGCCGCCTCCGAAAAGAAAACCACCAGCTCATGGGCTGGTGGTTTCTTGTGTTATTTTACGTATGCCATGCTTCTTCTTTGACCAGCACTTCAATTCGCTTCATTGAACCCGGCTCAAAGTTTTCAACCGCTGTGGCTGCTTCTTCCAGCGCTTTTGAATAGCGGAGCTGCCTGAATGACTCTTCCGCTTCCATCAGCTTGGCGTTCATTTGTGGATTGGTTTTGCGGAATCGGTTGCCGTATTGGATAATACGTTCGATCAGCATGACATTTTCCACCATTTCTTTCGCTTTCTCTTCTACGTCTAAAACGCATTTTTCTGCTTTTAATAAATAATTATCGACTAGCTTCATATTCAACGGCACTTCTTGCAAGCCTTGCATTACGACAAACAAATGCTCTTCCGCTTCTTCTAAGCGGACGTCCATTTCTTCAGGAATTCCAGGCGTATTGGCTTTGTGCAGCATGCGCTCGGTTTCCTGCAGCGTCCGTTTTAATGATTCCAGTTTCGCTCGTGCTTCGTGTTCATCGATTCTCAAGCTTTTTAGCGATTCCGCAAAGTCACGCTGAGCCGCATCCACTTTTGTAAGTTCCTCGCGGATGCTGTCCAAATCCTCTGCTAGGCTTGAATAGGCAGATTGATCTTCATTAAGGCGAGAATCCAGCAAATCAAAGCGCTTGTGAAGCTCTTCTAATTTTGCCAGGCATGTCTTTGGAATGGCTGCATCGTTTTCAGGAATTTTGTAGCTGAGCTGCACCACGGCACATTCCTCAGCCATATCGCGCGTATCGTTTGAAACGCGTTCCAACAGCAAAGCTGTATCCGTTTTGTGCTGATCGATATAATGTTTTGCTTCCACTTCTTTTTCAAGTAGTTCATAAAACGAGTCAATCCGGTCTTTCATTGCTTCTGCCTTCACTTTCGCATCCGCAATATCGAGTTCGGCTATTTCTTGTTTCATGGCCGCTAATTCTGCTTCCATTGCGTCAAGCTGGCCTGTCAATTCCAAATGGTTCAAGTAATAAGACTGGTCTTCCATTTCACGTTGGCCATTACGCAGTTCGTTAATATAAGAAGGAATTTTAGATTGAACGTCGGATAATAGCGGAGGAACATCGTCAATTAGCGAAAAAACGTACTTGCTTTCTTCAGACAATCCCATCACGATTTCACGGGCTTTTAAGTAATTCCCTTGTTGTGTCAAAGCATCATATTCGGTGAATAATGGAGTAAACGATTCCAACTTTTTCTCAAGAGGGCCAGCAGCCGCCCCATACGAATGTTGATGGGCAAGCAAATTTTTACGCGCTTGGCGATATTGGTCTTTAATCAAGTCCATTTCGCTGCGGTTTTTTTCTTCGCTGCCGATCAAGTCTTCCAACTCGATCAAGATATCCGTCATTTGACGGTCGACTTTCGCAATTTTATCTTCAATATCATTTTCAATCGTTGTCGCTTTTCCGAATTTCAAACGATCGATGGCATCTTCTGCATCAAAGATCAGTGAATCGATATTCGGAATATGTACGTCCATTATTTCAGTCCATATGTTGCGCCAGCGCTCGAACATTTCTTCTGTCTGGCCATTCATGTTCAGCTGTTTCACTTTTGTCAGTTCTTCTAAAATTGGTTTGTTTTGTATTTGCAGTTTTAACTGTTCTAAGCGTTCAATTTCCGCTTGATGTTTCTTTCGAAACAAAAAGCCTACGATGATTAACGCTAATAGAATGATGACCGCAATGATGATATACTTCATCATAAGTCATAAAGCCCCCTGTTCAAACTCACATTTCCAGCGCAATGTAAATGTATTTCATGATTCTTTCATTTTACCATGTAATCATTATTTTTGTTTGCCATTTTCAAGAAAACGAATAAATATTTTTCACTTTAACGAAAGATGGTGGTTTTTTGAAAAGAGATGGACACATTCATACCCCTTTTTGCCCTCATGGCACAAAAGATTCACTCCAGTCTTACATAGAAAAAGCAATTCGTTCCGGATTCTCGGATATTTCATTTACTGAACACGCTCCCCTACCCGCTTCATTCCTTGATCCAACGCCTTTAAAAGACAGCGGAATGCGTTATACAGAAGTGCACCCTTATATAGACGCCATTAAACAAGCAAAAGATGCCTATAAAAATGATATTCGCATCCGGATTGGCTTTGAAGTGGACTTTATCGCGGGCTTTGAACATGAGACAACGGCTTTTCTGGATGAAGTCGGCCCTATGCTCGACGATGCCATTTTGTCTGTCCATTTTTTGAAAGTAGGCGGCGCTTATCATTGCATGGATTACAGCAAAGAAGTTTTTTTAAATCTCGCTGCCATCGCTGGATCCGCTGCAGCGGTTTATGATCTCTATTACGAAACCGTGGAAGCTTCCATTGCTTCAGACCTTGGCCGCTTTAAGCCGAAGCGGATCGGGCATCCGACACTCGTCCACAAATTCCAGCTGGCCCACAACGAAACAATCGACGATAGCAGACAGATCGAACGCATTTTCAATAAAATCCAAAAGGCCGGCTACGAGATCGATTTAAACAGCGCTGGCTTTTCAAAACCGGAATGCCTCGAATCTTACCCACCCGAACGCTTTATTGTACTTGCGAATACCTTGGGCATCCCGCTTGTCTTCGGGTCTGATGCTCATAGTGCCAAAGGCTTGCATAACCATTATGACAAACTCTATAATAAGTAAATCAACGAATGAAAAGAGGTTGCATATGTTTACACAAACCCAATACAGCGGCACAGGCGCTGACCAATACAATATGCTCGGCAAGCAATTAGATGCTCTTTTAACAGGCGAACCTAACAAAATTGCCAACTTAAGCAATGCTTCGGCTTTGTTAAACCAGTTTTTAGATCGGATCAACTGGGTCGGGTTTTACTTGATGGAAGACGGCGAACTGGTTCTTGGGCCGTTCCAAGGACTTCCTGCCTGTGTCCGCATCAAAGTCGGCCGCGGCGTTTGTGGAACAGCTGTAGCTGAAAAGAAGACGATGCTGATTGCAAACGTCCACGAATTCCCTGGACACATTGCTTGCGACGCAGCTTCGCAATCTGAAATCGTTGTTCCGCTTATCAAAGACGGCGAAGTGATCGGAGTTCTCGATATCGACAGCCCAGAACTAAGCCGCTTTACCGAAGAAGACCAGCAAGGGCTTGAACATTTTGCTGAGATTTTGATGCAGCATTTATAAAACAGACAAAAAACCCGGAACTTTTTTAAAGTTCCGGGCTTTTTTCTGTTCGATTGCATTTATTTTTTCAATCCGGCCAATACAGCTTCTTCCGTCATTTCTGCTGTAAGCCATTTTTCAATGGCGCAAATAGCAGCCGGTTTTGCGTAAAAATAGCCTTGCGCTTCCTGGCAAATCATTTGGAGCAGAAAATCGTTTTCTTCAATCCGTTCGATTCCTTCAGCCAAGCAAGTGATTTGAAACAAATCCGCCATTGAGGTAATGGTTTCAACAATCCGTTGGCTATTTTGATTGCTGTCGATGTGTTCAATAAACTCACGTGGCACTTTGATTTTGTCCACTTTCACCTTGGCCAAAATGCCAAACGAAGAATAGCCGGTGCCAAAATCGTCAATGGCAATCCGGATGCCTTTTGAACGAAGCTGTTCTATTTTGAGCAAATCTTCCAGTCGGTTTTCAAACAGCGACCGTTCCGTCAATTCAATTTCCAGCTGGTCTGCCGGAAATCCCGTTTTTTCCAAAATAGTGAGTGTATCGCGGACAAAATCATCTTGGCGTATTTGGATGAACGAGACGTTAACCGCAAGTTTTAACGGCCTTCCGACAGAATGAGATAAAACTTGTATTTCCTGGCATGCCTTTTCCAATATCCATTTTCCTAAAGGCACGATAAATCCGTTCTTTTCGGCAATATCGATAAATTCATTCGGCGGAATCGTTCCCATGTGTGGGTGTTCCCACCGAAGCAGCGCTTCTAAACCGATGATTTGATTGGTTTTCATTTCAATTTGCGGCTGATACACAAGATGAAACTCATTATCCAGGTTGGCTTGATACAACGCTTCGGACACTTGCACTTGCTTCATCGTTTCATTTTTTATATCCTCTGAACACAGCACCACGCGGTTGAGCCCCAGTTCTTTTGCACGATCAAGCGCAAACTGGGCATGCCGCATTAATTCATCGCTCGTTGAACCATCGAGCCTAGAACAAGCCACTCCAATATTAAAACTCAGCAAATAATCGTGCAGTTCCAATATGTACGGATGTAGTATAGCTTCAAGCATTTCTTCGAAATAAGCTTCGGCCTGCGAGCCGAGCATTTCGCTTTTGGTCGCCACCAAAAACGTGCTGCCTTCCCCTTTAGCCAAATAAGAAGTCGCATCCAACTTTCCGGTTAAACGCATTTTCACCATTTCAAGCAGTTCGTCGCTTTTGTGGTGCCCCAATACATCGTAAACCGATTGGAAATGATTGATTTCTACTTTCCATAAAACGATGGGTCCGGATTTCAATGCATGGTCAACATATAAATTAAAATCCATGCGGTTTGGGATTTTCAGCATCGGGTCTTGAAAAGCTACTTCTTCCGCCCGGTCCATATAGTGAAATAACATTTTTTCACGTTTTTTGATGTTTCTTAAACCAATTAAGCCGCTGGCTGTGGCAACTATCAATAAAACAGCACGAAGAATGTGGTCATAAAATGTCACAGAAACCAATAAATCGGCAGGCACCAAAAGCATGACACTGAACAACACAACAAGCGACGTGAAAAAAGAATAAAACACAAGTGCGATGCTTTGCAAAACAATGGCCATCATCAAGTAAATAAAAATGATAGCCCACGTCGTAGTAGCGCCGTCATCAATAAAATAAAAAATGATTAAAGGAATGCTGATGTAATTTAATCCGTACAAATGCTGTTGCGTTGTTTCTTTTAGCGTTGTCTTATCCAGCCATAATGAAAAAATTCCGAGACAAAACATGCCGAAAGGAACAGGATATTCCTTAAGGGAAGCACCGCTATCGTTCAACATGATGAATGCACCGAATAACAGGCTTCCTAAAAAGTTGCCATAGCCCATTACTTTGCCAATCAATCGAAAAAAGCGTCTTTTCGTAAGATCCGCTTCACTTATGTAGTTGTTGTTCAACCGATGAACTGTCATGTCTATTCTCCATCCGTAATTTATAAATCAGTCGTCACCTTTTATGGACTATATTTTCACTACTACATACCGAATGCTCAGTTGGATTCTGCTTCATCTTCTCAGCGTATTTATTGTAGAACCGATTTTGTTTGTTGGTTCATCTGTTCTTTCGCTTGAAGTTGTGGATGCCGTTAACTGGTGATAAAAACAATAACTTTGAAGAGGATTCTTTTTCGCTTCGTACATCGCATGATCGGATTTTTTAACCAGTTCAGTCAATTCAACCCCATTGTCCGGATAAATACTAATGCCAATGCTTGAGTCGATGGAAACAGCGGCATCTCCGATTAAAAAAGGCTCTTTAAATTGTTTATGCAGTTGTTTTGCCGCTTCCATTGCGTCAATTGCCGTTAACGATGGCACCACCAGCATAAATTCGTCTCCGCTCAACCGAATAAGCTTTGCGTATGGGAGCCCTTTTTTCACTCGGTTCCCCACGCTAATCAACACCTGGTCTCCAAATTGATGGCCGTATAAATCGTTTATTTGCTTGAATTTATTTAAATCAAAAAACATGAACGCTGCTTTTTCCGTTTTCATAACTTCTTTGTTTTCCATAAAGAATTGTTGAAGGAATTGTCGATTCGGCAACCCTGTCAAATCATCTTGTAAAATTTCAATTTTTGTTTTTTCCAAATGATCAATTGTCTCGTTAATGTCAATAGCCAATTGCCCAATGGCATCACGGCTGTTTAACCTGGACCGCGCGCTAAAATTGCCGGCTCGCACTTCATGAAATACATTACGAAAATGCAGGGTGCAATACTTAATAAAAACATAGAAGATCACAAAATTAATCACCCCTAAAAGCCAGCCTGCTAAAACAGAAGCGATCGAAAGAATGCGGCGATTTTCTTCTGGAATTTCCATAATTAATGACAAAAAAGGAGGAAACAACAGGCCAATTACTGTGCCGACTAGTAGGTAAACCACAAACATCATGAAACTATAACTTTTTTTCACCAGGGCGCCTGCTTTCCATCTCAAAACTAAGTTGAACTTTATTTGTATGATATAAGCCCATTTACCGGTATTTTTTTTTCAGGTTTTTTAAAATTTATCTCTTTACTCGTATCTATCGGCATATTTTGCTTTCATAATATAGCACATATTGCTTATTGGAGGAATATTTTTTATCATTTTCCTATTTCATATACAAATAAACCAATAATTAGAAAGGGGCTCCTCACGAATTATTGGTTTATTACCACTTTTTATTCACTTTTAGTATTTTTTGTTCGTCTACCAGCACTAGTTTGTTAGCCTTCTACTCACCCAACTATCAACAGCAACTAGCAATTAGTTGGAGGATAAAACCTCTCCAACTGATTGCAGTTTCACTTTATCAAACGCTTGCCCTAAGTCTTCCAGCAAATCGTCGGAATGTTCCAAGCCGGCCGATAGCCGAAGCAAGGAGTCGGTGATGCCCATGTCGATTCTTTCTGTCGGCGGAACACCCGCATGCGTCATCGTAAATGGATGCTGAATCAGCGTTTCGGGGTCGCCTAAACTCACCGCAATTTTAATGAGGGACAAAGCGTTCATAAATGCTTGCGCTTCTTTTTTCCCTCCTTCTAATTCAAATGAAATGAGGCCGCCCCCTTCCCGCATTTGCTTGGTCGCAATGTTGTATTGCGGATGCGATTCATCAAATGGATAAAGAACTTTTTTGACGCTCGGCTGCTGCTTTAAAAACGCAACGATTTTTTTTGCGTTGTCGATATGCCGGTCCATTCGAACGTGAAGCGTTTTCATCCCTCTTAATAGGAGCCACGCATCAAAAGGCGACATGATGCCACCAACATCTTTTTGAACCGTCGACCGCAGCCGCTCCATTTCTTCTCCGTCTCTGCCCACTAAAACCCCGCCGACCACATCCCCATGGCCGTTTAAATATTTTGTGGCGCTATGCAGCACAAAGTCAGCTCCCATCAACAATGGATTTTGCAAATACGGTGAACTGAACGTATTGTCTACAACTACTTGAATGTGGTGTTTTTTAGCAACCGCTATGACCGCTTCTAAATTGACCAGCTCCATTGTGGGATTGATTGGCGTTTCAACGTAAATGCATGCCGTTTCCGGCCGAATCGCTTGTTCCACTTCTTCTTCTGTTCTTAAACTGGTTAATGTATGCGTGATGCCGTATTTTTCATTCAGGATTTCCAATAAGCCGAACGTGCAGCCATAAATTCCCTTTGAACATAAGACATGGTCCCCTGCTTTGGTCAAATAAATCAAGATGGCGCTCACAGCTGCCATGCCGGATCCGAAGGCTAAAGCCCCTTGCCCATATTCAATTTCCTTCATGCGTTCTTCCAATACGCGGACGGTCGGATTGCCAAGCCGCGAGTAAATATTGCCTTCGCAATTTCCCGCAAACCGGTTTTCCCCTTCTTCTGCATTTGCAAAAGAAAAAGTGGAAGTCTGATAAAGCGGCGTCGCTAAGCTGTCATGGTGAAGGTTGCTGTCATAGCCTGTGTGAATGACAGCTGTCTCCATATTCATATTCTTCTTATTCATTGGATACACCCCTTAGAAAGAATAGAAAGCGCTTACATTATTCAATTTTATTTTATCGCTCTTTCCCTAAAAAAGAAAGCAAACCCTTTTTGCCTAAATCAAAACGATTTATAATGAAGAAAACGAACAGAAAGTTGAAGATGGTTGATCATTCCGCAGTCAGCAAATTGTTCTCATTGACTTTTCCTATCAAAAGCGGTTATACTATTCTTTGTGTAAAATAATCGCAGCAGTTGTATGTGCGGGTTTGTCCATTTTGTTCCTTTTTTATAAGGTGTATCGCGTAACTCATGGCTGCAGAGCGAAGGTACATGAAAACAAAATGGCTTACAGCATGAATGCATCTGGTTTTTATTTTACTCTAAAAACCAAAAATAGAGGAGGAGACATATATGTCTCGTTATACAGGTCCATCATGGAAACTGTCACGCCGCCTAGGAGTATCTCTTAGCGGAACAGGTAAAGAATTAGAAAAACGCCCTTACGCACCAGGTCAACACGGTGCTAACCAACGCAGAAAAGTTTCTGAATACGGTTTGCAACTTCAAGAAAAACAAAAACTACGCTTCATGTACGGAGTTAACGAACGTCAGTTCAAAACTTTGTTCAATAAAGCCGGCAAAATGCCTGGTAAACACGGTGAAAACTTCATGATCCTTCTTGAAGCTCGACTTGATAACGTTGTTTACCGTTTAGGTCTTGCGCGCACTCGCCGCCAAGCTCGCCAAATCGTAAACCACGGCCACATCCTTGTTGATGGCAAACGCGTTGACATTCCGTCATACAGCGTGAAACCAGGACAAACAATCGCTTTCCGCGAACGTTCTAACAACATGGACGTTGTCAACGAAGCAATCGAAGTAAGCAACTTCGTTCCTGAATACGTTACTATCGATACTGATAGCAAAACAGGAACATTCGTACGCCTTCCAGAGCGCAGCGAATTGTCTGCTGAAATCAACGAACAATTGATCGTTGAGTACTACTCACGTTAATTTGCAGTATTTAAAGAAGCCTCCGCTTTTGCGGGGGCTTCTTTTTTGATTCCGCCGCTTTTCCCCCTTCCCTTTTTCTGTGGTAAACTGGAAAAAAAGCGGAGGTGCCTTAACTATGCGCATTATTTCAATATGCCCGAGCAATACTGAACTTGTTGCTTTTTTAGGGCTCGACCATATGCTCGTCGCAGTCGATGACTATTCTGATTGGCCGGAACCCGTAACTCAACTGCCGAGGCTCGGACCAGATTTAGCCATTCGGATGGATGAACTTGAAGCCATGAAGCCCGATTTGGTATTGGCTTCACTCAGCGTTCCGGGCATGGAAAAAAATGTAGAGGAATTGGTCCAACGAAAAATTCCGCATCTCGTCCTCAATCCCCAGTCGCTGCAAGATATCGGCCAAGACCTGCTCGCTGTCGCCGAAGCATGCGGCATTGACGGCCAGCAAGTCCATTCTGAATATGCCGCTGCCATCGAATCGTTCAAATGCCGGGCAGCTCATGCTGAACATGCTCCTTCCCTTTACTGGGAATGGTGGCCAAAGCCGGTCTTTACTCCAGGCAACGTCAACTGGCTTACGGAAATCAGTGAAATCGTCGGCGCACGCAATGCGTTTGCTGATATCGATTCGGCCAACATCCAGACCGATTGGGACGATGTCCGGCAGCGTGATCCGGATTTTATTCTTCTGGCATGGGTCGGCATTATGACGGCCAAAGTAAAGCCAGAACTTGTCCGCAAACGGAAAGGCTGGAATGAGATGAAAGCTTTTGATAACATTCATATAATGGAAGAAGAATTGTACTGCCGCCCTTCCCCCCGCCTCATTGAAGGCGCCTGGCGCTTGGGCCAGCTTGTCCATCCGCATTTATATGCGGACATGGAACTGCCAAGTTTTATTAAAAACAAACAACTTTAGGAGAACCTTATGCTCAGAATACTAGCAATCAGCCAAGAAAATGAACTGCTCGTCGATCCCCCGCTCGCCACATTAGCCAACATGAAGTGGTACTGGGCGGATTTTAATATGCCGACAGATGAGGAAACAAGCTTGCTCGGCAGTTATTTTCATTTCCACCCTCTCGCAATTGAAGACTGCATCCACTCGCTGCAGCGCCCGAAGTTGGAGCATTACGAAAATCTCAGCTTTCTCGTTTTCCACTCACTGAATAAAAACACCTTGGAAGCTTCTGAAGTGGATTTGTTTATTGGCGAAAATTTCACGGTTTCTTTCCATTATGAGGAACTCCACGAACTCAATTACGTTTGGGATTATTTTGTAAAATCCAATAGCCTTGACCGCTTAAAGCCGGTTGAAGTGGTTTATAAAATCATGGATAAAGTAGTAGATGCCTTTTTCCCAATTACGGATGATCTAGAAGACCAATTGCTCGGTATCGAAAACAGCGCTGAAGGAAAATTAGCGGGCAACATGATCATTCAAAAAACCTTTGAGATTCGGAAAGACTTATTGACATTGCGGCACACGGTATTGCCGATGCGTGATCTCGTATACCGGATCTTGGAGTCGAAACGCTTTATCATCCAAGAACAAAAACGTGCCTATTTCCAGGATATTCACGATCACTTGATCAAATTAAGCCAAATTATCGAATCCAATCGCGAATTAACGTCGGATATTCGTGACAATTACATATCGATGAACTCTTTCCGAATGAACAACATCATGAAAACCTTAACGGTCATTACTACGATCTTCATGCCGCTGACTTTTCTGGCGGGTATTTACGGCATGAACTTTGACAATATGCCGGAACTTCATTGGGATTCAGGGTATTACGTTGTACTCGCCGTTATGGTGATAACAAGCATTGGCATGTTTATCTGGTTTAAATTTAAAGGCTGGTTTGAAAATGAATAACAAAAGCCCCGCCCATTTGCAGTTTTCTGTAAATGGGCGGGGCTTTCCAGGCTGTCGAGAAAGTTTGGCAGCCTTCTCATTGCGCTTCAGGCGGAAGCGTTCCGCAGGCGAGCGCCAAGCCGCTTTATTCGAAGAAAGAGCACGCTTAAATTCAGTAGAATAGAAAACAAAAAAGGGTGAGCGCAAGTGAATTTTACACTTGTGTTCACCCCTTTAGCATCGTTATTACATAATGATACTCTCTACAGCTATGAAGCAAGCCTGCGGAATAGCAGTCAAGATAAGGATACTATATACCTTTTAAAAGAGTTTTTCTGTTTTATTGGAATTGCACCATGTGGTATTTTTTCTTGCCGCGGCGGACGATGGCAAACGTATCTTCTAAGCGGTCTTTGTCGTCAATGACATATTCCAAATCGGTGATTTTTTCCCCATTCACTGAAATCGCACCGTTTGTCACATCTTCACGCGCTTGGCGCTTCGACGAGGAAATGCCGGCTTCGACGATCAAATCGACAATCACTTTTGGTTCTTTGACCATTTCAACTGAAGGCACATCTTTGAATGCGGCTTTCATTTCGCTGGCGGACAACGCTTTTAAGTCGCCGCTGAACAACGCTTTGGTAATACGGAGTGCGTCTTCAAGCGCATCTTTCCCGTGTATTAATTTCGTCATTTCTTCTGCCAAGGTTTTTTGAGCTTGGCGCAGATGCGGCTCGTTTTCAACAGCTGTTTCCAGCGCTTCAATGTCTTCACGGCCAATGAACGTGAAGATCTTCAAGTATTTGATGACATCCGCATCAGCAGTGTTGATCCAGAACTGGTAAAACTCGTACGGCGATGTTTTTTTGGCATCAAGCCATACAGCACCCGAAGCCGATTTCCCAAATTTCGTGCCATCTGATTTTGTCACAAGCGGAATGGTGATGCCGAATGCTTTTGTTTCTTCTTCGTGCGTTTTGCGGATCACTTCAAGGCCTGTGGTGATGTTCCCCCATTGGTCTGAACCGCCAATTTGCACGCGGCAGTTGTGGTGATTGTAAAGGTGGTTGTAGTCGATCGCTTGGATGAGCATGTACGTGAATTCCGTAAACGAAATGCCGCCTTCCAACCGGGACGCCACCGTATCTTTTGCCAACATGTAATTGATGGAGATGAGTTTTCCGTAATCGCGAAGAAATTCAATCGTGCTCATCGGCCCGATCCAGTCACGGTTGTTGACCATCTTCGCGCCATTTTCCGCTTGAAAGTCGAAAATCTGCTCCATTTGCACTTTGATGCCTTCGACATTTCGATCGATTTGCTCGGTTGTTTGAAGCTGACGCTCTTCGCTTCGTCCTGATGGGTCACCGATCATACCAGTTGCGCCTCCGACGACCAAAATCGGCTGATGGCCATGCATTTGGAATCGGCGCAGCGTTAAGAGCGGCACAATGTGGCCGATATGCATACTGTCGGCAGTCGGATCGACTCCACAGTAAAGTGAAATTTTTTGTTCTTCAAGTAATTTAGCCAAGCCCTCTTCATCCGTTTGCTGGTAGATCAGGCCTCTCCATTTTAAATCATCCATCAATTCGTTTGCCATTCCAATTCCTCCTTAAATATAAGAAAAGCGCAAGCGCCCGTTCAGCCCTGACAAGTGCTGGAGGTCTTGAGTATCATGGCGCTTTTTGCCATGGACTTAAGACAGACTGCAACCTCGAGGGGCTGGGCGCTGGAGTCTAGACAATAAAAGCATAAATCCCATCCTATACTCTTGCCTACAAAAAAAGCCCCTGCATGAAATTCATGCAGGGACGCTTTTGCGCGGTACCACCCAGCTTGGAGAATCTGATTCTCCCGACTCACTCTGTGCCGAACGGGGCACTTCCGTAAACTCCAAGCCTGTAATTCAGACACTGCGCTTTGACCGGTTCACACCAACCACCGGCTCTCTTAGCAAAATTCGCATGCCCTACTTCGGACTCTTCAACGTTTTTTTATCAATATAACTAGTAGTTTACTTTATTCTTCGATATTGTCAATAACCTTCGTCGCCTATGTGAGAATATGCTATAATAAGACAAGATTTTTAGGAGGTTGATAACGTGCTTGATCAGTTAAAAAATTGGCTCAATAAAACTGAAGAAGTTTACAATAGATTGCGCTCTGCTAAATGGGTGAAAGGGCTCAGCATTACTACTGGAGTCTTTTGGAATTTAGCTATTTTGCTGGCGATTATGCTGGTTGTCAGCGGCGTGTTTGCTGCTTCAGTGGGAGCCGGTTATTTTGCATCTTTAGTAGATGAAGAAAAACTTCGGACCCCAGAAGAAATGCGCGGCGAAGTTTATAGCTACGAAGAAACATCCGAGCTTTATTTTGACAATAAAGAATATCTCGGAAAGCTTCGGACAGATTTGGAACGGAAAGAAACGTCACTGGATAAAGTTTCTAGCGATGCAATCGATGCCGTTCTTGCCACAGAAGACGAATACTTTAAAGACCATAATGGCATTGTACCGAAAGCGATATTCCGCGGATTGTTCCAGGACGTTTCGAATTCGGACAGCCAAACCGGTGGTTCTACACTGACTCAGCAGCTTATCAAAAACCAAATTTTAACGAATGAAGTTTCTTATGAGCGGAAAGCGAAAGAAATTTTGCTGGCCATGCGCCTAGAAAAATTCATGACAAAAGACGAAATCATGGAAGCTTATTTGAATATTATTCCTTATGGCCGCAACTCTTCAGGAGCAAATATTGCCGGGATTGAAACAGCTGCCAATGGACTTTTTGATGTGACTGCAAAGGATTTGAATTTGGCACAAGCAGCCTTTATTGCCGGGATTCCGAAAGCGCCTTTTCGCTACACTCCATATACATCAAGCGGCGAATTGAAAGACGAAGCTGGGTTGCAGCCAGGAATCGACCGGATGAAAACCGTCTTGTACCGCATGAGAGAAACGGAATACATTTCGGATAAAGAATACAACGAAGCAATTGCCTATGACATTACGAAAGATTTCCGCAAAGATGAACAGCGTTCTTATGAGAAATACCCGTACATTACAGTCGAATTGGAAAAACGTGCTTCCCGCATCATTATGGATGTATTGGCGAAAGAAGCTGGAATTGATCCAAAAACATTAGACGAGAACGACAAATTGTATGAAGAATACGCAATTTTAGCTGACCGAGCTGTCCGATCAAACGGCTATCGCATTTATTCGACCATCAACAAAAAATTGTATGATGCACAGGAAAAAGCAAAAAACAGCTATGAATCCTATGGAACAACAATCAACGGTACGACAATCAATGCCAATGGCGAAGAAGAAAAGAAAAAGTTCCCTGTGCAAGTCGGTGGGATGACCATTGAAAACAAAACCGGCCGCATCTTAAGTTTTATTGGTGGGCGTGACCATGAAATTGAAAAGTTGAACCACGCTACACAGGCATACCGTTCCATCGGATCTACTGTAAAACCGCTGCTCGTTTACGGGCCAGCTATTGAATACGGGAAAATCGGAGCAGGAAGCCCAGTGGTCGATGTGAAATTTGCTAAGAAAGACTTAGGTGGCATGTGGGAACCAGCCAACTTTAACAAAGCCAGCGAACAAGGAATAATGCCTGCACGAAATGCATTGGCAGAATCGCAAAACTTGCCTGCCCTTCGTTTATCGGCCCAGATTAAAGACGAAATGCCGATTAAGTTTATGATGAACATGGACTTTTCTACCGTTACAGAAGAAGAAAATTACAATGCATCTGCAGCTTTAGGCGGCGGGATTGAAGGGTCAATCGAAGAAGTTACCAACGGCTATGCCACTCTTGGAAACGGCGGGAAATTCATTGATGCACACATGATTGACCGAATCGAAGACGACGAAGGCAACGTTATTTTTGAACACAAAGCAGAAGAAAAAGAAATTTTCACACCTGCAACCAATTATGTTTTAACCGATATGCTTCGCGATGTGTTTGATACGGCAAGAGGTACCGCACACCGCGCAAACAATCAATTGAAATTCAGTGCCGACTTTGCCGGCAAAACGGGAACTTCCCAAGATACAAAAGATGTTTGGCTGATCGGTTATAATCCGGACATCACGATGGGCATTTGGCTCGGCTATGATAAAGAAAAGTACACGCTAGCAGATTTCCCTAACCGGGATCTTCAAGGTTCTGCACGAGTCAATCAAGTATGGGCGCGCGTAATGAATGCAACCTATGATGTGGTGCCGAAATTGGCCGGTACGAAAGCAACGTTTAAACAGCCGAAAGGTGTCGTTACCCGTTCGTTCTGCGGTATTTCCGGGCTTGCTCCAGGAGGCGCTTGTTCAGGGGCGGGATTGGTTCAATCCGACTTGTTCAACGCCAATGTCATGGTCCCATCTAAAAAAGATGACAGCCTAACAACTGGATCGTATACGACTATCGGCGGAAGCCGCTTTGCTGCACTATCAAGCACGCCAAAAGAATTTGTTTCTGGCGGCGGCGCTGGCGTATCGCAAGACTTTATCGACCGGATGCTTGCTCCATTTGGCGGAGACGCAAGCAAGCTATTCCCTGGAAATTCGAAGTTTTCAAAAGTGGTGTCTGCTGCGAAATTTGATGCAGACGGCTCGGCCCCTAATGGCGTGAACTTATCACTTGAAGGCAAAAAGATTTCATGGAGCGATTCGTCATCAAATGATATTGTCGGCTACCGCGTTTTCAAAGAAGGCAGCGGTTCAGCGATCGCTTCCATTTCAGAAGCGAAAGGAAATTCGTATAGCATTTCCGGTTCCGGCAGCTATTATGTAGTGGCTGTGGACATTACCGGAAAACAATCTGCAAAATCCAATAGCGTCAGCGTTGAAGCGGAAAAACCAAAAGCTGAACCAAAAGACGATAAAGAGAAAGACGCAGATAAAGATACGGATAAAGATAAGGATAAGGATAAGGATAAGGATAAAGATAAGGACAAAGAAAAAGATCCGAAACCTCCAGCTGACGATAAAAAGCCAGAGGACGATAAAAAAGATGATGACAAAAAACCGGCTCCTCCAGAAGACGACGAAGACGATAAAGAGGAACCTGAAAAACCGGATGATGGCGATGAAAAACCGGTTGAGCCAGAAAAACCAGAAGAATAAAAGTGAAAAAGCCCCACTGGAGAAATTTCTCCAGCGGGGCTTTTCTTGTCTAACAATCAGTTTAGCAACACCAATCCATTAGTCTTCCATCGTAGACAAATCGCCTGCTGGCAAATCCAGTTCCCAAGCTTTTAGGACACGGCGCATAATTTTCCCGCTTCGTGTTTTTGGCAGTTTGTCTTTAAACTCAATTTCTTTTGGAGCAGAGTGGGCAGCCAGCCCTTTTTTCACAAATTGTTGAATTTCTTGGATCAACTCTTCAGACGGCTCATAGCCTTCATTCAACGCAACAAACGCTTTTATAATTTCTCCTCGAACCGGATCCGGTTTTCCAATGACCCCTGCTTCGGCAACGGCTGGATGTTCGAGCAGTTTGCTTTCGACTTCAAATGGTCCGACGCGTTCTCCGGAAGTCATGATGACATCATCCACTCGGCCTTGGAACCAGAAATACCCCTCTTCGTCCATATAAGCAGAATCCCCTGATACGTACCATTTATCGTTCAAGAAGTACGAATCGTATTTGGCTGGATTATTCCAAATTTGGCGCATCATGGACGGCCATCCTTTTTGAATCGCCAAATTTCCCATTTGATTCGGCGGAAGTTCGTTTCCTTGGTCGTCGACGATGGCCGCTTTGACGCCAGGAATTGGTTTGCCCATCGATCCAGGCTTAATTGCCATGGATGGGTAGTTGCAAATCATATGGCCGCCGGTTTCTGTCATCCACCATGTATCGTGAATGCGTTTTTTGAACACTTGCATGCCCCAGCGCACGACTTCCGGATTCAACGGCTCTCCGACTGACAGAACGTGGCGCAATGTGGATAAATTAAATTCGCTCACCAATGCGTCACCAGCTCCCATTAACATGCGGAACGCTGTGGGTGCGCTGTACCAAACGGTCACGCCAAAATCTTCAATTGCTTTATACCAGCCTTCAGGCGAGAAACGTCCGCCTATTATGACGGTAGTTGTTCCTGTCAGCCACGGCGCGAAAACGCCATAAGACGTACCAGTCACCCATCCTGGATCCGCTGTGCACCAGTAAATGTCCTGCTCATTTAAATCCAATACCCATTTGGCTGTTTGGTAATGCTGAATCATGGCATATTGCGCGTGAAGAACGCCTTTTGGCTTTCCAGTCGAACCGGATGTGTAATGAAGAACAAGGCCGTCTTCTTTATCTAGCCATTCAACTTCAAATTGGTCAGAACTCGCTTCTAAATGTTTCAGGAAGTCGACCGTTTTGTCTTCTTCTTGTATATTTTCCCCAACTAGAAAAATCGTTTCCAATTTTGGCAAGCGGTCATATGGAACACGCGGCAATAGTTCTGGCGTCGTGATGATCGATTTTGCTTCGCTGTCATCCAAACGGTCATAAATCGCCCCTTCCATGAATGCTTCAAACAATGGACCGACGATCAAACCCATTTTCAAAGCGCCGAACATCGCGAAATAAAGTTCTGGCGACCGCGGCATAAAGATAAAGATACGGTCGCCTTTTTCCAAATTCGAATGCGCTTTCAAAGCATTTGCCGCTCGGTTAGTCATTCGCTTCATTTCATAGAATGTATACGCCTCGTTGCGGTTATGATCTTTGTAGTATAAAGCTACTTTGTTTTTGCGATCGGAATCTGCGTGGCGATCTATCGCTTCATGTGCCATATTTACTTTTCCGGTTTGAGACCAACTGAATGCTTTTTCAGCCTCCGACCATTCAAAGCTCGCAGCCGTTTCTTCGTAATTATGTAATAAATAATTTTCTTGCAACGCTGGTATCGCTTCCACTTTCATTCCAATCATCCTTTCGTATTGATTCTCTTTTATTCTACAACATTCTGACAATTGAAAGCGAATAATTTTAATTCTTTAGAATACTAAGCCTTTTCTCAGGCTAAAGTCACTTTGCTTATCCATTTGATGTATAATAAAGCTAATTGTAACCAACAGGCGGTGAAATGATGGAGCATAAAAAAACGTATAATGCGCTGGAACTAAAGACAAAGCATGGTCCTCTCGTCATTGAAGGACCTATTCCTTCTAAAGAATTGAAAGACCTGGATTTCCATGAAGACTTAATTGCTTTCCGTCCTCCTGAACAGCAGCACAAAGCAATCACTGGAATTGCCGATCTCCCTGAAGGCCGCATTTTAATCGCCAGGGACCATCACACCATTGTCGGCTATGTTACATATCTCTACCCTGATCCGCTTGAGCGGTGGTCTGAAGGGAAAATGGATAACCTGATTGAATTAGGCGCGATTGAAGTCATTCCGAAATACCGAGGAAGCGGCGTCGGCAAGGCGCTCTTGAGAGTCTCGATGATGGACGACGCCCTCGAAGATTTTATTGTCATTACGACAGAATATTATTGGCATTGGGATTTAAAAGGAACGGGATTGAATGTGTGGGAATACCGAAAAATCATGGAAAAAATGATGCAAGCTGGCGGGCTGGAATATTATGCAACCGATGATCCCGAAATCAGTTCGCATCCAGCAAACTGTTTGATGGCAAAGATCGGCAGCCGCGTCGATCCCGAATCCGTTCAACGATTTGATCAATTGCGTTTCATGAACCGTTATATGTATTAATAGCGATTAAAAGGAGTGTCTTTATGTTAGTAGAAGAAATTATGAAAACCGATATCCATTCGCTTCGTTCCGATCAAACAATGAAAGATGTGATCGAAATATTCAAAGAAAAACGGATCCGCCATCTTCCGATTGTCGACGATGGAAAATTGGTTGGCGTGTTGTCGGAACGTGATTTAAAAGATGCTTTGCCTTCAAGGTTTAGCCTTTCGCCCTTGCCTGAAATGTACGAAAAGACAATTGACAGCATCATGACAAAAAATCCGATTACTGCCCACCCAATGGACTTTGTCGAAGAAGTGGCCATGGTTTTCTATGAACAGCAAATCGGCTGTCTCCCGGTTATCAGCGGAGGCGAATTGGTCGGCTTTCTCACAGAAACAGATTTATTGTACAAATACATCGAATTGACTGGCGCCCACCAGCCGGGTTCACAAATTGAAATTCGGGTGCAAAACCGCTCGGGTGTTTTGTTTGAAGTATCCAAAGTTTTTAATGAACAAAACATCAATATTTTAAGTGTTTTAGTTTACCCCGATAAACAAAACACAGAAAATAAGATTTTGGTTTTCCGGGTGCAAACGATGAATCCACTAGCGATTATTAATGACTTACGCAAAGAAGGTTTCGATGTTTTATGGCCAAACACACCGCAACTGAACGAATGAAACACGCCGTCTTCATTTTCTCGGAAGATCAATTGGGCTATAAATTTTCCGAGACCCATCCTTTCAACCAAAAACGGCTGGTGTTGACGATTGATTTATTGAAGAAAATGAATGCGCTTTCAGCTGATTCGATTGTGCCTGCCCGCATTGCGACCGATGAGGAATTGTTGCTGGCGCATGACCAGCGCTATATCGACATCGTCAAAAGAGCGAGCCACGGCGAAGTGACGCCGGAAGCTGGAGAAAGTTACGGCATTGGAACCGAAGACACCCCGATTTTTGAAAACATGCACGAAGCGAGCGCCCGTTTGGTTGGGGGCACGTTAACGGCTGTCGATTACGTAATGGAAGGCAAAGCCCAGCACGCCTTGAATTTAGGCGGCGGCCTCCATCACGGTTTTAGAGGCAAGGCTTCCGGCTTTTGCATCTATAACGACAGTTCGGTGGCTATCAACTACATCAAAAAGAAATACGGCGCCCGCGTCCTCTATATTGACACCGATGCCCATCATGGCGATGGGGTCCAATGGTGTTTTTACGAAGATCCTGACGTCTGCACCGTATCCATCCACGAGACCGGACGCTACCTCTTCCCTGGCACGGGCAACATCAACGAACGTGGAAGCGGGCAAGGCTATGGAACTTCGTTCAATTTTCCGATAGATGCATTTACTGAAGACGAGTCATTCCTGGAAATTTACCGCACATCGATGAGAGAAATCGTCGAATTTTTCAAGCCTGACGTTATACTCAGCCAAAACGGCGCTGACGCCCATTATTTAGACCCGCTGACGCATCTTTACGGCACGATGAATATTTACCGGGAAATTCCTAAGATCGCTCACGAGCTTGCGCACGAGTTTTGTGAAGGCCGCTGGATTGCAGTGGGCGGCGGCGGTTACGATATTTGGCGTGTCGTGCCAAGAGCTTGGTCACTGCTATGGATGGAAATGAACGATATTCCGCTTCCAACCGGCAAACTGCCTGCACCCTGGATTTCGAAATGGCAATCCGAATCACCTGTCAATTTAATCGATACGTGGCATGATCCCGAAAATATGTATCAAGCCATACCACGAAAAGAAGAAATCACCGACAAAAACCATCAGATGCTTGAAAAAGCATTGTATATGATCCGAAACGCGTAAAAGCTCCCATAAAGGGAGCTTTTTACGTGTTTTTCGTTGATTGGCGTTCTTCGATACGGTAAGGAAGAATGACTTGATTTTCTTCAATTTCTTCTTCATTCATGTATTTCGTCAACAGACGCATCGATACTGCGCCAATATCGTATAGAGGAAACGCGATTGATGTAAGCATCGGCCGCGCCATGCGCGCCAACTTGGAATTTTCATAGCTGATGATTTCCACTTCTTCTGGAATCTTCCCGCCATTAGCTTCTACTCCATGAATGACGCCGATTGACATTTCGTCATTGCTGACAAAATATGCGGTCGGATTGAACGGTTTCAAGGTATCAACCGCCTCTATGCCTTCTTCATAAGTATTGTTGCATTCAACGACCAATTGCTCGTCATAAACAATCCCTGCATCTTCAAGCGCTTGTCGATAAGCTTTTAGCTTGTAGTCTTTGTTGACTTTAGACGTGAAAGGACCTGAAACGTAAGCAATCTTTTTATGGCCATTGTCGATCAACTTTTTAACAGCTTCATAAGCTGCACCAAAGTAATCGATGTTGACGGATGCAATCGCTGCACTTTCCTCAATTGAACCCGCCAAAACGATCGGCGTTGGGGAGCGCTTCATTTCGTAAAGAAGTTCATCTGAGATAAAACCACTCATGAAAACAATTCCATCCACTTGCTTTCCAAGCATGGTTTCCAGCAATTGAAGTTCTTTGTTTTGGTTTTGGTCTGAGTTCGACAAAATGATATTGTACCGGTACATTGTGGCAATATCTTCAATGCCTCGAGCCAATTCGGCATACATGCTGTTTGAAATATCAGGAATAATCACGCCAACCGTTGTGGTCTTTTTGCTGGCGAGCCCTCTTGCTACGGCGTTTGGCCGATAGCCTAATTCTTCAATTACTTTTAATACTTTCTTCCGTGTGGCAGGTTTTACGTTTTGGTTGCCATTCACTACCCGTGAAACGGTCGCCATGGATACGTTTGCTTCCCTGGCCACATCATAAATCGTAACGGTCATTGTGCGCCTCCTTTCAATTGCTCTTCTAATCATACGATAGAAACTTTCAAGATATCAACTAAAAAAGAAAAGCCGGGGTTTTTCCCGGCTCTTCGCGTCTTATATTTTTAATTCGTATTGCTTCATGAACTTCATCAATGCATCGTAGTAATCGTCGAATTGGTCCAAGTCCATCTGCTGCTGTGCATCGGACAATGCAACTGCTGGATCTGGATGAACTTCAGCCATAACGCCGTCAGCACCGATTGCGATTGCCGCTTTTGCTGTCGGCAGCAACAAGTCGCGTCGGCCAGTCGAATGCGTCACATCTACAAATACAGGAAGATGGGTTTCTTGCTTTAAGATTGGCACTGCTGAAATATCAAGCGTATTGCGCGTCGCTTTTTCATAAGTACGAATGCCGCGTTCACAAAGAATGATTTGGCTATTGCCGGAAGCAATGATGTATTCAGCAGCGTTGATGAATTCATCAATTGTTGCGGCCATGCCTCGTTTTAATAGAACCGGTTTGTTGATGGACCCCACTGCTTTTAATAGTTCAAAGTTTTGCATATTACGGGCGCCAACTTGAACCACGTCCACGTAATCCAAAGCAGTTTCCAAATGATGAGGCGTGACAATTTCAGATACGACAGCCAAATTGTATTGATCGGCTGCTTTTTTCAGCATTTTCAAGCCGTCCAAGCCAAGGCCCTGGAAATCATACGGCGACGTCCGGGGCTTGTATGCTCCGCCTCGAATCATTTTTAAGCCTTTGCCGCCAATCGCTTCGGCAACTTTTGACACTTGTTCTTGCGATTCCACTGCGCATGGCCCAAAAATGAAGGAAGGGCCGCCTGCACCAATTTGTTCGCCGTTGATGGTAATGACCGTGTCTTCTGCTTTCTTTTTACGGGAAACCAATAGCGCTTTGCGGTGGTCTTCTTCTTGCATATCCAACGCCGATTTAAAAATTTCTTTGAAAATATGATCCACGGTTTTTTGGTCTAACGGTCCGTTGTTATTGTCTTTTAACAAATTTAGCATGTGGCGTTCGCGAAGTGGATCATAACGATTGATTCCTTGTTTTTCTTTTAGTTTACCGATATCTTGGACGATCGAAGCCCTCTCGTTGATAAGAGACAAGATTTCCAAATTCACCTTGTCAACTTTTTCTCTTAGTTGTTCTAAATCTAAATGGCTCATACTGTCTACTTCCCCTTTCGCAAATCACCTTTACTTAGTGACTCATCTTAACATATTAGAACTAGTATAAGCAAAAAATTCGGTAAAGTCACGAAAAATGTTTTAACGATTCAACGCGCTAAAGTGTTTTTGTTAATAAAACCTGAAGTGAAGGAATTTTTAACACGGTTAGCTAGAAATTTACAATAAAACAAGCTTAAACAAAAAAAGCTGAAGCCCGAGGGCTCCAACTTTTTTATGCGATAAACTCTTGCATCGCTTTGCTTTTGATGTCGTTATGGGAAGCATGCCAATCGACTTTTTGATTCGAAAAATGAAACACTTGGGGTGATTCGTGTTTGATATTCGTAATCGTTTCAATCGAAGTAGACAATTCCCGGTCTTCTTGTACTACTAGAAATAAAAACAATTGGTTCGGATGCAGCGAGCAATACTCGTTGTATTCATTCCAAGCAGCTGCCGATACCGGGCATGTGCTGCTATGTTTGAATAGCCAGTAATGTTCCGTGCTTGTAGTAGCATTTTTCAAACTGTCTAAGTCTTGAACGCGCACTAAGTTTTTCATGAAACCCGCTCCCAGATTTATTTCGTTGAATTGCCTTTTTTGTTGTTCGAGTTGTTCGAGTTGTTTGAGTTATTTGAGCTTGAATTATTTGATGATTTGTTTGAATTGTTTGAGCCCGAGTTGTTTGACGATTTGTTTGAGTTGTTCGAGCCTGAATTGTTTGATGATTTGTTTGAGCTGTTTGAGTTGTTCGAACCTGAATTGTTTGAGCTGCTTGCACTTCCAGTAGAACCTGAAGTGCTGCCGCTTGCAGAAGAGCCTGACGTGCTGCTCGTTGTCGAGCCTGCATTCTTATCGTCTTTCACTTCTTCCACTGCTTCTCTTAGCGCTGCTGCTGTTGAAGTGAATGATTCTGTATCGGTATCATTGACTGTGCTGTGCACTGTAACCGTGTCCAGCATTTCAATTGATTCTTCTCCTTCAGAAGAAGCTGTGCCGTCGTCCATCGGCGATTTTCCGCCTTTGAGATTTTTCACTTTGTCGACAACTTTCGATGTTTGGTCTTTTACTTGCTGAGTGATGCCGCCGCCTGAAGAATCCGATCCGCCTGAAGTTTTTTCTTTAATGGCATCTGTATAACCAGACGTTTTTTCTTTCAATGTAGACGCATGGGTGTTCAAATCAGAACGGAATTCTTTCCCTGATTTTGGCGCTAAGAACAATGCTGTTGCTGCACCGATGATGCCGCCGATAATCGCTCCAAGGATAAATCCTTTTGAGCCTGCTTCTTCTTCGTAGTCATATAAGTCATCGTAGCGGTTGGACATGCCGTATGATTGAGGCACATAATCGCTTTGGCCGTAGTCTTGGCCATTTTGAGCATTAAAATCTTGGTTGTAGCTTGTCGATTCGTACGAATTGCTTTGCTGCTGGTTGTTTTGGTTGTCGCGGTTGTTTTGGTTTTGAGTCATTATCCATTCCTCCAATAATTTGTTAGAATCAATTAAAATTGTTCGTTATGTGGCAATTGCTTTTGTCCAGGTACTGGTTCGTACGTGGACGTTGCACGTGCTTCATAAATCTTGCGCTCTTTCAATGTGTCGCGAATTCCCATAAGTACGTTGCTCCATTGAACGACCTGTGCGATTTTTTCTTTGTTCCCTTCAACTTGTGTTGCCACAGATGTCGTAATTTGGCGTACAGATGAGTTCAAATCAGTAACTGAATTGCCGACACCTTTGACTGCATCCACTACCGAGTTCAGCTTGACCGATTTCTCTGCAATATCTTCTGCCAACTCATTTGTTTTGTGCAACAGGTTAGTAGTTTCCAATGTAACCCCCTGCAACTGGTTTTCTAATCCAGCCACTGTGCCTGAAACTTCGTTCAAAGTTTTCTTGAGCGAATTCAAGGTCATCGCTAAAGCTACGCATAGAATTAAAAATCCGACTGCAGCCACGATAGCGGCTATGTAAAGCAGTATTTTCCAATCCATTGCTTATTCCTCCTTTTTAACTATCGGTTATATAGTTTTCTACCCCTACTGTAGTTGGACTAAACCAACCCCTTTACTATAATTCCACAAAAACATGTGAATTCCTTCCCAAATAGAAAAAACAGTTTAACTCGAAAGTTAAACTGTTTTTTCTATTTGTATAGAGTTTTCAAACGCTTCTTGGAATTTCGTGACATCCCCAGCTCCCATAAACAAGAACACGGCGTTGCCATGATCAAGCAGTGAGCTAATCTCTTCTTCTTTCAGGATATGGCTGCCTTCTACTTTATCTGCCAAGTCGCCGATGGTCATTGTCCCGGCTGCCTCGCGGGCTGACCCAAAAATATCGCAAAGGTAGACGTGGTTCGCTTCGCTTAAACTATCTGCAAACTCTTGCAAGAAGGTTTGCGTGCGGCTAAACGTGTGCGGCTGAAAAATGGCAATCAATTCACGATCCGGGTATTTTTGGCGAGCCGACTGCAGCGTTGCCCGAATTTCTGTCGGGTGATGTGCGTAGTCGTCGATTAAAATGCGGTCGCCTATTGATGTTTGCGTAAAGCGTCTGTTCACTCCGCCAAAATCAGCAAATTGCTGCTGAACAATGTTTGCCGGAATGTTTTCGTAATGGCATAGCGAAATTACGGCAAGCGCATTTAAAATCGCATGGTCGCCGAACATTGGAATGGTAAACGTATGGTAGAACTCGTTGCGGATCACCACATCAAATGTCGTGCCTTCTGTGGTTTTGATGATGTTTTGCGCTTGGAAATCATTTTCAGCGCCCATGCCATAATAGACGACCGGAATCGGCGCTTGGATTTTTTGCAAATGTTCATCATCGCCGCAAGCAATAATGCATTTTTTCACTTGCTGGGCCATTTCCTCAAACGCATTGAACACATCGTCAATCCCTGAGAAATAATCCGGGTGGTCAAAATCGATGTTGGTCATGATGGCGTAATCCGGATGGTAGGCTAGAAAATGACGGCGGTATTCGCAAGCTTCGACGACGAAGAAATGCGAATCCTCCATGCCGTATCCTGTGCCGTCCCCAATCAAATAAGAAACGGGTTTGTAGCCGTTCAATACGTGCGCCATCAAACCGGTCGTAGAAGTTTTTCCGTGCGCCCCTGTAATGGCTACAGAAACGTATTGCTTCATCAAATCGCCAAGGAACGTGTGGTAGCGGATAACCGTTGCCCCAAGCTCTTTCGCTTTTACAAGTTCTGGGTGTTCATCATTAAAGGCATTGCCTGCAATGATAGTCATGTTTTCTTCAATATTGTTTGCGTCAAACGGCAAGATTGTAATGCCTCTTTCACGAAGGCGGTCTTCTGTGAAAAAATGCTGTTCTATATCGGAACCTTGTACTTGTTCCCCCATGTCATGCATGATTTGTGCAAGCGGGCTCATACCGGAACCTTTTATGCCGGTAAAGTGTAAGACTGTCATAAACGAACCTCCTGTGGGAGTTAGAAATGAGTCTGCAGTAGCGATTCGAGGCTGCTGCAGCTGGTAGAAATTAAACATCATCAGCACATTATATCATATTCTTATTAATTCTTTAAATAACCAATAGTTTTTACTATTTCGGCAATAGAAGATATTATTGAAATACTTCGGCCATATCGTCTTCAGTAATCAAAACTGAACGCGCTTTGCTGCCGTTTTGTTCGGAAATAAAGCCATGCTGTTCGATCAAATCCATCAACCTGGCTGCCCGGTTGTAGCCGATATGGAATTTCCTCTGCAACAGTGACGTCGAAGCCGTGCCTTGCGCAATGATGAAACGGCAGGCCTCTTCAAACAAATCGTCCTGCTCTGCAGGCGACTGATTGCGCTTAATCAATTCTTCTTCTTTGAAAAAGTATTCCGGTTCGCCTTGTTTACGAACATGGGCAATGACGGCTTCAATTTCTTCATCGGTCACAAAAGTTCCTTGTAAACGGACGGGTGCGGACATGCCATTTCCTAAGTAAAGCATGTCTCCCCTGCCGAGAAGGCGCTCAGCTCCTTGTGAATCTAAAATGGTCCGGCTATCGACTTGAGACGATACCGAAAAGGCGATGCGCGTCGGAATATTGGATTTGATCAATCCCGTAATGACATCTACCGACGGGCGCTGAGTGGCAATAACCAAATGGATTCCGCATGCACGCGCTTTTTGGGCAATGCGGCAAATGGCGTCTTCTACATCCGAAGGCGACATCATCATCAAATCGGCCAACTCATCGATGATAATTAAAATATACGGCAAATGCTGGGCATGGTCGCCTTTTTCTTTCACCATTTTGTTATAGCGGCCAAGATCGCGGACGCCAACATGGGCAAACAATTGATAGCGCCGCTCCATTTCTTCTACAGCCCACTTAAGCGATGCCGTGGCTGCTTTGACATCGGTAATGACCGGGCTGACCAAATGCGGAATATGGTTATAAGGTGCAAGTTCCACCATTTTCGGATCGATCAACAGCAGTTTCAAATCACGCGGCGATGATTTATACAATAAACTTACCAGTAGCGAATTGATGCACACACTTTTTCCTGAACCGGTTGCGCCGGCAATCAGGCCATGCGGCATTTTACGAAGATCCAGTGTAACAGGCTTTCCGGTCAAATCCAGTCCGAGTGCCGCTTCCATCGGAGATTCCGAATCCTTGAATACCAAACTGTCGATGATTTCCGAAATTCTGACCGCACGCGATGTCCGGTTCGGAATTTCAATGCCGATCGAACTTTTCCCCGGAATCGGGGCTTGAATACGGATATCTTTTGCAGCTAAGGCCAGTTTTAAATCATCCGCCAAATTGCGGATTTTGCTGACTTTTACGCCTTGGGCGACAGTCAATTCAAATTGGGTGACTGCTGGTCCTTGGACAATGCTTAAAATGGAAGCTTGAATTTGAAAATGCGACAACGCTTCAATGAGCCGTTCGCCTTGCTCTTCCATCCACTCATCGTCTTTGCGGTCATCTTCCGGTGCTAACAGCATGCTGCTGTCCGGATGCAAATAAACCGCGGGCTCAGCTTCTTTTTCAATCGGCATGTGAGCAGAATGATGGTTTATTGGTTCACTTTGTTTTTGCGGAGTCATATCTTGTACAACTTCTGTTGGCTTTACTTCTTCCTGTTTTCTTAGAAGAGCCGGAACGGCTTTTTTCAAACGTTCTTTGTCTGACTTCAGCATCAAGACATTAAACGGAACGATCTTTTCGCGTTTTTTCTCTGGAGCCGCTGCCTCTACTAGGTCTTGCTTCGATTCTTGTGCTGCAGTCGTATGTACTTCTTTTTCAACTACTGCCATCGGCTGTTCTCCCGCTGCCAGAACTTCTTGTTCTCTTGGTTCTTCGATGTGGGGCTCAGCTTCTTTTTCAGCCGTAAGCTCTTCCGTCATACCCACGTCTTCCAGAAGAAGAGGGATATTTTCTTTGTTCGGTTCTGCTAGTTCAACAGAAATTTCCGTTGCCGGCATTTCTTCTACAACCACTTGTTCTTGAACAACTGGAGTTTCCTCAGCCTCAAACACATCTGGATCAACCGGAGTTTCTTCAACAACAGTTGCACCCTTAAAAATCGGAGCTTCTTCAGCCATTGGCTCCGTGTGAATAACTGGTTTTTCTTCCACAACTGGCGTAGAAACGATCGGCTCCCCTTGGCGTCTTGGTTGTTCTGCGATAACCGGCTTTACTTCTACAGAGCGAAGTTCTGGTTCTGACACTTTATTTTTCGGGTAAAAGTGAACGTCTTTTCGTTCCAGCAATTTTTCAATTGGGGCAGGCCGCACTTCATCAAATCCATAAATGGGAGATGGCACACGCGTCGGCTCAAAGCGACGCGTTTTTTTGAAGGCCTTCGGCTCATTTTTGGGAGCTTGCCATACGGGAGCAGACGATTCGATCCGAGTAGGCTTGCGTCTTGGTGCTGTTTCAATCCGAACCGGCTCTTGGTAAAATGCAGGCTCTGGTTTAATCGATTCAGCTGCAGCTTCACGATTTATAAACACGTCTTTTTCGTTATCAGGAATCAGCGGAAAACGAAACGGCGGAGCAGTTTTTTTAGCTGCTGGCACTTCTTCCCGTTCTACTTGTACATTTTCCTCTTCGGCGTCGTCGGGAAACATACGGTTCCAAATATTTTTAATCCAACTCAATTTGCGTCACGCCTTTACTTCAAATGGCGAACCGACTTCTGCATCTGCCGGCAAAACGAGAATGCCCTTTTCCTGAGGCGCATCCGGCAGCGCCAATTCTTTTGCCGAACAAATCATTCCACTTGATGCCACTCCGCGAAGTTCCGCATCTTTGATCAACAAACCTGAAGGCATAACAGCTCCGACTTTTGCCACTACCACTTTTTGCCCTTGCTCAACGTTTGGCGCCCCGCAGACGATTTGCAATTGTTCCGTGCCGACCGAAACCTGGCAGACATTTAATTTATCCGCATTGGGGTGTTTTTCTTTCGCTTCAACATACCCAACAACGAATTTCGGGGAAAGGTCCACTTCAAGCGTAAAATCAATGTCATTTTTCTCCAACGCATTTTGCAAAGACGTCACCAATTCTTCAGACAAGTCGATGGCTTCCGTTTCCGGGAAATCGATGTAGCTAGAAGCCTGGAACAAGTTAAATCCAACAATTGTCCCTTCTGCATCTTTGATTAACGTGATGTCGCCTGATTGTTCTGTTTGGATTTCTTCTGGTTTTTCAGTCTGTAATTGAACCAGCAGCACATCGCCGATTCCGTTTTTATTGTAAAAAGCATTCATTTTTTATCGTTCTCCTTATTTGGTCTGTTTTTCGCCATAATGAAGATTGGCTCTAATTCGCCTTTTTCGTAAATAAAAGATAAAGACGTAATCGGCACTTTGCCGTTTGTAAAGAAATGCATGGCCATTTGAGCCAGCACATCATATCCGGATTCATTGCGGATATCCCCAATAATCAGCACGTCTTGGTGAGGCACTGATACGGTCATATCGCCGGTGATTTTTGATTTCATGTCATTTAGGAACGGCTCATTCAAGATGCGCGAGGCATCGTATCCGTCATTTTCGTTTAAAAAATAAAAGACGTTGCCCGCTACGTGGTCTTCTTTCACGGCAGTTTTCAGTTTTCTCACTTGAAATTTCGCAATTTCTTGAATCTGCTCTTCAGTGAGACTTAATGAATTTAACACATTTTCATCAATTAAGCGATAGGTTGTGCCAGCGTCCAGCGCAAAATAAATCCGTGTTTCTGCTGTATGCTCCGCTGTAATGAACTTATGCCCTTCCTTCGATTCAAGCGGGAAAGACGTCGAACGGATCACGGGATAAATATGCTCGGACGACTGAAGTTTGCCTTCCGCTTCTTTTTTCATGGCATCGAAGGTTTCATTGATGGTATAGACGATTTCCTGGATCGCTGAATCGCCTTTGGCTTGATGGCGGTTGATCACTTGAGGCAGCGAAATGGAGATGCCTTTTTTCAGCTGTTCGTGGCGGATGTGAAGCATATCTTTTTCGCGGTCAAAGCGCCATTCCAACTGGCGGTCCGGCATCCGTTCTCTTAAGAGATTCACTAGTTCCGTCGATTTCATCAGTCTTCACCCTTTCTTTCAAAAATAAACGGCTCAGCCTTTTCAGGCGAACCGTCTTGATGCTACTTCGGCAAGGCTGCCAGGAATGATTCAATTTCTTCTTGGGTTTTCCGGTCTTTGCTGACAAAACGGCCGCTTTCCTTGCCATTGTTGAATGCTAAAAAGCTTGGAATGCCGTAAATGTCTTGTTCGATGCACAAATCGATAAATTCATCGCGGTCTACTGATACGAATGTAAATTCGTGAAAAGATGTTTCGATGTCTGGCATCACTGGATCAATCACTCGGCAATCCGGGCACCATCCGGCTGTAAACATAAAGACCACCGGTGTTTCATTTGTTAATTGCTGAAATTCTTCTGTGGATTGCAACTTTCTCATTCTTTTTATCCCCTATTCTTCAGAAGTAATGGAGCGGACCGTTTTCATCATCCAATCCATGTTCTCCCTTAATTTACCTTCTTCGGCAACGGTAGTCATTTTTACGCCACCTGCGTTTTCGGTGATTTCGTACCGGCCATCAGCTACTGCGCGGACCGTCGTAAACCCGAAGCGCCCATTTTGCTCAAAGGTTTCATCAACGAGCCATTTATGGTCAGCTGCTGCTTTTTGAAGCTCATAGAAAAACGTGCTGTCGCTTTTTTCATTCGGATTAATCGACAACGCAAAAGAATCGCTGCCTTTGGTAATGATGATGTCTTGGTCGTCCGAAGGCTCTTCAACCGTGTAGCCGCCAGGAAGATACATTTCATGGCCCTCTACCGTTTCGTTTGTGTTCATCGGAGCTTGTTCAAATGCTTTTTTCGCCTGCACGAGGCCATCCGAAATTTGTTCTTCCGGTGAAGGCATACAGCCTGCCAATGCAACAGCCGCTAGTACAAGCATTCCCGTTAATCTCTTTTGAGGCACAGTATTTCCCCCTTACCTTTGCTTGTTCCTATTTTAAAGATGTTTTTAGGGACATGCAACTTAATCGGTGCCGAACAAATATTGACCCAGCAAAAGTTTAACGACATGTTGGAACATTTCATCTCGGTTGATGAGCCCTGCAGTCAATATGCCGACCGCTCCTTTATGGTGCCGGATCCCTTTTTCGTTTGTGTACGCATCCATGATCGGACCAAGTTCCACACCGGTTTTTAATTGCTCTGCGATTTCATTCGGAAGTGGAAGTTGGGCGCCTCCCGCTGTATAAAGCTGTCCTTCTTTTGTAGCAAGCGCTCCCCAATTGCACAGGTAAAGGCCGTTCTCCATTTCAAATACGCCGCCTTCCAAGCCAATTGCCACATCAAAGCCTGCTTTGACGGCGGTTTGTGCCCGGTTAACCGCACCGTGGCGCGTTTCCTCGATAGAAAAAGGCTGGGCGGAAACGCCGGAAGCTGCATCTACCGG
Organism: Planococcus sp. YIM B11945; assembly: GCF_050864155.1. Taxonomy (NCBI): domain Bacteria; kingdom Bacillati; phylum Bacillota; class Bacilli; order Caryophanales; family Caryophanaceae; genus Planococcus; species Planococcus sp. YIM B11945. The sequence continues at coordinate 46,207 of NZ_JBOZWR010000001.1, read as the reverse complement.
CTGGAGATCAAAATCAAAGTTTAGTTCGGTTAAAACAGTGGAAACCGCATTGATTTTTGCAGGGTTATTCGATGCGATGGCTGCATGGATTTTTCTCATCAGTTTCATTCCTTCCCTTCTAGCTGGCAGTGGGCAAAAAAAAGAGCCCGAAGGCACTTTTTCTTACACGTTTTGTTTAATTGTTTCGACTGTTGTCCGGTCTGCAGCTTTAACCAGTTTCGTCAGCAATTCTTTTGCTGCCGCATAATCGTCCGTGTGGATAATCGATGCGGAGGTGTGGATATAGCGCGAGCAGATGCCGATTACGGTACTCGGGACGCCTTCGTTTGATGTATGAACGCGCCCTGCATCCGTTCCGCCTTGCGAAACAAAAAACTGATGCGGAATGTTGTGGGTGGATGCGGTGTCCAAGATAAATTCCCGCATGCCGCGGTGAGTAACCATGCTTTTATCTGTGATGCGGATCAATGTGCCTTTGCCGAGTTGGCCAAATTCGTTTTTATTGCCGTTTGCGTCGTTGGCCGGGCTCGCGTCAAGCGCAAAAAACAGATCCGGATTGATCATTGTAGCAGCTGTTTGGGCTCCTCGGAGACCGACTTCTTCCATCACCGTCGCTCCAGAATATAATGTATTCGGCAAAGTTTCCCCTTTTAATTCTTTTAGCAATTCAATCGCAAGTCCGCAGCCGTAGCGGTTATCCCATGCTTTTGCCATGATTTTCTTTTCGTTCGCCATCGGAGTGAACGGGCTGAACGGCACAATTTGCTGCCCTGGGCGAATGCCGATTGCTAGCGCGTCTTCTTTATCGTCTGCGCCGATATCAATCAGCATGTTTTTTATCTCCATTGGTTTTTTGCGCATTTCCTCGCTCAATAAATGCGGAGGAATCGACCCGATAACACCCGGAATGATTTTATCGCCTGCCATGATTTCGACGCGTGTTGCAAGCATCACTTGGTTCCACCAGCCGCCAAGCGGTTGGAAGCGGATCATGCCGTTATCGGTAATTTGCGTCACCATAAAGCCGACTTCGTCCATATGCCCTGCCACCATAATGCGCGGGCTGCCTTGTTCGCCGTGTCTAACGCCAAAAATGCTGCCCAATTTATCTTGCACGATTTCATCTGAGTAGGTTTCAAGTTCTTGCTTCATAAATTTTCTGACTGCATGCTCATTTCCTGGAGTACCTGGAAGTTCTGTCAATGTTCTGAATAAATTCATTGTTTCATTGTTCATATCACTAATTCCTCCTAAATGCATTGCCTTTCACTAGTTTAGAGGTTTTTACAAGTAATTTCCACCCTTATATTTCGTTGCGCGAAACGAATTTAACGAAGCGGCACTTTAGTACCTTGCCGCCATTTTTTTATGTTACAATTTATTCAGCACGTATAGGAGGGATTCTAGTGAAAAATCGTGATTTATTGATCGGATTTGCAGCAGGCGCGGCCGCTACTTTTCTAGTGAAAGAGGCATACGACCGCAAAGAAAAGCTCTACCCAGCAGACGATGTGCTCAAAAATGTCAAAGAAGCGTTTAAAGAAGAAGGGCCGATTGATGGCTCCTGGATTTTCATGAAGACCGAACCATACAAACAACACGCCATCACAACAGAAGTTTATAAAGGCGGCATCACGCGCCACTACCAAGATGCATTAGAACAATACGAATTTTTAGCAGACGCTTACACCGGCGCTGTGCTTGAAGTGAAAAAAGTATAAGGAAAAGGAGCCGCAGCTGGTTGCTGCGGCTCCTTTCGGACTGTAGACAAATTCTGGTATAGATGAATGGTAATGAATAAACCCAACCGGCACGGCCTTAGCCGCTTCACTCGCAAAGCTCGCTCCAGGGTCTGCGGCTCGTGTCGCTTCGCTGCTCCCACAGGAGTCTCCGTGGCCGAACCGGTTAGGGCGTCGCTTTCAATTCAAGGCGACGAATGAGTTAGAGTTCATCAAATGAATAAGTAAGATATCTTTTAGTGTGCGATACTTGAGGATCTGGAGCGAAAGCCGGCGACGCCTGCGGCAAGCGTCCGGCTGAAGCGTAGGATCCGCGATTTCACCGCTGTACCTGTATAAAGAGTTATTGGTCTTAATATAAATTCTTTTGTTTACAAGCTTAAAGGAGCCGCAAATGCGGCTCCTTTTTTAAATCTCTTTTTCTTTTCGCACAATTGATTCGATGATTTCTTTGCCGTCTTTGCTCCATTTCAGCACGCGGTAATAGGCATCGTGGTAAAAGAAGAAATAATAATCGTTTTCAAGTGCTTCTTTCATCAGCTTTTCTTTTGCGTAGATCGAGTCCATCGGATAATCGTCAAAAGCGAGCACCCAAAGCGGGTTTTGGTGGGCATGTGTCGGCATGATGTCGGCCATGTGAAGCATCGTTTCGTTTTCTTGCTGTAATTTCACGACACTATGGCCGTTCGAATGGCCGCCGGTGTGGATCATTGTAATGGCGTCAAACAGCGTGAGTTCCCCTTCAAAGGTTTCCACTTGGCCGACGATCGGCTCCCAATTTTCTTTCCAATATGTATTTTTGGATCGAATATTCGGATGCTGCATTTCTTCCCATTCAACGGCAGAGACGTATATAGTGGCGTTCGGGAAAAAAGAAATATAGCTATCTCCGTCGCGTTTGGTCAAGCCCGCAGCATGGTCGCCGTGCAAATGCGTCATCAGCACTGTGTCAATGTCTTCCACCGTTAGTCCGAGTTCCGCCAAGTTTTCTTCGATTTTAGACTCCGAAGAAACGCCCAAATTGCGCTTTTGTCGATCCGTCAGCTTGCCAGCGCCTAAACCGCTGTCGATGACAATATTATGGTTTTTGTATTGAACCAAAATCGGATGCGCCGGCAGTTCGATTTGATTGGCTACATTAACTGGATATTTTCTCGACCAAACCGCTTTTGGCACTACCCCAAACATCGTGCCGCCATCAAGCCAAGTCGTTCCCCCATCTAACCATGTCAATGCCATATCGTGAAATTGAAATTTCTCCATCATCCATCCCCCTAAGAATTAGTTCGTCTGAAATTGCGCTTCCATCCGGTAGATCGGCTGGCCTTTTTTTGAGAATTTTTCTTCGTATTCCGTCATGATGTTCCACTCGGGTTCGTTGGCATGCAAATCCAGCGACACATCTTTTAATAGCATGCCGTATTCAGAAATGCTGGTAAGCGAGTATTCAAAAAGGCCGCGGTTATCCGTCTTGAAATGGATTTCTCCGTTTGCTGGAAGAACCGACTCGTACAGCCGCAAAAACGTTTCATGCGTCAAACGCCGTTTGGCATGGCGTGTTTTTGGCCAAGGATCCGAAAAGTTCAAATACACCCGGTCCACTTCCCCTTTTTCAAAAAAAGAAGCCATTTCTTTCGCATTCACTTTCAGCAAACGAAGGTTTGGAATGCCGCCTTCTTCTTCCAAAACGCGTTCCAAAGCCGTCACGATGACGCTATCGAACAGTTCAATGCCAATGTAATTAATTTCGGGATTCATTTTGGCCATGCCGACAATAAAACGGCCTTTTCCGGTTCCCGCTTCAATATGCAGCGGATTGCTGTTGTCAAACTCTTCCTGCCATTTTCCTTTAACCGTTTCCGGCTGCGGTATAACGATTTCGGGATGGGATTCGATTAATTCCAAAGCCCATGGTTTAAAACGTGATCTCATTTTGCATCCTCTTTCTTTTCTATAATTGCTGATTTCCAGTGATTATTGCTGACAGAATAAATTGCTGCTTCATTCATCGGTGTCTTTCCAGCTCCATCGCCGTCCACATGGCGATAAACCGCTCGATCGGAAGTTAATTTGAATTCAGGGCCGCTCATTTGCACAACTTCCTTGAACCGTGTATGTGTTCCGGTAAATACCGTACCAAAAATGAATAAGAGTTTCAAACGCCGCAAATTATGTACGAGGGTCAATTCCATTAAACCGTCATCCGTTTTGGAGTTCGGCGAAATTTTCATGCCGCCGCCAAAATATGGCTGATTGCTGACCGTGGCAAACCAAACGTTTTCGAAGGTGCGCTGTTCATTGGCCGTTTCGACCGTTAATTGAAATTGTTCAAATCTCGCTAAGGTTTTAATGACATACAACAAATAAACAATTTTTCCGGCTCCGATTTTATTCAGCCATTTTTTAGCGGGCGAGCGGTTCACGAGAACGGAAATTTCCGCATCAAATCCGATGCCCGAACTGCTGACAAATTGCCACCTGCCATCATTTGTGAACTCGCCTAAATCTTCGGACAGCCACTTCGGTCCTTCCAAAAAAACAGCAATTGCTTTGGCATCCAGAAACGAATAAAATCCTCTGCCAAAATCGTTGCCAGACCCGGCAGCAACCGATCCCACAATCAAATGGTCGGCCCCGGCTGCGCCAACGATGATTTCACGCAATGTGCCGTCTCCTCCAAATCCGACGATCAGCACCGATTCGCTCAAAAAGTGCAGCGCTTTGACCATTTCAGTGGCATGGCCATGATGCTTAGTCAGCTTCATTTCATATGGAAAATGGATGGTTTCTTTAAATTGCCGCCACTTTTTTAACGCTTTGCCGTTGCCGGCAGTTGGATTGATAATGAATAGCGTTTTCATGGTTCCTCCTGTACAGCACTGCATCACAGCGCCTAACTCTCTGCTTTTAATGGATACGTATGAATCGGTATATACCGCGGCACTTCGGAAGGTTCGATTTGAAATATCGAGAATTCAGTTACTTCAAACGACTGCTCTTCAACTGCCAATTGTTCCTCGATCGGTTTTCCGCCTTTCCATTTTCCGGCGAGTGTAATATGCGGGACAAACGGTTTAGCATCTAAATGAAAGCGGTAAGGCTCCAGCGCCTGCCTTACTTGTTGCTGCAAGTGATTCAACTCCATGCTGTTTTCGACGGAGGCATAAATAATGCGAGGCGTTGATGGATTGCCAAACGTTTTGACTCCGTTGACTGTCAGCCGAAAAGGAGCTTGTTCCACATTTCGCAGCGATTTTGCCGTTTCTTGAATGTCTCCATGCGCATCGTTTCCGATAAAAACGAGCGTAATGTGCATATCGATTGCCGGTGTATAGCGCTTATGGCTTGTCAGATTCCAACTTTTGCGATCAGCGTCTAATTTGGCCGCAGCAGCTGCGGGAATTTTAATGCCGATAAAATAATGTTTGGACATTTTGGCCACCTCTCTTCAGTTTAACATTTGAAGCACTGTAAAAAAATAGCGATCGGCTTTCGCCGATCACTTTTATGCGTTGACGCCTATATGCAAATTTCGTGTAAACGCCGTTTGGATTTTCCGTGTTACCGTTCCAGGCTGGCCGCTTCCGATTGCTTGGCCGTCAATTGCCGTGATGGGAATAATTTCAGCGGTGGTTGAAGATAGGAAAAATTCATCCATTTCTAGCGCCTCTGTTTTAGTAAAAGCGATTTCCCTTACCGGGATGCCGTTTTCTTCGCATAAGGTTAAAATAACACCTCTTGTAATGCCATGGAGAATTAAGTTATTGGCCGGATGCGTGAACACGACACCGTCTTTTATTCCATACATATTCGTCGATGAACCTTCTGTCACCGTTTCGCCGCGGTGAAGGACGGCTTCGTAAGAGCCATGGTCATGCGCTTCTTGTTTCGCTAAAACATTGCCAAGCAGATTCAAGCTTTTGATGTCGCAGCGCAGCCAACGGACATCTTCTACAAATTTCGCCTGCACACCAGTTTCCATCAGCGCAACCGGACGTTCCACTGTTTTCGTATAAGCAATCAATACCGGCGGGCAATCCACTGGAAATTGGTGCTGTCGGATAGAAGCTCCGCGCGTAATTTGAACGTATACTTGGCCCGTTGTGATTTCATTCATTTCCACCAAATCGTACATCATTTTATGGAACACGTCTTTTGTAAATGGGATAACGATTTTCACTTTATCAGCACTCGCATAAAAGCGGTCGATATGTTCTTTTGCGGTATACATGCTGCCGTCGTACACCCGGATTACTTCGTACACGCCATCGCCAAATTGATAGCCTCGGTCTTCTTTAGAAATTGTTAATTCTTCTTCACGAATAAATTCTCCATTATGCAAAAGCCATTCCATGTGAATTCCCTCTTTTCTCATTTTCTGCAGGCCAATTGATAAATTGCTTCTGCATAAATTGCCGTGGCTTTGACCAAATTTTCGATTTCCACAAACTCATCCAGTTGATGGGCAACGTCTGCTTCTCCCGGGAAAAGCATCCCGAACGCTACGCCTTTATCAAGCACGCGTGCATAGGTCCCTCCGCCGATTGCCAAAAGGTCGGCCGTTTGCCCGGTTTGATTTTCATAAGCACTTTGCAAGGTTTTGATGAATGGATCGTTTTCGTCCACATGATGGGGCGCTGAATTGGAAGCGATCTTCAACTGATAGCCATCAATCTGGAAATCAGCCAGTTTTTGTTCAAACGGATAGCTGACCGAATAACGCATGCTGACGGAGACTGTTGCCGTTTTTCCACGTTCAAAGCGAAGGACGCCGGCATTAAACGTCGTGTCTCCTGACACCTCGTCGGAGAAATCGAGTCCGAACCGTTTGCCGCGGGAATCTTCGTAGAAATGATCCACAATAAAGTCCGCGAACGAACGGCCGTCGCCTGATAGCTCGCCTCTTAAAAATAGCGCCAAGAGAATGCCGGCATTGACGCCCGCGTCCGGTTCCATCGCATGCGCCGATTTGCCGTGCAAGGTCAATATGGTTTCACCATCTTGCTCAGAAGCCAATCCTTCGATTTTCAAGTCTTCGCAAAAGGCGTTAAAGCTTTTTTGCCATTTAGGAAAGTCCCCGCTCAATCTCGCTTCCGCCAAATCCGGCACCATATTGGTCCGCTCGCCTGCGCTAAAATGCTGCAATTCGTCTTGCTGGGTCCACTCTGATTTGGAGAACACCAGTCCCGCAATTCCTTTTTCGGCATTGATAATCGGGAAATCCGCATCCGGAGCAAAGCCGATTGTCGGCATTTCTTCCGTTTCAAAATACCGATTGACACAGCGGAAGCCGCTTTCTTCGTCGGTTCCAATAATCAACCGCACCCGTTTTGAAAACTCAAAACCGGCATCTTTCACCATATTCAAAGCTGTCCATGCCGCAATCGTCGGGCCTTTATCATCAATGGCACCTCTGCCATAAAGTTTGCCGTTTTCAATCACGCCGCCAAACGGATCTTTCGTCCAGCCGGCTCCAGTCGGCACCACATCGACATGGCCAAGTATTCCGAGAAGTTCTTTGCCTTCCCCGATTTCCAGATGGCCGGCAACATGGTCGACATTTTTTACCGCAAAACCATTATTTTTTCCTTTTGCTAAAAACCAATCAAGCGCTCGTTTGACGTCTTCCCCAAAAGGAGCATCTTTCGTGGTTTCTTCGCTTAGCACGCTCGGTATCGCAATCAGTTCCTGCAATTCTTTAAGCATGCTGTCTTTTCGCTTTTCTGCTTCTAGCTGCCAGTCCATATTCCACTCTCCTTTTTTGTTAAAGCTATTGTACACCTTTTTTGAATAAATGAAATAACTCATTTTAAAATCGTATGCAATTGATGAAGTCATTTTTGTTAATAATTAGGTGAAAAGATGAAATATCTAGTAAAAAAATTGTTTTTCCGATATAATCAAATTGTCAAATAAATCAATTTGGCAGACTTTTTCAGAAAAAGGAGATGTCGTTTCATCATTATTAACCTTGCTGTATAAACCTCAGCATTTCGTCCGCTAGTCTTTGCCAATGGGAAAAAAGATGAAGGAGTGGTTCTTTTACATGAAACCTACTACTGATCGTATGCTCATTCGAATTAAAGATATGTATAAGTACATCCGGGATAACGGAACTGTAACTACGCAAGATTTAGTCGATGAATTCGGCATCACTCCTCGCACCATTCAAAGAGATTTGAATGTGTTAGCCTTTAACGATTTGGTTACCAGTCCAACTCGGGGCAAATGGACAACGACGCACAAAAAAGTGAAAGTGACATCTTAAGAAAAGCGGAAGCGCCTGTTTAGCTCCGACAAGCGCTGGAGGATTTGACTATCATGGCGCTTTTTGCCATGATGGGCAAAACCGAAGCGACTCGAGGGGCTAGGCGCTGGAGTCTAGACACCATAGTAATATCATCATACAAAGAAAATGACCGCAGAAGCTGCGGTCATTTTCTTTGGGTTAGGCGATTCAATTCCTCTTCAGTCAACGGCCGGTATTCCCCGAGCTTTAATGCCGGATCCAATTGCAGCGGCCCCATCGACAGCCTTTTTAAATACGTGACTTCTTTGCCGACGCTTTGGAACATCCGCTTGACTTGATGGAATTTTCCTTCGGTAATTGTCAATTCAATTTCCGATACCAGTCCGCTTGTTAAAATCTTTAGGCGCGCCGGTTTGGTCATATAGCCATCATCAAGCATGACGCCTTTTTCAAAAGCCATGCCGTCTTCTTCCGTCACGGTTCCTTTGATGACCGCAAAATACGTTTTGTCGACATGCTTTTTCGGCGACAGCAGTTCATGTGCCAGTTTGCCGTCATTGGTCAATAACAACAGCCCTTCGGTGTCTTTATCAAGCCTGCCGACTGGGAACGGCTTGAAATGCTGCTCATCTTTAGCCAAAAGGTCAATAACGGTTTTGTCGTAATTGTCTTCTGTGGCCGACACCACGCCTGCCGGTTTGTTTAACAGCAAGTAGATAAATTCTACGTATGTTACCGGCTCACCGCCGACAAGCACCACGTCGACTTTTTCATCTACGTGCTGTTTGGGATCCCGGATTATTTCTCCGTTCACCTCTACAGCTTTTGATTTCAGCAAGTCTTTAACTTCTTTGCGAGAGCCGAAGCCCATATTGGACAGAAACTTATCTAAACGCATATGGACCTCCTAGAAACCAAATTTACGGGTAATTCGCGTCAAGCGATCACCAAGCAGCTTTTGGGCAATTCCTGATCTCAACCCAAGGAAGCCATAGACGGCTGCTCCGACGGCGCCAACAATCAAAATGCGTGCAATCGATTTAAGTTTGCTGTCCATGTCGAGGAACAAATCGACTCCTGCTAATGAAACATATACAGCAACTGCCATAACTGCGTTCATCAATACAATCAAGACAATGCGGCGAATAACAAGCGTTGACCGGTAATTCAACGTGACAGAAATAACGGCCAAGTTCATGCCGATTGCCACTACATAACCGATCATCGTCGCCGCAATCGCTCCGTCTGTTTCAAACAATTTGATAAGCGGGATATTCAAAACCAACTTCAATAACAAGCCGGTCAATAAATTCAAGATAATCCATTTTTGTTTATTGATTCCCTGCAAAATGGAAGCCGTTACCGGGAACAAGGCGAACAAAATCGCGGCTGGCAAATAATGGGCCAGCACTTCAGATCCAGCATCGCTGATTTGGTAGAAAATATGGTAGAGTTCGTCGGACAGCATCGCCATGCCAACCACTGCCGGCAATGTCAAAAACAACAGGATTTGAAACGACTGGTCCAGCGTCCGGGTTACTTGAAGATGGTCATTCTTCGTAAAATAACGGGTGATCAGCGGAATCAGCGCCATGGAAAAACCAGTAGCAAGCATAACCGGAATCATCACCAGTTTATGGGCTGTAAAGTTGAGCATCGTTAAATACGTGCCCGCCTCTGCTGCATGTTCTGTCGTACTCATGGCATTGCTGAACGTCAGCATATCGACGAATTGGAAAAGTGAGTTGGCGATGCCGAGGAACACGACCGGCACGGCATAAACCAAAATTTCCTTATACATGTCACGCAGCCGCACATCGTATGACTGGACAGACTTTGAACGAAGTTCGTTGTATTCGGGTTTTTTCTTTTTCCAATAATAGAACAAAACCGCGACTCCGCCTAGCGCTCCAATAGATGCGGAAAGCACAGCCACTTGGACAGCTACATTCGGGCTAGAATCAAAAATATTCAAGACAATATAAGCTCCCGCAAGCAAGAAAACAATACGGACAATTTGTTCGATCAGCTGAGATACCGCAGTCGGCATCATGTAGTTGTAGCCTTGGAAGAACCCACGCCATAAACTCATGAACGGCACAACAATCAAAGCGAAACTGACCCAGCGGATCACTTCTGTTACATCTTGTACGGAATGGATTTTGTCTTTTGGATCGATCGTCATATTAGCAATCGGTTCAGCCAATAAATAAAGCAGCAAAAAGGATATAAAACCGGTAATCAACATCGTCAACAACCCGGATTTCAGCAACCTTCTGCCGGTTTCGTAATCGCCAAGCGTGTTGTACTTCGCGACGAATTTAGAAAATGCGATCGGTGCACCGGATACGGCGAGCGACAGCATCAAGTTATACGGTATGTATGCATATTGGTAAAGGCCAACATTTTCTTCGCCGACCATGCCGTAAAACGGAATAACATATATAACACCTAAAATTTTCGATAAAAATAAACCTAAGGTTAAAATGGCGGTTCCTTTAATGAGTGATGACATTTTGCACTTCCTGACATGATAGTTGTAAAAGCAATCTACACGATAGTGTACACCTATCGAAGAAATTACTCAACGAGTTTCCGCGCTTCGTGTATACTGAAAAGAAAAACGAAAGCGAGTTCCTATCTTATGTATGACGTCATCATTATCGGCGGGGGTCCCTCAGGCTTAATGGCTTCCATTGCCGCTGCTTCTAGAAAACAAAAGGTTTTATTGATTGAAAAAGGAAAAAAGCTCGGAAAAAAATTGGTCATTTCCGGCGGTGGACGCTGCAACGTCACCAATCGTTTGCCTCTTGACGAAATTGTGAAGAATATTCCAGGGAACGGCCGTTTTTTGCATAGTCCGTTTTCCGTCTTTAATAACGAAGACATCATTTCGTTTTTCGAAGGCTTGGGCGTAGCGTTGAAAGAAGAAGACCATGGCCGCATGTTTCCTGTCTCCGACCGGGCGCAAGACGTCGCGGACGCCATGTTCCACGAAATGGACCGCCTCGGCGTAACGGTGCTGCTCGATTCACCCGTGAAAAAATTATTGATGACCGATGAAAAAGTAACGGGCGTCCGGCTGCATTCCGGCAAAGAATACACTGCAAAAGCGATTGTTGTCGCAGTCGGCGGTAAAGCGGTTCCGCAAACCGGCTCGACGGGCGACGGCTACCCATGGGCGGAAAAAGCGGGCCACACTGTAACCGATTTGTATCCAACCGAAGTGCCACTGTTGTCGAAAGAACCATTTATCGTCAGCCGCGAACTGCAAGGGTTGGCGCTGCGCGATGCAGCTGTATCTGTGCTCAATAAAAAAGGCAAAGCGCTCATTACCCACCAAATGGACATGCTGTTCACGCATTTCGGCTTGAGCGGTCCTGCCATTTTACGCTGCAGCCAATTTGTTGTGAAAGAAATGAAGAAAAATGGCGGCGTTCCAGTGGACATGCGCATCAACTCGTTGCCAACTGAGAATGCAGAATCAGCGTTTCAGCTTCTTTTTAAGCTCATGAAAGACGAACCGAAAAAAGCTGTGAAAAACGTCTGGAAAGGCGTTGCCCAAGAACGCTGGCTGCTGTTTTTGCTGGAGCGCGCAGGCATTGACCCGCAAGCGATCGGCGCAGAACTGGCAAGCGACAAAGTCCGCGCCATGGCGGTTCAGCTGACAGCCTTCACCATGACAGTTACCGGCACTCAACCGATCGAAAAAGCTTTCGTCACCGGCGGCGGCGTTTCCATCAAGGAAATTGAGCCGAAAACGATGGCTTCTAAAATGAAGCCTGGCCTCTACTTCTGTGGCGAGATTTTGGACATCCACGGCTACACCGGCGGCTACAACATCACGTCTGCGCTCGTAACCGGCAACGTCGCTGGCCAAAGCGCCGCACGATTTGCCGCAGAATCTGCCGCCAACGTCTAATTTTCGATTTTAAAGCCATCCGCAGCTGCGGATGGCTTCTTTGTCGGCGTTTGATTGTGGTTTTATGTTGTTTTACGCACGTGGAGTGAAGTTTGTGCACGTTCACGAAAAAATACGCACGTTCAGCGAATTTTATGCACGTTCACGAAAAAATACGCACGTTCAGCGAAACTTATGCACGCTCACGGGAAAATACGCACGTTCAGCGAAACTTATGCACGTTCACGGGAAAATACGCACGTTCAGCGAATCTTATGCACGTTCACGGGAAAATACGCACGTTCAGCGAGAAATACGCACGCTCCTCAAAAACACAAAAAAGCCTGTTCGCCAGCACAATGCGGCGAACAGGCTTCTTTTATTACCCTACAACTATATTAATCAATTTCCCTGGAATGGCAATGACTTTGCGGATTTGTTTGCCTTCTGCTGCTTTTTGGACGTGTTCATCTGCAAGCGCGGCTGCTTCCAATTCCTCTTTCGTGCTGTCTTTCGCGACAACCAGTTTCGTTCTCACTTTGCCGTTTACTTGGACAACGATTTCAACTTCGTCGGTCACAAGTTTCGACTCATCAAACACCGGCCATGCTTCATACGCTACCGTTTCGCTGTGACCCAATTTTTCCCACAGTTCTTCCGCTACGTGCGGTGCAATCGGCGACAAGAGCTTCACAAAACCTTCGACGAATTCTTTAGGAATTGCGTCGGCTTTATAGCCTTCATTGATGAAGACCATCATTTGGGAAATCGCCGTATTGAAGCGAAGCCCTTCAATGTCTTCTGTCACTTTCTTCACTGTCTGGTGGTAGGCTTTGTCCAATTTGCCGTCATTTGAATCGACAATTTTCGAACTTAACTCGCCTTCTTCGATGAACAAACGCCATACACGGTCCAAGAACCGGCGCGAACCGTCAAGGCCATTTGTCGACCAGGCGATGGACGCCTCAAGCGGCCCCATAAACATTTCATACATGCGAAGTGTATCGGCTCCATGGCTCTCGATCACTTGGTCCGGATTGACGACATTGCCTTTGGATTTCGACATTTTTTCATTGCCTTCTCCCAAAATCATGCCTTGGTTGAATAATTTTTGGAACGGTTCTTTCGTTTCAACTACACCGATATCGTAAAGCACTTTATGCCAGAATCGTGCGTACAATAAATGAAGAACCGCGTGCTCAGCGCCTCCGATATATACATCAACCGGCAGCCAGCGTTTCAACAATTCTGGATCCGCCAACATTTTGTCGTTGGTTGGGTCGATAAAGCGTAAGTAGTACCAGCAGCTTCCTGCCCATTGCGGCATTGTATTGGTTTCGCGGCGCCCTTTCATGCCCGTTTCCGGATGCACGACATTCAACCAGTCTTCGATATTGGCAAGCGGCGATTCGCCGGTGCCGCTCGGTTTGATGTCGGTCGTCACTGGCAATACCAATGGCAAATCTTTTTCATCAACCGGTGTCATTGTGCCGTCTTCCCAATGAATGATTGGAATCGGCTCGCCCCAGTAGCGTTGGCGGCTGAACAGCCAGTCCCGCAGACGGAACGTGATTTTCTTTTCGCCGACTTCGTGCTCTTCCAGCCAAGCAATCGCTTTAGCAATTGCTTCTTTTTTGTTCAAGCCATTCAAGAAAGCCGAATTGATTAATTCGCCGTCTCCTGCATACGCTTCCTCTTCAATATTTCCGCCTGATACGACTTCAACGATCGGCAAATCGAATTGCTTTGCGAATTCATAATCCCGCTCATCGTGTGCCGGAACCGCCATGATGGCACCCGTTCCGTAAGTTGCAAGGACGTAATCGGCGATCCAGATCGGCATTTGATCGCCGCTTGCTGGGTTAATGGCATACGCGCCTGTGAAGACACCCGACTTTGATTTCGCCAAATCGGTGCGCTCCAAATCACTTTTCGTTTTCACTTCATCGATATACGCTTCAACTGCTGCTTTTTGCTCCGGTGTGGTGATTGCTTCCACTAATTTATGCTCCGGCGCGAGTACCGCATACGTTGCACCGAAAATCGTATCTGGGCGAGTCGTGAATGCGCGGAACGAATGATCCGTTTGATCCACATGAAATTCCAATTCTGCCCCTTCGGATTTCCCAATCCAGTTGCGCTGCATGTCTTTCAAGCTTTCCGGCCAATCCAAATCATTCAAATCTTCCAGCAAGCGGTCTGCATATTCCGTAATGCGCAATACCCATTGGCGCATCGGGCGGCGTTCGACCGGATGTCCGCCGCGTTCGGATTTGCCGTCGACCACTTCTTCGTTGGCAAGTACTGTACCAAGTGCAGGACACCAGTTGACCGCTACTTCGTCCACATACGCCAAGCCTTTATTGTAAAGCTGAATAAAAATCCACTGTGTCCATTTGTAATATGCAGGATCGGTCGTATTGATTTCACGGTCCCAGTCATACGAGAAACCGAGTTCCTGGATTTGGCGCTTGAATGTCGCGATGTTTTTCGCGGTAAATTCAGCCGGATCATTCCCTGTATCAAGTGCGTATTGTTCTGCAGGAAGGCCGAATGCATCCCAGCCCATAGGGTGAAGAACGTTATAGCCTTGCATGCGCTTCATGCGGCTCAAAATATCGGTTGCCGTGTAGCCTTCCGGATGGCCAACGTGTAGGCCGGCGCCTGATGGATACGGGAACATATCCAGTGCATAAAATTTCGGTTTGGCTTCGTCATTCTCCATTTTGAACGTTTTGTTGTCGGCCCAGTATTTCTGCCATTTCTTTTCTACTTCTTTGTGCTTGAATGTCATCAATTTTCCTCCTCATAAATAAAAACTCCCGCCCCTTAAATAAAATAAGGGACGGGAGTTTCCCGCGGTACCACCCAAATTAGCGAGTTACTCGCTCAACTTGATTCCTTAACGCGGAAAACGGTGTATCTTACTAATTTCACATACACTGGCTCCAAGGCGAGTTCAATTGCGTTTATCACCGGCTTGCACCAACCGCCGGCTCTCTTTTAGATAAAAAGCAATTTACTATTCCTCTTCACTGCCATTTGCTATTGATATTCATTTTAGACGAAGCCCCGTTTTTTGGCAATAGCTTAGGACACTTTGACGTTTTCTGTATTCAGCGGCGCATCGGTTGAATCAATGATGTCTTGGACCGTAAAGCCGTCGAACACTTCCAGCAATTCAAGCCCGTTTTCCGTCACTTCAATTACCGCGCGTTCCGTAATGATTTTATTGACCACGCCTTTGCCGGTCAGCGGCAAGTCGCATTGCTTTTTGATTTTAGCAGAGCCGTCTTTTGACACATGGTCCATGATGACGATGACTTTTTTCGCGCCGTGGACAAGATCCATCGCACCGCCCATGCCTTTGATCATTTTTCCTGGAATCATCCAGTTTGCCAAGTCGCCATTTTCGGCCACTTCCATGCCGCCGAGTATCGCTACATCAATATGGCCTCCGCGGATCATTGCGAATGATTCAGCGCTTGTGAAAAACGCAGAACCAGGAATCGTTGACACCGTTTCTTTGCCGGCGTTGATCAGATCCGGATCGACTTCGTCTTCAGTTGGATATGGCCCGATGCCTAAAAGGCCGTTTTCCGACTGAAGAACCACGCTTTTATTGTCAGAAATAAAATTGGCGACGAGTGTCGGCATGCCAATTCCTAGGTTGACGTAATCGCCGTCTTTGATTTCTTTTTCGGCGCGTCTTGCAATTCGTTCTCTTACCATTTGTTTATCCACGAAATTCCCCGCCCTTTCTTAAACCGTCCGAGTTGTTAAGCGCTCGATGCGTTTTTCTTGTTTGGCTTGCAGCAGCCCTTGCACGTAAATGCTTGGCGTTTGGACATGATTCGGATCAATGTCGCCGGTCTCCACAATTTCTTCCACTTCTGCAATGGTGATTTTGCCTGCCGCTGCAGCCAACGGATTGAAATTTTGCGCCGTTTTGTTGTAAACCAAGTTGCCCATTTTATCCGCTTTGGCAGCGCGCACCAAGGCAAAATCCGCTTTCAGCGCGTGTTCAAGGACATATTCCTTGCCTTCAAACTCGCGGATTTCCTTGCCTTCAGCGACCGTCGTCCCAACGCCTGCTGGAGTGAAAAAGGCCGGAATGCCCGCTCCGCCTGCCCGCATTTTTTCAGCAAGCGTGCCTTGCGGCGTCAATTCAACTTCGATTTCGCCGGACAGCACTTGGCGCTCGAACTCTTTATTTTCGCCTACATATGAACCGATCATTTTCTTGATTTGCTTGTTTTTTAATAATAAACCCAGTCCCCATTCATCCACGCCGCAATTGTTCGAGATGACGGTCAAGTCGGTTACGCCTTTATCCACCAGCGCCAAAATCAATTGTTCCGGGATTCCAACCAGCCCGAATCCCCCAACCATAATGGTCGCGCCATCTTGTATTTGTTCCACTGCTTCACGAGCAGACCCATATATCGGTTTCATACCGAATGCCCCCTTTTTCGTCAATCTTTCTACTATTATAATAATTAAGCGCTTTCACTATTAATTTAAACAAACTCCCTATTAAAACGCAACTTGCAGAAAAAAGGCAACCCTTTGAGGATTGCCTTTTTCATTGCGTAAAATTTTCTTGAAGTTGTTCGTTCAATTCTTTTTTCAGTGGACGATCGTATAAAAGCGACGTAATAATCGCCGCTGCGACCAATACCGTAATAACCATAAAAAGCGCCTGCATGCCGTATAAATCCACCATCAAACCGCCAAAAAGCGGACCGATCATCCGGCCGCTCGTCGCGACACTGTTGACGATGCCTTGGTAAAATCCTTCTCTCCCTTTCGGCGCCAATTGATTGGCAAGTGCCGGAACAGCCGGCCAGACAAACATTTCCCCGATCGTTAAAATCACCATTGCGATAACGAACATACTGAAATCCTCTGCAAATGCGACAACCAAATAAGACACCGTCATGATCAAAATCCCAATGACAAGCTGGCTCTTGATGTTGTCTTCAATCCGTTTCATGATCGGACGGATAAACGGCTGGCCAATGACAATCAATAAACCATTGATCGTCCACAATAAGCTGTATTGCGGCAATGTGATGCCGATTTCCTGCGTATATGCAGAAATGGTCGATTGCCACTGGACGTAGCCGATCCAGCAAAGCAAATAGCCGGCACACACAATCATCAAGGCATAAAAAGGGCCGCGTTTGCGAATTTTCTTTTTTTCGTTAAAAACCGATGTATGGCTGGATGGTGAAATTGACATCGATTTGAAACCGAAAACCGCAATTAAAAAGAACAGCAAGTACATGCCCAAATTCGCTGCAAAAATATAATCAAAGCTATATGCGGCTAATACGCCAGCCATTGCCGGCCCGATTGCCACGCCGACGTTTTGTGCAAGATAAATGGCATTGAACGCTTTTCTTCCGCCTTCTGGCCAAGCCGTTCCGACCATGGCATACATGCTCGGAAACACAATGCCGCCGCTAAAACCGATAATCGTGTAAAAAACGGCAAACTGCATAAAATCATGCCAAATCGTCAGCCCGGTTAACGCTAGGCTTGTCAAAATGATGCCGCCGATTACCGATTTGTAGCCGCCGTATTTATCAAACAGCGCGCCGCCAAGCAAATTACCAACAATGGCTGCTGCCGCATTGACCATCAAAACGAGCCCGGCTACCGACAATGACTTCCCTAAATAATCGTGCATATATATAGTAGTTAACGGCCATAAAAACGAATTCCCCGTAACATTCACGAGCATTCCAATGATTAACAGCCAGACGCGTTTTGGCA
This sequence comes from Planococcus sp. YIM B11945, assembly GCF_050864155.1. NCBI lineage: Bacteria > Bacillati > Bacillota > Bacilli > Caryophanales > Caryophanaceae > Planococcus > Planococcus sp. YIM B11945. The sequence goes on along the minus strand of NZ_JBOZWR010000001.1, from coordinate 28,536 downwards.
TAAAAGTCTCTCCTTCAGTTCACTTTCCATCAGTCATTGTATTCGTTTTTCAAACACTCTACAAGAAAAATTTTCGAAATGCGAAATATTTAAGCAGAATTAAAATATGAATAAATAGCTGACATTCCGCTAAACCCGTGTGCTCCTGCATCGCTGCGCTAGCTTCGTCGCAATGGCATTGCCCGAACTCCTTTCAGTCACTATCTTTCCTGCGGGCTTGCGGGAGCCTCCGCTGTTTTGCTACATATCTTCTAGACTTCTAGCAATAATAGAACAATCATGATGATTATCTCTATCTAGTAATAAGAAATCTCTTAGCTTCGGCGCGTCCACGGGCGGCAGGCGTAAGCCGACGAATGCCGACGAAGCGATAAGACGAGTGTTCTTCCCGGCTCTTTGGCGACGAGCTTGCGCAGGAGCAATCGTCTTTGCCTTACCCTAAGCGACCGAAGCAGTATATAAAAGTGATATTTCCTACGTTCATCTTATATAGTTAGCTTTTTTCGATATTGTCGTCTATTTTTCCGGCATGATACAATACCAGGCAGAGGAGTTGTTTTGCATGGAAAACCTACTGCCCTTTCCTTCAGACGGAAAGCGCTATTATACATGGAATCGCCATTTGCGCGATGAATTTGGCTTTAAGGTCATGAAAATTGCACTGGATGCCGGGTTTGATTGCCCAAACCGCGACGGCACGGTGGCACACGGGGGCTGTACATTTTGCAGCGTCGCCGGCTCTGGTGATTTTGCCGGAGACCGCATCGACTCGATCCCGGTACAATTTGAAAAAATAAAATCAAAGATGCACCAGAAATGGAAAGACGGAAAATATATGGCGTATTTCCAAGCCTATACGAATACTCATGCCCCGCTGCCGGTCATCAAAGAAAAATTCGAAGCGGCGCTTGCACTGGAAAATGTTGTGGGTCTGAGCATCGCTACGCGCCCCGACTGCCTGCCGGATGACGTCGTCGAGTATTTAGCGGAACTTAACGAACGGACGTATTTGTGGGTCGAACTCGGTTTGCAGACGGTCCACGAACGGACGGCGCTTCTTGTCAACCGCGCACACGACTTCCCTTCTTACATAGAAGGTGTTGAAAAATTGCGGAGACATGGCATTCGCGTCTGCACCCACATCATCAACGGCCTGCCTCTAGAAGACCGGGACATGATGATGGAAACGGCACGCGAAGTGGCGAAGCTCGACGTGCAAGCGATCAAAATCCATTTGCTTCATTTATTGAAAAACACGCCAATGGTCAAGCAATACGAAAAAGGCATGGTAGAATTTTTGGAAAAAGAGCAGTATATCGAACTTGTCGCGGATCAACTGGAAGTGCTGCCGCCTGAAATGGTCATCCAGCGCATTACGGGCGACGGGCCAATCGATTTTATGATTGGGCCGATGTGGAGCGCCAATAAATGGGATGTATTGAACGGCATCGATACAGAAATGGTTCGCCGTGAAAGCTGGCAAGGAAAGTTTTTTGCGGGGAGCGTGAAAGCATGAGTTTACAGCGCGTTTTGCCTTTTACCAAAAGCTTGTTGGAATTTGCCGTTGCCAGCGGCGACACAGTAATCGATGCGACTGCCGGCAATGGACATGACACTTTGTTTCTCGCGGAGTTGACTGGGCCAACCGGAAAAGTTTATGCGTTTGATATTCAGGAGCAAGCGATTGCCTCCACCCGGCAGCGCGTTGACGGATACAGCCACGTGGAGCTAATCCACGACAGCCACGCAAAAATCGATCAGTATGTAAACGAATCCGTATCCGCTGCGGTGTTCAACCTCGGCTATTTGCCGAAAGGCGATCACAGCATCATCACCGTCGCGAACAGCACCATTTCTGCATTGGAACAGTGCTTGGCCAAATTAAAACCGAATGGCTTATTGCTCGTTGTCATCTACAGCGGACATGCGGGCGGCAGCGAAGAACGGGACGCCGTGATGGCATTCGCCCAAAACTTGCCGCAAACGCAATTTGATGTGCTGCAATATGGTTTTATCAACCAGCAGCATTCCCCTCCTTTTTTAGTGGCCATTGAAAAAAAACCAACAAAAATTTAATCGGAATGGATTCACCCCCTTGGAAATTCTCCAAGGGGTTTTATTTGCTTGAAATACTCTTCTAGACAGAAGCGGTTTTTTTTGCTATCCTTTTAGTTACCTTGAGTAACAGTTATCAAGAGTAACTAAATGACAGGAGCTGGTACTGTGAACACAACTTACCAGAAATTTTTCCATCAACTCATTTTGCTCTACAGGCCATTCGAGCATCAGTTGAACTTAGAGCTTGCCAAGCATGACTTACACCGGGCGCAATGGTCAACGCTGTATTATTTGGCCAATCACGGCTCTTCGACATTGGTCGAACTTGCCAGCTACCAAAGCACTGAAAAACCCACCGTTACCCGCACCATCACCCGCTTGGAAGAAATGGGCTATATCGAACAGCTGCCGACAAAGGACAAACGGGAAAAACGGGTTCAGCTCACAGAACTCGGACAAACCCTTTACAAAAAGGTCCGCGTGGCAATCGACAAATTTGAACAAGACATTCTCCAAGGAATTACAGAACAACAACAACTTGAAACCATTCAGGTCATGGAAGAAATTCGGGCAAATCTATTAAATTAAGGAGCAATAGCGTTGAATCAATCACAAACAAAACTTTGGACGAAGGATTTTATCCTCGCCTCATCCGTCAATTTTTTATTAACATTGGTCTTTTATCTTTTAATGGTGACGATGGCGCTTTATGCAGTTGAAGAATTTGATGCTTCAACCAGTGAAGCAGGACTCATCACCGGTATCTTTATAGTCGGGACGTTATTCGGCCGGCTGTACATTGGCCGCATGATCGACATTATCGGCCGCAAACGGACATTGGTCATCGGGCTGATATTCTTTACCTTGACCACTCTTTTGTATTTTATTAATCTCGGCCTACCTGTTTTATTAGTTACCCGCTTGATTCACGGGATGGCGCTTGGCATGGCAAGTACGGCAGCCGGCACAATCGTAGCCCAAGTTATTCCTCCGACTCGTCGAGGCGAAGGCATCGGCTACTACAGCATGAGCGCGACGCTGGCCACTGCCATCGGACCGTTTATCGGTCTGTACATGAGCCAGATCACCAGCTTCCAAACGATCTTTGCGTTTTGCCTTGCACTCGGTGTGGTTTGCCTGCTCGTCGGTTTGCTCGTGCGCGTTCCTAAGTTGGCGCCAATTTCAAAAACGGCAGAAGCTGCTATCGAAGCAAAAGGATTCAAACTTTCCAATTTTATCGAACCGAAAGCTTTGCCGATCGCTTTGATCACCATGCTGATCGCATTCTGCTATTCCAGTATTCTTTCCTTCATTAATTTTTATGCCATCGAAATCGATTTAGTCGAAACCGCGAGTTTCTTCTTCGTCGTTTACGCCGTTGCGGTATTGCTGTCGCGTCCATTTACCGGCCGTCTCATGGATGCTAAAGGCGCAAATTTCGTCATGTATCCGGCATTTTTCTTGTTTGCAGCGGGATTGATGCTATTGAGCACCGTCACGACAGGCGTTATGCTGCTTATGGCAGGCGTGCTTATCGGCCTGGGCTTTGGCAATATGCAGTCGAGCACCCAAACGATTGCCGTCAAATTGACCGAGCCGCACCGTTTGGGCCTTGCCACTTCGACGTTCTTTATCGCCCTTGATGCAGGACTCGGGTTCGGGCCTTACTTGCTCGGATTTGTCGTTCCGGTTCTCGGCTTTGAAAAATTATATGTCGTTTTGGCAATTGTCATTTTGCTGACGGCCGTCTTGTACTATTTCCTTCACGGCAAAAAAGAGAAAAAAGCGTTCGCTGGAATAAAATCAGCCACTATCCAAGAATAAATGTCAAATGAGCAAAAATCCTTTCGTGGGTTTTCGCTCTTTTTTCATTTCAAAAAGGTTGCTTGGCTCCTAAAGAAAAGAAAACGACTGCAAGTAAAGCGCTCAATGGAAATGTAAAGAGTATTCTAGTTACTGCCTCTTTTCATTTCCTCTCAAAGCTGAATCCTCACTTTGGTAACTTTTGGCACACTATGATACTTTTAGAAGTGTATTTAGGATCACAATAGTCACTCATCAGAAAGGCGGCTTTAATCATGGAAAAATATCGCATCAACCCGGATAACGGACTGGAGTTCGGGATCTACACTTTAGGGGACCATTTGCCGAATCCAGCCACTGGCGAAAGAATATCCGCACAACAGCGCGTTCAAGATATCATTGAATACGCGTTGCTTGCCGAACAAGCGGGCATCGACTTTTTCAGCGTCGGCGAAAGCCATCAGGAATATTTCGCAACTCAAGCGCATGCTGTCGTGCTTTCTGCGATTGCGCAAGCGACCAAAAAAATTAAGATTGCCAGTTCTTCCACCATCATCAGTACCTCCGATCCTGTACGAGTATATGAAAATTTCGCAACGCTTGATTTGATTTCAAACGGCCGGGCCGAAATTGTCGCAGGGCGCGCTTCTCGGATCGGGCTTTTTGATTTGCTTGGCTATGATGTCCACAACTACGAAGATTTGTTTGAAGAAAAATTCGACCTTCTCCGGCTAATCAATGAAGAAGAAATCGTCAATTGGAGCGGCGAGTTCCGTGCACCGCTGCGGAATGCTAAAGTTTTGCCGCGCCCTGTGAATGGTTCGATGCCGATTTGGCGAGCAGTTGGCGGAACGCCTGCCAGCGCTATGAAAGCAGGATACGCTGGAGTACCAATGTTCATGGCTCATTTAGGCGGCGCCTCTTCAGTATTCAAACGCACCATTGATGCTTACCGGGAAGCGGCACGTGCCGGCGGACACAATCCAGATGAACTGCCTGTGGCAACGGCCGGATTTTTCTATGCTGCTGAATCGTCCCAGCAGGCATTGAAAGAGCTGTATCCGCATATCAACGAAGGCATGAAGCTGACAAATGGCGGCGGCTTCCCTAAGCAGCTCTTTGCCCAAGGCGTCGATCCGCATAACATCATGAACATCGGCAGCCCGCAGCAGATCATTGAAAAAATTCTGCATCAGCACGAAGTGTTCGGCCATCAGCGTTATATTGCCCAAATCGATTTTGGCGGCATGCCGATGGACAACATCAAGAAAAACCTCGACATGATCGGCAGCGAAATTTTGCCAGCCATTAAAAAATACACAGCTAAAAAGTAAGGAGGATGGAACATGAAAGTGGTTGGATTATCCGGCTCTCAAATTGGTTCGAAAACTAGAACCGCTGTTGAGGCAGCCATGCAAATGGTTGCTGTAAAATACCCGTATGTGGAAACAACTATGATCGACCTCGCTGAGTTTAAAATGGAGTTTAGCGACGGACGCAACTTTCTCGATTATGAAGGCGATACGGGCTATGTCACGAAAACTTTGATGGAAGCTGATGCGATCATCATCGGAACGCCTGTATTCCAGGCATCTATTCCAGCAGCGCTTAAAAACATTTTTGATTTACTGCCGGTCAACGCATTTCGCGACAAAGTCGTCAGTATGCTTGTAACTGCGGGATCTTCCAAACATTATTTAGTGGCGGATTTGCAGTTGAAGCCTATCTTGTCGTATATGAAAGCGCAAATCGTCCAGACCTTTGTTTTTATTGAAGAACAAGATTTTCGCAACAAGCAAATTGTCAACGATGATGTGTTGTTCCGCATCGAACGTCTGGCGGAAGACACGGTGGTTTTGACGGAAACGTTCACGAAAATACGAGAGGCAAAAGAAGCGGAGTATGATTTTTAATGAATGGATGCAATTGCAGCCACTAAAAAAGCGTATAAACCCAGAACCGGGTTCGTACGCTTTTTTACGTTAAAGAGTATGCAAATCGAAGCAGGATGATGATAAATTCAGTAATAACGCTATTGGCGTTTCTGCATTTCTTCCGCAATCAACTGGAACGTCGTTAATTTGTCATCAAAGTCATAAGCAATTGATACGAGCATCACTTCATCTGCCGCATAGGATGCGGCAAGCTCCTCCAATCGATCTGCTACTTGTTCCGGTGTGCCGACAATCATCCGCCGGCGGTTTTCCTCGACGAGCAGACGCTCGAATTTAGAATACGGATAAGCCATTGCCCGTTCCGGAGGCGGCGTGCCTTTTGACGGCATTGCCTGCGCGCCCATGCAAAGTGCCAAGTCCATCGAAGAAGCGACCCATTCCGCTTTCTCTTCCGTTTCCTGGCAGACGACGAATATCGCCACGCCTTGGTAAGGCTTGCTTTCCTCAGTTGAAACAAAGCGGTCCCGATATGTCCGTGCGAAGCTTTGCCCGCCTTCGCCGTTGATAAACTGGGCAAACATATACGGCAGCCCTTTTTCAGCAGCGAGTTCCGCCGAACTTTGGCTGGATCCCAAAACCCATATGGGCGGCGCTGCATCAGTAACCGGCGTTGCTTTCATGCCGAAATACGGATGTTCTTCCGGTATTGCATCGTTCAAATACATCCGGAGATCATCAATTTGTGTTGGAAATTGGTTGATATCCCGTTTCTTTCCTTCATTCAATGCATAGCTTGCGCGCGGCATGCCACCTGGTGCCCTCCCCACTCCGACATCGATGCGGTCCGGATATAGCGCTTCGAGCAGCTTGAAATTTTCTGCCACTTTGAACGCCGAGTAATGCGGCAGCATCACGCCGCCAGATCCGAGACGAATCGTATTAGTGACGGCACCCAAATGCGAAATGAGCACTTCCGGAGAAGAGCCGGCAAGCGTTGTGGCGTCGTGGTGTTCAGATACCCAAAAACGCGTATAGCCCCATTTCTCGGCATGGACCGCCAGTTGCGCCGTCTGTTTCAGCGCTTCTTGCGGGGTGCTGCCTTCCGAAATAGGGGATTGATCGAGAATGCTGTATTTTAATGCCATAAGTTGTCCAAGTCCTTTCTATTCCACCAAATAGCCAAGCGAGCGCATTATATTTTTAACAAATAAATGCGTCGATATGAAAATGTCTTCCCTCTCTGGCTCTTGAAACAAATCGTGGTAGCCATTCTTCCATTCCTTGTAGCTAAATTCTCTCAGATTCTGCTGTTTCAACCACAGTTTTGCTGCTTCTTTGTCTGCAATTTGATCGTGTTCACCGGTTTGGACAAACGTCGGAATGTCAGGAAAGCGCGTTTTTCCAAGCTCAGTCTGTTTCATATACGCTTGTAATTCCGCATACCATCCGGATGTAACCATCGTTTGATAGTACGGATCATCATTTTCGACCATCATCACTTCAATATTCCGTGTCAGGTTCCGGATTTGGATATCGTGGTCCAGTTTAATATTCGACATTAATTTGTGCAGTCCGGGCAAGGAATTGGATACGGGCGCAGGCGTTTTCAAAAGGCGCAGCCATGGAGATGTAAAGACAGCTCCCGCAATCGAAGCGGAATATTTGCCCAGCACATTCATCGCCAATGTGGCGCCAAGCCCATGTGCTATTACAAAAACCGGCAGCTCATGCTCCATCGCAATTTTGATCGACATGCGCACCGACTCTTCGTAATCGTTGAATGCTTCATCGTGAATGGCCCCTTTTGAAATTTTCTCTCCGTGTCCCGGCAAGTCCCCCATGACAACATGGAAATCTGCGGACCGCCATTGCTCGATTTGCCAGGCGTACCGAAGATGGTGCTCATAAGCATTATGTATAAGAACAATGACCGCTTTTGCTTGGCCTACCGCTTGCCATTTCCACATCACTCGCGCCTCCCTTCCCTGCATTGCCGGAACTGTCTCTGTTTGACCTTTACCCTAGTTTTGATAAGATTAAATAAAAGTTCATCTTTTAAAAGGAGTTTTTTTATGATCTATCCATTCAAAGACAAACAGCCTTCCATTGATCCTACTGTTTTTATTGCCGATTATGCCACCATTACAGGCGACGTGACAATTGGAGCCGAGTCATCGGTTTGGTTTAACACCGTAATCCGCGGTGACGTCGCCCCCACGATTATCGGAAAAAAAGTCAGCATCCAGGATTTGAGCGTGCTTCACCAAAGCCCGGGCAAAACCTTATTGATTGAAGACAACGTCACCATCGGCCATCAAGCGATGCTCCATAGCTGCACCATCCGAAAAGGTGCTTTGATCGGCATGTCCTCCATTATTATGGACGGTGCTGAAATCGGTGAAGGCGCATTTATCGGCGCCGGCAGTTTAGTGCCGCCCGGCAAAGTTATCCCGCCCGGCATGCTGGCAGTTGGCCGCCCTGCCAAAGTGGTACGCGAGCTCCGCGAAGATGATGTACAAGACATGGAGCGAATCGTCCGGGAGTACGCCGAAAAAGGCGCTTATTATAAATCGTTGCAACAGCCAAAAACTTCGGCAGCCAGTGAATAAATTACAGGCATTTTCGCTAGGAATATTCTCTCATTTTTATTATTAGAATTTTTAGTCTTTTATTCGAATAAATTAATCATACCTTTAGAACTAACAAAATTCAATTGCCAGTAAATCAAAAAAGACGATTCAGCTAAATGCCGAATCGTCTTTTCTAGTTGCTATTAAACGCCTGCTTGCTCTTTCAACAAATCGGCTTTGTCAGTGCGTTCCCATGGAAGATCTACATCTGTGCGGCCAAAGTGGCCATACGCTGCAGTTTGTTTGTAGATCGGGCGGCGCAAGTCAAGCATTTTGATGATGCCTGCCGGGCGCAAGTCGAAGTTTGCACGGACAAGATCGATCAACGTTTCTTCGCTGACTTTGCCAGTTCCGAATGTATCGAATGCTAATGATACCGGATGAGCAACGCCGATTGCGTAAGCCAATTGCACTTCACAACGGTCTGCAAGTCCTGCAGCTACAATGTTTTTCGCAACATAGCGCGCAGCGTATGCAGCTGAACGGTCAACTTTTGTTGCGTCTTTCCCAGAGAAAGCACCGCCGCCGTGGCGCGCGTAACCGCCATATGTGTCAACGATGATTTTGCGGCCAGTCAATCCCGCATCCCCTTGTGGTCCGCCAATAACAAAACGTCCAGTTGGATTGATGAAGTATTTTGTTTCTGCATCCATCAATTCCGCTGGCACCACTTCGTTGATGACATATTCCTTGATGTTGCGCTGAATTTGCTCAAGCGTCACTTCTGGGTGATGCTGAGTAGAGATAACAATCGTATCCACGCGAAGCGGTTTGTTGTTTTCATCGTATTCAATCGTCACTTGCGTTTTGCCGTCCGGGCGCAAGTAAGGAAGAATTTCTTCTTTGCGCACTTCTGCCAAACGGCGCGCCAATTTATGGGCCAATGAAATCGGCAATGGCATCAATTCTTCTGTTTCATTGCAAGCGAAACCGAACATGAGGCCTTGGTCTCCTGCACCGATATCGTCCAGTTCCTTATCAGTCATTTGTCCATCGCGCGATTCAAGCGCTACGTTAACTCCAGCAGCGATATCAGGCGATTGCTCATCGATAGAAGTCAAGACTGCGCTTGTTTCAGAGTCAAAGCCATATTTTGCACGTGTGTAGCCGATTTCGCGGACAGTTTCACGCACGACTTTCGGAATATCAACATATGTAGATGTTGTAATTTCTCCCGCTACAAGGACAAGCCCTGTCGTTACAGTTGTTTCGCATGCTACGCGAGCATTTGGATCTTCTGTTAAAATCGCATCCAAGATGGCATCTGAGATTTGGTCACAGATTTTATCCGGATGGCCCTCTGTTACTGATTCTGAAGTAAATAATCGACGGTTTTTCAAAATGTGTATTCCTCCTTATATCCTGCGAGATTGCTCCCGAAATTGATCTGATACTCATTTCCCATGTCAAGCCCATTTGAAATGGACTTCAAGCCGTTGTGGCCTTTATACACGAGGATAAAGGGCATTTGCACAAAAAAATCCCTTCCTTTTAGTTCATAAGGAAAGGGAAAATCATCATAAGCACCTTTCACTCTTATCATCCAAGGACTTTGCACCTTGTTTCAGGTTTGGCACCTTCGCTGCACCTGCAGCAGGTTGCCGGGTTTCATAGGGCCTGCCCCCTCCACCAGCTCGGAATAAGAGTATCCGTTCAATTTTCCATCTTACTTAATGTGCAAGTTCATGTCAACTTTTTTTCGCATTTCCTATCTTTTAATAGCAAAAACTTTTATTATTTATAAAGGATTATGTACGAATTGGAAATTTTGCATTTGCCGCAGCTATTAGTATAGACTATTGGGCACAATGTGTTATACTAATCTTCGAATCTATTTCCTCCCCATTTCCATGGGAATACACGAAAAGGAAGGTACATATATATGAATACAGTGAACTTCGCAAGCGGCCTGAATGATTTATTGAATGGCCCTAACGTACGCATTCAATTATCTGTTCCTCAATTAGTAGAAGAAGCAACATCACGCGGTGAAGCGGTTTTAACCGTTGATGGAGCTGTCAAAGCTGAAACAGGAAAATACACAGGACGTTCTCCTAAAGACAAGTATATCGTAGAAGAGGAGATTACGAAAAACAAAGTGGATTGGGGCAATGTCAACCGCCCAATTTCTTCTGAGATTTTTGAAAACCTTTATACGAAAGTCATCAATCACTTGAAACAAAAAGATGCTTTATATGTCTTTAAAGGGTTTGCCGGAGCTGATCACCAATCTCGCCTTTCTATTCAAACAATCAACGAATATGCATGGCATAATTTATTCGCTCATCAATTGTTTATTCGTCCGAATGCAGAAGAACTGGCGGCACATCAAGCAGACTTTACGGTTGTTTATGCCCCTACCTTCCATGCGGACCCAGCAGTAGATGGCACGGATTCTGAGACGTTTATCATCGTTTCGATGGAAAAACGCATCATTTTGATTGGCGGCACGGAGTATGCCGGTGAAATGAAAAAATCGATCTTCTCTATTATGAACCATATTTTGCCTGAAAAAGGCATTCTTCCAATGCACTGCTCAGCAAACGTTGGCCCTGAAGGAGACGTTACGTTGTTCTTCGGCCTTTCGGGCACTGGAAAAACGACGCTATCTGCTGACGAAAACCGCAAATTGATCGGCGACGACGAGCACGGCTGGTCAGACAACGGCGTCTTCAATATCGAAGGCGGCTGCTACGCGAAAACAATCAATTTGACGCGTGAACACGAACCGCAAATTTACGATGCCATCCGTTTCGGATCGGTTCTTGAAAACGTGGTCGTGGATCCAGAAACACGCATTCCGGATTACGCAGACGGTTCATTGACAGAAAACACGCGTGCGGCTTACCCAATTCAAGCAATCGACAATATCGTCGACCCTTCAGTTGCAGGACATCCAAAAACAATCGTCTTCTTGACTGCAGACGCATTCGGTGTATTGCCTCCGATCAGCCATTTGACGAAAGAACAAGCGATGTACCACTTCCTGAGCGGCTATACATCTAAACTTGCTGGAACTGAGCGCGGCATCACTGCTCCAGAAGCAACGTTCTCAACTTGCTTCGGATCGCCTTTCCTTCCATTGCATGCAACAGTTTACGCTGAAATGCTTGGCAAAAAAATCGACGAGCACGGCGTCCAAGTCTTCCTTGTCAACACGGGCTGGACTGGCGGCGAATACGGCGTCGGAAACCGCATGAAATTGTCTTACACACGCACAATGGTGCGTGCGGCAATCCACGGTGAGCTAAACAATATTGAAACGGAAAAAGAAGAGATTTTCGGCTTTGAAATCCCGAAAGAAGTTCCTGGAGTTCCGACCGAAGTATTGACTCCACGAAAAGCTTGGGCTGACAAAGAAGCATACGACCAAAAAGCACAAGATCTTGCTCGCCAATTCCAAGAAAACTTCAAGAAGTTCGGAACTGTCGCGCCTGAAATCGCTGTACAAGGCGGACCTGTTCAAAACTAAAACTTATAGTACCCATCTTAAACTTATAAGAAACGATTTAAAACCCTGTATCGCTTTTGCTGATACAGGGTTTTTTCAAAGTTTATTGGAAAATCATGTTGATGCTGAAGAACTTCACTCGTGCCTCCGCATCCATTCCGCTGCCGCCCGGACTGTCCGGCGGTTTGCCGCTGGCGGGAAAAAGTGGGTATAATCCGGGAAATACCATGTTTCGTGCGGCTGGTTGTTCAGTTTCAGTGCTTCTTCAAGCAAATATGCCTGGCCAGGCGATACGTTTTCATCCTGCAATCCGTGTATGATCAACATGGGGGCTGTAGCTTCATCCAACCGCAGCAATGGATTGCGTTCTTCGTAAGCCGCAAGCGCTGTGTTTGGCGTGCCGCCATAAATGCGCTTCATCATACGCCGCATATCGGGGCGCTCTTTATACGTCAAGACCGTATCGGTCACGCCTGCCCAAGTCACAACGGACGTGATGTCGTCTCGAAGCACCGCGGTCCATAATGCCATGATGCCGCCTCTTGAAAATGCCAGCAAATGAACCTTGCCGTTGCAATGCGCTTTTAGCACATCCACAGCATACACCGCATCCCACCGGTCGGCGCCTGCAAATTCGTCGCGCCCTTCCCCTCCGCGGTTTCCGCGGTAATAAGGAGCAAATACGACAAAGCCTTGCGATGCAAACTGGGCGATGCGCGCCGGCCGGACCATGCCGATCGACTGGATGCCGCCCCGCAAATACAACACGCCGCTGTAGTCACCCGGCGCTTTCGGTTTCGCCAAGAGGCCTTTTACTTTCAGCCCTTCTGACCAATACACGATTTCTTCAATGGAAACATGCGGATTTGGCGAAGGGTATCTTTTTCTCGATTCAATCGTTCCATTTTCCAAGCTGTTTCACCTTCTCTATAATTGCCTGCATTCCTTCGTCTTTCATTAAAAAACTGAACGAATCATCTACTGCTAATTTTTCTAATAAAACCGGGCCTTCTGTCTCCATCAGCTCGATCGGTTCCATTCGGCTCACCGTGCCGATCATGACCGTTTTGCAAAACGGCTCTTCCGAATAAACCACGTATTCCGCAAACCATTCAAGTTGTTCGACAAACGCTCCAGTTTCTTCATATACTTCCCTTCGAGCTGCACCGAGTAAACGTTCACCCGGTTCCACTTTGCCGCCTGGAAATTCCAAGCCTCTCACTGCATGTTTCGTCAATAGCCAGCTGCTGCCGTATTTTGCAATGACCAATACGTGCTTGCTGTCGATGGGGAAAGCATTTTGTTGAAAAGTCAATTCGCATTTATTGCCGTTCAAATCTCTGTATTCCATCATCGTCCACCTCTTAGCCATAAGAAAAAGCGTACACTCACGTTCAAGCGTACGCTTTTGTATCTTTAGTTTACTTCTTTTCACCCAAGAATGCTGACAGCATCCATGAATGTTTTTCTAAGTTTTGGTGAATGGCATTCAACATGTCTTCCGTCATGTCGTCGCCGTCTTCAGCAGCGAGCTCCATGCCTCGTTTTAATGATTTCATAATTTTATCGTAATCCGAAACAACCGTTTGAACCATTTCATCCGAACTTTCTTTGCTAGTCGCTTCTTCAACTACTGACAATTCCAATTGTTCTTTCATTGTAGCAACCGGTTTGCCGCCTAACGCCAATAAGCGTTCTGCGATTTCGTCCATATGCAATGTAGCTTCGTTGTACAATTCTTCAAATTTCACGTGCAATGTAAAGAACTGATGGCCTTTTACGTACCAATGGTAGTTATGTAATTTCGTATAAACAACCGACCATGTAGCGACTTGCACGTTTAATTCTTGGTTTAATTCCTTTGACATTCCAATCACTCTCCAATTAGTTAATTAAGTTCTTATACTTTATTAATACCTTTAAATTGCCTACAATAAACATTAAGAGCTTTAGACTACTTGAAAGAAGCTGACAAAACATGAAAACCGTGCTTTTAAAAACGTTTCGTTTTTACCAGCGTTTCATTTCTCCGCTTAGCCCGCCGAGCTGTCGATTTTACCCGACCTGCTCGCATTACGGCATCGAAGCCGTCGAAAAACACGGCGCAATAAAAGGCGGCTATTTGGCAATCAAACGCATTTTGAGCTGCCATCCGTTTCATAAAGGCGGAATCGATTTTGTTCCGGACGAATGGCCCCCCAAAAAATAATTTTGGGGTTTTTCTTGTTTTTTGGAAACCTTTCGTGTAACATACGATTAGTCAATAAAACGTAATCGTTACAATTTGGAGGCCTCATATGAAAAAGCTCGTCCCATTACTTGCCCTTATTTTATTATTAGCAGCCTGCGGACAAAATCCACAAACCGGATCTGAAGAAGACGGAAAGCTGCATGTCTACACCACCGTTTATCCGCTCACTTATTTTGCTGAACAAATTGGCGGCGAACGGGTTAACGTCGAGTCCGTTTATCCGGCTGGAGCAAATGAACACACATTCGAACCAACGCAGCAGGACATGATTGCACTCGCGGAAGCCGATTTGATGTTTTATGTCGGGCTGGGCCTTGAAGGCTTTATCGATAATGCGAAGAAAACCTTGAAAAACGAGGACGTGGAATTTGTGGCGACTGCCGATGCCATTTCAGACGAAGAACTGGAATCCGGACATTCCCATGAAGAAGAGCACGGCGAACATGAAGACCACGAAGGACACAACCACGGCGATACGGATCCCCACGTTTGGATGTCGCCTGTCTTGAGCCAAAAACTGGCAGAATCCATCAAAGATTCGTTGGTGAAAGCAGATCCTGAAGGTGCTGAAATGTTTGAAAGCAATTATGCAAAACTTGTGGAAGAACTTGAACAATTGGACCAGTCCTTCACTGACCTTTCAAACAAAGTATCCAATAAGACATTCTTTGTGTCGCATGCGGCATTCGGCTATATCGCTGAACCGTACGGCTTTGAACAAGTCGCAGTTGCAGGATTAAATAGCCAAGACGAACCGTCACAAAAAGAATTGACCCAAATCGTCGATTTAGCAAAAGAGAAAAAAATCAATTACATCGTTTTTGAACAAAATGTCTCTTCTAATTTGGCCGAAGTCATTCAAAAAGAAGTCGGTGCAGAAGCATTGGAAATGCACAACCTCGGCGTCTTGACCCAAGAAAACATCGACAACAAAGAAACTTATTTCACCTTGATGGAGAAAAACCTTCAAGTATTGGAAACGGTCATGAAATAAAAGCAAAAAGGCGAATCCCTCTAGACGGATTCGCCTTTTTGTTTATACTGGGCTTATAAGCGCTCGTGATGTCTAAAACGAAAGAGGAGAAACGATGGAAACCAACAATCTTTCTTTCAACTCCGTTGACGACTACATGCTGCAATTCTCTCCAGAAATTCAAGAAAAACTGCAAATCTTGAGGGAAATCGTGAAAGAAGAAGCTCCGGAAGCACAAGAAACGATCAAGTATGCCATGCCCACTTTTGTATTAAATGGAAACTTGCTGCATTTTGCTGCTTTCAAGCATCATATTGGTTTTTACCCGACGCCCAACGGAATCGACTATTTCAAAGACCGCTTGGCCGTATACAAAAACGCCAAAGGAAGTGTCCAATTTCCTTTAGACGAACCGCTTCCTTATGAGCTGATTCGGGAAATTATCCAATTTCGAGTAAATGAAAACAGGAAAAAAGGAAAAAAACACGGGAGCCAGTAGCTTCCGTGCTTTCATTTTTCCTGTCACTTTTTATATCAACCTTCCAAGCCAAGCTTTTCCGTGCAGATTGCTTCCACTAGATCATCAAGCGACCCGATAACAATTTCAACTTCCGGCAAATGATAAAACGTGCTTGTTGTTTCAACATCCATCACCGCATCAGTCAATGAATGCAAATACACTTTTTTATTAGCACCGAGCGCAATGCCCATTTCAATATGGCTGTCTTTCCCCGCAGGCAGCAACACCACTACAAAATCGGCAGCTAAAACCGCTTGCCTTTCGTATGCGCCGATTTTTTGCAATTGGCCAATGGTGGACGCCCGGCCGTTCAGCGTCCAATCGTAAGTCTGAACATATCCAAGCTGATTGAGCTTCTCACCGACGACCGAAACCGCTTCGACATTGGCAAAACTTGAGGCTATGTAAAAATTCATTTATTGATCCTCCAGCAATTCTTTTAAAAAGCGTTCCCGGTGGTCCAAGAAATACTTGGTGATTTGATAGTGATCGGTCATTTCATAGCTCATTTCCTGGATTTCGTCATCAAAACTTAAAATTTGAGCATCGGGGTATCCAAGAAGAATCGGCGAATGCGTCGCGATAATAAACTGGCAATTTTCCCGTTTCGTTAAGTCATGCAAAATCCGGAGAAACGCCAACTGGCGCTGCGGCGAAAGCGCTGCTTCCGGCTCATCGAGCAAATACAGCGCCCGGCCATTAAAACGGTTGGCGAACAACGAAATAAACGATTCCCCGTGCGATTGATGGTGCAGCGACCGCCCACCGTACGCTTGAAAACCGGTGCTGTCGATTTCATCAATATGCGTCGCAAAATGATAAAACGATTCCGCCCGCATGAAAAAGCCATTAGTCACTTTCGGCATCCACGACAACCGGAGATAATCGCCCAATACAGCTTCTGCTGAAGGAACTTCATAAAAATTATTACGCCCGCCGCCCGCTGTATTAAATTCGCATTTTGCAGCAACAGCTTCCAAAAGCGTCGACTTCCCGGAGCCGTTTTCCCCGACAAAAAATGTCACATCGCTCGTTAAATCCAGCTGCTCAAAGTTTTTCAAAGACGGGATATTAAACGGGTATTGTTCAAAATCCGTTATCTTGTCCCGCAACAGGCTGATTCGTTTCAAAAACATCGATTCACTTCCTTTCTGCTTCAGCGTAATTTATTTAAAACTTAAAATGAATAAAGCAACTGCGCTTCCTACTCAGTTGATTCCTTTAAGTTTTTTCAGCCGCGTTTCAAACTTATTGCGCCATTCATCGGCCAATTCCGGAACCGCTAATATTTGCTTTATGCCTTCTACGTCTTTTGGCCGGTGAAAATAAACATCGTTCGTGTACCACACCGAAATTTTCTGAGGGTTCGCTTCTACTAGTTTTATTTCAGCGTCCGCACGCACACTGCCTTCTTCCAATACGCGGCACATGAATCCAGTAAACCCAGTTTTAATCATGGCTTTCATCAATGGCGTCATATCCACATAGCGGTCAATTGTATGGCATGGCACGCGTCCTTGCGTCACTTGAATCAAGGCTTCACCCAGCTGATAAATGTTGCCGATGTAAACATCTTCCTCAAGCATATTGGTCGCGGTCACATTTTCGCCAAATGTCGCATTTGGCAAAGGTTTGCCGAATGCGTTTTCCCAGCGTGCATAATGTTCATACGGATAAATGCACACGGCGCGGTCTGGGCCGCCGTGGTGTTTTAAGTCGGCTACTTGATCGCCTTGAAAACTTTCTTTTGATAGAAATACTTCTTCCACCTGCTTCTTGCGAATCGCGGTAAGCATCTCTTTTCCTTCGCCATACTTCATCGTTTCCGGCAAGCCAATCGCCAAGTTTTTAATTTCAATAGTTGCCATATTGCCTATCCCCGCTTTCACTAAAAACCATCTATACTGCCATGGTAACATAGAAAAAGCCTGAATTCTCGTTGAATTCAGGCTTACTGCTTAAATCTTCACTTGGTATCCAATGCCGTTTTCAACACTAAGCTGGATCTCGCCGTTTGCCACATGGATTTCCGGTGTGATGACGTCTTCCTGCCAAAAATGGCCGGAATCTGAAAAATCGCCGGGCAAGATGATGCCGGGCAACGACGCCAGCGCCAAATTATGCGCTTTGGAAACGCCAAACTCGATCATGCCTCCGACCCACATTCCGATGCCGTGTGCTCGGCACAATTCAACCACTTTCAAGGTTTCGCTCCAGCCGCCGAGCCGCCCCATTTTCAAAACGACGATGTCGCCTGCTCGCGCCTCCATCATACGGCGCACATCTTCTACACTCCGTATGCTTTCATCCAAACAAATCGGTGTTTTCATTTCCCTTTTCGCCCGTGCATGCAGCTGCCATTCTTCTTCGCCAAACGGTTGTTCAATTAAAGCAAAGCCCACACCATCAAACGTCCGCAGCTGCTCGAAGGTTTCTTCATTAAACCCGCCATTGGCATCCGCAAAAAACAATAGATCCGGATACTCTTTAACCACTTGTTTCAGCATTTCGACATTTGTGGCCGGGTTTATCTTTATTTTTATGCGCTTGTAGCCGTTTTTTGCAGCATCACGGACTTGCTCCACAATTTTTTCTTCATCGGCTGCTACGACGACACCCGCCGGTATGGATTTCTGGACCCCGCCCACCAGTTTCCAAAGCGGCACGCCTTGTTTTTTTGCGAATAAATCCCATATAGCCATTTCAATGCCGGCTTTGGCCATGCGGTTGCCTTTAACATGGCGCATTCGTTCACTCGCTTCTCTCGGATCATTCAAGTTTTGATTGGAGAATAAGGGGACAAGCACTTGCTCCAACACAAACCGGCAGCTGGCGACCGTTTCTTCCGTGTACCAAGGAGTGGAAAACGCCACGCATTCCCCGTATCCTTCAAGGCCGCCGCTATCTGTGATTTTGATGAAGATGCTTTCGCGCTCTTCGACAAATTGCAAAGATGTCTTGAACGGCCGTTTCAGCGGCTTTTTTACCGAATAAAGCTCGATGGTTGAAATGCTTACGTCCATGCCTTCAGCTCTCTTCTAAGCAATTTATTCGAAGCGTTGCGCGGCAGCGACTCCACTGCACGGATTGATTTCGGCACTTTATAGGATGCGAGCCGTTCCCGGCAAAATACGATCAGTTCGTCCATGTCCATTTCCTGGCTGAGGACCACATAAGCCGCCGGAACTTCTCCCCATTTTTCATTTGGCACACCGCAGACACCTGCTTCGCGTACGAAAGGATGAGCGAGCAGCACTTTCTCGATTTCCGCCGGGTAAATGTTTTCCCCACCGGAAACGATCAAATCCGAACGCCGGTCGACGACAAATAAAAACCCTTCCGTGTCCATGTATCCGACGTCTCCCGTATGCAGCCAGCCGTCTTCTTCTACAGGCCGCTCCGAGAAACGGCCGATATAACCGGGTGTCACTTGTGGCCCGCGGATTAAAATTTCCCCGGTTTCGCCAGGAGCTGCGGCCCCTTCAATTTTCACGCCATACAAAAACAGCGGCTTGCCGGAAGAACCGATTTTTCGGGCGGCATCTGCAGGCTGCAAGGTCGTCGTTTGTGAACTTGTTTCCGTCATGCCGTACGTTTGCAAGACGGAAATGCTGTATGCCGATGCCCGTTCAATATAAGTGACGGGCACAGGGCCGCCGCCAGCCAAAATCGATTTAAAGCGCGGCGACACCGACATATGTTGCTCATCAAGCACGGTGAGGATCCTCTCCATCATCACGCCGACGACTGACATATGGGTGACACTGCCTTTTTCTAGTTCTTCAGCAGCAGCCATCGCATCGAATTTCGCATGAAGCCGGACGCCCATGCCGTAAATCAGCGAACGCATCAAAATCGAAAACCCGCTGATATGGAACAACGGCATAAAGCACAACCACACATCATCCGGTGAAATCCCGATATTCAACGCCGACGACACCGAACTGGAAAAATGGTTTTCCGCCGTTTGCCTCACGCCTTTTGGATTTCCTGTCGTCCCGGACGTGTACATGATCGAAATGGTCTGCTCCTGCGCCCATTCCTCCTGCGGAGCAAATTCACCCGGAGCCGCTTCGTTAACTTCGCTGAATAAAAGAAGGCTTGCCGCATCAATTTTTTCCTGCAGCTGGTCATCCACCAAGACAAAATCCGCTGCCGAATCTTCGATTTGATAAGCCAGCTCAGCTTTTGCCAGCCGCTCATTGAGCATGACCATTTCACAGCCGATATGAAGGCAGCCATACATGACAAAAACAAATTCCGGATGCGATTTGGAAAGAATAGCGACGCGGGAGGTTTTATTCACACCAAGCGCCGTTATTTTTGCAGCATAGGTTAAGGCAATGGCATTGATTTCCGAAAATGTCCATTCCCGGTCTTCAAACGACAGCGCCATTCGCCCGCCGCTTAAATAAGCCCGCTGTGATAGCCAGTTTGGGTACATCATGCTAAAAAATCCTTTCTTTAAAAAAAGCCGTCCCCAGAAGAGGACAGCTTTCAATTATTCAAAATCACGGGAAACGAGGGAATTGACCGAAATCCGGTTTGCGTTTTTCTTTAAACGCATCGCGGCCTTCTTTCGCTTCGTCTGTTGTGTAGTAAAGCAATGTTGCGTCTCCAGCCATTTGCTGAAGTCCAGCAAGGCCATCGGTATCAGCATTCATCGCAGCTTTAACAAAACGAAGTGCAGTCGGGCTCATTTCAAGCATTTCCTCACACCATTGAACCGTTTCGTCTTCAAGGCGCTCATAAGGAACAACCGTATTGACTAAGCCCATATCAAGTGCTTCTTGTGCATCGTACTGACGGCACAAATACCAGATTTCGCGCGCTTTTTTATGCCCGATGATGCGAGCCAAATAGCCAGAACCGTATCCAGCATCAAACGAACCGACGCGCGGTCCAGTTTGGCCGAAACGTGCGTTGTCCGCAGCAATCGTCAAATCGCAAACCACGTGCAAAACATGCCCGCCGCCGATTGCAAAACCTGCAACCATTGCCACTACCGGTTTTGGAATGACACGGATCAAGCGCTGCAGATCCAATACGTTCAAGCGTGGAATCTCATCTTCTCCCACATAGCCGCCGTGTCCGCGGACGGATTGGTCGCCGCCTGAACAGAAAGCTTTTTCGCCTTCACCCGTTAAGATGATGACGCCTACTTTTGAATCATCACGTGCACGTGAAAATGCATCGATCATTTCATGGACCGTTTTTGGACGGAATGCGTTGCGCACTTCCGGACGGTTGATCGTCACTTTGGCAATGCCGTTGTACGTTTCGTATTTAATATCTTCATATGTACGTTCTGTAACCCATTCTCGAGTCATGATGTTCCTCCTCAAAATTTTAGTAGCAAATACTCCTCTACTATTGTAGCAAACTCAAGCGGTTTTTCCACGTGAATTGCATGCCCCGCCTGCACAACTTTAAATTGCGCATCCCGAATCCGCTCCTGCATCGCTTTTGCAATCCCCATAAACTTCGGATCCAGCGCCCCTGCCACCAATAAAACCGGCATCCGCATGTCTTCAAGCTGGCCCCAATACGACTCTTGCGAACCAGTTCCCATGCCGAGCAAACTATTGGCGAGGCCGACCGGATGCTGTGCCAACCGTTCTTCGCGAACCGCTCGCTTAACAGAATCCGGCAAATGTTTTTGGCTGTCAAACAGCTCAATGTTTTCCCAGAAATCCACAAACGCCGGCACGCCGTCTTTCAGTAGCCGTTCAGCAAGCATTGCATCATTTGTCCGCCGCTGTTTTTGCTCTTCTTGAGTTCGCAGCCCCGGAGACGCACTTTCTAAAACTAGCGCTTCTACTCGCTCTGGATACGTGCACGCATAGGCAAGAGCCGTGCGGCCACCCATCGAATAACCCACAAGCATAAACTGCTCCAATTCCAATTGGGCAAACAGCTCTTCCAAATCGTTTAGTTGCTGAGCCATGGCATATTTCTCAACTTGCTCAGGGCTGTCGGTCTGTCCATGGCCAATCAAATCGACCAAGACAATCTTAAACTCCTGCAAGCGAGCAATTACCGGAAGCCAGGTTTTTGAACTTCCCGTAAAACCGTGCAAAAAAACCAGCGTGGGCTTTTTCGTTTCATTGACTATTTCCACATGGTAGCGGACACCATTTGCTGTCAGGTCCATTGCTTCGCCAGCTCCTCATCAAACCGGCTCCACAATTTGCGGTGCACCAGCACATTTTCCTGCCGGTCGGTAAACACTTCAATGATTTTCACAGATTTTGTTTTTTCCGTCTGCAGCGCATCCGCTAATTGCGTTTTCGTGTGCACAGCCGCGTACTCCGTGTCGTACATGTTTGCTGCGTCGCTGAACGTCAGGCCGGTCGGCGTGCCGAACAGCTCTTCAAAATGGCGTTCTTCCTGTGACTGGGGCAAATACGAGAAGATTCCGCCGCCATCGTTGTTCATGATAACAATCGTCAAATCCGTCTGCTGCATTTTTGATGCAATCAAGCCGTTCATGTCATGCAAAAACGACAAATCACCGATAAACAAATACGCCGGGCGTTTTCCTGCTGCCTGAACGCCAAATGCGGTCGATACCACGCCGTCAATGCCATTCGCTCCGCGGTTGGCAAAAATGCGGATGTCGCGCTGGGTCGCTTTAAAAAACGTATCCACGTCGCGTATCGGCATACTGCTGCCGACGACCATGTCGCACGCATCCAATTCGTCAAAGAAAACTTTTGCCAAAACGCCTTCATCCAGTTCTTCTTCACAATGCTGTTCCATCACGCGCCAAAAAATTTCAGACGCCCCGGTCCATTTCAGCCGGTATTCTGATGCCGGCTTTGCTTTGATTGGCAGTTGCCATAAATTATCTGCAGAAGCCTGGATATGATGCGTAACAACCGATTGCGCATCCCGCACCATTGCGCTTTCGTCAAAAACTACATAAGTTTTTGGCCGAACGGCAGTCAAATACAGCGACAGCGGCTTTGAAACCGGCTGCGGCCCAACACGGATTACAACATCCGGCACCATTTCGTCTTTAAAGAGTTTATTTTTCAATAATGCATCATACGAATCAATGATTAAATCCTTGCAAGAAGGATCAATTTTAGCCCGCAAATTGGACAATGGATCTGCCAGCACCGGCCATTGCAATTTTTGGACAAACTGCCAAAATTCCTGTGAAACCGGTGCAGTCATTTCGCCCATCACCAAAAGCCCTTTTTCCTGTTTCAGCACGTCCTGCAAAAATACTTCCGCTTCATTCGTTAAAGCAGTTGCAGCGCCGAAATGCGCAATTTCCCCTTGGCTTTCGTAATGCTGTTCAAAATCAATGCGCAGCGGCTCCCGAAAAGGCACATTGATGTGGACCGGCCCTTTTGGTTCCGTTTTCGCAGAGGCGACCGAACGGTGCAAATGGCGACCGAGGAAATCCAAGCGATTGTCCAGTTCCGGCATCGGCAAATCAACCGACCATTTCACATGCGACCCGAACAAATTGATTTGATTGATAGCTTGTGGCGCGCCGACATCCCGCAATTCATGTGGTCGATCCGCCGTTACGACAATAAGGGGAATTCGTGCGTAATAGGCTTCGACAATAGCCGGGAAATAATTGGCAGCAGCCGTTCCCGATGTGCAAAGAAGCATAACCGGCTCCCTAGAAGCTTTTGCTAAGCCAAGCGCAAAATAAGCGGCTGAACGTTCATCTATTTGGCGGTACACCGTCAATCCTTCTTGCTTCATGCATGCATAGGCAAGAGGCGTCGACCGGGATCCCGGGCTGATCACCGCATTCTTCACTCCTAAATGCACGATAGAATGCGTAAAAGCAGATACATATTCCGTTAAAAATTCACGATTTGTCACTTAATTGACCTCCAAGCGTACGGAGCATCGGCCGGAACTTGACCCAAGTTTCTTCGTACTCTGATTCAGGGGTAGAATCTTCAACAATTCCACCTCCTGCATATAAGTAAGCTTCTTTTCCATTTACAAACGCTGAACGAATTGCCACTGCAAATTCGCCGTCCCCACTTGCATCTATCCAGCCGATCGGTGCAGCGTAATAGCCGCGGTTCATCGTTTCATACTGGCGGATCAAGCTGAGCGCCGCTTGTTTCGGCTCTCCGCCCAATGCAGGCGTCGGATGTAAATCACGCACCAAATCAAGCAGCGTCGACTGCGGATTCAATTTGCCTTGAACCGGTGTATACAGGTGCTGGATATCGCGGATTTTCATCAAACGTGGCGCTTTCGGGACCACAACTTCCTGGCAGTGCTCGTTAAAGACATTATTGATCATGTTGACCACATACTGGTGCTCGGAACGGTTTTTTCGGTCTGCAAGCAACGTTCTGCCCAATTCTTCATCTTTTTCTTGTGTTGTTCCGCGCGGCGTCGATCCTGCCAAACAAGTCGACAACGCTTTACGAGCTTCCACTTTCACCAATCGTTCCGGACTCGCGCCGAAGAAAAACTGGTCTTCTGCTTCAAAACCGAACAAAAAGCTTTCCGGTTGTTCGGTTGCCACTTGGTTCAACACCGAAGATGCCGAAAGCGTTTGGTCAAACGTTAATTTTAAAGATCTTGCAATCACTACCTTATCCGCTTGTTTCGCTTTGATGATCGCCGTCACTTTTTTAATTGATTCCAAATACTCATCTTTTTTCACTTCTTGCCGGTTAAACGCTGCCGGTTTGATGTAGTTTTTCTGCTCTGCTGCTTTAGCTGCGCGAACAAGCATATCACGTTCTTTTCTCAGTACTGAAAAATCGTCCCCAGCTTCTTCTTTCTTGCTGACCAAATGAATGCTAATGTATGAGCGGCCATCTTTGACAAGCAGCTGAAAGGTCGGAACCGCAAAATAAGCGTCCGGAAAATGCGTCCATACGCTTTGCATTTTATTCAATGGATCAAACGAGAATCCGCCGAATAAAACCGGTTGAATGGATTGCTCTTTATTAACGATTTGCTTGCACAAGCTTTGCCAATCCTGTTTAATTTCCTCAAACCGTCCGTGATGATTTGTTGTCGTTAACGTATAGGCATGGCCTAACCCTGCCATCGTAAACGTCTTTTCCCGGTTTTGCCAAAACATCCGTTTTCCTGTGAAGCGTTCTTTTCCTGCTTCAAAAAAAGCCAATGCAGACAATCCGGATACTTCAATAGTTTCAGTAAAAAAGCGATACGCTAAAAACCGCGTATCTTCATATTTATCGGTCGATGAATACGATTGTGAATTCACCAAATTACCTCCGTTTTCAAACAGCTGTTACTAAACTGCTTCACTTTTTAATCTCTATTCTCTATCATACTCTTTTCTCGAAAAATCGGCACACCATTTGCTGTCACTCAGCCGTTTTTGCAGTACAATATAGAGTGGAAAGAATCAAAGGAGAGATAAACATGACACATTCGATTCAAGCAGACCAAGGCTGGCGCGTCTGGTGGCAATTAACCCGCCCCCATACCTTGACCGCTTCTTTCGCCCCAGTATTTTTAGGAACGATGATTGCGCTCGATCAGTCTTCATCAATCGACTGGCTGTTGTTTTTGGCTATGCTGGTTGCCAGTTTGCTGATTCAAGCAGCCACCAATATGTTCAACGAGTATTATGATTTTGCAAGAGGGCTGGATAACGAAAAATCCGTCGGTATCGGCGGCGCCATTGTCCGCAACGGCGTCAAGCCTAAAACCGTCCTAACTTTAGCATTGATGTTATATGTTATCGCCGGCATTATCGGCATTTGGATTTGTTCTCAGACAAGCTGGTGGCTATTGCTCGTTGGCGGAATCGCCATGTCAATCGGCTATTTGTACACCGGCGGCCCGTATCCCATAGCTTACACACCTTTTGGCGAACTATTTTCCGGTGTCGTTATGGGTTACTTGATTGTCATCATTGCCTTTTTTATTCAAACCGGCGAAGTGACCACCACTGCTTCATTGCTTGCAGTACCAAGCACTCTTCTAGTTGCAGCTATAATGTTAACCAATAACATTCGGGATATGGTCGGAGATGCTGCAAGCGGCCGTAAAACGTTGGCTATTTTAGTAGGACGCCCAACTGCTGTTAATATCCTGCTCGCCTTTTTCGCTTTGTCGTATCTTTGGGTGCTGGTATTAGTAGTTATGGGCGCTGTCACTCCTTGGACGCTTCTCGTATTTTTGAGCGCACCAAAAGCTGTGAAAGTTGTTAAGACCTTTAAACGCTATACAGAACCTTTAGAAGTAATGCCTGCAATGAAAGCAACAGGAATTACCAATACACTATTCGCTTTCCTTTTAGGAATCGGGCTTTTAGTCCATCATTTATTCACCCTATAAAAAGAGACTGGCTTTAGCAGAAATTATAGCTGCTAAGCCAGTCTCTTTTTATAATTAAAACATATAAAGCTTGTCACTTAGAATCCGCATAAGCTATTAAAGAATTACTGTGAAGGTCTTTCTCTTTGATGCATTCACCTTCTATTGTTCCCTTTAGATAGTTATTGATCAACTCGTTTTCATTTACAAATGGAGGTTTTATAGACAGCAGACCAAAAATCGCTCTTTAATTAAAAATGATTGGCAAAGCGATAACAAAAGCAGTTTTAGACAAAACAAAATACCATGCATCAGATGCATGGTATTTTAAGGATGACCCCTACGGGATTCGAACCCGTGTTACCGCCGTGAAAGGGCGGTGTCTTAACCGCTTGACCAAGGGGCCATATACTGGCGGAGAAGGAGGGATTTGAACCCTCGCGCCGGTTTCCCGACCTACACCCTTAGCAGGGGCGCCTCTTCAGCCACTTGAGTACTTCCCCAGTATGGCTCCGAAGGTAGGACTCGAACCTACGACCATCGCATTAACAGTGCGGTGCTCTACCACTGAGCTACTTCGGAATGGTGGGCCTAAATGGACTCGAACCATCGACCTCACGCTTATCAGGCGTGCGCTCTAACCAGCTGAGCTATAGGCCCATATGTACAAAATATGGAGCGGGTGAAGGGAATCGAACCCTCATCATCAGCTTGGAAGGCTGAGGTTTTACCACTAAACTACACCCGCAATATGGTGGGTCAGGACGGAGTCGAACCGCCGACACTTAGAGCTTCAATCTAATGCTCTACCAACTGAGCTACTGACCCACATATATGTAAGATAAAAATGGCGGTCCCGACCGGGATCGAACCGGCGATCTCCTGCGTGACAGGCAGGCATGTTAACCGCTACACCACGGGACCATTTGGTTGCGGGGGCAGGATTTGAACCTGCGACCTTTGGGTTATGAGCCCAACGAGCTACCGAACTGCTCCACCCCGCGATAATATTATTTACGAAGATTGGTTATGCTTTACGCTTAATGGACATCTGCTTCGGCTGACGCCTGCATCGATGTTACTTCGCCGTCTTCGTACGGCTCGTTGCTCCACCCCGCGATAATGATAATTCCTTTTAAAAAAGTTGTCCACCCATTTTAAAAATATGGAGGAGGAAGAGGGATTCGAACCCCCGCGGGATTTGACTCCCCTGTCGGTTTTCAAGACCGATCCCTTCAGCCAAACTTGGGTATTCCTCCAGGTTAATATATAAATGGTGGACCTTGCAGGACTCGAACCTGCGACCGGACGGTTATGAGCCGTCTGCTCTAACCAACTGAGCTAAAGGTCCTAAAAAAGTGGCGGCAGAGGGGATCGAACCCCCGACCTTACGGGTATGAACCGTACGCTCTAGCCAGCTGAGCTACGCCGCCAGGATCTTTAAATATATAGTTGGTGGAGCCTAGCGGGATCGAACCGCTGACCTCCTGCGTGCAAGGCAGGCGCTCTCCCAGCTGAGCTAAGGCCCCGTTGTAATGGTCGGGAAGACAGGATTCGAACCTGCGACCCCTTGGTCCCAAACCAAGTGCTCTACCAAGCTGAGCTACTTCCCGAACTGAATTGCTGAGTGTGAAAAAATATGGCGCGCCCGAGAGGACTCGAACCTCTAACCGCTTGATTCGTAGTCAAGTACTCTATCCAATTGAGCTACGGGCGCGTATGTGGTTTTTTGCAAACAAAATGGTGCCGAGGACCGGAATCGAACCGGTACGGTAGTCACCTACCGCAGGATTTTAAGTCCTGTGCGTCTGCCAGTTCCGCCACCCCGGCTTAGGGTCGGCTTGCATTGCATTTGAAAAAATGGAGCGGAAGACGAGGTTCGAACTCGCGACCTCCACCTTGGCAAGGTGGCGTTCTACCACTGAACTACTTCCGCAAAAATGGTGCGGGTGAAGGGAGTCGAACCCCCACGCCCGAAGGCGCTAGATCCTAAGTCTAGTGCGTCTGCCAGTTCCGCCACACCCGCGTGGCAATATGAAATTAAAAAATGGTGAGCCATGAAGGATTCGAACCTTCGACCCTCTGATTAAAAGTCAGATGCTCTACCAACTGAGCTAATGGCTCGTGCAAATGGTGCCGGAGAAAGGACTTGAACCCTCAACCTACTGATTACAAGTCAGTTGCTCTACCAGTTGAGCTACTCCGGCGAAAAAATGGTGGAGGATGACGGGATCGAACCGCCGACCCTCTGCTTGTAAGGCAGATGCTCTCCCAGCTGAGCTAATCCTCCAATATGTATGCCCAGCGACGTCCTACTCTCACAGGGGGAAACCCCCAACTACCATCGGCGCAAAAGAGCTTAACTTCCGTGTTCGGGATGGGAACGGGTGTGGCCTCTTTGCCATCATCACTGGACTCTTTTTTTGAAAGCCAAGTCTTATTATACCAACTCTGGCGAGTTTGGCAAGCGGTTTTTAAAACCGGACTTGTTCTTTCAAAACTGGATAGCCGACATTAGAAACGAAACGCGGGCACGCCTGCCCTTTTTGGTTAAGTCCTCGATCGATTAGTATTCGTCAGCTGCACGCGTCGCCGCGCTTCCACCTCGAACCTATCTACCTCATCGTCTTTGAGGGATCTTACTTGCTTGCGCAATGGGAAATCT